>NZ_AJXU01000015.1 GCF_000264315.1 Rhodanobacter fulvus Jip2
GTGCCACATCCTCCGGACCTTCTTCCGGATAGTCGTAGTCCGCCACGAATCTGGGAAACCAGCGCCTCAACAGCCGTTGATGACTGGCAGGGTTGAGGTCTACCCCCGGTAGAGTCTTGGCTCCCGACCATATCCGTTGTTCGTCGGCGACCACCTCTTCGGTGTTCACTACAGGGGAGTAAAAGTGGCCGTCGGGAAACAATGCTGATTTCGTCACTCTTGCTCTCCTGTCTTGCTCTTCACTTGCAGCAAAACGTGTCGTCTGGACTCTATTCCGGGCCAGCGGGGAAATCTGGAACCTGCCGCCTATCAAGCAGCCACTGGCTACTTTGTCGCCAGGATGACGAGTTGCTCCTGGCCGATGTAACCAAATGCTACCGACCAGAACAATTCGGCCCTTGCATCCGTGAACCCTGCGTTTGTCAGCGCTTGCAGGAGGTCCCAGCCAAAGTGATGGAAACAGAGTATTCCGCCGCCCGAGGCCACGGGATCACCGTGATACTCCGGCGGAAGCAGGTGCTCAATCTCACCATTCCGACCGATACGGGCACGCTCGATGGTTTGCGGCGAGGAGACAACGAAAGGTGCCGAAAGCATCAAGGTTCCGCCCGGCTTGAGCACCCGGTAAAACTCCGCCAGCGAGGCCTTGTAGTCAGGCACGTGTTCAAGCACGTCAAAAGTCATGACGCATTGAAAGGCTGCGTCAGGAAAACTGAGCTGCGTAACGTCTTCGTGCCGAAGGCCACGCTCGTCAATTTGCCCAGGATGAAAAGAAGGGCCGAGGTATTCGCTGGTTACCACGCCGGGATGGCGTTCACGCATGAGAGCAGCGAGCGAAGTCACCGCTTCGGTAAGGTAAATCTGATCCCCATCTGCGCAGCCGAGGTCCTCAAACAGGTGAAAACTCAGGCGCAAACGATTGTTGAGCTGGCAAACAGGACAGAGGAGCCGCTCCCGCCAGTTGACCTGATCGGCAGGTGCGTAGTGATGATCATAGCTGAGCAACCGATAAGCGCGACAAGCTCTGCAGTAAGCAGGGATGGAGGCCGTTGCTCCTTCAGGCAGGCTGGCCGCCAACGCCGACTCAAACGCCCGGCGCTGAGAAAGCAACCCTGCATGGTCGCGCTCCAGTGAGGCGTATTCGCAGTACTGGCGGGCCACGATCTTCCACAGATGCGGCTCGACCCCGTCTAGCCAGGTGTAACGTTCGCGCTCACCATCCATGCTGTTTCCCTCGCTGGTGTAGCCGTGGGCTTCTATCGGCATTCAGCCCGCGGCTTGTTTACGACAGCTTTGATCATCGCATTTCGTCGACCAAGGCGTGCCTGCGACTGCACTGGCGGCTTTTCCATCCTCTCGCCCGTCAGTGCGAGGCCACATCATTACCCAGCGCCCGCGTCAACGCTGTAGTCATCGTCCCCACCGAGAAGCGATGTGAGATGTATTCGCTGCCCCGTTTGGAAACTTCATGCCATGCACCATCGTTATCGAGCATTCGGATGACCGCTTCCGCAATGCCCTCCGGGTCGTCTGCGACGCAAACCGTGGTTTCCAATGCCGGCAAACCCTGCGCCCCCACCGAAGTGGTCACCAGCGGGACGCCCTGCTGCATGGCCTCAAGCACCTTTAGTTTTACGCCTGCGCCGAAACGCAGCGGTGCCACCACGACTCGCGAGGACTTGTACAGCGATGCCAGCGTGGCATCGTCGACGTACCCCAGCACCTGAACATCGGTGGCAGCCAGCGCCCTTACCTGCTCGGTGGGATTGGAGCCAACCAGTCGCAACGTGACCCCGGCTATGCGACTGCGTACCTTCGGGAAAATTTCCTCGACCAGCCAACACGCCGCGTCGACGTTCGGTGGATGCGCAAAGCCAGCGACGAACAATATGTCGCTGCGTTCGTCGAGGTTGGATGCAGCATCCTCCACCACGTTGTCAAAGCAAAACAGCGGCACGGACATGACGTTCACGCCCGGAGCGATGGCAAGCAGCTCGGCCACCTCGTCTTCCGACGGATACAGCACCACATCGCAGCCCGACCATAATTTTCTTTCGACGCGCTCGATGGCGGCTGCCTCGCGACCAAAAGCGCTATCCCCCGTGATTTTCTGCTGGCGACGCAGGCGCATGCAGTGGAGGTCATGACCAAAATAGATCAGGCGGGCCCGGGTGTATTTGCGCAATGCCTCGACATAGTTGATGGCGATATTCGGTCGGCTCAGGAGAACGTGATCAACCCCGCTGCCACGCTCGGCAATGAATTTGTCGAATGCATCCGGCCGCTTCTCACCATAAATCACCTCGATACCCATCGATTGCAACTGCCGCGTATAGACCGGCATGTTCCACAGATTGTCCGGCCAGAAGACAACCTTCATCCCCATCGCCACGAACTGACGCATGAACTCGACCATGACCCGCGAACCGGCGTCGCGATCGGGTTGTGGCACGTAGTGGTCGATAACCAAAATGGTGGCTACCGGCGAGTTACGCTCGCGGGCACGAAGAACGTTCAATGCATTCGGGTAGTGGGCCTGTTCCAGGTTTTCCGCCCAACGTTCCCGGAAGAGCTCGCGGTTACGAACCTGATACCCCTTGATACCCACATTTTCATCCGTGCCATGCGAAACCCCCTCATGGTGGATCACCGTGGAGAACGGCGTGTAGTAGACCCGCTTGCCAGCGTCCCTTACCTTGAAGGCCAGATCGGTGTCCTCGTAATAGGCCGGCACATAACGTTCGTCAAAGCGACCGAGCTGGTCGAACAACGTGCGAGGCACAAGCAATGATGCCCCGGAGCAATAATCCACCTCTCGCACATAGTTGTACTCAGGATCGGCTGCGTTCTGCAGCCTGCCATAGTTCCAACCGGATCCGTCTCTCCAGATAATGCCGCCAGCTTCCTGCAGACGGCCATCGGGGTAGACCAGTTTGGAGCCGACCATGCCGCACTCGGGATAGTTCGCGAAAACTTCGAGCATGGCGTCCAGCCAGCCCTCGGTCACCTCGGTGTCATTGTTGAGGAAATACAGGTACTGGCCACGCGCCAACCCGGCCGCTCGATTGCACGACAACAGGAAACCCAGGTTCTCGGGGTTATTCTCAAAACGCAGCCCCGGCACTTCGGCTAGTGCCTGGATCTGCGGATCGCCGGAAGCATCCTCCATCACCAGCACTTCATAAGGTACCGCTGGCGGATGGGCGGCAATCGAGTCGAGACAGGCAACGGTGATGGGGAGATTGCCGTAGCCAGGGATGATGATCGTGACTTCGGGGGTGTGGTACTGCGGAAAGGTCAGCCGCGCGAGAATTTTCTTCAGCGCGACGTGATCATCCTCCTGTGGAGGTTTGCTGCCGCTCGCGGATACCGAACCGGATGACTTGTTGCGATTGCGCCGGGATGCCAGCCCGGCGCGAACGCCCGCGATATCGCCGCGCAACAAACGCGCCGCAAAACGAAGGGGGCGGGTCAACCGCCATGAGTGCGAACGCAGCATCTGTTCGTAGAGCTGCCGCTGCGCTCCAAGCTCACCGCCCAACTCCTCCGTCCGACCCTTGAGCCGCCGGCACTCCGCCACCAACGCCGCCATTTGCGTATCGCGGTCAGTCAGCTTTTTGCGCAGCTTTGCAACCGCTGTATCGTCATCAACCAGCGCTTTGCGGAGCTTTGCAACCTCTTTATCCAAACCCTGACCCCAGACCGCGACTTCTTCGTGCTCGGCGACCAAGCTCGCGTAGCGTTTCCCAATTTCGAGCAAATCCACATCCAGCTTCTTCGCCCACGCGGCCACCTGCCGATGGTGTGTGTAAAGATCCTCGTTCTCGGAGAAAAGCACTGAGGAATGCAGTCGTTCGGAGAGCCCAGCCCCTTCTGCCCCAGCGACGGCAATGAAATACACTGGATCGGCCAAGGACGCCGCCCGCGGAACAACTTCCGCACCCGTATCCGTGAAAGCATCGATCGTCGGGCTTGCGGACTTGTCGAACAAGGCAAATATCGATGAGCCGACAGCAAGTCGTTGGCCGAAATAACTGACGTTATGAAATTGACCCTTCAGTACCTGATCAAACTCATCGAAATTCAGCTCTTTGACATGAAATTCGTTGTGATACCCCGCCAGTTCTGAATAAACCGTACGATTGGGCGAGGATATGATGAGTATTCCATCCGGGCGCAGCACGCGCCGAATTTCACTCAGCATTTCTTCATGCCGATCGTGATGTTCGATGGTTTCGAAGGACACGACCACATCCACGCTGTCATCAAGCAGCGGTATCTCCGCAGCGTTGCCTGAGCGGAATGTGAGATTCGCAACATCTCCATACGCTTTTTTAGCGTGTTCCACAGCCTCGAGCGAGATGTCCACGCCCACTACGGAGCGCGCGCGTCGCGCCATGAGCGCGCTGCCATATCCTTCGCCGCAGGCGATATCGAGCACGGCCTTGCCAGCAATCAAAGGCATGCACCATGCATAGCGGTGAAGGTGTTCGTGGCGGACTTCTCCCGCTTCGGTTGGAACATAGCGTTCGCCAGTGAATTCCATTCCTAATCTCCAATTTTCTCGATTTCGACGGAGTGCATCGGAATACCAACCAGACCATGACGCATGGTGCTTTCGCTGGCTCGAAAGGTCAGTGCATCATGTATCCAGTGTTGCTGGGTATGATTTTCCTGGGCGCCAGTTGCGAGCGCCACATCGACCGAGTAATCGCCACTGGGTAGCACCGGAAGGCGAAAACGGAAATGTGCGCGCAAACGCGCCCCCGGCTGTGCATGCACCGGTTGATCGCGGTAGCTGACATAGGTGTTGTCGCCGAAAAGCCGCTGCCCCAACCGGTCCTTCACATAGAACCCGAAGATCGGCGCATCCAGTGGTTCGATCACCTCGGCTTCGATCACCAGCTCGGCGACCTCGCCGCCTGCCGTCAACTGATGCAACTCGCCAACATCGTTGAGCAATCGCACATCAATAATGCGTGCGGCTCCGGCACCAAACTCGTTATTGAGCTTCGCGGTATCGAACTCGAACACCTCGACCAAGTTGCGCGTTGCTTCGCCGTTCAACACCGCCCTGCGCGGGTCGACGACGTCCATCGGCATGGCATCGACTTTATGGGTCGAGTTCTTCGTAGCTTCACCGGCAACCGAAGCGAGTGGCCGAACGGTAACCGTCTGCCCCAACGATGCGCGATCGGCAGCATGTTGCTCGGCAAGGTAGTACTCCACCACATCGCGCGCGCTGCCGTCCTTCATCATCCGGCCCGAATCCAGCCAGATGGCACGGCTGCACAGGCTAGTGACCGCACTGGTGTCGTGGCTGACGAACAATAGCGTTCCGGTCCGCTGGAACTCACGTAGGTAGCGCATGCATTTCTGCGTAAATCGAATGTCGCCGACGCTCAGCGCCTCATCGATGACCAACGTATCGGCATCGACGTGGGCGGCGATCGCGAAGGCGAGTCGAACGTACATGCCGCTGGAGTAGGTCTTGACGGGTTGATTGATGAATTCGCCGATATCGGCAAATTCCACAATGGACTGATACCGCTTGCGCAGCTCGCTTTCAGGAATACCGTAAAGGAGGCCACTCAGGTAGACGTTCTCCTTGCCGGTGAACTCCGCGTTGAAACCCGCACCGAGTTCAAGCAACGCGGCTATGCGCCCATGGACGCTGACCGTTCCCTCGGTCGGGTGCAGTGTGCCGCATACCATTTGCAGCAACGTCGACTTGCCGGAACCATTGCGCCCGATAATGCCGACAGTTTCGCCCCGCCGCACCTCGAAGCTGACGTCCCGAAGGGCCCAGAATTCATCGTAGTAGGCGCGCCTTCCCCTGCCGACCAACCGGCCAACGCGTGGCAGGACCATCTGTTTGAGGCGATCCGCAGGTTGCGCATAGATGTCGTACTTCTTGCCAAGCGACTTGACAGAAATGCTCAGCGGCTCAGAGGACATCAGCAAACCCCTTGCGACTGCGCTCGAACCAGGCAAACGCTACCCACGCGAAAGCGCAGGACACCAGCGTATAAATGCCAAGCATGCCCCAGTCCGGCAAGCGCCCCCAAACCAGCACGTCCCGCGAAGCCTCGACGATAGCCGTAAGCGGATTGAGGTAAAGCAGATTGCGATAGTCTGGAGGAATCTGTTCCATGGGGTAGAAAATTGGCGCCAGAAACATGAGCGCAGCCGTGATGATGCCCATTGCCTGCTTGAGATCCCGGAGAAACACCCCAAGCGAGCTCAGCAGCCAAATCAGGCCGGCGATGAAAGGAAGAAACGGGGCGACGACGATCGGAAACAACACGATCGTCCACGGCACAGTGCCAAGCACGAGCAACGAGATCGCCAACAGCACGAGAGTCGACACCAGTAAGTGAAAAAGCGCAGATCCCAAGGTGCTCCATGCCAGAGTCTCCAGCGGGAAAACTACTTTCTTCACGAAATTCGTGTTTTCTATGATCAGCGTTGGCGCGCGGTTTGCGCATTCAGCGAACATCGAATTGATGTTCATCCCCGCGAACAGGATGATCGCGAACTCGAACTTGCCGCCAACCTGGCCGGCCCAGTGCGATTTGAAGATGACACCGAAAACAAACGTGTAAATGATGAGCATCAACAGGGGGTTGAAAAACGACCACAGCAGGCCGACAAATGAACCTCTGTAGCGACCCACAACATCGCGCCTACCCATTTGCGCGATTATGGCGAAATGACGAAGAAGCGCCAGATAGGGCGAAAATGGGTTATTTGTCCGATAAATTGAAATCATGCTATCTCGGATAACTCTTCACTAAACTCAGGCCAGGGGTCAGACCATCAGCAGACCCGGACGGTGATCCGCTGAATAACCGAATTGAATCGTCTTTGAAAAATGCCTCGGTAAATTGCTGTCCACGCAAAAGCCGATACTTTTTGACGCCGAAGCCTCTTGATGAACCAACCCCATTAGCGGTGCTCGACAACCCATCGCTGAAACCAGGATTCTCACTGAGACGAACAGGCATCAAAGCGCGGGCGAATGGTTTTCAACCCAGAGCCGCAGCAAGCTCATCGCGCAGATCTTCCACGTTCTCCACCCCCACCGACAGCCGTATCAATCCGTCACTGATGCCCAGACGTCTACGGTTGGCGGCGGGCACAGAAGCGTGCGTCATGATCGCGGGATGTTCGATCAGGCTCTCGACCCCCCCAAGCGATTCAGCCAGCGAGAACAGCTCGCATCGTTCAAGCATGCGCCGGGCCTTTTTCAGACCGCCCTTGACCTCGATCGTGATGATGCCGCCGAAGCCACGCATCTGGCGCTTTGCCAACGCATGCTGAGGGTGGCTCTTCAGTCCCGGGTAGATCACCCGCTCCACCGCCGGATGTTTTTCCAGCCACGTGGCAAGTTCCAGCGCACTGGCGCAATGGGCCTTCATGCGCAGGTGCAGGGTCTTCAGGCCACGCATGGCAAGGAAGGCATCGAATGGCCCGGCCACGGCACCCACGGAATTCTGAAGAAAGCCCATCTTCTGAGCTAGATCCTCGTTGCCTGCGACCACGATGCCGCCGACCATGTCGGAATGACCATTCAGATATTTGGTAGCTGAATGCAGCACCAGGTCGGCGCCTTGTTCCAGCGGCCGCTGGATCATCGGTGAGCAGAACGTGCTGTCGACCACCAGAATCAGACCGTGTTTTTTTGCAAATGCGGCGACCTTGGTCAGGTCGACCAGCTTAAGCATCGGATTGGTAGGCGTCTCGGCCCATATCATCCGGGTGTTCGGCTTCAGCGCAGCCTTCAGCGCCGCGCCGTCGTTCAGATCGATAAAGCTGAAGTCCAGACCAGCCGAACGCCGACGAACTTTTTCGAACAAGCGATAGCTGCCGCCATACAGGTCATCCATCGCGATGATATGGCTGCCCGAGTCAAGCAGGTCCAGCACAGTCGATGCCGCGGCGAGACCGGACGCGAAAGCGAAACCGGCTACCCCACCTTCCAGATCCGCCACGCAGCGCTCGTAGGCCATCCGTGTAGGGTTCTGCGTACGTGAATACTCATAGCCCTTGTGCTTGCCGGGGCTTTGTTGCACGTAGGTCGAGGTGGCGTAGATCGGCGTCATGATGGCGCCAGTGGAAGGATCCGGATGCTGCCCGGCGTGGATGGCCCGGGTTCCCATGCCATGCCGCTTTTGCTTCGTGCCAGTTTTCATCGACCTCAACAACCCGCCGTGCGGGCTCCTGTCATACATGAAGTCCGTCATCTTACCTTCTATGGAGGTTTTGCCGACTGCCCGGACGCGCAACGTTCATCCAAGGGGAGGCAGAATCGGCTTTTTTCGTCACAGTTCCAACCTGCCCGAGCCCTCGAGCTTGGTTGGCGAAGCGGGAAAAGGCATCATTTGCCACTCCCTCGGCAAACAAGTTGCCGCTTATTTCCGTCGAACCATGGACGTATTGATGACTTCTCCATCCACCTTGCTGGTCACCGGAGGCGCCGGTTTCATCGGTGCCAACTTCGTGTTGCAGGCGGTCGCCGACGGCTTGTTGGTGATCAATCTGGACAAGCTTACCTACGCCGGCAACCCGGACACGCTGGCCTCGCTGGCCGGCAATGACCGTCATGTGTTCGTGCAGGGCGATATCGGTGACCGGGAACTGGTGGCGAAGCTGCTGGCCCAGCATCGCCCCGACGCCGTCGTGAACTTTGCGGCCGAATCGCACGTAGACCGGTCCATCGACGGCCCGGCCGAGTTCGTGCAGACCAATGTGGTGGGCACACTGGCCTTGCTGGAAGCCGCCCGCGACTACTGGCGCGGCCTCGACGACGGGGTGCGCGATGCGTTCCGCTTCCTGCACGTGTCGACCGACGAGGTCTACGGCTCGCTGGGCGCCGAGGGCAAGTTCACCGAACAGACCGCCTACGCGCCGAACTCGCCCTACTCCGCCTCCAAGGCCGCCTCCGATCACCTGGTGCGCGCGTTCCACCATACCTACGGGCTGCCGGTACTGACCACCAACTGCTCGAACAATTACGGGCCGTACCAGTTCCCCGAGAAGCTCATCCCGCTGATCATCCAGAAGGCGCTGACTGGCGAATCACTGCCGGTCTACGGCGACGGAAAGAACATCCGCGACTGGCTGTTCGTGGGCGACCACTGCAGCGCTATCCGCCGCGTTCTTGACGCCGGCCGGGTCGGCGAAACCTACAACGTCGGCGGCAATGCCGAGCGTGAAAACATCGAAGTGGTGGAGGCCATCTGCGCCCTGCTCGATGCGCGCCAGCCGTTGGCCGACGGGCGCCCGCGCGAATCGCTGATCACCTACGTGAAAGATCGCCCCGGCCACGATCGCCGCTACGCGATCGACTCCAGCAAGCTGCAGGGCGAACTGGGCTGGCGGCCGTCGCAGACCTTCGAAACCGGCATCGCGCAGACGGTGGACTGGTATCTCGCCAACCAGCCGTGGAGCCAGCGCGTGCTCGACGGCAGCTATCGCATGGAGCGGCTCGGATCATGACGACAACCAAGGGCATCATCCTGGCCGGCGGCTCGGGCACCCGGCTGCATCCGATCACCCGCGCGACCAGCAAGCAGCTGCTGCCGGTGTACGACAAGCCGATGATTTATTACCCGCTGGCCACGCTGATGCTGGCCGGTATCCGCGAAGTGCTGGTGATCAACACGCCGCACGAGCAGGAAATGTTCCAGCGCCTGCTCGGCGACGGCTCGCAGTGGGGCATCGACATTCGCTACGCGGTGCAACCCTCGCCGGACGGGCTGGCCCAGGCTTTCACCATCGGTCGCGATTTCATCGACGGCAAGCCGAGCTGCCTGGTGCTGGGCGACAACATTTTCTATGGCCACGGCTTCACCGAGCGGCTCAGGCACGCTGCGGCACGCGAGCATGGCGCCACCGTGTTCGGCTACTGGGTGAAGGATCCGGAGCGCTACGGCGTGGCCGAGTTCGATGCCGCCGGCAAGGTGATCGGCCTGGTGGAGAAACCGGCCCAACCGAAATCGCACTACGCGGTAACCGGCCTGTATTTCTACGACGAGCGCGTCTGCGACTACGCCGCGGCGCTGAAACCCTCGCCGCGCGGCGAGCTGGAAATCACCGACCTCAACCGCTGCTATCTCGACGACAACTCGCTGCACCTGGAGCAACTGGGCCGCGGCTTCGCCTGGCTCGATACCGGCACGCACGAGTCGCTGATGGAAGCAGGCAACTACATCCAGACGATCGAAAACCGGCAAGGACTCAAAGTTTGCTGCCCCGAGGAGATCGCCTACCTCAACGGCTGGATCGACACCGAGCAATTGCTCGCCCTGGCGGCGCCCTTGGCCAAGACCGGCTACGGCCAATACCTGCAGCAATTGCCGAAGCAGGGCCTGGCACGATGAAGGTGATCGAGACCGCGCTTCCCGGCGCACTTGTCCTCGAACCGCAAGTGTTCGGCGACGCCCGCGGCTTTTTCTACGAAAGCTACAACGAGGCAAAGTACCGCGACGCCGGCATCGACCGCCGTTTCGTGCAATCCAACGTCTCGCGTTCCGCCAAGGGCGTGTTGCGCGGCCTGCATTACCAGTGGCCGAATCCGCAGGGCAAGCTGGTCAGTGTGCTTGAGGGCGAGGTCTACGATGTCGCGGTGGACATTCGCCAAGGTTCACCGACATTCGGTCAGTCGGTCGGCGTAATGCTCACCGCCGAAAACCATCGTCATTTCTGGGTGCCGGAGGGTTTCGCGCACGGCTTCTGCGTCTTGTCCGACTTCGCCACGTTCAGCTACCAATGCACCGCGCTGTACGACGCCAAGACCGACGCGGGCATCCGCTGGAATGACGCCGCGCTGGGCATCGACTGGCCGGTCAGCGACCCGTTGTTGTCGGACAAGGATCGAATCACGCCGTTTCTGCACGATGTGGCGCCGGAGCGTTTGCCGGTCTTCAAGGCATGAGAATCCTGCTGCTCGGCGCCAATGGACAGCTTGGTCGCACGTTTCTCGACCAGGGCGGCCTGGCGGCACGCGGCGACCTGCTTGCCGCTAGCCGCGACGGCGTGCTCGTCGACGGGCGCCATGGCGAAATTGCCGATCTGTCGATTCCCGAATCGCTGCCCGCGCTGCTTGATCGCGCGCAGCCGGACGTGATCGTCAACGCCGCGGCCTATACCGCGGTCGATCGCGCCGAGCAGGAAGAAGCGCTGGCGACACGCGTCAATGGTGAGGCTGTCGGCGTACTTGGTCAGTGGGCCGCCACGCATGACGCGCTGGTGATCCACTATTCCACCGATTATGTATTCGATGGCCGCCAGTCGCAGCCTTACGAGGTTGACGCGCGCACCGCGCCGCTGGGCGCCTATGGCCGAAGCAAACTGGCTGGTGAAAGGGCACTGCGTGACAGCGGCGCCGACCACCTGATCTTTCGCACCGCATGGGTGTACGCGGCCCATGGACACAACTTTCTGCGCACCATGTTGCGCCTGGGCGCCGAACGCGAGGAGCTGCGCGTGGTTGCCGACCAGCACGGCGCCCCGACTGATACCTCCCTCATCGTCAACGGCAGCCTGACCGCGCTCGATCGCTGGCTGGCAACAGACCGTAACGAACAGCCCCCACTGCTCGGCACGCACCATCTCGTAGCCGGGGGCGCCACCAGCTGGCACGGTTTTGCCACCGAGATCTTTGAGCAGGCCGAAATGCTGGGGCTTCTTGCCCGGCAGCCGCGTGTGCTGCCGATCAGCAGTGCCGAATTCGCCACGCCTGCCGTGCGTCCGGCGTGGTCGTTGCTCGACAATAGCGGCTTTCGGCAACGTTTCAACTTTCCCCTGCCCGACTGGCAACAGGGCCTGCGCGAGGTCGTGCGCACGCTCGCTACTTCAGGACATTGAATCATGTTGATCCCCCTCATTCTCAGTGGCGGCAGCGGCACTCGGCTTTGGCCGGTGTCGCGCAAGAACCTGCCCAAGCAATTCCTGGCGCTAGCCGGCCAGGGCACTCTTTTCCAGCAGGCGATCGCGCGTACGCGGCAGTTGCCGCGGGTGGCGGCGCCGATCGTGGTGGCCAGTGACGACCACCGCTTTCTTGCCGCCGACCAGTTGTTGGAATCTGGCATCGACGACGCCACCATCGTGCTGGAGCCGCTGGCGCGCAACACGGCGCCGGCGATTGCGCTGGGTGCGCTGCAGGCGATCGATCGCGATGCCGACGCGGTGCTGCTGGTGCTTCCGGCCGACCACCTTATCGGCGACACCGCCGCGTTTGCCGCGGCGGTGGAAAAGGCGTTGCCGCTGGCCGAGCAGGGCTGGCTGGTGACGTTCGGCATCCGTCCTGATCGCCCGGAAACCGGCTTCGGCTACATCCATCATGGCGACGCGGTGGGTGACGGTTACCACGTGGACAAGTTTGTCGAGAAACCGGATCTCGCCACCGCACAGTCTTATGTCGCCGACGGCGGCTACGACTGGAACTC
The DNA here is from genome assembly GCF_000264315.1 of Rhodanobacter fulvus Jip2. Classification (GTDB taxonomy): domain Bacteria; phylum Pseudomonadota; class Gammaproteobacteria; order Xanthomonadales; family Rhodanobacteraceae; genus Rhodanobacter; species Rhodanobacter fulvus. The sequence goes on from NZ_AJXU01000015.1 coordinate 12,453, forward strand.
GGGCATGTTCCTGTTCAAGGCGTCGCGCTACCTGGAAGAGCTGGCGGCGCATGCGCCGGCGATGCTGGCCGCGGTGCGCGAGGCGCATGCGAAAGCGTCGGTCGATCTGGATTTCGTGCGCATCGACCGTGACGCATTCGCCCGCGTGCCGGACGATTCGATCGACTACGCGGTGATGGAAAAGACCCGCCGCGCGGCGGTGATTCCGGTCAGCTGCGCGTGGAGCGACATCGGCTCGTGGTCGGCGTTGTGGCAGACCTCGGCGCACGATGCGCAAGGCAATGCGCACGACGGCGACACGCTGGCGATCGATACCCGCAACTCGCTGCTGCGCTCGCACGATCGCCATCTGCTGGCGACCGTCGGCGTCGACGACCTGATCGTGGTGACCACGCCGGACGCCACCCTGGTGGCGCATCGCGATGCCGCGCAGGACGTGAAGAAGATCGTCGAGAAGTTGAAGGCCGCCGGTCGCAGCGAACACTCACTGCATCGGGTGGTGCATCGCCCCTGGGGCAAGTACGACTCGCTGGAGGAAGGCGAGCGTTTCCAGGTGAAACGCATCGTGGTCAAACCCGGCGCCAGCCTCAGCCTGCAGAAGCATCACCACCGCGCCGAACACTGGATCGTGGTCTCCGGCACGGCCGAGGTCACCTGCGACGACAAGGTTTTCCTGCTGGGCGAGAACCAGAGCACCTACATCCCGCTGGGCAGCAAGCATCGCCTGCGCAATCCCGGCAAGCTACCGCTGGAACTGATCGAGGTGCAGTCGGGCAGTTATCTGGGTGAGGACGACATCGTGCGGTTTGACGATGTTTACGGGCGGGCCTGATTCTCGACATTCACTGTGGGAGCGGCTTCAGCCGCGATGCTCTTGCTGTGGGGTTCCAGAGCAGAAGCATCGCGACTGAAGTCGCTCCCACAGAGGTCGTGGCTCCTACAGGAAATCGGCGGGTTGCAGTTTGTAGGTCTGGCCGGCCTTCGTCGACAGCAACACCTGCCGCTTGCCATAGCGCACCTTGCAGTCGCCGCCGCGCAGTGAGCGCACGCTGGCTTCTACCAGCTTGCCTTTCGCCCAGCGCATGTCGATCACGAAACCGCCGCGCGCGTGCAGGCCGCGCACTTCGCCTTGCGGCCACGCATCGGGCAAGGCGGGCAGCAGGTCGAGCTGGCCGGGTTCGCTTTGCATCAGCATTTCCACCATGCCCGAGGTGGCGCCGAAGTTGCCGTCGATCTGGAATGGCGGGCCGGCGTTGAACAGGTTCGGATAGGTGCCGGCCCATTCGTGGCCCAGCCGGGTGTCGCGCGAGGCGGGTTTGAACAGCACGTTCAACAGGTGCAGCGCGCGGTTGCCGTCGCCCAGGTGGGCCCACAGGTTCACCTTGTACGCCTCCGACCAGCCGGTGGAATCGTCACCGCGCACGTCCAGCGAGCGCGCTGCCGCGGCGGCGAGCTTCGGGGTTTTGGCAAGGTCGATCTGGTTGCCGGGAAACAGCGCCCACAGGTGCGATACGTGGCGGTGGTGCACTTCCACTTCGCGGTAAGGCTTGAGGTATTCCTGGATGCGCCCGTCGGGGCCGATCTGGATCGGCGCCAGTCGCGCCCGCTTGGCTTCCAGCTCGCGGCGGAAATCGGCATCCACGTGCAGGGTTTGCGAGGCCTCGATCACCGCGCCGAACAGGAAGCGGATCAGTTCCTCGTCCATTGTCGGGCCCATCACGATGGCGGCTTTGCCACCGTTCTCCATGTAGACCGTGTTTTCGGGCGAGCTCGATGGTGCGGTCACCAGCCAGTGGTGGCTGGGCTCCTCGATCAGCACATCGGCGTAGAACTGCGCGGCGCCGCGCAGCACGGGGTAGTAGCGGCGCAGGAAGTCGCGGTCGCCGGTGTAGCGGTAGTGATCCCAGATGTGGAAGCTCAGCCATGCAGGCGCGCCCTGCCACACGCCCCAGCTGGCCTCGGCGCCGGGTGCGGTGAAGCCCCACAGGTTGGTCAGCGTATGCACCACCCATCCGCGCGCGCCGTAGTAGCGTTGCGCGGTTTTGGCGCCGGGCTGTTGCAGCGAGGCGGTCAGCGCAAACAGCGGCTGCACCAGCTCGCCCAGGCCGGTGGGCTCGGCCGGCCAGTAGTTCATCTCGATGTTGACGTTGGTGTGGTAATCGCCATTCCATGGCGTGCTGGTGCCTTCGGCCCACAGCCCCTGCAGGTTGGCGGGCAGCCCGCCGGGGCGCGAGGAGGAAATCAGCAGGTAGCGCGCGTACTGGAAATACAGCGCGGCGAAACCGGGGTCGCCGCTGGCGCCGTAGGTATCGAGCCGCGCCCGCATGGACATCGTTTCGCGCGTGTTGTCGACGCTGCCCAGTTGCAGCGAGAAGCGGTCGAACCAGGAACTGAAATCGGCCACGTGCGCCGCATGCAGTTGCGCCACTGAGCGGCTCGCCACCCGCTGCAGATCGGTGGCGCTGGCGGCGACGGGGTCGGTGGTGTGGCGTCCGGCGAAACCATCGTAGTCAGTGGCTTCGCTGATCAGCACGGTGACGTCGGTGCCGTGTTCGACGCGGATGCCGTGCGCGTCGGCGTGCATGCTGGCGCCGGGTGCGATCACCCGCACCCGCGCGGCGAAAGCCAGCCCCTTGCCGCTGCCACCGCTGTCCAGTTCACCGCGCATCAGCAGGCCGTTGGCGCCATCGCCCTCGACGCTGGCGCGTTCGGCGCGATCGAGGCGAGCCACGAAATTCAACGCACCAGCGCGGTCGGCGCTGAGGTGCAGCACCATCACCTGGTCGGGCGCGCTGACGAACATCTCGCGCCGATAGCGGACGCCGTCTTGCGCGTAACGCACGTCGCTGGTGGCGCTGGGGATGTCCAGGCGGCGGCGGTAGTCGCTGACCGGTGCCGCGTTCGCGGCGAAATCCAGTGTCAGCGTGCCCAGGCCTTGGTAGGTGCCGTAGTGCGCATTGGCGCCCTCGCCGCTCCAGGTGAAGTGCTGGTTGGTGAGTTGCTCGGCTTCGACATTCCGGCCTTGCAGCAGCAGCTGGCGGATCTTCGGCAGGTAGTTCACCGCCTCCTTGCGATCGGCGCCGTCGTAGCGCGAGCCGGAAAACATGCTGATTTCGCTGAGCGAATAACGCGCCTGCTGCACGCCACCGTAAACCATCACCCCCATGCGCCCGTTGCCCAGCGGCAACGCTTCGTTGAAGGTGTTGGCGGGCGCGTCGTAGTGCAGTTGCAGGTTCTGGGCAGCGAGGGACGCGCCGGAAAACAGGCCGAGTGCGGCGACGGCGGCCAGCATCAGGCGGGCGCGCGCCTTGCCACGGCGGCGCCGGGGCGGGTCGGGTATGAGCATGTGATCATTCCAATCTTGTGAAGAAAGCCACTGCTGGGGGTTTTTCCATCGCGTGCCCCCATCCGCCCTCCGGGCACCTTCCCCCGCAAGCGGGGGAAGGAACAGCTCTCCGCGTTGTTGCTGTCGGCGTGGCGAAAACCCCCAGGCCGGCGATGTTCACGACCGTCCCACCTGCCCGGACTCGGGCATCAACCCCGCGGCCCGTGCGATCTGCCACAGGCCCAGTGCGGCGGCGCCGCGTGGCGGTAACGCCATGCCCAGTTCGAAGCAGGAGGCGGCCACCGCGTAGCGCCGACACAACACCGGGTTGCCGATGAGTTGCAGCGGGGTGGAGGTGTTGACGCGGCCGGCGGCGATCGCGCTGCGCAGCTCCTCGCCGATCAGCAGCCCGGAGAGGTAATCGGGTACGGCGGGCAATGCCAGCTCGCCGGTGAGTACCAGCGCACGGCTGGAAAACAGCCGGCTCAGCGCGCCGCCCGCGCCGCTGTCGCGCGCGCTCTGCGCGCCGCGCAGGAAGGCGTCCTGGTCGAACGGCGGGTCGTCCTTGCCCAGCCCGGCACCCAGGATGCTGTGGTGACGCAGCGCCGTGTACAGCTCGCCGGTCATCGCGGTGGCGAAATCGACCACACGCCCGTGCAGCACGTTGACCCATTTGCTGTGGGTGCCCGGCAGCAGCAGCGCCGAGCGTCCCGCCAGCACCGGTTGCAGCGCCAGCGCGCCGAAGATCTCGGTCTCCTCGCCGCGCATCACGTCGGCGACAACCGTATTGCGCAGGCCCGGCACCAGATGCACGCGACGGCCGCTGACGCTGTCGACTGAACCCAACGCCACCACCACCGCATCGATGGTGGCGGGCAGTTCCACGTAGGGCACTTCCCGCCAGCCACCGCGGCTGCCGACCATGCCGGAGGCCAGCACCGGCAGGTCGGGCCAGTCGGCCACGATGCCGTCCAGCGCCGCATCGAAACCGCCGGCAGGCAGGTGCCGGATGCCCCACGGACGCTCGCGGGATTCCAGCACGCGACCACCTTCGCCCATCAGGTAGGCGCGCAGTCCGGTGGTGCCCCAGTCAAGACCGATCAAGCGCGGCCGTGGCGTACTTTCTTTCATGGTGTCGACGCGTCCTTGTGTACGGTGATCGCGGTGCCGTCGTAGTGCACGCTCTGCGCCGCCTTCGCCTCGAAATCGGTGGCGGTTGGCGTCGGGCCGGAGATCCAGCGGATGTTGAAGGTGCGCTGCGCGGGCATGCCCGGATAGCTGCCTTCGCGCTTGCCGATGGTCAGCGTAGCACTGGCCTCGTCATAGCTGAACGGCACGCGGGCGAACGCACCGTGCTCGTAGTCGTAGGTGGTGCCCTGGTCCTTGTACATCGAGAACGTGCCGTTGGCGCCGGTGTAGACGAACAGCGTGATCGGCGCGTCGGGCTTCTCGTTGGTGTACTGGATGGCCGGGCCGACCGGCACGATCGCGCCGGCGCGCACGAACAACGGCATCCGCGCCAGCGGCGCATCCGCCGTGATCGTCTGGCCGCCCTGGTACCGCTTGCCGGTGTAGAAGTCGTACCAGCTGCTGCCGGCCGGCAGGTAGACGTCGCGGCTGCGCGCCTGGTATTCGGTGACGGGCGCGACCAGGAACGCCGGGCCGAACAGGTACTCGTCGTCGATCTCGCGCACCTTGGGGTCGTTCGGGAAATCCATCACCAGGCCACGCATGATGGTGCCGTCCTTGAAATACGTATCGGCCGCCAGCGTGTAGATGTACGGCAGCAGGCGATAGCGCAGTTTGTCGTACCAGGCCAGCGTGTTGTAGACGTCCGAACCGACCGGCGCCAGGTTGTAGATCTCCCGCAGCGGCGCCTGGCCGTGCGAGCGGAACAGGGGGCTGAAGGCGCCGAACTGGAACCAGCGCACGTTGAGCTCGCGCCATTCCTTCAGGCTCTCCGCATCGGGTTTCTCGTAGCGCGTCTCCACCGCGAAGCCGCCGATGTCGGTAGTCCAGTTGGGGATGCCCGACAGCGAGAAGTTCACGCCGGCGGAGATCTGGTCGCGCAAGTTGCTCCAGCGCGACACCACGTCGCCGCTCCAGCTTGCCGCGCCATTGCGCTGCTGGCCGGCGAACGCCGAGCGGGTCAGGATGAACACGCGCTGGTCGGGATACGACTTGCGGCTGCCCTGGTACACCGCGGTGGTGGTCATCAGCGGGTACGAGTTGAAGAACGCGGCGCCCGGCCCTTGCGCGGTCGGCCCCATGCGCAGCTTGCGCTCGTCGATGCTGATGTTGGACTGGATGTCGGGCTCGGTGGCGTCCATCCACCACGCGTCCATGCCCAGCTTGCCCAGGTTGTCGTTGATCTGGCGCCAGTAGATCGCGCGCGCCTCCTCGCTGTACGGGTCGTAGAACGAGTTGAGGTAACCCTTGCCGACCCAGTCCTTCTGGCCCAGCTCGACGTTGCGCTTGTACATGTAGCCCTTGGCGTCGAGCTCCTTGTAGTTGGCGGTGGTGGGGTAGAACTTCGGCCACACCGAGATCATGAAGTGCGCATGCAGGCCGTGCAGTGTATCGACCAGTTTCTGCGGGTCGGGGTAGCGCGCGGGGTCGAACTGCTGCGAGCCCCAGGCGTCCTCTTTCCAGTAGAACCAGTCCTGCACGATGTTGTCGAGCGGCAGGCCCAGCTTGCGGTATTCCTTCACCGTGCTGATCAGGTCGTCGCTGGAAGCGTAGTGCTCGCGGCTCTGCCAGAAGCCGTACGCCCAGCGCGGCAGCATCACCGCCTTGCCGGTGACGTCGCGGTAGCCAGCGATCACGTCGTCGAGATTGTCGCCGCCGATGAAGTAGTAGTTGATCGCATGGCCCAGCTCGGAGAACAGCGACAGCTCGCTCTGCTCGGCGGCGGGCAGCGGGTCGAGATGATCCAGCGCGATGTAGCCCGATTGCGGCGTCCAGTCGAGGCGGATGGCGTGTTTCTCGCCGGGCTTCATCGCCACGGTGAAGTCGCGGTACCAGGGGTTCCAGTTCTGGCGCCAGTCATCGAGTACCAGCTTGTCGTCGATGTACAGCTTGAAATAGCCGCTGGCATACAGCCGGAACTTGTGCAGGCCGGCCACGTCGGACGCCAGCGAACCTTTCCACTCCACCTTCTGCCCCGGTCCGCCGGTAAGGGGGTTGCCCTGGAAGTCGACACCCTGCAGCGATTTGGGCCAGTGCTTCAGATCCTTGTTGTATTCGTAGTTGATCTGCGACTCGACCCGGCTGAGCTTGAGCTTGCCGTCCACGTAGTAGTTGGCGGTGAGACCGCCAGGCTTGCCGTCCGCGTCGAACACCTTCAGCTGCTTGTCGATCATCTGGTACGGGCGCGGGTCGCCGAAGCGGGTGATCGAGTTGTTGTCCCACAGCACGCCGTAGTTGCGGCTGGAGACCACGAACGGAATGGCGATGTCGATGTTGTGCTGGGCCAGCTCCACGTCCTTGCCCTTGTAGTTCATCGTGCCTTTCTGGTGCTGGCCCAGGCCGTAGAACGCCTCGTCGTCGGGCGAGGCGAACTCCTGCCGCACGGCGTAGAACGGCTTGCCGTCCACCTTCACCGGCGTGAAGCTGCGCCCGTCCGGCTGCTCGGCCAGGATCACTTTGCCGCTGCTGTCGAGGAAGCGCACCGCGCCGGTTTTTGTCGCCACCTCGGCGGTGACCTTGGGCGTCTTCAGCAGCACGTGGCCGGCGTCGGTGGCGACGGTGAACTGCTTGTCGCCGCCGGTCTTGATCGCCATCAGGCTCTTGGGCAGGTCGAAGCCGCCCGTGGGCACGGCGGTGACGTGGATGATCGAATCGTCCACCACCTGCAGGCGCACTTTCTCGCTGTCGCCCACGTCCACGATGACGCCGTCGGCAATCTGCTGGAACGCGGCCTTGGTCGACGCGGCGCTGTTGTCAGCGGATGGCGCGGCGTTGCTGCCGCAGCCGGACAGGAGCCCGATCAGCAGGCATCCGACCAGCGGATTCAGGGGAATGCGGTACATGGGTCAGTCTCCAATCGGTGAATCGGTTGAGCGCGGCGTACGTTCGGGACTCAAGTGTGTTCTTGCTTCCCCCGCGCAGCGGGGGAAGGTGCCCGAAGGGCGGAAGGGGGTGCTTTTCGCTGTGCAAAGGCAAGATCAAGAGCGCCCCCATCCGCCTTCGGCACCTTCCCCCGCTTCGCAGGGGAAGGAAAAAATTGGTTGCGCGCTGCCCCATGGACTATTCACGACCTATGGGCACCATGCGGTTCGGGATTCAATACGTGGCCAGCTTCACCCGCAGCACCTGCGGCTGGCTGGTGAGGTTGAGGCCGTAGTCGGTCTGGTCGCCGTTCCATTCGCGGATGAAATGCCACTGGCCGTTTTCGTCGTAGCGGCCTTCCTGCACTTTTTCCAGCAGGAAGTGCTGGCCGTCGTGGCCCTTGGGCGGCATGAAGTTCACCCGCGCGTGATAGCCGGCCACCAGGTATTCATTGGGGGCCAGTTGCACGATCACCACGCCGCCGAGTTTTTGCGGATTGCCCTGCGGCGGATCCATGCCGAACTGCGGCCGGCCGTAGCTCACCTGCACCCGCCAGTCGCCCAGGTCCAGCGTCTGCTCGTGGGCTTCATCGGGTTCGGACGCGCCCCACACCTTGCCCGCGAAACTCTGCTTGGCGATCAGCCCGGCCAGCGGCGCCAGCAGCTCGTAGTTGGCGGCGAACGGCTGGATGGTTTCCGGGGTGATCGCCTTGGCGCCCAGCGGCCAGTTGGAATACTTCGTGTAATCCATGCCGAACGGCGAGAAGCCAATGCCCTGATGGCCCAGCGTGGCGAACACGTAGCGCGCATAAGCCACGTCGTTGCCGGTCTCGGCCACGAACAGCGCGTTGTCGGGGCGGCTGTAGCGGTCCAGCACGGTGGTGTATTTCTTCCACTCGCGCATGTAGATGTCGGGCGAAACGAAATCGAGCGACGGCGCTGCCGCACGCCAGATGCCGATCACGTTGTCGGTGGGGCCGCCACTGGAGTAACCGCCGGGCGGGCCGGGGTTGAACGGATCGCGCAGCGCCGCGTTGGCGTACATCGGCAGGTTGTAGACGGCCTTGCCCGCGGCGGCCACCTGTTCGATGTAGTGCGCGATGGCCCAGGCGTAGGAATATTCCGCCGCATCCTTGCCGAACACCTCACTCCACGTGCCGACCGATTTGCCGGCTTTCTTCAGCACCGCGGCAGGCACGGGCGACTGCAGCAGCTTGTCGCCCGCGGCCGAGTAGTCGCGATCGCTGCCGTAGGTGCCCGACTCGTTTTCCACCTGCACCATGATCACCGTGTGGCGATCGCCATCGATCTGCCGCAGGTGCTTCATCAGCGCCACGAAGGCGGTGCGATCGGCGTCCAGCGTGTGGCTACCCAGCGGCGACAGCGAGCCCAGTGTGGAGCCGTCCTTCTTCACCACGCGCGGGTAGCGCGCGTTGTCCAGCTTCACCCACGCGGGCGCGTAGTTCGGGCCGTTGTTTTTCCAGGTCGCGAACCACAGCAGCACCAGCCGCACGTCGTGCTCGCGCGCCTGCGTCACCAGCGTATCGAGGAAGCTGAAGTCGAACTGCCCCTGCGTGGGCTCGACCTGGCCCCAGCCGATCGGCACCTGCACCGTGTTGGCGTGCAGCGCTTCGATTGCCGGCCACACCGCCGGCAACATGTCCGGCCAGCCGCTGGAGTTGTTCACCTGCGCACCGAGGATCAGGTACGGCTTGCCATCCACCTGCAACTGATGGCGGCCCTCGGCGGTGACCACACGCGGCAATGGCGTGGATGCGGCCTGCACGGTGGTGACACCCAGCGTGGCGACGCAAAGCAGCGGCAGCAGCAAGCGACGAATGGATCGGGATGGGGAAATGATCATGGTTTCACCAGGGTCGGGTTTCAAAGGGCGAGGCCGGCAGGCCCTCGCGATTGATCAGGGTGGCGTGCACCGGGTTGTCGCTCCAGCCGTAGCGCACCGCGATCGGCACGCTGACATCGGCGCTGGATACCACCACGGTGTCGCCCTCGATGCGCGCCTGGGCGGGATGGAATTGACGATCGGCACCGGCCATCTGGAAACCGCCCAGCTTGCCGTCGCGCGCGGCCAGCGTGCTGCCTTGCGTATCGAACGAGAGGATGGCGCGCGGGCCGTCGATGCGGATCGTGGTGTAGCGCGGCCCGGCATACACCAGCGTGTCGCCGTACACCACGTGCCGCGCCGCCAGCGCCAGCCGATGGCCGACGTCCTGCTTGTTGACCGGGTGGATATCGTCGGGATTGCCGATGTCGATCGTCACCGCCTGCCCCGTGGCCGGCAAGCTCAGCGCGGCCGATTGCGACGCGCGCAATTGCGCCCACGGACTCGCTTGCGCGGTGTCCTGCCCGGAAATCCAGTTGGCCAGTTGCACCCACAGGAACGGCAGTTGCGGTTGCTGCCAGTCTGCGCGCCACGCCTTGATCATGGTGGTGAACTGGTCGCGATAACGGCTCGCATCACCGGGGCCGGCGTTCGCCTCGCCCTGGTACCACAGCACGCCGCGCAGCGGGTAGCGGATCAGCGGATGGATCATCTTGTTGTAGAGCAGCGTGGCCAGCTGATTCTTGCCGTCCAGCGTGGTGATGGTCACCGTCGCCGGCACCGGGCGGAACTGCCAGTCGCCGGCCAGCGGATGGCGCGTGCCGCCTTGCGCCTGCACGTAGAACATGTCGGCGTCGCCATAGATGCCGCCGTAGCCACCTTCGTCGGTAACCTGCAACGCGATGGTGTTGCGCCCGGCATGCAGCAGCGCCGGTGCCACGTGGTAGACACGGGCGACGTTCCACTCGTCGCTCTGCGCGGTAACACGCTTGCCGTTGACCCACGCCTGCGCGGTGTCGTCGAACTTGCCCAGGCCCAGCTGCACGCCGCGCGCGGCTTCGGCCGCATCGAGGGTGAAACTGGTGCGATACCAGGCCACGCCATCCATACCGAAATAACCGGCCTTCTCCCAGTACGCGGGCACCGCCATGGATGCCCAATCGCCGGTATCCAGCGCCGCCGCAGCCCATGATGGTTCACCGCTGGCATCCATCACCGGACCCTTCGCCCCGGCCCCGGCCTCGAGCCGCTTCCACGTAGCCTGCGTCTTGCGCCGATCCTCCGCCGCCAGCCCGGCAGCCTGCGCACTCACCACCGACGGCGACACGCCGGTGCTGGCGGCATCCATCCACGCCTCGATGCGGCTGCCGCCCCAACTGCTGTGGATCATGCCGATGGGCACGCCGGTGCGAGCGCGGATCTCGCGCGCGAAAAACCAGCACACGGCGGAAAAGTCGCCCGCCGTCTGCGGCGTGGCGTGCTGCCAGCTGCCCCCGGCGAGGTGGTCGGACGGCTCACCCGACCACGACTTGGGCACGGTGAAACCACGTATGCCGACATCGTTGGCGCGGGCGATTTCCGCCTTGGCGTTCCGCGCCTGCGACAGCTTGAACTCCATGTTCGACTGGCCCGAACACAGCCACACGTCGCCCAACATCACGTCGTGCGCCACTTTCTTCTGGGTGCCGTCGGCGATCGTCAAGGTGTAGGGGCCACCGGCGCCATGGGCTGGCAAGGCGGCCTTCCATTCGCCCTTCGCGCTGGCGGTGGCTTGCGTCGATTTGCCGTCGAAGGCGACCTGCACCACGCTGCCTGGCGCGGCCCAGCCCCACACATTCAGCGGCTGGTCGCGCTGCAGCACCGCGCCGTCGGTAAACAGCAGTGGCACGTCCAGCGATGCCGCTGGCGCTGTCGCGGCGCAGGCCAGCGGGCTGCACAACAGCGCAAGCCACGCCATGTGATTCAGACGGCTATTCATCGTTTACCCCCGACCCGATCGAACACGATGGCGGCGGCCTGGTAATCGCCCTTCAGGGCCAGGTCGATGCCGTGATTCATCCAGTAGGCGCCGCTGGCCTCGACCAACGTGCCTGCCACCGGCGCGCCGTGCAGCGAACGCCAACGATAGCGCGCATCGGGATCGAGCCCCTGCAGGCGCACGCGCGGATAGGGGTACTTCATCTGGCTGGCATGCAGGAAGGCGAACAGCACTGCCTGCGCACCATCGCGCGATACCGATTCGGTGGCCGCGTGCGGGCTGTTGTCGCGTGGCGACAGCAGCCGGTACAGCTTGCCCTGCTGCACGCTGGTGCGGATCGCCTTGTACTCGGCCACGTATTTTTTCGCGGCGGCAAAGTCCTGCGGACTCCAGTGCAACAGGTTGGCGCCGATGCCCAGCGAACCCTGCATCGAGGACAGGAAACGGTAATCCAGCGAGGTGCTGCGGTCGTTCACCCAGTTTGGCGAATCGGTGACCCAGGCCATCATCACGGCCGGCGCGTAGGCGTAGCTGAAACCGTCCTGGATCGACAGCCGGTCGAACGGGTCGGTGTTGTCGGACGGCCATACTTCGTCGGTGTGGCCCAGGATGCCCAGGTCGACGCGACCGCCGCCGCCCGAGCACGATTCGATCTCCACGTTCGGGTGCCGTTTGCGCAGCTCGGCCAGGATGCCGTACAGGTTGCGCACGTAGTCGACGTAGACTTTCTGCTGCTGATCGGGCGCCACCTGCGGCCAGCCCGGCTCGGACCAGTTGCGGTTGTAGTCCCACTTCAGAAACGCGATGTCGTTGTGGCTGAGGAGGTCGTCCAGCACCTTGAACACGTGGTCGCGCACATCCTGCCGCGCCAGGTTCAGCACCAGCTGGTTGCGCCCCTCGCTGCGCGGGCGGCCGGGGAAATTCAGCACCCAATCGGGATGCGCGCGGTACAGGTCGCTGTCCGGGTTGACCATCTCCGGTTCCACCCACAGGCCGAAATCCATCTTCAGCGCGTGCACCTTGTCGATCAGCGGCTTCAGCCCGTGCGGGAATTTCTTCGGGTTGACCACCCAGTCGCCCAGCCCGGCATGGTCGTCGTTGCGGGCGCCGAACCAGCCGTCGTCCATCACGAAGCGCTCCACCCCGATGCTGGCGGCCAGCTCGGCCAGATGTTCCTGGCCGGCCTGGTCGACGGCGAAGTTGGTGGCTTCCCACGAGTTGTACAGCACCGGGCGCAGCCGCGGTTTCGGATGCTGGGGCACGATCTGCGCCAGCTCGAACCGGTGCAGCAGGCGCGATGCCTCGCCGATGCCGCCGCTGGTGTAGCCGGCGTAGAAAACGGGTGTGCTCACCGATTCGCCCGGCGCCAGCGGCCAGGCGAAATCGAACGGGTTGAAGCCGCCGGTGACCCGCACCTGATGCAGCACGCCCTGCTCCACGGTGATGCGCCACGAGCCACTCCAGGCCAGCGCGCCGAACCACACGTCACCGTGATCCTCGGCCCAGTCGCCACCGCGCTCGATCGCGAACCACGGGTTGTTTTCGTGGCCGGTGGAACCGCGCCGGCTCTCCAGCACGGTGTTGCCGGGGGTGATCGCACGCGTCTGCAGCTGCCATTCGCCGGCCCAGCGTCCAGTGAGGTAGCGCAGCGAATAGTCCTCGGCGGCGGGCAGGTTCCAGCTGGCCGCGGCGACGCTGTCGATCGTCAGCGCCTGCTTCGTGTGGTTCTCGATCAAGGCCGAGCGGCCGATGATGCCGGTGGCCGGATCGACCACGTAATGCAGCGTCACGTCCAGCGGCTGGCGGATGTCGCGCAGGTGCACGTCCAGCGTGTCGCCCTTGATTTGATGCGACACGTAATGCAGCACCAGGTCGCGGTTGCCGTCGGCGTAGCGCAGTTTCAGGTCCGGCTCCACATACATCGAACCGCCCCAGCCGGCGTACTCCTGCAGGCTGGTGCTGGCCGGCGGATCGAACGAGACATTGCCCTCGTTGGTATGTGCGGCGGGCAACGCGTCACTCGTCGCCAGCCGCGCGCCCCAGTACAGCGTCTGCAACTGGTCGCTCTCGTTGACGCCGAACGCGTAGGACATCGCGTCGGTATCGATGCGGAACACCCGCGTGGTCGCGTCGTAGCGGATGGTCTGCGCCTGCGCCATGGCGGCGACGCCCATCAATACGCACGCCAGCAGCAGCCGCCGTGTCGCGCTCCACGAAAGAGAGAAGGTGGCGGCTGGATTCATGGTTGTTCCCCTTTCGGATCGCCGCGGAAGATGCCGCGGCCACCCGTAGCAAAATACACGCGCCCGAACACGCGCGGGTCGCCGGTGACGTAACCCACCTCGCCGTACTGATGCGCATCGTCGTTGACGCGCTGCCACTGCGCGCCGCCGTCGATCGAACGGAACAGCCCGCGCTGACCGTCAATCGCGCCGGCCAGGAACAACGCCGATTCGCTGTGCCCAGGTGCGGGCTTGCCGAAGCCCAGCGACACCGCGCTGTCGATGCCGTGGCTCTGTCGCAACACACGGCCGTCGTCGCTGCCATGGATCACACCGCCGCGCGCGCTGATCGCCACCAGCTCGCCGGCCTGCCCCGGCACCGCGTAGACCACGGCATTGGTGGGCCGATGCGGCGCCTGGTATTGCTGCTTCACCGCGTCGCCGAAAGCACCGTCGATCGCGCTGAAATGCAGCCCGCCATCGTGGCTGGCGAACAGCGCGCCGGTGGTGATGTCCTGCGCGTAGAAACGCTGCGCATCGACGCGATCGGCCAGCACGCGCGCCGCTTTCGGCAAGCCTTCTGCCGCATTCCAGTGCTTGCCCCAGTCGCGGGTGACATACGCGTTGCCGGCGTCCAGCGGAAACCACAACGCGCTGCGGCCATCGGCGGCCACGGCCACCGTACCTTCGCCCTTGCCGCCCGGCTCGCTGGCAAACGCGTGCCAGGTGCTGGCGCCGTCCAGCGAGTACGCAGCGCGTACCGCGTCGACCGACCCGCGGATGCGGCCCGTGCGCACCACCACGCGCGGCGCATTGCCGGCCACATCGATGCTGTAGCCATTGGCATAGCGTGGTGGCGCGGCGAACTGCAGCGGCGCCACGTCGAGATCGTCATGCCGGAAACCATCGAGGTCACCCACCGCGCTCAGCAGATGCGCGCCCTCGGCCGGGCTGGCCAGACCCAGCGGCACGGTCTCCTCCAGGTTGGTGTCCTGGAACCACCAGTCCACGGTGCCGCCGTGGTCGAACGCGCGCATGTTGCGCGAGGCCCACACGCCGTAGCCGGTGACGAACATCACGTGGTCGGGATCGAACGGATCGATCACCAGACTGCTCATCCAGTGCGGATGATGGTCGGCGGTCCAGCGTGCATTCGAATGATCGAAGGTGGAGCGCGGAAACACGGGCTGCCAGTGCTGGCCGCCATCGGTGCTGCGGTAGATCTCGTCGTACGGCGTGTAGTGGCAGAACGTGCTGGCCATCAGGATGCGCGGATCGTGCGCATCCACGGTGATGTCGCCCCAGCCGAAGCCGCTGGGTTTGCCGTTGCGCGGGATCGGCGTGATGTCGGTCCAGCGGTCGTCGGCGGGGGTGAATTTCCACACCGCGCCGTCGTTCATGTCGTCCGGCCCGGGCTCGTCGCCATAGGTCAGGTAATAGCTGCCGTCCGCGCTGCGGCGCATGTGCGTGGGGCGCAGGCCGGTGGGTTGGCCCGGTACCGCCTGCCAGCTTTTGCCGCCATCGGTGGAACGGAACAGGCTGGTTTCGCGGGTGGAAACGCCGGCGTACAGCACCGGCGTGGGCTCGCCGCTTTTGCCGCTGGCCGGCTCGAACACCACGAACACGATGCCGATCGGCTGGCGTCGCCACTGGTTCTTCGCGGTGGAGGCGAACGAGGTCGCCACCGCGGGAAACGCGTCGACACGCGCCCAGTGCGCCGCATGGTCGTCACTGCGCCACAGGCCCGCATCGCGCGAGCCGAAGAAAAGAATGCGGCCATCATGCGGATCAACGGCGAGTCGCTCGCCATTGCCGCGGGCCAGTTCATTGCCACCCAGTTTGAACGGCAGGTCCACGCGCTGGAACGTGGCGCCACGATCGTGCGAGCGCAGGATCGCGCCGTTGCCGGCGGCCTCGGTCGTATACGTGCCGGCGGCCAGGTAGATCCAGCCGGTGTCGTGCGGGTCCACCGCCATGCTGCCGATGCCGGTGAGGTTGGCGTCGTCGGCGCCCAGCCAGTCGGTCAGCGGCAGCCATTTTTTCGCCGCATCGTCCCAGCGGTACGCGCCACCGACGTCGGTGCGCGCGTAGTACAAGCCTTTTTCGGCGGGATGAAAAACCAGGCCACTGACATAACCGCCACCACCGATGCGCACGCTTTGCCAGTCGTAGTGCACGTCCTGCGCGACGGCAGCCAGCGGCAACCACAAGCCGCAGACCCACAGGCAGGCAACACGCCGAAGGCGCGACAGCAGGGTGGAAGAAGGACGATGGAATCGGTGCTGGCTCATCATCGCGTCCTGTGGAAAAAGGTGCCGACAACCCGGGAAGGGGTACGGACTGCCGGCACCGTGGAGCAACGGATCAGAAACTGAACTGTGCCTTCAGGCTGAACATGCGGTCGTTGATCTGCACATCACGCGGACGCGTATCCACACCGAAGATCGTGGCGCGCTTGGTGTTGGTCAGGTTTACCGCCGCGGCGGTCAGCGAGAACAGGTCCGAGAAGTGATACGTCACCGACGCGTCGACCTGGCCATAGGCCTTGTCGTAGATCGGCAGGTCGCCGGTGCCGTTGCCGCGCGTGGTGACTACCCACTGGCTGCGCCAGTTGTAGGCAACGCGGGCGGAAATCGGGCCCTTCTCGTACATCGCCACCAGGTTGTAGCTGTTCTTCGACAGGCCTTCCAGCGGCACCTGCAGCGGGTTGCCGTCGGTGTCCATCGCATCCGGGCTGGGTGCCTTGCTGTAGACGTAGGTGTAGTTGACCTGCATGCCCAGTCCGTCGAATGGCTCGGGCAGGAAGTCGAAGAAGGTCTGGTAGCCCGCCTCGGCACCCTTGATCACGCCGTTCTCGCCATTGACCAGACGGGTGATGTCGTAATCATGCATTTTGCCCAACTGATCGGGATGCGGCTCGTTGACCGAGGTGCTCTGCACGAAGCCGTCCACCGCCTTGTAGAACAGCGCGCCGTAGAGCATCTGGTTGGGCGAGATGTACCACTCCAGCGAGGTGTCGTACTGCTTGGCCGTCATCGGTTTCAGGTAGGGATTGCCGCCGGCGTTGCCGGTGTAGGCGTTCGCGCCGGTATCCGCGTTCGGGGTGCTCAGGGTCAGCATCGGGTTGAGCTGGTCGAAGCTGGGCCGCGACAAGCCCTTCGACGCGGCGAAGCGCCACTGCAAGGTGTCGGTGAGGTGGGCCGTGACGTTGAGGCTGGGCAGGTAGGAGTTGTACGAGTTGTCGACGCTGAGCGGCAACACCGCGCCGGTCGAGTCGGTCATCACGCCGTGCGTGCTGACATTCGTGCGCACCGCGCGCACGCCGACATTGCCATCGACGGGGATGGAGCCCAGCTGGGTACCGAAGGTGATCAGGCCGTAGGCGGCGTAGGTCTTCTCGCCCTGCTTGTTGGTGCCGGTGGCCGGATAGGTCAGCGGATCGGGGTATCCAAACATCGTGCGCGAGGCGTCGTAGTCGTACAGCAGCGACGGATTCGGCGCGATGAACGAGCCGATCACGTCGGCATCGCCATGGAAGAAATCGGCAAACGAACGCTGGATCCAGGTGGAGTCGTCGTAGTTGGACAGCGGCTGGCCCACCCACTTGAACTGGTAACCCGAGTCGGCGGTTTCCGCCTTGCGATCGGTGGTGCGCACGCCGAACTTGATCGACTGCAGGAAATCGCCGCCAAACGAATACTCACCGTCGGCGCGCCAGGCAAACTCGCGCCCGTTGCTCCTGGTCTTGTCGTCCATGATGAAGTTGAACGCGTTGTTGGCCGGATCGGTCACGTACGCGTTGTCCACGCCCAGCACCGGCGTGTGGCCAGCGATGTTCTGATAGAAATACGGCGTGGTGGTGTGGGTGTTGAGGATGTAGCGGAAGGTGTCGGTCTTGGCCTTGATGTACTGGAAATCGGTTTTCAAGGTGAGGTTGTTGGTGGCGTTCCACGAGCCGCCCCACGAGAAGTCGGTGGTGACCGAATGGCGCGTGGTGAGGCTGCTGTTGGAGTCCACGCTGACGCCCGCGGTCGGCGCCACGGAGGGATCAGGTACGCCCTTGGCATCGTTGCCGCCGGTACCGTTGAAGGTGCCGCTGATGAAGTCGCCGTTGGGGCCGAATGCGAACGGCTTGGTCGGGTCGGGAATCATCCCCTGCGCACTGGTGTAGGCGAAGTACGAGTAGTCGTTCCACTGGAATTTGTAGTCCGAACGCAGTGCCTGCGCGTACAGCTCGACGTCGGCATTCGGACGCCATTGCAGCGCGACGGATGTGCCCAGTCGACGGCGCTGCCCCAGCGTCTCGCCGACGCCGCCGCCATGCGGCACCTGCAGCGTGCGGCCTTCGAAACCCGGGTAATCCGCTTCCGGATAGACCTCGCCCGTCGCGTCCGCAGCGCCGGCATGGATGGTGTAGAACGGCTCGGTGCTGATCACGTCCTGGCGGAACGAATGCTTCTGGTAGGCCACGTCCACCAGCAGGCCGAACTCGCCGGCATCGGTATCCCAGCGGTTGCTGTACAGCGCGGAGGCCGACGGGTGGCCGTCCTTGATCAGGTCGCCGTAGTCGTATTCGCCGGTGACCGCGATCTTCTGGCCCGCGAAATCGAACGGCTTGTGCGTGCGCAGGTTCACCGTGCCGCCGAGGCCGCCCTCGATGATTTCCGCGGACGGGTTTTTGTACACGTCGATGCCGGCCAGCAATTCGGACGGCACATCCTCGAAACTCAGCGCGCGCCCGCCGTTGGCGGTGAAGGCGTCGCGGCCGTTGATCTCGGTGCGCACCTGGGTCAGGCCGCGGATGGCGATGGTGCTGCCTTCGCCGTAGTTGCGATCGATCTGGATGCCGGAGATGCGCTGCAGCGCCTCGGCCACGTTGCTGTCGGGCAGCTTGCCAATGTCCTCGGCCACGATCGAATCGACGATCTGATCAGCGTTCTGCTTGATCGAGATGGCCGACGCCATGCTGGCGCGCACACCGGTAACGGTGACCGCACTGAGACTGGTGGTGTCCTTTTTGGGCGCGGGCTTTTGTGTCTGCGGTGCAGCCTGGTCGGTGTTCGCGCTGGTGGTCGTGTCGGCCTGTTGCGCCCACACCGCCGCCGGCATGGCGAACATCGCCACGCTCATCGCGATGGCCATCGAAAGGCCGCTGCGGCGCAATGGCACCGTGCCGAAACGCCCGGATTTATCGTTGTCTTGCCTGTTCATCTGATATTTCTTCCCGAAGAATTTGGATTGCCGCTGCAGTGATCTGCGCAAGCATGTCGCCGATGGCGATGGCACCAACCTGGCGTACATCTCCGGGTTGCGTCAGCGCCCTGCCCGTCCCCTGTTGCTCACTGAAGAACATTCGGTGCACTGGCAGCGCACGCATGCTGGAGCGAGCGCAACACGGGCGCAATTACGAAATCAGCGATTCGCGTGACGTTTCTTCATTTGCATCCGCCGCAAAACACAAGGCGAATCCAGCGCATCGGCCCGCACGAAATCCCCGCGAAAACACGGCGATCCGAATGCTTTGCGAGCCGGGACCGATCGACCGACCGTCGTATGGGTTGCGACCACGCGAGGGCGGGAACGGCGACGCAACCTCACGCCAATTATTTGCCCATCACCCTTGCCAGACCCGCGACCTTCTTGCCGAACGCCGCATCACCACCGGTGGCGCGCAAGCTTTGCGATGCGTTGTCCCAGTGCAGCGCCGTGGTGGTGCCCTGCCCCTTTTGATAGGCGTACGACGTGCCGTCGTCGTCATACAGCGCGAACTCGGCGTCGCTGCCGGGATAGACGCGGATCTCGGCAATCGATTGCTTCGAGACGGTGGACTGGACGTCCGAACCCAGCGGCACGATCGAACCGGCGCGCACGAAGACGGGAATCCGGTCGATGGGTGCGGCCACCTTCACCCAGCGTCCGCCGGCCAGCTTTTCGTTCGTCCAGAAGTTGTACCAGTCGCTGCCGGCGGGCAAATAGACGTCTTTTTCGGTCTGGCCCTGCGCGGTGATCGGCGCCACCAGGAAGGCCGGGCCGAACATGTATTGCGTGCCGAGATCGGCGACGTTGGGGTCGTTGGGAAAATCCATCCACAACGGCCGCATGAACGGCGCGCCGGTGTCGTAGGTCTTCTTGGCCAGGCTGTAGATGTACGGAATCAGGCGGTAGCGAAGCCTGTCGTACTTCGCCATCACCGCCTCGGCCTCATGGCCAAACGCCCAGATTTCCGTGTGCTTGCGGCTGCCATGGATGCGCAGCGTGGGCAGGAAGGTGCCGTACTCGAACCAGCGCGTGAGCAGTTCGGGGTAGTCGTTGTTCTGCCCCACCGTGTCGCGTGCGTCGGACGGATCGAGCAGCGGCTTTTTGGTGGCGCTTGTGGTTTGCGGCAGCCATTGCCAGCCGCCGATGTCGTTGCCCCAATAGGCGATGCCCGAGGCGGTCATGTTGAGGCCGGTGGGAATCTGGCGGCGCAGCGCTTCCCAGCTCGGGTCGATGTCCGACGACCAGAACAGTGCACCGGTACGCTGCGAGCCGAGGTACGCGGCGCGGGAAAGAATCAGCACGCGCTCATCCGGTTTCCAGGCGCGCATGCCCTTGGCGACGCTTTCCACGTGCAGCAGCGGGTAGACGTTGTGGTAGCGATCGCCGGAGCCGATCGAGAAGAAATAGCCGTCCGGCACCAGGTCCGGCTCGGTCTCGTCCAGCCAAGGGTAGTCGTAGCCGTGCGAGAGAATGTTGTCGCGCACGTGCGTCCAGAACCACTGCCGCGCGGCCGGGTTGGTGGCATCGAGCAGCGCACCGGCGCGGTCGGAACGGAACGGCAAGCCGTCGACCGTCTTGCCGTCCTTGTCCTTCAGGAAATAACCCTTGGCGTCGAGCTCCTTGAAGTAGCGGCCGGAGCGCTCGAAACGCGGCCAGATCGACACGATGGATTTCATGCCCATCGCATGCAGCTCTCGGTTCATGCCGTCCGGGTCGGGAAATTCCGCCGGATTGATGTCCATCTGGCCCATGCGCGTCCAGTAGAACCAGTCCTGCACCATCACGTCCAACGGATAGTTTTTCTCGCGATAGGTGCGCGCCACCCGTAGGATTTCGGCCTGGCTGCTGTAGCGCGCCTTGGACTGGATCAGGCCGAACGCCGCCTTGGGCGGGATCGGCGTCTTGCCGGTCACCCGCGCATAGGCCGAGTAGATCTGCTCCGGCGTGCCGCCGGTGATGACGAAGAAACTGACGCGTTCACCCACCTTCGACTGGAACCGGGTGTGGCCGTTGATGCCGGCCACGAAGCGCGTCTCCGACGGGTTGTCCCAGATGATGCCGTAACCCTTCGACGAGACCATGAAGGGCACGCACACGGTTTCACCGCTGGGCGCGTCGTACCAGTGCTTGCAGTCGATCACGCGACCGCGCAGATCGAGCGGCCCCAGGCTGCCCTGGTTCTGGCCCATGCCGTAGTAGTGCTCATCGGCGGGCGCCTTGAAGGTCGCACCCACCTGATAGGTCGCCTCGCCCGCCACCTCGTGCGGCGACATCTCCCAGCCGGTCATGTCGACGACCGTCGCACCGCTGGCGTTCTTCACCTGCAGGCTCACCGGTGCCAGCTGCGGCGCGAAATAGCGATCGGTGATCGCCGGCGCGCGCGGTGGCGGTGGCGCATCCACATGCAGGGTCAACGCGGGCGACGCGAAGGTATTGCCGCTGGCGTCGCGGGTTTGCTGGAACGCCGAATCATCGACGTGGTCGGCAAGGATCCCGTAACCGGGCGCCGCCAGCACCTGCGCCTTGTCGGCGGCAATCGTCACGTGGACGACGTTCGGCCCATACGCCTCGACGCTGACCCACGCACCATGGCGGTCGAGCGTGACCCGCTCTGCGGCATCGACGGTGGCCATCGTCGCGGCAAGGGACAAGGCCAGGCCCAACAAGGCAGTTCTGGAAATTCGCACGGCATCCCCTCAACGCTGATACGAACGTGCACCACCGGGCACACGTCGGAATGCCTGACTATTTATCATACGAATCGGCCCCGCCCGCTCCGCTGCCCCGCTTTCGGCAAAATTCGTTATGCGGGTTGGGGGATTTGATAAAGACCGGGAGTTTCCCGGCAGGTCGTGTAACGGGAGGAGACGGGCTTGTATGGACACGCTCGGTGGTAGCGGCTTCAGCCGCGATGCTCTTGATGTTTGCAGGAGCGATTTCAGTCGCGACGCTCATTGTTGGTGGAGCAAAGTCAAAGGCTTTCGATCGCCTACGGCGCTCGAGTCACTTTTCTCTTGCGTGGCCAAGAGAAAAGTAACCAAAAGAGAAGGCCACCCCACTTGGCGCTTGCCGCCCGTCCATGGGCAGCAAGTCCGTGAGCCGGGGTCGGGCTTTTCGACAGGGCATCCTGCCCTGGCGAAAAGGAGTCGACATCCATGTCGACTCCCGCTGCGCGGCCTTGTCGCCCCCGCCTCACCGCCGCACAGGGGCCCCGGGTAGAGCGGCGGGCCATCCTGGCCCGCACTCGGGATGGAGCCAAAGCAAAAGCAAGGGCAGAGGCAGAAGCAAAAAGGCAGACGCAGAAGCAAAGGCAGAGGCAGAGGCAGAGGCAGAGGCAGAGGCAGAGGCAGAGGCAAAGGCAAAGGCAAAGGCAAAGGCAAAGCCGCCAGCCTCGACCGTTCTCCCTGAGCGTAGGCCGAAGGCCGAAGTCGAAGGGCACCCGCCAACCGCACCCTTCGACTTCGCCGCTGCGCGGCTACGCTCAGGGCGAACGGAGCTGAGGGGGAAACATCGAAAACATCACGTCGCGGCGCTCTCGCCGCGGCAACGCCGCGGCACACCGAGTCCGCGCCACGATGGCGCGGCGCTCTTCCCGGGGCCCCTCTGCAGCGGCGGGCGGGCGAAGGAGAAGCCCGCAGGGTGGCTTGCATGGATGCAAGCCAGTTTGGCGTCAGTCCATGGATGGACTGTCGACAAACCCCGTAGCCTGCCCGCGGACCTTGCGGACAGGATGTCCGCAAGGCGCGGAAGCGGGGTGGCCTTTCTCTTGGTTATCTTTCTCTTTGGCCACGCAAAGAGAAAGTGACTCGAGCGCCATAGGCGATCGAAAGCTCTTGCTCTAAGGCCACATTCAAGAGCAAGAGCATCGCGGCTGAAGCCGCTCCCACAGGTGCGTGTCAGCGGCGGGCGCCGCTGGAGACCACGTCGGCCCAGACGGCCAGCACCAGGATCAGGCCCTTCACGATCATCTGCCAGTACGCGTCCACGTCGATCATCGACATGCCGTTGTCGAGGCTGGCCATCACCAGCACGCCGACCAGCGCGCCGTGCACCGTGCCCACGCCGCCGCGCATCGAGGCGCCGCCGATGAAGCAGGCGGCGATGGCGTCGAGCTCGCCGTTGATGCCGGCCGAGGGCGAGCCCGCGGCCAGGCGGGCGGTGTTGACCAGGCCGGCGAAGGCGCACATCACGCCCATCAACGCGAACACGGCCAGGCGCACGCGGTCGACGTTGATACCGGACAAGCGCGTCGCTTCGATATTGCTGCCGATCGCGTAGATATGCCGCCCGAACACCGTCTGCGTGGCGATGAACGAGAACACCGCCAGCAGGCCCAGCAGCAACAGCACCGGCACCGGGATGCCGCCGTAATCGTTGAGCACGTGCACGAATACGAACAGCGCCACGGCGGCCGCGACCAGTTTGGCGGCATCCATCCAGACCGGGCTGACCTTCAGTTCCAGCCGCTGGCGCGCGGTACGCCGGCGCCAGGTCACGAAGGCCAGCAAGACCAGGATCAGCACCGCCAGCACATTGCCGGTAGCCGGCGACACGTAGCCCTGGCCGATCACCACGAAGGCGTCGGACGATGGCGCGATGGTGGAGCCGCCGGTGGCGCCCAGCAGCGCGCCGCGATACGCCAGCATGCCGCCCAGGCCCACGATGAATGAGGGCACTCTCAACCACGTCACCCACAGGCCGTTGAAGGTGCCGACCAGGGCGCCCAGCAGCAGCACCAGCAGGATCGTCACCGGCAGCGGCAGGTGCTGGCTGATGTCCAGGATGGCGGCCACGCCACCCAACAGGCCCAGCAACGAACCGACGGAAAGATCGATCTCGCCGGCGATGATGATGAACACCATGCCCAGCGCCAGCATGCCGGTGATCGACATCTGCCGGAACAGGTTCGAGATGTTGCGCGAGGTGAGGAAGGCGCCGTTGGTGGCGTACGAGAAGTAGGCCCAGATCAGCGCCACGGCCACCAGCAGCGCCACGATCTTGTATTGCGAAAAGAACTGCCGGATGCGGGTCGAGCCCGGCGTTCGGTTCTGCCCGGCGGGCGCGGGGGAAACATTCACGGAAGCGTTCATGCGTTATCGATCCTGTGCGGCAATTCCAGCGCGGCGGCCAGCAGGTCTTCCTGGCGCAATCCGTCGTTGATGAAGTCGCCACGTATGCGGCCATCGGCCATCACCAGCACCCGGTCGCTGAGACCGAGCACCTCGGGCATTTCGGAGCTGACCACGATGATCGCCATGCCGCGCGATGCAAGGTCGAAGATCAGCCGGTAGATTTCCTGCTTGGCGCCCACGTCGACACCGCGGGTGGGCTCGTCGAGGATCAGCACCTTCGGGTCGGGCAGCAGCATGCGGGTCAGCACCGCCTTCTGCTGGTTGCCGCCGGAAAGGCTGGCGATCGGCAGCATCGGGTTGGCCGCGCGCACATTGAGCCGTTTCATCTCGTGATGGAACGCGTGCGCCTCGCGGTTGCCGTCGATCACGCCGCCGCGCGCGTAACGATGCAGCACGCTCAGGGTGATGTTCGGCCCCACCCCCATCAGTGGCACGATGCCGTCGCGCTTGCGATCCTCCGGCACCATGCACAGACCGGCAGCCACCGCCGCCTGCGGGCTGCGGATGTGCACCGGTTTGCCTTCGATGCGCAGCTCCGCACTCCAGGTGCCTGGATAGGCGCCGTAGATTGCCGACACCAGTTCGGTACGACCAGCGCCGATCAGGCCGGCGATACCCAGGATTTCGCCCTTGCGCACTTGCAGCGACACATTGTCGACGCGCTTGCGCTTGGGGTTCATCACGTCCAGGCAGGTGACGTTCGATGCCTCAAGCACCACCTCGCCGATGGTGTGCGGCTTGCGCTCGAACATCTGGCCCAGTTCGCGGCCCACCATCATGGTGACGATCTGGGCGGTGTCGAGCTCGGCCATCGACCGCGTGCCGATGTGCTTGCCGTCGCGGATCACGGTGATGCGATCACACACCTCGGCCACTTCATCGAGCTTGTGCGAGATGTACACGCAAGCCACGCCGCGGCGCTTGAGGTCGGCCACGATGGACAGCAGGGTGCGGGTTTCGGTGGCGGTGAGCGAGGACGACGGCTCATCGAAGATGATCAGCCGCGCCTCCTTGCTGAGCGCCTTGGCGATCTCTATCAGCTGCTGATGCCCGCTGCCGTAGTGCAGCACCTGCTGCGCCACGTTGATGCCGTCGATACCCAGCTCGCGCAGCAGCGCTTCGGCGCGCTGGTGCATCGCCGGGTAATCCATCAGGCCGCCGAAGCGACGGATCTCGCGGCCGAGAAAGATGTTCTCGGTGACGCTGAGCTCCGGCACCAGCATCAGCTCCTGATGGATGATGGCGATGCCGGCGCGCTCGCTGTCGGCCACCGTGTGCGCCTGCAGCGGCACCCCGTCGACCAGGATCTCGCCCTCGTAGCTGCCGTAGGGATAGACGCCCGACAGCACTTTCATCAGGGTGGATTTGCCGGCACCGTTCTCGCCGCACAAGCCCAGGCATTCGCCGGCGCGCACCTGCAGGTCGACGCCGTCGACAGCGGCGAAGCTGCCGAACATCTTGCGGATGCCGCGCATGTCCAGCAGGCAATCGCCGTTCTCCCCGGCGCGGGCGGCGGACTCAGTTGCCATAGACCTGCGCATGGGTATAGAAGCCGTCGGTGATCACCTTGTCGACGTTGTCGCGGGTCAGCGCGACCGGCTGCAGCAGCACGCTGTCGACCGACTTCTCGCCATTGTCGTAATGCGAGTTGTAGGCCGGCTTCTCGCCACGGGCCAGGTCCACCGCCAGTTTGGCCGCCTGGGTGGCCAACTGGTCGAGCGGCTTGTACACGGTCATCGTCTGGGTGCCTTCGACCACGCGCTTGACGCCGGCCAGGTCGGCGTCCTGACCGGACACCGCCACCTTGCCGGCCAGCCGCTGCGCGGCCAGCGCCTGCACGGCGCCGCCGGCGATGGCGTCATTGGAAGCCACGATCGCGTCGATGTTGTTGGCGTTGGCGGTGAGCGCGTCCTCGACGATGCCCAGCGCACGGGTCGGGTTCCAGTCCGGCACCCACTGGTCGCCCACGATCTTGATGTCGCCCTTGTCGATCAGCGGCTGCAGCACCTGCATCTGGCCCTGGCGCAGAATCTTGGCGTTGTTGTCGGTGGGTGCGCCGCCGAGCAGGAAGTAGTTGCCCTTGGGCTTGACGTTGACCACGCCCTGCGCCTGCATCTCGCCGACCTTGAGGTTGTCGAAGGAGATGTACGCATCGACGTCGGCGTTGAGGATCAGGCGATCGTACGACACCACCTTGACGTGGTTGCGATGCGCCTCGCGGATCACGTTGCCCAGCACCTTGGAGTTCTGCGGCACGATCACCAGCACGTCCACGCCGCGCGAGATCATGTTCTCGATCTGCGCCACCTGGCGCTCCTCGCTGCCGTTGGCCGACTGCACCAGCACCTTGGCGCCCAGCTTGGTGGCGGCGGCGTCGAAGAAGTCGCGATCGCGCGCCCAGCGCTCCAGTCGCATGTCGTCGATGCTGAAGCCGATCAGGGTGGGTTTCTTGCTGCTCTGCGTGCAGCTGCTGGCAAGGCCCGCCAGGCCCAGGCACATCAGCACCCCCAGCGCACGTAAGGTCGTCAGTTTCATGCTTGCTCCGTCATTCGCTTATTCGAGGATTTCATGGGTACCCCAGCCTTTCGGCCATGTGGATGTCACGGACAACGGCACGCCGCCGCCCATAGTAGGAGCTTGGGCTTCACGCCAACAACCGCAGCGACGGCACTGCACCCTTGCCGTCGCCATCCGGTTTGGCCGTCCATGCCGTCCCAGCTACGCCACTGCACGGTGATCGAAATACCGGGCAGCGTGGTCGACGATGCTCGCGACCATCATCGTCGGCGACACACTTGCCTGCCGATGGTAGCGCTATCAGCGGCTGTTCGCGTAGCCCCCACCATTGAGCGGTCCGGCATCCACCCATGGCGCCTGCGCGCGCGGCCCGGGTGATCCTTCCCGCACCAGCCCGGCAACGCCGCATGGACCGTTTACCGAGCCTGGCGGCGCAGCCAGGGAACGATCATGGTGCCGATGCTGCGCCGCGGCATGCAATGACGAAATCGCCCAGCGGGGCGACATTTCTTCTTGTGCACACGCCGCAGCGCACCACGGCCATGCGTTGCACTCGTGCTAGCCTCGGGAAATCCGGCTGCAGCACGTGCGCGTATACGGCGCACGCCAGGTACGGGCCGCCTTCGAGGCGGCTCCTCCAAGGTGAACCCATGAGCCACCCACACGGCGTCCATCGCATCGCGTTGTTGTTCAACGCGAACAAGGCATTCGACCGCCAGGTCATCGCCGGCATCGGCAACTACCTGGCGTCCACCCGGGTCAGCTGGGACCTGTTCATGCAGGAGGATTTCCACTGCCGGGCGACCGACCTGATCGAGTGGTGCGGCGACGGCATCATCACCGCCGTCGACGACCCGATCTATACGGCGCTGCGCCAGGTCGACGTGCCAGTGGTCGCCGTCGGTGGCTCCTATGCCGATGCGTCGCGCTACCCGAAGGGCCTGCCGTACATCGCGACCGACAATGCCGCGCTGGTGCGGCTGGCCTATGACCACCTGATCGAGCAGGGCCTGCAGAACTTCGCGTTCTATTCCCTGCCACTAGCGCCCAACATCCCCGGCTGGGCCGAGGAGCGCGAGCGGCTTTTCGACGCGATGCTCCGGCGCGACGGCCTCGAGGGTTTCATCTATCACGGCCATGCCACCACCGCCGCCGGCTGGAGCGACGCCACCGAGGCGCTGATGGCCTGGCTGCAATCGTTGCCCAAGCCGATCGGCGTGCTGGCGGTGACCGATGCACGCGCGCGGCAGTTGCTGCAGGCCTGCATGATGGCCGACATCCCGGTGCCCGACGAAGTGGCCATCGTGGGTATCGACAACGACCCGCTGACGCGGATGCTCAGCCGCATTCCACTCACCTCCGTGCAACAGGGCACCGAGGAAATGGGGCGCACCGCTGCGCATGTCCTGCACCGCATGCTGCATGGCGCCGACTGCAGTGACACCCGCGTGCTGGTGCCGCCGGAGAACCTGCACGTGGGTGCATCCAGCATGTACCAGTCGGTGTGCAGCCCGTACGTGATGCGCGCGCGCCACTACATCCGCCAGTACGGTTGCCTTGGCATCCGCACCGAGCAGGTGGCCGATTACGTGGGGGTGTCGCGCTCGCTGCTGGAGGAGCATTTCCGCCGCACGCTGAAACGCAGCGTCCACCAGGAGATCCTGCGACACAAGCTGGAAATCGCGCAGGACTTGCTGCGGCAGGGTGAATCGTCGATGGCCGACATCGCCGTGCGTTGCGGCTTCACCTCGGTGCAATACCTCTACACCGTGTTTCGCCGGGAACTCGGTTGCACGCCCAGGGCGTTCCAGGAACAGCAGCTGGCCGACGCCCGCGCCTGAGGGCTCGGGTTTTTGTGGGAGCGACTTGAGTCGCGATGCTTTTGCCAAACCTCGTCGAAGAGCATCGCGACTGAAGTCGCTCCCACACGGCGGGCTCAGCCCACCACGCGCTTGGCCGCCTCGATCACATGCGCCACGGTGATGCCGAAGTGCTCGAACAATTGCGGTGCGGGAGCCGAGGCGCCGAAGGTGTTCATGCCGATCACCTCGCCGTCGAAGCCGACGTACTTGGCCCAGAAATCGGCGCTGGCCGCTTCCACCGCCACGCGGGCGCGACACCAGCCCGGCAACACGCCTTCGCGGTATTCCAGCGGCTGTTCGTCGAACACGTCGGTGCATGGCATCGACACCACGCGGGCGGCGATGCCCTGCTGTGCCAGCGCGCGCGAGGCTTCCATTGCCAGCTCCACTTCGGAGCCGGTGCCGATCAGGATCACCTGGAATTTCGTGTCCGCCGGATCGGACAGCACGTAGCCGCCGCGGCGGATATCCGCCAGCTGCTGCGCGTCGCGCTGCTGATGCTTCAGTGCCTGGCGCGAGAACACCAGACACGACGGCGCGCCGCGGCGCTCGATCGCGGCCTTCCACGACACCGCCGACTCCACCGCGTCGCAGGGGCGCCACACGTGGTTGTTCGGGATGAGGCGCAGGCTGGCCATGTGCTCCACCGGCTGGTGGGTGGGGCCGTCTTCGCCCAGGCCGATCGAGTCGTGCGTGTAGACGTGGATGGCATGCGCAGGGATCAGCGCACTCATGCGCACCGCGTTGCGGGCGTAATCGGAGAAGACCATGAAGGTGGCGTCATAGGGAATGAAGCCGCCGTGCAGCGCCAGGCCATTGGCGATCGCGGTCATGCCGAATTCGCGCACACCGTAATAAACGTAGTTGCCTTTGCCGTCCGAGCTGTTGCCGTTGCCGGCGTCGAGGCTGCCCTTCCACTTGGTGAGGTTGGAGGCGGCCAGGTCGGCCGAGCCGCCCAGCAGTTCGGGCAGCAGCGGGCCGAAAGCGTCCAGCGTCATTTGCGAGGCCTTGCGCGATGCCACTTCCGGGCCTTCGGCCTGCAGTTTTTCGATGTAGGCCTGCGATTTGGCCGCCCAATCCTGCGGCAGCTCGCCGGTCAGACGGCGCTTCAGCTCGGCCGCCAGCTCCGGATGCGCCGCGGCGTAGGCGGCGAATGCCTCATCCCAGCTGCGCTCGCGGGCGGCACCCTTGTCGCGCGCATTCCAGCCGGCGTAGATGTCGGCCGGGATCTCGAACGGGGCGTAATTCCACTGCAACTGCACGCGCGCGGCAGCGATCTCGTCCTTGCCCAGCGCGGCGCCGTGGCTTTCTTCCTTGCCCTGCTTGTTCGGTGCGCCGAAACCGATGATGGTCTTGGCGCAGATGAGGGTCGGACGCTCGCTTTGCGCGGTGGCCTGCGCCAGCGCCTTCTTCACCGCCTCGGCGTCGTGGCCGTCGACGTCGCGGATCACGTTCCAGCCGTAGGCTTCGAAGCGCGCGGGCGTGTTGTCGGTGAACCAGCCTTCGACTTCGCCGTCGATGGAGATGCCGTTGTCGTCATACACCGCCACCAGCTTGCCCAGCTTCCAGGTGCCGGCCAGCGAGGCGACTTCGTGCGAGATGCCTTCCATCAGGCAGCCGTCGCCCAGGAACACGTAGGTGTGGTGATCGACGATGGCGTGGCCGGGCCGGTTGAAGCGCGCCGCCAGGATCTTTTCCGCCAGCGCAAAACCCACGGCGTTCGCCAGGCCCTGGCCCAGCGGACCGGTGGTGGTTTCGGCGCCGGGCGTGTGGCCGTACTCGGGATGGCCGGCGGTCTTCGAATGCAGCTGGCGGAAGTGCTTCAGCTCATCGATCGGCAGGTCGTAGCCGGACAGGTGCAGCAGCGCGTACTGCAGCATCGAACCGTGGCCGTTGGAGAGCACGAAACGGTCGCGGTTGAACCAGCCCGGGTTGCCCGGATTGAACTGCAGGAAATCGTTCCACAACACCTCGGCGATGTCGGCCATACCCATCGGCATGCCCGGATGGCCGGACTTGGCCGCCTCGACGGCATCCATGGCCAGGGCACGCACGGCATTGGCTAGTTCACGACGGGTGGGCATCAGGTTCTCTCCGGGGCGGGCAAAATCCCATTATCGCTGATTCAGCTTGCCACTGTCGCGCCCTTTGGGATGCGCGGGTTTGGACGGCTGAAAGGCCAAACATTAATTCGGCCTTAATTTTTGATCAGGACATATCGGCGCGCTTCAGGCTCGGGCCTGTTCAATGCACCCCGCCCCCGGATTCCGGGGGTCGTCATCGGGCTTACCCCAACCCGACGATGCATTGGTTATACGCAGGAGTTCCCTCATGAAAAAAACACTACTAGCCCTGGCGATTACCTCCGCGTCTCTTTGCGCCCTGCCCGCACTTGCGCAGGACGACTCTGTTTCCAGCAGCACCCCGACGTCGGCGAACGGCAACTACCAGCCGAACCAGGCTGTCGGCAGCGGCAACTGGTTCATCGGTGCCAACGTTGGCCAGGCCCACGTGGCACAAGGCCCGTACAACGATCACCCGACCACCTATGCACTGACCGGCGGCTACCGCTGGAAGGTCGGCCAGGACGTCGGCCTGGGCGTCGATATCGGCTACAACGACCTGGGCAATTTCCGGTTGAAGAACGCCTTCAACAGCGACAACGTCAACCTCACCGGTCGCCGCAACGCGTTGCGCGGCTGGACCGCCGGCGTCAACGGGCGCATCAACGTGTGGCAGGGGCTGTATGTCAGCGGCCGCACCGGCGTCTATGGCTGGAAGGGTCACGGCTACAACAACCAGGACGTCAACCGCCACTCGCTGGACAAGGTCGACTACTACGCCGGTGCCGGCGTGGGCTACGACTTCAACAACAACTTCAGCCTGGGCCTGGCGTACGACTACTACCACGCCAAGAAGCACGGCATCAGCTTCAGCTCGGATACCGCCACGGTATCGGCTGAATACCGGTTCTGATCGGGCGATGCCCCGAAGGGGTGCGGCGCGAGCCGCCGCGCCCCTTCCCGCCGCGGATTAACCCAGACTTAATACTGAACTTGCCGGTATTGAATCTCCGGGCCGCAGCGCCATCTAAGTGTCAGGTGTCGTCGCCCCCAAGGACGCGCACCCGCAGCGACCACTCCCCCAACGGGTCGCCTGCCACAAAAAAAACACTGGAGATATCCATGAAAAACAAGAGTCTGCTTGCCCTCGCCCTCGCCACTGCCGGCCTGGTTGCCGTACCCGCGGCCTTTGCGCAGAGTGCGCCCACGCAGAACGGCGGCTGGTTCGTCAACGGCAACGTCGGCCAGACCTCGATCAACCACGGCCCTTACGATGACAACGACACTGGCTACGCCATCAACGGTGGCTACCGCTGGTCGGTGAACCCGTCGGTCGCGCTCGGCGTCGAGGTTGGCTACAACGACCTGGGCAATATCCACGCGAAGAACGTCTTCAACGACGATCCGGTGGTGGAAAACGGCAAGTCGCAGCTGCACGGCTGGACGGCCGGCGTGAACGGTCACTTCAACGTCACCCCGAACTGGTACGTCAGCGCCCGCACCGGCATCTACGGCTGGAAGGGTCACGGCCTGAGCAACAACGAGAACCCGATCCGCAAGGGTCTGGATGACACCAGCTGGTACGCCGGCGCCGGCTTCGGCTACGACTTCAACAACAACGTCAGCGTGGGTCTTAACTACGACTACTACGACGCGAAGAAGGACCGCGTGGACCTGAGCACGGACATGGTGTCGGTCAGCGCGGAATACCGCTTCTGATTCGAGTCACCCCATCGTGCAGACGACAGGGAGAAGGGCGCCGCAAGGCGCCTTTCTTTTTGCCCGCGTTTCTCCGCCTCCGAGCCAGCCGTTACAATCGCGTCGCCGCAGAAGCGGCTCATCGGATTGATCGGACCATCAGGAGGGTCCCTGTCCCCATGCGTAAACAACTGCTTCCCCTCGCCATTGCCGCCAGCGGCATGGCCTTCGTCGCGACCGCCCACGCAGAACAGCCCAATGGCTGGTTCGTCAACGGCAACGTCGGCAGCTCGCACTACAGTGCAGAGGTCGACGACTTCGGCTCGGGCACCGAAACCGACACGGCGTTCATCGTCAACGCCGGCTACCGCGACCAGCGCATCCTGGGTTTCGAGGTCGGCTACACCAACCTCGGCAGCGTCAGTGAGAGCGACGACTTCGGCGACCGCGTGAAACTGTCCGGCGACGGCTGGACGCTGGGCCTCAACGGCCATTTCAACCCGACCAGCCACTGGTACATTTCCGCGCGCGGCGGCGCCTTCCTGTGGAAGCTGCACGCCAAGGCGCGCATCGCCTATGACGACGGCAGCTCGGACACGTTCCGCGCCAGCGAACAGTCGCTGGGCTGGTACGCCGGCGTGGGCACGGGTTACGACATCAACCGCCACTGGAGCGTGGGCGGCAACTTCGATTACTACAAGATCGACAAGGACGTGTACGAACTGGGCACGCGGATTTTCTCGGTCAGCGCCGAGTACCGCTTCTGAGTCCTGTGCCCTGACGCCACCGCGTCATCGCAACGAAAGAGGGCACCTTGAGGTGCCCTCTTTCGTTCATGCCCTGGTGGCGATTCGCTTGCGTCAGCCGTTCCAGCGGCCCAGTGCCGCCAGGCCATTGTCGCGGGCGCGGGCATGGACCATCTTCTGCGCCTCGGCAACGTTCGCCTTCGGGTCTTTCGCCCACAGTTTCAACGCCGCTTGCTGCATGGCGCGGCCATACGAGAACGACAGCGGCCACGGATGCGGGCCGATATGGTTGATCGCGTTGAGATGGCTGGTGGCCTGCTTGTCGGTCTGGCCCCCGGAGAGGAACACGATGCCCGGCAACGAGGCCGGCACGCACGACTTCAGGACGCGCACGGTGGCATCGGCCACTTCCTCGGCATCCACCTGCTCGTCGCTGTCCTTGCCCGGGATGACCATGCTGATCTTCAGGATGGTGCCTTCCAGCATCACGTTCTGCTCGTACAGCGCGTTGAACAGGCTGCGCAGCACGGCTTCATGCACTTCATAGCTGACGTCGATGGAATGGTCGCCGTCCATCAGCACTTCGGGCTCGACCATCGGCACCAGACCCGCCTCCTGGCACAGCGCGGCATAGCGCGCCAGCGCGTGGCAGTTCGCCTCGATGGCGGTGGAACTCGGGGTGTCCTCGGTAATCTTGATCACCGCCCGCCACTTGGCGAACTGCGCACCCAGCTTCGCGTATTCCTGCAGCCGCTCGCGCAGGCCGTCCAGCCCCTCGGTGACCACGTCGCCCGGAAAACCGGCCAGCGGCACGGTTCCCTTGTCGACCTTGATGCCGGGAATGATGCCGGCCTTCTTCATCACGGTGGTGAACGGCACGCCATCCTTGGTGGACTGGCGGATCGTCTCGTCGTACAGGATAGCGCCGGAAATATGTTCGCCGAGACCGGGCGTGGTCAGCAGCATTTCGCGATAGGCGCGCCGGCTTTCCTCGGTGCTCTCGACGCCGACGGCGGCCAGACGCTTGCCGATCGTCTTGGTCGATTCGTCGATGGCGATGATGCCCTTGCCGGGCGCGACCATGGCCAGGGCGATGCTTTCGAGATCTTCAATACTCATGGCGACTCCGTGGAACGCGGCGGCGACAAACCGCACGAGGGACGATGCCGCACCAACATGCGCGCCGGTACGGTTCAGAGCTCGCCATTATAGGCCAGTTGCACGAGGGAGATTCGCCCCCGGGAAGACAGCCGCGTCAATGCTGGCTGTTGTATCCCGGCAACACGCAGGCGTCGACCACCTGCTTCCGCGCCGCTTTGTCCTCGGGCGCGTTGAACGGCACGATGTAATAGGTGGATATCGGCTCGGCGTTGCGATTGGTCAGCGACGGCCCGTAGCGGAAATTGGCGACCGCGTTGAGAGCCATCGGGCCCAGGTCACTCTTGGGAATCAGCTTGACCAGGGTCACATCAAACGGCACGCCGTCCGAGCCGACCGTGTAGGTCACGGCGGCACAGCCGGGCTTGTCGAGGTTCAGCCCGCTGTTCGGTGCATCCAGCTTGATCTGCGTATTGAGCAGGAGCCAGTAGCGGTAAAGATTCTGCGGATCGAGCTTGCGCATCTGCGTCTGCGCCAGCAACGGTACCGAGAACAGCGCCATCAGTACGGGCAGCACGATGGTCAGGGACGGGCGGAACGACGATTTCATGACAGCCTCCGGGGATGCAACCGCATGCCCGCAGTGTAGCTGCGGGCATGTGTAGAAATCGCACTGGGTCGTTACAGGTCGCGCAGGCTTTCCACCATGCCGCCGGTACCGACCGCCAGCAGCTTCAGCGTGTTGGTGCCACCGCCACGACCGACATGGTCGCCGTGGGTGACCACCACGCGATCGCCCTCGCTGAGCTTGCCCTGGTCGAACAGCAACTGCACGGCGGCGCGGGCGGAGGCCGCCAGGTTCTGGCCGGCATGGTTGAATTCCACCGGCTTCACGTCGCGCAATACCAGCATGCGACGGCGCGCATCGTCGAACGGCGACAACGCGTAGATCGGCACCGAGGTGCGGTAGCGCGACAGCCACTGCGCGGTGGCGCCCGACTCGGTCAGCGCGATGATCGCGCGCACGCCCAGCTGCTTGGCCACCAGCATCGCCGCCAGCGCAATGGCCTGATCGGTGCGATCGAGGCGGTGACCGGCGGTGGTGAGGTCGTCCTTGGGTTCGAACTGGCGCTCGGCGCCCAGGCAGATGCGCACCATCGCCTGAACGGCCTTGTCCGGATGCGCGCCCGCGGCGGTTTCCTGCGACAGCATCACCGCATCGGTGCCGTCGATCACCGCGTTGGCCACGTCCAGCACCTCGGCGCGGGTGGGGATCGGCGCATAAACCATCGACTGCAGCATCTGCGTGGCGGTGATCACCGAGCGGTTGCGCTGCACCGACTCACGGATGATCTTCTTCTGCAAACCAGGCAGCTCGGCGTCGCCGATTTCCACGCCCAGGTCGCCGCGCGCCACCATCACCACGTCGGAGGCGTCGATGATCTCGCCCAGCACCGGAATCGCGTCGGCACGCTCGATCTTGGCCACCAGCGAGGCGTTGCCACCCGCCTCGTGCAGCAGGCGACGCGCCTGATGCATGTCGTCGGCCGAACGCACGAAGGACACGGCCAGGAAATCGGCGCCGATCTCGGCGGCCAGCTTGATGTCGGCCTTGTCCTTGTCCGACAGCGCCGTCACCGACAGCCCGCCGCCCTGGCGATTGAGTCCCTTGCGGTCGGACAGGCGGCCGCCGATCAACACCTGGCAACGCACTTCGGCGCCCACCACTTCCAGCACCGTCAAAGCCAGCAGGCCGTCGTCCAGCAACAGCACGTCGCCGGCATGCACATCATTGGGAAGTCCGTAGTAGCTGACGCCGACGCGCTGGTCGTTGCCGGCAGGTGCGTCGGGGCGGCAATCCAGCACGAAGGACGCGCCGTTGACCAGTTCGATCGGGCCGTTGGCGAATTTCTCGATACGGATCTTGGGGCCTTGCAGATCGGCCAGGATGCCGACCTCGCGACCGGCGCTGGCGGCAGCGACGCGAACCGCGGCGGCGCGTGCGCGATGGTCGTCGGGCTGACCATGGGAAAGGTTGAGTCGAACCACGTCCACGCCATCGGCGATGATCTGTTCGAGCATGCCTGGAGCATCGGTGGCGGGGCCGAGCGTGGCGACGATTCGGGTGCGGCGGGATTGGGGTTCGGTAGTCATCGATTCAGATTACCAGAACTCTTCGTCCCCATATCAATGCTCGTGCGCATGTTGCGTGACGACGTCACCCAGGTGACGGTTCAACACCTCGGCCAGGCGCCTTCCCGCCACGCGCAAACGCCGTTCGGCAAGCGGGAGGCTCCTGTCCACATAGGCCGACCCGATTCGCCGTCTGGATGGATAGAAGTCCATCGCGGCGGTGAGCCGGCACGACTCCTCGGCCCACTGCGCGTACGGGTTGTCCAGCGGAGCGATCGGCCGCGGCAAGGTCACCAGCGGCCGCGAATCCAGCAGATTGGCGTAATCCCTCCAGCGCAGATGGCGCGTACCCAGCAGGCCCGAATCCCACACCTTGTGCAGGTTGCTGCCCTTGCTCTCGAACTGCACCTGATACCGGTTGCCACCGCGGTCCGGTCGGTAACCGGCGTGCAGCGGCTGGTGCACGTCACCCACCAGATGCACCACGAACTTCAACGCTTCGCGACGCACCGCATCGGGCTGCGAACGATCGCCCAGCACCTGCACCTCCCGCGCCAGCGCGGCCACCACGCACTCGCCCTTCGGGCAATCGCGCGGCGCCACATAATTGCAGCGGTCACTGGAAAAATTGATGTA
This sequence comes from Rhodanobacter fulvus Jip2, assembly GCF_000264315.1. Classification (GTDB taxonomy): domain Bacteria; phylum Pseudomonadota; class Gammaproteobacteria; order Xanthomonadales; family Rhodanobacteraceae; genus Rhodanobacter; species Rhodanobacter fulvus. The sequence goes on from NZ_AJXU01000015.1 coordinate 49,014, forward strand.
GTGCCAGCGGCTTGTGCGTTTCCACACCCCCTGCAGCGCGGGGTCGTTGCGGACCTGGTCGGGCCAGTTGGCCACATCGGCCAGGCGCGTGGTGTGCTCCGGTGCCAACAGCCGCTCCACTTCCCTTTCGGCCGCGGGACTCAGCTGGCGTTGCGCCAGTTCGGCCACCACGCTGTGTCCCAGCGGCCCCCATGCCCGGGCGGATGGCGCGACCAGGAGCATGGCCGACGCCAGCAGGAGGGACAGCCTTGTAAGCGACATCACGTGCACTCGCGCAAACGCGGAAGTCTGCCACAAGCCGAATCCTCCTCCGCAGGAACAGCGCTTTCATTGTAAGATTCGAGGGCTGAAACACCGGCGCCGTGCCCCGCGGCAGCCATCCATCTTCGCAACGGAGGACGCTCTCTCATGACCATCAGGGTCGGCATCAACGGCTTCGGCCGCATCGGTCGCAACGTGCTGCGCGCAGCCGTGCAGAACTTCGGCGACGACATCGAGATCGTGGCAATCAACGACTTGCTGGCGCCGGATTACCTCGCCTACATGTTGAGCTACGACTCCGTGCATGGCCGTTTCAAGGGCGACGTCAAGATCGAGAACGATCACCTGGTGGTCAATGGCAAGACCATTCGCCTGAGCCAGGAGCGCGATCCGGCCAACCTGAAATGGAATGAAGTGAACGCCGACGTGGTCATCGAATCCACCGGCCTGTTCCTGACCAAGGAAACCGCGCAGAAGCACATCGATGCGGGCGCGAAGAAGGTGATCCTGTCGGCGCCGTCGAAGGACGACACGCCGATGTTCGTCTACGGCGTCAACGACAGGACCTACAAGGGCGAGGCGATCATCTCCAACGCCAGTTGCACCACCAACTGCCTGGCGCCCATCGCCAAGGTGATCAACGACAAGTGGGGCATCAAGCGCGGCCTGATGACCACCGTGCACGCCGCCACCGCCACCCAGAAGACGGTCGACGGGCCCAGCAACAAGGACTGGCGCGGCGGCCGCAGCATCCTGGAAAACATCATCCCCTCGTCCACCGGCGCGGCCAAGGCCGTGGGCGTGGTGATCCCCGAGCTCAACAAGAAGCTCACCGGCATGAGCTTCCGCGTGCCCACCGCCGACGTGTCGGTGGTCGACCTCACCGTGGAGCTGGTCAAGGACGCGACCTACGCCGAGATCTGCGCCGAAATGAAGGCTCAGAGCGAAGGCGCGCTGAAGGGCGTGCTCGGCTACACCGAAGACAAGGTCGTGGCCACCGACTTCCGCGGCGAAACCTGCACCTCGGTGTTCGACGCCGACGCCGGCATCGCGCTGGACAGCACCTTCGTGAAGCTGGTCAGCTGGTATGACAACGAGTGGGGCTACTCGAACAAGTGCCTGGAGATGGTGCGGGTGGTGGCGAAGTAAGACATTCCGGTGGGAGCGGCTTAAGCCGCGATGCTCTTCCGTTTCGTGGCGGGAAAGCATCGCGACTGAAGTCGCTCCCACCGGAAATACCGCTGCTGAAAGAAAAAGCCGGGCAATGCCCGGCTTTTTCTTTCAACGTTGCAGCAGCGGCAACTTGTCCGGCACGCCATCCCACTTGGCGGCGTCTTCCATCGCGGGGATCTTGCTGGTCAGCACCGGCCACTCGCGCGCCAGTTCCGCGTTGATGGCGAGAAAACCTTCCTGCCCGGCAGGCACGTCCAGCTCGGGGAAGATCGCGCCCACCGGGCATTCCTCCACGCACAGGGTGCAGTCGATGCACTCGTCCGGATCGATCACCAGAAAATTCGGCCCGGCGTGGAAACAATCCACCGGACACACCTCCACGCAATCGGTGTGTTTGCAATTGATGCAATTTTCGGTGACTACATGCGTCATCAGGTTTACCTCATCTGGCAGCGACAGTGTCGCGTACGGCTTGCCGCACGGCGATGATCCAGGTCAGTGCCGACGCCTGCGCGGCGGGGGCACAATCGGCCTGCAGTTTATCCATGTCCCCTCTGCCGGAGTAATTCCCCATGCGCAAGTTGATCGCGATCGCCCTGCTCGGCCTGTTGTCCACTCCGCTGATGGCCGCCGAATGCGCCACCACCGTCGAAGCCAACGACGCCATGCAGTTCAACGTCAAAACCATCACCGTGCCGAAGACCTGCAAGACGTTCGCCGTGACGCTCAAGCACACCGGCAAGCTGCCCGTCACCGCGATGGGCCACAACTGGGTGCTGGCACACAGTGCCGACGAATCGGGCGTCATCGCCGACGGCATGAAGGCCGGCGCGGCCAACAGCTACGAGAAGCCCGGCGACGCCCGCATCATTGCCCACACCAAGCTGATCGGTGGCGGCCAGTCCGACACAGCCACCCTCAACGTGTCGAAGCTCAAGGCCGGTGAGCAGTACGCCTACTTCTGCACCTTCCCTGGCCATGCCGCGCTGATGAAGGGCACCTTGAGCCTGAGCAAGTAAGCTCGACACAAGTACCAAGCCTTCATCCGGGCGCGCGGTTCTGCCGCGCGCCCTTCATTTCAAGTCTCGAATCGCATGAATTCATCTGCCGCACTGGACGAACCCCTCCTGGCCACGTTGGTCGACCATTTCTACGAAAAGGTGCGACGCGACCCGGACATCGGCCCGATATTCAACGCCGCCGTGGAGGACTGGGATGAACACAAACGCCTGCTGACCTCGTTCTGGGCGTCGGTGGCGTTGCGTGCGGGCAGCTATCGCGGCAACCCGATGGCGGCGCACCGGCCGCACCCGATCCAGGCGCGGCACTTCGACCGCTGGCTTGAGCTGTGGCAGGAAACCTGCGGCGAGGAACTCGACGAGGCGAATGCCGCGCAGATGCTGGACTATGCGCAGCGCATCGGACGCAGCCTGAAGTTCGGCCTTGGCCTGCATCCGGAAGGGCACGCTTTTGGCGCGCCGGTGGTGGGCACCGGCCGCTGAGGGCGGCTCATCCCCGAGAGATATTTGTGGGAGCGACTTCAGTCGCGATGCTTCTTCCTTTGAGGCCCGTTGTTTGGGAACCCACAAGCCAGAGCATCGCGACTGAAGTCGCTCCCACAAGTCGCTTCTACAGCTATTCGATCACGCCAGTGCGGCGAGTGCGGCGTCGTAGTTCGGCTCGTTGCCGATCTCGCCGACGAGTTCTGCGTGCAGCACCTTGTCGTGCTCGTCGAGCACCACCACGGCACGCGCGGCCAGGCCGGCCAGCGGGCCTTCGGCGATCGCCACGCCGTAGTCATTGAGGAACTGGCGACCGCGCATCAGCGACAGGTTGACCACCTTGTCCAGACCCTCGGCGCCGCAGAAGCGTGCCTGCGCGAACGGCAGGTCGGCCGAGATGCACAGCACCACGGCGTTGTCGAGCTTGCTGGCCGATTCGTTGAAGTGGCGCACCGAAGCCGCGCAGGTCGGCGTATCGACGCTGGGGAAGATGTTGAGCACCTTGCGCTTGCCGGCGAAGCTCGCCAGCGTGGCATCGGCAAGGTCACCCGCTACCAGGGTGAATGCCGGTGCGGCGGATCCCGCGGCGGGAAACTGGCCATTGACGCTGATCGGCTTGCCATGAAAGGTGACGTTGGACATGTGAAGCTCCTGGGGGAATGAATCGTTACAAGTAGAACATGGTCTTGGCGAGAAACACGATGCCGACCATCAATGCCAGCACCACGCGGTGCGTGTGCTTGAAGCGGCATACGTCCATCTTTCCATGGCGCATCGCCCACATCGCATTGACGAACACGCCCAGCACGGCGAACGCCAGCACCACCTTCAGCAGCAGCCAGTTGCCGAAGCGCGAACCCACGCAGGCAAAGCCGTCACAGCGGATATCGAACAGCACGCCACCGCTGACGAAAAGCAGGATCACCACCACCGGCATGAAGCGCCGCACCCGCGCCATCACCGCCTGCTCGATGCGTTGCATGGTGGCCGTATCGAACCGCTTGTGCAGCGCCTCGACCACCAGCACCTCAAACGCCACCGCGCCCACGAAGACAATGGCGCAGGCCAGGTGGAGCAGAACGATCCAGGGATACCAGGCAGACATGGAAGCACCAGCAGCGCGCGACGAGGCCACCACTATCTGCCGCTCCACTGATAGCTGCCATGACTTGCATCAGCCCTTGGCACGCCGCGTCGTGCCCATGGAACGGCCCGACCGCCCATGACCACTGGTAGATGACAGCCGTCGCTCGACTCTGCAACCATCGGACTCTTTTTTTGGCGTCAGCGCCCGCACAGGAGCTTCCATGTCCCAAGCCAGCCAGATTCGCCGCGAAGTGGGGCCATTCGCCCTGATGCTTACCGGCCTGGGCTCGATCATCGGTTCAGGCTGGCTGTTCGGGGCGTGGCGGGCGGCGCAGATTGCCGGGCCGGGCGCCATCTGGGCCTGGGTGATCGGCGCGGCGATCATCATGACGGTGGCGCTGACCTACGCCGAACTGGGCGCGATGTTCCCCGAATCCGGCGGCATGGTGCGCTATGGCCATTATTCGCACGGTTCGCTGGTCGGTTTCATCGCGGCCTGGGCGAACTGGATCGCGATCGTCTCGGTAATCTCGGTGGAAGCCGAGGCCTCGGCGCAGTACATGTCGTCGTGGAAGTGGCAGTGGGCCAAGGACCTGTACCACCAGATGCCGGGCGGCCACGGTGAGCTGAGCACCAATGGCCTGCTGATCGCGGCGGCGCTGGTAGTGATGTACTTCCTGTTCAACTTCTGGAGCGTGAAGCTGTTTGCGCGCTCGAACACGGCCATCACGCTGTTCAAGCTGGTGATCCCCGCGCTTACCGCGGTACTGCTGATCGCCAGCGGTTTCCATGCGGAGAACTTCGCCGTGGGCATCCACGGCGAACTGCATGAGACCGACTTCCCCTCCATCCTCACCGCAGTGGCGATCGCCGGCATCGTGTTCAGCTTCAACGGTTTCCAGAGCCCGGTGAACCTGGCCGGCGAAGCGCGCAACCCGGGCAGGAGCATTCCGTTCGCGATCGTCTGCTCGATCCTGCTGGCCACGGTGGTCTACGTGTTGCTGCAGGTGGCGTTTATCGGCTCGGTGCCGCGCGAGATGCTGGCCAACGTGGGCTGGCACGGCATCAACTTCAGCTCGCCGTTTGCGGATCTGGCGATCATCCTGGGCATGCAGTGGCTGGCCACGCTGCTGTTCATCGACGCGGTGATCAGCCCCAGCGGTACCGGCATGACCTACACCGCCACCACCGCGCGCATGCTCTACGGCATGGAGCGCAACGGCACCTTGCCGAAGATCCTCGGTCGCGTGCATCCGAAGTGGGGCGTGCCGCGGCCGGCGATGTGGGTGAACCTGGCGGTGTCGTTCCTGTTCCTGTTCTTCTTCCGCGGCTGGGGTTCGCTGGCAGCGGTGATTTCGGTGGCCACCATCATTTCCTACCTCACCGGCCCGGTCAGCGTGATGACGCTGCGCCGCACCGCGCCGGAGCTGCACCGCCCGCTGCGACTGGCCGGCCTGTCCGTGCTGGCCGGCGTCGCCTTCATCATGTCCACCGAGCTTTTGTACTGGGCCAAGTGGCCGCTGACCGGCGAAATCATCCTGCTGATGGTGGTCGCGCTGCCGGTGTATTTCTATTACCAGGCCAAGGCCGGCTGGCACGATTTCGGTAGGCAGATGAAGGGCGCCTGGTGGCTGGTGTTCTACCTGCCCACGCTGGCGCTGGTCTCGTGGGCCGGCAGCACCACGTTCGGCGGCAAGGGTTATTTGTCGTACGGCGTGGATCTGGGGGTGGTGGCGGTGATCGGCCTGGTGTTCTACCTGTGGGGCGTGAAGTCGGGCTGGCGCACGCCGTCGGTGGAGGCGGCGCAACTGGAAGCGCGCATCGATCCGGCCGCACCGCTGGTGCCGCCGGACGAGGAAACCGCCGAGCGCATTACCGGGCACTGATCCGCCCTGCCCTTGGCTTACGGACGCGCGGCCATGGGCCGCGCGTTTTCGTTCAGCGTCCAGCGCCGGCTGTGCGCCGCGCATCGCCCAGCGACAGCAGCGCCAGCACCGCGGCCAGTACCAGGTAGGCACCGGCGAACTGCCACACGACATGCTGCAGCGGCGCATCCAGCAGCCACGGCAGATAGATGCCGCCGGAAAGCTCCACCGAGTGGATCACCCCGAACAGGCTGAGCGCCCCGCCCAGCAACAGGATCAGCGCGGCGCGCAGCGGGCGCGCATCGATCAGCGCCACCACGAAACTGGCCCAGATCATCGAGGTGATGATGAAGCCGTTGCCCAGCACGGTGATCACCGCCAGCTCGGAAATGCCGTGCGTGCCGTCGTTGAACAGCTGCGCGAAATGCTCGGGTGAAACGTAGGCCGGATCGCTCAGCTTGATCGTCAGCATCCGCGCGATCGCCGGGAAGAAGCTGAACACTACCGCCGCCGCATAACGCACCGGCGTGGCCTCGAACGCCTGTACGGTAATCCCGATCGCCACGAACACCAGGATCGGCGCCAGCACCGGCAGCGGCAGCAGTTCGACCAGGTTGGACAGGTAGCCGAAGATGCCGCCCAGCCCGATCACGATGCCGGTCAGCAGCGTGTAGCCGCTGCGTGCGCCCATCGCCTTGTACGACGGCTGGCCGATGTACGGCGTGGTCTGCGCCACGCCGCCGCAGAAGCCCGCGGCCAGCGTGGCCAGGGCTTCCACCAGCAAAATGTCGCGGGTGGAGTAGTCGTCGCCGGCGGCGCGCGCGCTCTCGGTGACGTTGATGCCGCCCACTACCATCAGCAGGCCGAACGGCAGGATCAGCGGCAGGTACGGCACGATGTACGCAAGCCCGTCCACCCACTGCAGGGTCGGCCACGGCAGCGCGACGCGCCACTGCCACGCCGCTGGCGCGTGATAGCCCGCGCCCAGCCAGCCCAGCGGGCCGAGCACGTAGTACAGCAGCGCGCCGACCACGAACGCCACCAGTACGCCAGGCAGTCCGAACGGCATGCGCGCCTTGGCCACCAGCGCATACAGCACCACGCCAAGCCCGGCAAAACCGACCACCGGCAGCTTGAGGATTTCCACCAGCGGCAGGAAGCCCATCAGCACCAGCGCGATGCCGGCGATCGAACCGAGCAGGCCGGCGCGCGGCACGTGCCGCTGCACCATCGCGCCGAAAAACGACAGCACGAATTTCAGCACGCCCATCACCACCAGCGAGGCCATGCCCAGCTGCCAGGTGGCGATCGCCGCCGCATGTTCGTCCATGCCGCCCTGCTTGAAACCGAGAAACGCCGGACCCAGCACCAGCAGCGCCATGCCGATGGTGGTCGGCGCATCCAGCCCCAGCGGCATCGCCGTCACATCGTCGCGCCCGCTGCGCCGGGCCAGCCGCCGCGCCATCGCGGTATAGGCCAGGTTTCCCAGCAGCACGCCGAACGCGGTGCCGGGAAACATGCGCAGAAACACGACATCGGCGGGAAAGCCGAAGATGCCAATCAGCGCCGCGGCGAGGAAAGCCATGATGGACAGGTTGTCCACCACCAGGCCGAGGAAGCCATTGAGGTCGCCGGGGGCGATCCAGCGGTTGCGCGTAGGGGTCACGTGGGAAGCCTGTGGATGAGGGAGCGGTTCAGAACGACACGTCCGCCGGCTGCGTCACGCGCAGCACCGACTGGTCGCCGGTGCGCTGCTTCCACGCCGCACGGATCGCCTCGACCTTGGCGCGGTTGGCCGGCGTGTCGGGGTAATCGATCACCAGCATCTTGGAGCGCAGCCGCTCGGGGCTGGCCTGCTGCTTGCCCTGCCATTGGCCGTAGACATCGACCACGCTGAGCCCGTCGGGAAAGCGCGTACTGACCTCGCGGTCGAGAAACTCCCGCCACGCCTGCTCGCTGATGCCCTGCTGTGGCTGGTCGGCCAGGCCCAGGCCGAAATACAGCCGGGTATCGACCCAGCCCTGTGCCTGCGCCGGATGCGCGGCATCGCCATGCAGCACGGCGTCGGCAACGCCCGGTCGCGTCGCGCAGCCAGCCAGCAGCGCCAACAGCACCAGACTCAAAAGCAAACGAAATTTCATTAGCACATTCCCGATGATCATTTGGACGTCTATACGTATAGACGGGTTTGGCGATAGAGTATTGGCAGCAACGGCGCTGCGAGGCAACCACTATCTTTCGCCCGCAACGCCGCCATCGCCAGCCAGGGGCTCGCCGCAACGTGCATCACGACTATCGCCACGGAAACCCGCCCATGCCGCGGTGTTGTCGCCGCCGCTGACGTCCTTTCCGCGGCGCCGCACGCGCCACCCTCACATCCCCGCCATCGCGTCCCCACGCATGGCCTGCACTACCCCAAGGAACCGCTCATGTCCTCCGCTTCCGTTCTCCCGCGGCACCACCGCCTGTACACCGCCGTGCTGCTGGCCGGCCTTGCCGCCCTGCCGGTCCACGCTCAGCAGGCCGATGCCGCACAGGCCCGGACGCTGGATCAGGTGGTGGTGACCGGCGTGCGCGCCAGCAGCCGCACCGCGCTGGAATCGCCGGTGCCGATCGACGTGCTCACGCCGGACGACCTGCGCGGCGCCGGCGCCTTGAACGGCGAACTGGGCCAGGCGCTGGCTACCCTGCTGCCGTCGTTCAATTTCCCGCGCCAGTCCAACTCCGGCGGCTCCGACCACGTGCGCGCGGCGCAACTGCGCGGACTCTCGCCCGACCAGGTGCTGGTGCTGGTCAACGGCAAGCGCTTCCACACCTCGGCGCTGGTCAACACCGATACCAAGATCGGCCGCGGCACCACGCCGGTGGATTTCAACGCGATCCCGATCAGCGCGATCAAGCGCATCGAGGTGTTGCGTGACGGCGCCGGTGCGCAATACGGCTCGGACGCGATCGCCGGCGTGGTCAATATCATCCTCAAGGATTCGCCCGAAGGCGGCGAGCTGGAAAGCAGCTACGGCGTCAACCACACCTACTTTGCCCCGACCGGCAGCACCATAACCGACGGCCAGAGCAGCTACGGCGCCGCCAATTTCGGCACCCGGCTGGGCGGCAGCGGCTTCCTGCGTGCGGGCGTAGAAGTGACCCACCACGATGCCACCAACCGCGCCGGCCTGGACACGGTGCCGGACTGGCTGGCCGACCCCACGCCGGCCAACCTGGCGCTGCGCGACCAGCGCAACTACGCCGCCGGCGATCCGCAGAGCGAGAGCTACAACGGCTGGCTCAACAGCGAGATCCCGCTGGGTGACACGGCGAAGCTGTACTGGTTCGGCACCTATACGCAGCGCCATACCATCGGCGACAACTATTTCCGCTATCCGGACAGCAGCGCGAACATCGCCTCGGTCTACCCCGAAGGCTATCGGCCGGAATCGCTCGGCCACAATCGCGACGTGCAGACCGCCGCCGGCATCCGGGGCACCGCCGGCGAATGGAGCTACGACGCCAGCCTCGACTGGGGCAGCAACGCGTTCGACTACGACCTGCGCCACTCGCTCAACGTCTCGCTGGGCACGGACAGCCCCACCGCCTTCCATATCGGCAGCTACCGCTTCAACCAGGGCAGCGCCAACCTCGACGGCAGCCGCGAATTCGCCGTGGGCGAGCGTTCGCTGACGCTCGCCGTGGGCGGCGAATTCCGCCGCGAGAACTTCGCCACCCATCCCGGCGACCCCGCCTCGTACGCGGTCGGCCCGGTGCTCGGCGCGCCCGCCGGCGCACAGGCCGGCGGCGGCCTGCAGCCGCAGGACGCGGCCAACCTCTCGCGCCACGTCAAGGCGGTGTACGCGGAGGTTTCCAGCGACCTGACCGATCACGTGTTCGTCGACGCGGCCACCCGCTACGAGCACTACAGCGATTTCGGCGGCAACTGGAGCGGCAAGCTCAGCGCGCGCTGGGAATTCGCCCCCGGCTTCGCCCTGCGCGGCGCCGCCTCGAACAATTTCCGCGCGCCATCGCTGAGCCAGATCGGCTTCGAATCCACCAGCACCGGCTACGGCGCCGACGGCAAACTGGTCACCGGGCGCATCCTGTCGGTGAACAACCCGATCGCGCGCGGCCTGGGCGCGGTGTCGCTGACGCCGGAGAAATCGCGCAACTTCAGCCTGGGCTTCACCGCGCAGCTCGGCGGCGGTTTCGACGCCAGCCTGGACGTCTACCAGATCAGCATCGATAACCGCGTCACCCTGTCGCAGACCATCCGCAGCGACGGCCTGGAGGATTACATCCTGCAGACCTTCGGCGTGCCGGGCGTGCAGAGCGTGGCGTTCTTCACCAACGCGGTGGATACGCGCACCCGCGGCGCCGAACTGGTGGGCAACTACCGCACGCCACTGGCCGGCGGCCAGTTGCTGCTGACCGCGGCGTACAGCCACAACAGCACCGACATCCGCAAGGTGCGCGACACGCCGGCGCAGCTCACCGCGATCGGCGCCGGCAACGTGCTGTTCGGCGACGAGGAGCGCAATACGCTGACCGACGCCGCGCCACGCCAGCGCGGCTCGTTCAGCGCCCGCTGGGACAGCCCACGCTGGGGGCTGCTGGGCCGGGTGATCCGCCAAGGCGCCACCACCCGCGTGTTCGATTTCGGCGACGGCTACGAGCCGAAACAGACCTACGCGGCACGCTGGCAGCTCGACGCCGAAGTGGCGTTCCACGCCACGCCGCGGTTCACCCTCGCGCTGGGCGGCTACAACCTCACCAACCAGTACCCGACCCGCTCCAACAGCGACATCAACTACGCGGAGAATTTCCCGTACGACGTGATCTCGCCGATCGGCAACAACGGCGCCTACTGGTACGGCCGGGTGCGCTACGCGTTCTGAGGGAACGCTCGCGACGACGGGCGGCGACGCCACCAACAGACGCGCGGCCCGGTGCCGCGCGTTTCCTTTTGGCGGCCTCCGCTAACGGCATCGGCGGGATCGTGTCGAAAACGCGCGCCTTTGTTCGTCGCCCTTGCAAGCGCCACACTCTGACCGGCGCCCCACCCAGACCAAGGACATCGGCATGGCACGCACAACCCGCTTCGCAATTCCCACCGTCGGCCTGGCCGCCCTGCTGTCACTCGCCGCAGGTGCGGCCAGCGCCGCCAGCGTGCGTTACAACATCGACCCGGACCACACCTACCCCAGCTTCGAGGCCGACCATTTCGGCGGGCTGTCGGTATGGCGCGGCAAGTTCAACCGCAGCAGCGGCACGGTGATGCTGGACAAGGCAGCCGGCACCGGCACGGTGAAAGTCGTGGTGGACATGAAGAGCGCTGACTTCGGCCAGGATGCGCTGAACAAGGGCGCCCAGGGCAAGGAGCTATTCGAGTCGGACAAGTATCCCACCGCGACCTACGTGGGCAAGCTGGCCGGTTTCGTCGACGGCGCGCCGACCGAAGTGGTGGGCAACCTCACCCTGCACGGCGCCACCCACCCGCTGACGCTGAAGATCAACAGCTTCAAGTGCATGCCGCATCCGATGCTGAAACGCGAGGTCTGCGGCGCCGATGCGCTGGCCACGTTCAAGCGCGACGCATTCGGCATGGATGCCGGCAAGGACTATGGCTTCAGCATGGACGTGACGCTGCGCATCCAGGTCGAGGCGATCGCTGTTCCGTCCGCTTGAGCGAGCGTTCACGCGAAAGCGAGAGCAAGAGCGCCTCCATCCGCCCTGTCGGGCACCTTGAACTGATGCCATCCATGGCATCAGCCCTTCGGGCAGCGTTGCTGCTCAAGATGGCAATCCTGTCCCCGCTTCGCAGGGGAAGGAAACGTCTGGCTCCGCCCTTCGAGCCTCCCCCGCAAGCAGGGGAAGGAAAACCGGGTGCCGCACCAAGCACCGCAGGATGGGACTGGGCGCCTCAGCCCAGCGCCAGCACGTCGCCCAGCAAGGCCTGCGCCGTCACTTCCGGCCCCGCGCCCGGCCCCTGGATCACCAGCGGGGTGGTGTTGTAGCGGGTGGTGGTGAGGGCGAACTGGTTGTCGGTGCCGTTGAGGCGGGCGGCCGGGTGGGTGGCGGCGACTTCCACCAGGCCTACGCGGGCGCGACCGCGCTGGTTGAGGCGGGCCAGGTAGCGCAGCACGTTGCCGCGCGATTGCGCGTCGGCATGGCGGGCGGCCAGCGGCGCGTCCAGTTCTTCCAGGCGGGTCAGGAACTGCTCGGTGTCCAGATCGCGCAGGGATTCGGGCACCAGGCTTTCCACGTCCACCTCTTCACTGCCCAGCGCGAAGCCGGCATTGCGGGCCAGGATCAGCAGCTTGCGCGCCACGTCTTCACCCGAGAGATCGGCGCGCGGATCGGGCTCGGTGTAGCCGAGCTTGCGCGCGTCGCGCAGCAGCGCGGAGAACGGCTGGCTGCCGTTGTACTGGTTGAACAGGTAGGACAGCGAGCCGGAGAACACGCCTTCCAACGTGAGCAGGCTGTCGCCGCAACCGAGCAGTCGGCGCAGCGTGGAGATCACCGGCAGGCCGGCGCCGACGGTGGCGGCATCGCCATAGCTGCCGCCATGGGCACGGGCCGTCTGCAGCGCGCGCCAGCCGGAAAGATGACCGCCGGCCAGCGACTTGTTCGCCGTGACCACGTGATAGCCGCGGGCCAGCCAGTCGGCATGACGCGAGGCCAGCGTGGTACAGGCGGTGGCGTCGACCACGACCCTCAGCTCGCTGCCGCTGGCGTCCAGCGCCGCAAGCAGGGCGTCGTCGTCACGCGGCTGGCCATGCTGCTGCCAGGAGCCGTTCAATTCACGCGAAGCGATGCCGTCCGCGTCGATCTGCTGCTGGCGCGAATTGGCCACGCCGATCAGGCGCACGTGTTTCGCCACCGGGGTTTTCAGCAGCTCCAGCAGGGCGCCGCCCACTACGCCGGTGCCCAACAGCACGAGGGCGATATCGGACGTCTTGCGATGGGTGAACGGTGATGCGTCAGTGGCCGGCACACTCATGCGCTGACCCGACGTTTGGAGAGCACCGCCTGAGCGCGTTCCAGCGCGCCATCGAGATCGCGCAGCAGATCGTCACCGTCCTCGATGCCCACCGAAAGGCGCAGCAGGCTGTCGGCGATGCCAGCCGCGTGCCGCGCCTCCGCCGCCATTGAGGCATGGGTCATCGAGGCGGGGTGCGCCACCAGGCTTTCCACGCCACCCAGCGACTCGGCCAGCGAGAAATATTCCAGACCGTTGACGAAGGCCTCGACTTGCTGCAGATCGCCATCCAGCTCGAAGCTCAGCATCGCGCCGAAGCCCTGCTGCTGACGCGCCGCCAGCGCATGGCCGGCGTGGCTCGCCAGGCCCGGGTAGTAAACCTTGCGCACGGCACCGTGCGCCTCCAGCCGTGCGGCGATGCGCTCGGCGTTTTCCTGATGCTGGCGCAGGCGCACCGACAACGTGCGCAGGCCGCGCAAGGTGAGGTAGCTGTCGAACGGCGCGCCGGTGAGGCCATTGCAGTTTGCCCACCACTTGAGCTGCTCGAACACGGCGGCATCGCGCGCCACCACCGCGCCGCCGACCACGTCGCTGTGGCCGTTGATGTACTTGGTGGTGGAATGCAGCACCACGTCCGCGCCCAGCAGCAAGGGCTGCTGCAGCGCCGGCGAAAGGAAGGTGTTGTCCACCACCACCAGCGCGCCGACCGCATGCGCCGCCTGGGTGACGTGGCGCACGTCGGTGATCCGCAGCAGCGGGTTGGAGGGGGTTTCCACCCAGACCAGCGCCGGCTTGGTCGCCAGGCCGCGGGCCAGTGCCGCCGGGTCGGTGAGGTCGGCGAATTCGAGGGTGAAACGACCCTTCTTCGCCCAGGCGTCCAGCAGGCGCCAGGTGCCACCGTAGCAGTCGTGCGCCGCCAGCACCTTCGCCCCGGCCGGCACCAGCTCCAGCGCCAGCGCCACCGCCGACATGCCGCTGGAGGTGATCACGCCACCCGCGCCCTGCTCCAGCTCGGCCAGCGCATTGCCCAGCAGGTCGCGCGTGGGATTGCCGCTGCGCGAGTAGTCGTAGACGCGCTTGTTGCCGAACCCGGCGAAGCTGTAGTTGCTGGACAAATGCAGCGCCGGCACCACGGCGCCGTGCTGGGTGTCGCTCTCGATGCCGGCACGCACCGCGCGCGTGCTGGGGGCGGAAGTATCGCTCATGGGGTTCTCCGGATTACGGGTGTAGCGGCAGGTGCGCAAAAGGTTGAAGGCGGGCAGTCCGTGGCGGCGTTCATCGCAGCGCCTGGCGCAGCAGCGGTACGAGTTGTTCGGGCTCTTTCAGGAAGGCGTCGTGGCCGTACGGCGACTCGACCACTTCCAGCGTGGCCGGCCCGTGCAACCGGCGCTGCAGCTCGCACAGATCGGCCAGCGGCACCAGCCGGTCCGACGGAAAGCCGATCAGCGTGGACGGTGCGTGGACCTGTTCCGGTGCCACCTCGTGCAGGTCGATCGATTCGGACAGGGCCAGGAAACGGTCGGCGTCGAAGCGCTCCACGAAGCGCTGGCCGGCGTGGTCGAGGTAATCCTCCACCGGGAAATGAAAGCGGTCGCCACGCCATTGCGGCTCGCCGGAAAAGCGGCGGCCAAATTCGGCGCTGCCACGGTAGGTGGTCATCGCCAGCTGACGCGCCAGCGACAACGCCTGATCCACCTGGCCAGTGGCCTGACCCATGCGCACGATGCCGCGCTGCACGCTGCGCTGGGCCGTGGACAGCGGGTGGGAGCGATGGGCGCCGGCCAGCAAGACCAGCCGATTCACCTGGCGCGGATGGCGCTGGGCAAACGCCAGCGCGGTCATCGCGCCATAGGAGGCGCCCACGAAAGCATGCAACTGGGGAATGCCCAGCGCCTTCAGCAACGCGGCCAGCGCATCCGCCTGGTCTTCGCTGGATACCGCCCGGGCGTTCAATTCGTTCGGGGTCAGCCAGTCGATGGCCAGTACCCGGTAATGATCCAGATCCACGCCGCCGCCGGCGGACACCAGCGACTGCCACCAACCGGGCTTGCCGGCCTCGTCCAGCGAGGTGACGTCGCGGCTGGCCGAAATGCCGCCCAGCACCACCACCGTTGGCGCATCGGCCGCGCCGCACCACAGGTAGCGCACGTCGACTTCGCAGGGGCCATTACCGTACTTGGGGGTCAGCGTCAGTCGCCGGCTGCTGCGCTGCGCGCCGAGTTCGCCACGCGCACGCGTCGCCGGGAACTCCACGATGGAGGCAGTGTGGGCCGGGCTGATTTCGGGCTGACGGGTCATGCGGATCTCCGATCATCATCGTCTTGCGAAGACCGGAAGGGCCGCCCGGCGCAACAGGCGGAATCGCCGGTTACGCATGACGCCCATCTACCGGTTGATGCCGATCCGGCACCTCCGCAGGAGTTGGCACCGTCGCGAAATACATCCTCGCAGGTTGCCCCGGCATCCAAGGGCCTGTCCCTCCGCCGGTCTCGATGAGTGAAGCGCACACTAAATGCTTTATAGGGTGCTGTCAATAGCCGTCTAAACATCTAAACGCATATATGTTTATTCGAACATGCCATTAGCCTTCGGCGCGTCACGGAAGCATGCTCGTTGGCACCAACTACCGGAGAACCTTCCCATGAGCCTTCAGCTTGGCGACACCGCCCCCGACTTCACCATCGACTCCACCGCCGGGTCGACCAACTTCTACGATTACGCGGGCGACAACTGGGTGGTGTTCTTCTCCCATCCGAAGGATTTCACTCCGGTCTGCACCACCGAGCTGGGCGCGTTCGCCCGTCGCAAGGGCGAGTTCGACGCCCGCAACACCAAGCTGATCGGCCTGTCGGTCGACTCCGTGGACGATCATCACGGCTGGGCCAAGGACATCCAGGACGTCGGCGGCACCGCGCTGAACTACCCGCTGCTGGCCGACCAGGAGCGCAAGGTCGCCGGCCTGTACGGCATGATCCACCCGAAGGCCGATTCCACCGCCACCGTGCGCTCGATCTTCTTCATCGACCCGAAAAAGAAAGTGCGCACCGTGCTGACCTACCCGGCCAGTGCCGGCCGCAACATCGACGAAGTGCTGCGCATCCTCGATTCGCTGCAGCTCACCGACGGCCGCAAGCTGACCACCCCGGTCGACTGGAAGGCTGGCGAGGACGTGATCATCGCCCCGTCGGTGTCCGACGAAGAGGCCAAGGCGATCTACCCGAACGGCTGGAAGACCCTGAAGTCGTACCTGCGCCTGGTGCCGCCGCCGGCCGCCTGAGCGCGATCGCTGCGTGATACCCGTGCCTCCATCCGCCCTGCGGGTGGGGGCACCGTCGTTGATATGCATCACAATGAAAACTTTCGTCCACGGCCACACCGCTCATGAGCATTAGTCCCGACCTTTCCGCCAGCGTGGGACACACCCCGCTGGTACGCCTGCGCCACGCCTCCGAACTGACCGGCTGCCACATCCTGGCCAAGGCCGAGCTGCTCAACCCCGGCGGCTCGATCAAGGACCGCACCGCGCTGGGACTGATTCTCGACGCCGAACAACGCGGCGAACTGCTGCCCGGCGGCATCATCGTGGAAGGCACCGCGGGCAATACCGGTATCGGCCTGACCCTGATCGGCGCCAGCCGCGGCTATCGCACGGTGATCTTCATGCCGGAGACGCAGAGCCGCGAGAAGATCGATACCTTGCGCGTCTCGGGCGCCGACGTGCGGCTGGTGCCCGCCGTGCCGTACAGCAACCCCAACCATTACGCGCACCACGCCCGCGCCCATGCCGAGGCGCTGAACGCCGCCAGGCCCGGCAGCGCGTGGTTCGCCAACCAGTTCGACAACACCGCCAACCGCGATTACCACGAGGCCACCACCGGCGTGGAAATCTGGGAGGACACGGCGGGCAAGATCGACGGCTTCGTCTGCGCCGCCGGCACCGGCGGCACGCTGGCCGGCGTGGGCCGCGCGCTCAAGGCGCGCAACGCGGCCGTGCGCATTGCGCTGGCCGATCCGGCCGGCTCGGCGCTGGCGCATTACATCAATACGGGTGAGCTGCTGGCCAGCGGCAATTCCATCAGCGAGGGCATCGGCTCCAGCCGCATCACGGCCAACTTCGCCGACGCGCCGATCGACCTGGCCTGGTCGATCCCCGATGACGAATCGGTACCCCTGGTGCATCGCCTGCTGCACGAGGAAGGCCTGTGCGCCGGCGGCTCCAGCGGCGTCAACCTGGCCGGCGCGATCCGGCTGGCACGCGAGCTGGGCCCGGGCCACACCATCGTCACCATCCTGGCCGACGCCGGCACGCGTTATCAGGCCAAGCTGTTCAACCCGCCGTTCCTGCGCGAAAAAGCCATCCCGGTGCCGGCCTGGCTGGACCAGGCGTTCCCGGCCTGATCAGCCGCCTGCCGGGCGCGGCAGGATCAGCATCGCGTCGCCATAGGAGAAAAACCGGTAGCGCTCCGCCACCGCGTGGCGATACGCATCCAGGATCGCCTCGCGCCCGGCCAGCGCCGATACCAGCATCAGCAAGGTGGACTGCGGCAGGTGGAAGTTGGTCAGCAGGCCATCGATGCTGGTGAATGTGTAGCCGGGGAAGATGAAGATCTGCGTCTCGCCCGCGAACGGATGCAGTTGGCCATCCTTGCTGGCGCTTTCCAGCGCGCGCACCACCGTGGTGCCCACCGCGATCACCCGCCCGCCGGCGGCGCGGGTGCGGCGGATCTGCTCGATCAGATGCGCGCCCACGTTGAGCCACTCACGGTGCATGTGATGGTCTTCGAGGTTTTCCGCGCGCACCGGCTGGAACGTGCCGGCGCCCACGTGCAGCGTGATGTAGCCGGTATCAACGCCGCGCTCGCGCAGCGCGTCCAGCGTGGCCTGGTCGAAATGCAGGCCCGCCGTGGGCGCCGCCACGGCGCCGGGCTCGCGCGCGTAGACGGTCTGGTAGCGCTCCAGGTCGCTGGCGTCGGGATGCCGCGCGATGTACGGCGGCAGCGGCATTTCACCCAGTTTGAGCAGCAGCTTTTCCAGCGGCTCGGGCGCCTCGAAACGCAGGTGGAAGAAACCCTCGTCGCGCCCCAGCACCACCGCCTGGCTGCCATCGGCCAGCTCGATGCGCCCGCCCACCTTCGGCTTCTTGCTGACGCCCAGTTGCACCGTGGCCTCGTGCGCACCGGTGACGCGTTCGATCAATATCTCCACCGCGCCGCCGGTGCTCTTGTGGCCGAACAGACGCGCCGGCAGTACGCGCGTGTCGTTGAACACCAGCAGATCGCCGGGCCGCAACATCTGCGGCAACTCGCGAAACATGCGGTCCTGCAGCGCGGGCGCGGCGGCATCCAGCAACAGCAGACGGCTGGCGGAGCGCTCGGCCAACGGCGCCTGCGCGATCAGCTCGGGCGGCAACTCAAAATCGAAATCGGACTTCTTCACTGGGGACTCGTGCGGCACCCGCTCGTGGCGGGGAACGGAGCATTATCCCGCAGCGGACGCCCGCCGGCACGCCCGCGCGCCAATACGTCCCGGCGCCAGCGTCAAAGCCAGCCCTTTTGCCGCGCCAGCCGATAGGCCTCGATGCGGTTGCTGACGCCCAGCTTGCCGATCGCCTCGGACAGGTAATTGCGCACGGTGCCGTGCGACAGATTCAGCTGCGTGGCGATGTCGCCCGCGGCCTGGCCTTCGCCGGCCAGGCGCAACACCTGGCGTTCGCGGTCGTTCAACGGGTCGGCCTCCGACCACGCTTCCAGCGCCAGTTGCGGATCGATCGCGCGGCCACCGCGGTGCACGGTGCGCAGCGCCTCGGCCAGGTTTTCCGCCGGCGCATCCTTCAGCAAATAGCCCGATACGCCCGCATCCAGCGCGCGGCGCAGGAAGCCGGGGCGCGCGAAGGTGGTGACGATGACCACCTTGATCGGCAGCTCATGGCGCTGGATGCGCTGCGCCAGTTCCAGCCCGGTCAGGCCGGGCATCTCGATATCGGTGACCAGCAGATCGGGTTTCAGCCGCTGCAGCTCGCGCCAGGCGGTTTCGCCATCGGCCGCCGATGCCAGCACCTCGATGTCCGATTCCAGCCCCAGCAGGGCCGACAGCGCGCCGCGCACCATCGCCTGATCCTCGGCCAGCAGGATGCGGATCATGCCGCGACTCCGCAGCAGCTTGCGTGGCGTGGGGCGATGGAGGTGTTCGTGCTCGACAAGCAGGGAATTCTCATGCGGCCGGTTGCTCCGAAGCGGTGGCGGCGTGGTCTCGTGGCGTCGCGTCGGTAAACGCGGACGATGTCTCCACCAGGCGCAGTGTGGGCACCGGCACGATCACCTTCAGGCACGTGCCCCGGCCTCGCGGCGAGTCGATCGTCAACGTGCCACCCAGCGCCCGCACCCGTTCGCGCATGCCGCTCAAGCCATTGCCGTCGCCGTCGATGCCGCCGCGCCCGTTGTCGCTGACCTGCATGCACATGCGGGCGTGTTCGTGCACCCACTCGATCCGCGCGCGACTGGCCGCGGCGTGACGCGCGATATTGGTGGCCGCCTCGCGCAGCACCAGCGACAGGCCGCGCTCGATCTCGCCGGGCAATGCCGGTGGCGAGCCGTAATCCAGGTGCACCATGGAGGACGCCAGCAGCAGCCGCGCCGATGCCAGTTCGGCGGCGAGATCGGCCGTGCGGATGCCGGTCACCGCACTGCGCACTTCCGCCAGGGCGTGACGCGCGACTTTCTCGGCGTCCTCGATCTCGCGCCGAGCCGCTTCGCTATCGCGATCGAACAGTTTGCGCGACAGTTCCAGCTTCAAGGTGATCAGCGACAGCGTGTGGCCCAGCAGATCGTGCAGATCCCGACCGATGCGCTCGCGCTCGGCGGTCGCGGCCAGCCGGCGCACTTCGTCGTGAGAGAGCTGCAGCTGGGCATCCTTCTCTTCGTTCGCGCGCTCCGCGTTGATCACGATACCGACGATGAACGAGGTCACCGGGATGGTGAATATGGCCTGCCACGGATACTGCAGCAGCCACGTTTCCAGCAGCAGGGTCGCGTTGAGTACGGTCAACCACGCCAGGTACGAATAGAACCGCATGCGGCAGACGCGCAGCATCACGCAGCCATAGACGAAATAGGTCAGGCCACTGGGATACCAGGGCACCAGCACCATGCTCAGCAGCACCATCGCCAGCGCATAGCCGCGCGCCGTCGAGCGGGGCGCCACCACGCTCTTGTAATACAGCAGAAGAAACACCGGGTAGCTGACCAGAGTGCAGACCAGCCAGCGCGTGTTCCAACCCTCGCTGCTCCACAGCGGCGTGACAAACAACCAGAACGACCAGAGCAGGTGCACGGCATGCACCCACGGCGATTTGCCGTGCCGAAAGGCAGCCCCGGCCAGCGAGTCCGGTGCCGGCAGAAAAAATGCCGCGATGCGTCGATTCATGCCGCTTCCCTCGCCGAGCGTTCGAGCCTCGCCATGCTACTTCAACCGTGCCGGCGCAGGCGCCGCGCCGCTAGCAGCGTGAAGCCCGCGGTGACACCCAACAGCACCACCAGATGGCCCGCCAGCGGCTCGTCGTTCATCCCCACCGACGCCAGCGCCAGCCTGTCCAGGTGATAGGCGGGCCACACCGGCGCGACCTGCTGCAGAAACGTCGGCAGCATCGGCAACGGAAACCACAGGCCGGACATGAACGACATCGGCAGATAGATCAGTTGCAGCATGCCCGGCGCGCCCTGTCCCTTGATCAGCGTGCCCACGAACATGCCCAGTGCGCAGAACGGCAGTACGCCCAGCACGCCGGTGAGCAGCAACGCCGCGGCCTGGGCCACGCTCAACGTCACGTGCCCCAGCGATAGCGCCATCGCCAGCAACAGCAGGATGACCACCGCCGCGGCGGCCATCGCCATCAGCATCTTGCCCAGCAGATACGCGCCCGGCGGCATCGGCAACGCGCGCTTGAAGGTGAGCAGGCCGCCGTCGCGCTCCAGCGCCAGCGACACGCCGAAGCCGAACAGGCCCGGACTCATCACGCCGAACACGCCGTAGCTGGCCAGCAGGTAGCGCGCCGCATCGGCGCCGCCCGCTTTCGCCATCAGCACGCCGAACAGCAGATAGAACATCGCCGGAAACAGCATGATCGGCAGCATGAAACCGGGCGCGCGCATGTAACGCAGGCACTCGCTGCGCGCTTCTTCGAGATACGCGCCGAGGACGCGGCGACGCGGCATGGCAGGAACATGGGCAGACATGGCGGTTTCCATTCAGGCGGCCTCGCGTTGGTTGGCGGATGTTTCGGCGTCATCCCGGGTCAGTTCGGTGAAGGCCTCGGCCAGGCCGGCACGCTGCACCTCCAGTTCGCGCAGGTCAGGGTCGGCCGCCAGCAGGCGCCGCACCACCGCTTCCGCATCGGCGGCCGTGATGTGCAGGCGTTCGTTGTCCCGCTGCACGTCGGTGATTTCCGGCCAGGCACGCAAGGCGTCGATCGGCAACGTGCTTGCACAGCGAATGCGCCGCAGCGCCACCCGCGCCCGCAAGGCCTCGACCGTGCCTTCGTGGATCACCCGACCGCGCGTCATCACGCAAACGCGGTCGGCCAGCGCCTCGGCCTCCTCCAGGTAGTGCGTGGTCAACAGCACGGAGCAACCTTCGGCGATCAGCTGGCGGATTGCTGCCCACAGCTTCTGGCGCGCCTCGATATCCATGCCCACCGTGGGCTCGTCCAGAAACAGCAGCTCGGGCCGGCCACACACCGCCAGCGCGAATTGCACGCGTCGTTGCTGGCCGCCGGAGAGCTTCGCGTAGGGGCGCTTCAGCAGGTCGCCGATGCCGGCCATGGCGGCGGTTTCCTCCAGGCGGCGCGGCACGGGGTAATAGCTGGCGGTCAGCCGCAGCAGTTCGCCCACGCGCAGGGTCGGCGGCAATTCGGCGCTCTGCAGCATCACGCCGATGCGCCGGCGTGCCTCGATCCGCTGCGGATCCATCCCGAACAGCTCGACGGTGCCCGCATCGGCCCGCGCCAGCCCCAGCAGCAAACCGATGGCGGTGGTCTTTCCGGCCCCGTTGGGACCGAGCAAGGCCAGTAATTCGCCGCGCTGCACCACGAGATCCACGGCATCCAGCGCGGTCTGCTGTCCGTAGCGCCGGGTGGCGCCCGCAAGGCGTGCAACGGGGCGTGAGGCAAGGTCCATGAGGATCTCCGTGAGGGTGATTTATCGTGCACGGCACAAGAATTTTCAGGCAGTTGACGGCGTCAGCCATCACCTGTGACAGACGTCATGCGGGGGTACCGGGCGCCTGCGGCGCACGTTATCCTGCCTGGAACAATGTCGGTTTTTCCCCGCGAAACCTGGCTGCTGACGCAGAAAAACAAGCTCGGAAATGCCGGTTACCGCGTATCCCTTCCCGATACGTATTCACCCACTGGCCACTCCGGGCAACCGACGGCCGGTGGATCGACGGAGTAGTCAGATGGGCGTGATCGATCAGTTGCGTGAACTGCGCGAATTCGGCGGCAAGCCGCGGACCACCGGCCTGGATGACGCCAGCATCGAGCGCATGGCGGCTAACGATCCCGCGCTGGCCGAAGCCGTCGCCGAAGCGGTGGCGCGCCATCGCGAGCTGCGCACCGACATGGCCGATTTCCTGAAGCTGGACGAGGACGTTCAGCTGACCCGGGCGCAGGCCGGATTCGTCAACTTCTACCCGGACGACGCCATCAACCCGTATCTCCCGGCTGCCGCGCGCGGGCCGTGGGTGGTGACCCTGAAAGGCGCTGTGCTGCACGACAACGGTGGCTACGGCATGCTGGGTTTCGGTCACAACCACCCCGCGATCCTGGCGGCGCTGGCGCGCCCGCAGGTGATGGCCAACGTGATGTCGCCCAGCGTGTCGCAATGGCGCTTCACGCAGGCCATGGATGACGAGCTGGGCCGTCGCCGCGGTGGCAATCCGTATGCGCGCTATCTGTGCCTCAATTCCGGCTCCGAGTCGGTGACGCTGGCCTGCCGCATTGCCGACGTCAACGCCAAGCTGATGACCGATGCCGGCGCGCGCCACGCCGGGCGCACGATCAAGCGGGTGGCGGTGAAAGGCGCCTTTCACGGCCGCACTGACCGGCCGGCGCTGTATTCCGATTCCAGCCGCAAGGCCTACCAGCAGAACCTCGCCAGTTATCGCCACGAGGACAGCGTGCTCACCGTGGCGCCGTACGACGTGGAGCAACTGGAAAAGGTATTTGCCGAAGCGGACCGGCACGGCTGGTTCATCGAGGCGATGTTCCTCGAACCGGTGATGGGCGAAGGCGACCCCGGCCGCGCGGTCACGCCCGCGTTCTACAAGGCCGCGCGCGCATTGACCGAGGCACACGGCAGCCTGTTGCTGATCGACTCCATCCAGGCCGGCCTGCGCGCCCACGGCGTGCTGTCGATCACCGCCTACCCCGGCTTCGAGGAGCTGCCGCCGCCGGACATGGAGACATTCTCCAAGGCCCTCAACGCCGGCCAATACCCGTTGTCGGTGCTGGCGGTGAGCGAGCGCACCGCGGCGCTCTACCGCAAGGGCACCTACGGCAACACCATGACCGCCAACCCGCGCGCGCTCGACGTGGCGTTGGCCACGCTCGATCAGCTGACCGATGACGTGCGTGAGAACATCCGCACCCGCGGCCGCGAATTCGTGGACAAGCTCAACGCACTGAAGGACGAGCTGGGCGGCCTGATCACCAAGGTACAAGGCACCGGCCTGCTGTTTTCCTGCGAGCTGGCGCCGCAATACAAATGCTACGGCGCCGGCTCGATCGAGGAATACCTGCGCGAACACGGCGTGGGCGTGATCCACGGCGGCGTCAATTCCCTGCGCTTCACCCCGCATTTCAAGGTCACCAGCGCCGAGGTCGATCTGGTGGTGGCCAGCGTGCGCAAGGCCTTGCTGGAAGGGCCGCGCATCGCCGGGGACAAGGCCGCCTGAGCCGCCGGCGCGGCGACGGGCGACAAGGCGACGCTGCGGAATACGGCGTCGCCATCAGGCTTTTCCCACGGCCATGGCATCTTCTTCGAATCAGACTCGCAGTGGCCGGCATCCGCCGGTCACAAGGAGGATTCAAGGATGTCGATCTCATTGCGTGTACTGGCCGCCAGCGCGGCACTGGCGTTCGCCGGCAGCACTCTCGCCGCAGCCCCCAAAACCGAAGCGCCGCCGGTCAAGCACCGCACCGCGCAACAGCAGCGCATGGCCGATTGCAACAAGCGCGCGACCGGCAAGAAAGGCGACGAACGCAAGGCGTTCATGAGCTCCTGCCTGAAGAAGAAAGCCGCACCGACCGCGCACTGAATGAACAACCACGGCCCCGCGCAGGTGCATGCGCGGGGCCGCTTGGTTAAGCTCGAATGCCGCGCAAAACGGCACCCCACCATGAAGATTGTTGAAGTCCGGCATCCGCTGATCCAGCACAAGCTGGGCCTGATGCGCCGCGCAGGCGTCAGCACCAAGGATTTCCGTGAGCTGGCCACCGAAGTGGCCGCGCTGCTCACTTACGAAGCCACCAAGGATCTGGAAACCGCCGAGGAAACCATCCAAGGCTGGGCCGGGCCACTGCAGGTGCATCGCATCAAGGGCAAGAAGATCACCATCGTGCCGATCCTGCGCGCAGGCCTCGGCATGCTGCCCGGCGTGCTCGACATGATCCCCTCGGCCAAGGTCAGCGTGGTCGGCGTGCAGCGCGATGAAGCCACCCTGCAACCGGTGGCCTACTACGAAAAACTCAGCGGCCGCATGGACCAGCGCATCGCGTTGATCGTCGATCCCATGCTGGCCACCGCCGGCACCCTGATCGCCGCCGTCGACATGCTGAAAGCCGCCGGCTGCACGCGGATCAAGGGCCTGTTCCTGGTCGCCGCGCCGGAGGGCCTCGCGCGCATCGAGGCGGCTCATCCGGACATCGAGATCTACACCGCCTCGGTCGACGAGCGGCTCAATGAGCAGGGCTATATCCTGCCGGGTCTGGGCGATGCGGGCGACAAGATCTTTGGCACCAAGATGCCGTGATTCGGGATTCGGGATTCGCAAAGTCAAAAGCGAATCGCTCGCGCAACTCCGCTGCTTGCGCTGGCGCTTTTGATCCTGCGAATCCCGAATCCCGAATCCCGGCTTCACCCAAAACGATCCGTCGCTTCGATCAGCTCATGCAGATTGCCCGGCTCGAACGCGGAATGACCGGCATCCTGCACGATGCGCAGGTCCGCTTCCGGCCATGCGCGATGCAGATCCCACGCGCTGCGCAGCGGGCAGACCACGTCGTAGCGGCCCTGCACGATCACGGCGGGAATGTGGCGGATGCGGTCCACGTTGCGCAGCAGCTGGTCGTCGTGTTCGAAGAAGCCGCCGTTCACGAAGTAATGGCATTCGATACGGGCGAACGCGAGCGCGAATTCGTCCTCGGCGCTGGACTGGATGTGGGTGGCGTCCTGCCACAGGAAACTGGTGGCGCCCTCCCACACCGACCAGGCGCGCGCCGCGGCGACACGCGTGGCGGCATCGGCACTGGTCAGGCGGCGATGGTAGGCGCTCATCAGGTCGCCGCGTTCCACTTCGGGAATGGCGTTGAGGTAGGTTTCCCACGCATCCGGATAGAGCGCGTTGCAGCCGTGCTGGTAGAACCACTCCAGCTCCTGCCGACGCAGCATGAAGATGCCGCGCAAGACCAGCTCGGTGACCTTCTCCGGATGCGTCTGGGCGTAGGCCAGCGCCAGCGTGGAACCCCACGAACCGCCAAACACCTGCCAGCGGTCGATGCCCAGATGGGCGCGCACGCGTTCGATATCGGCCACCAGATCCCACGTGGTATTGCCGCTCAGCTCCGCATGCGGGGTGGACTTGCCGCAACCGCGCTGGTCGAACAACACGATGCGGTAGACCGCCGGGTCGAAGAAACGCCGGCATTTGGGATTGGTGCCACCGCCGGGGCCGCCGTGCAGAAACACCACCGGCTTCCCGTGCGGGTTGCCACACTGCTCGTAATACAGCGTGTGCAGGTCGGACACCTTGAGCATCCCGCGATCGAACGGCTCGATCTCGGGGTACAGCGAACGGCGTTCCGGTGACATGGCAACTCCTGAGGCGATGAAGCCCCGCAGGCTACCATCCCAGGACTCAGCGCGCCGTAGACAGTGGCGCTCAGTCGGCGGTCATCACCTTGCCGGGATTGAGGATGCCATTCGGGTCGAACACCTGGCGTACCCCGCGCATCAAGGCGATTTCCGCCGCACTGCGGGTGCTTTCCAGGTAGGCACGCTTGACCAGGCCGATGCCGTGCTCGGCCGAGATGCTGCCACCATGGCGGTGCAGCGTTTCGGCCAGCAGCTTGGTGACGTGCTCGCACTGCGCGATGAACGCATCCTCGGCCAGACCCTCGGGGCGCAACACGTTGATGTGCAGGTTGCCGTCACCGATGTGGCCAAACCACACCACTTCGATGTCCGGATATTCGCGCCCCAGCAGATCCTGCATTTCGTGCAGGAAAGCCGGCACGGCGCTGATGCGTACCGATACATCGTTCTTGTACGGCTTGTGCGGCGCCAGGCTCTCGGTGATGCCCTCGCGCAGGCGCCACAAGGCGGCCGCCTGGCTCTCGCTTTGCGCGATTGCGCCGTCGCTGACCCAGCCCTGCTCCATGGCGTGCTCGAACGCTGCCAGCGCCGTTTCCTGCGCCACTTCGTCGGCCGCATCGAATTCGGTGACCACGTAATACGGGTAATCGCCATCGATCGCCCGTTGCGCACCATGGGCCAGCACGTGGTTCAACGCGATGTCCGTGAAGAACTCGAACGCCTGCAGACTCAAACGCTGGCGGAACAGCGCAAACACCTGCATCAGGGCATCCATGTCCGGCAACGCCAGCAGCATCACCTGCGACGGCGGCGGCGGCTCGGCAAGTTTCAGGGTGGCTTCCACCACGATGCCCAGTGTGCCTTCGGAACCGATCAGCAACTGGCGAAAATCGTAGCCGCTGGAGTTCTTGATCAGGCCCCGGTTGAGGTCGAGCAACTCGCCATTGCCCGCGACGACCTTGAGGCCGGCGATCCACTCGCGCGTATTGCCGTAGCGGATCACCCGGATGCCGCCGGCATTGGTGGAAATGTTGCCGCCGATGGAGCACGAGCCGCGCGCGGCGAAATCCACCGGGTAGATCAGATCATGTTCCTGCGCGGCCTCATGCACCTTCTGCAGGATCACGCCCGGCTGCACGGTGAGCGTGCGGTCCACGGCGTTGAAATCCAGCACCTGGTTCATGCGCTCCAGACTCAGCACCAACTCGCCGTTGGCGGCCACCGCGCCGCCGGAAAGTCCGGTGCGCCCGCCCGACGGCACGATCGCCACGCGCTCCTCGTTGGCCCAGCGCACGATCGCCTGCACTTCGTCGATGTTGGCGGGCAACGCGATGGCCAGCGGTGCCGGCGTCCAGCGGCGGGTCCAGTCACGTCCGTAGTATTCGAGTTCTGCCGGCGTCGACAGCAGGCGCAGTCCGGGCAGGCGGGCGGCGAGCCCGGCGAGGCGAAGATCGGTCATCAAGATTCCAGGTGGTCAGCGGAAGCGTGGCAGCCCGGGTTGTGGCTGTCCAGTGCTGCGCTGCGACAAAAGGACAAATTCGTGGCATAGTATAGACGTCCATTTACCCCAAGGGCTCTCATGCAAACCTCGTTCCCGAAAGAAGATATCAAGGTGCTGTTGCTGGAAGGCCTCAGTGCCACCGCGGTCGATAATTTCCGCCGCGCAGGCTACAGCCAGATCGAGCTGCATGCGAAATCCCTGCCCGAAGCCGAGCTGAAGGAACGCATCGCCGACGCGCACATCATCGGCCTGCGCTCGCGCACCCAGCTGACCGCCGACGTGCTTTCGCACGCCAAGCGGCTGATGGCGGTGGGCTGCTTCTGCATCGGCACCAACCAGGTGGATCTGGTCGAGGCGAGCAAGCTGGGCATCCCGGTTTTCAACGCGCCTTATTCCAACACCCGCAGCGTCGCCGAACTGGTGGTGGCCGAAGCCATCATGTTGTTGCGCGGCATCCCGCACAAGAACGCCCAGTGCCACGTCGGCGGCTGGGACAAGTCGGCGGTGGGCAGCTACGAAGCGCGTGACAAGGTGCTGGGTATCATCGGCTACGGCCACATCGGCACGCAGACCGGCGTGCTCGCCGAAGGCCTCGGCATGCGGGTGCTGTTCTACGACATCGAAGCGAAGCTGGCGATGGGCAATGCCCATGCCGTGGCGAGCCTGGACGAGCTGCTGGAGCGCTCCGACGTGGTCACGTTGCACGTGCCGGAAACGCCCGCCACCAAGATGATGTTCGGTCACGAGCAGCTGGAAAAGATGCGCAAGGGCTCCATGCTGATCAATGCGTCGCGCGGCAGCGTGGTCGACATCGAGGCGCTGGCCGAGTCGCTGAAGAGCGGCCATCTGTCCGGCGCCGCCGTCGACGTGTTCCCGGTCGAGCCCAAGGGCAACGGCGAGGCGTTCGTGTCGCCGCTGGTCGGCCTGGACAACGTTATCCTCACCCCGCACATCGGCGGCAGCACGCTGGAGGCGCAGGACAACATCGGCGTCGAGGTTTCCAGCAAGCTGATCCGCTACAGCGACAACGGCTCCACGCTGTCGGCCGTGAACTTCCCCGAGGTGAGCCTGCCGGAACATCCGCAAAGCCGCCGCCTGCTGCACATCCACCAGAACGTGCCGGGCATCCTGTCGCGCATCAACGAGGTGTTCTCGGGCGAGAACGTCAACATCAACGCGCAGTTCCTGCAAACCGATGCCAAGGTGGGTTACGTGGTGATCGACGTTTCCGCCGAGGAGGCGAAGGCGAACGAGCTGAAGGCGAAACTGGCCGCCATTCCGGGCACGCTGCGCACCCGCATCCTGTACTGAGGCGCGCTACCGGCAAACCTTGTGGGAGCGGCTTCAGCCGCGATGCTCTTGCCCTGGAAGTTTCGATACCAGAAGAGCATCGCGGCTGAAGCCGCTCCTACAGGAGCCCAAGCCATCGGACACGCAGAAACGACAACGGCACCCGCAGGTGCCGTTGTCGTTTTCGATATTGGTCGGGGCGGCGAGATTCGAACTCGCGACCACTACACCCCCAGCGTAGTGCGCTACCAGGCTGCGCTACGCCCCGACAGAACCGGGATTCTAACAGCTACAGGGGTGTCCCCGGTAGCCGTAATTTCAACGACGCAGCAGCGTCAGCACTTCTTCCAGCTCCATCCGCACCTGACGCACGATCTGGTGCGAAATGCTGGCCTCCATGCGCGCCTGCGGGCCTTCCAGCCGGGCGCGGGCACCGGTGATGGTGAAGCCTTCCTCATACAGCAGCGAGCGGATCTGACGGATCATCAACACGTCATGACGCTGGTAATAGCGTCGGTTGCCACGCCGCTTGACCGGATTGAGCGCAGGAAACTCCTGCTCCCAATAGCGCAGCACGTGCGGCTTCACTCCGCAAAGCTCGCCCACTTCACCGATGGTGAAATAGCGCTTCGCCGGAATGGCGGGCAGCTCGGTGTTATTCCCCTGATCCAGCATAACTCTCGACTCTCACCTTGAGCTTTTGTCCCGGGCGGAACGTCACCACGCGCCGGGCGGAGATGGGAATCTCCTCACCGGTTTTCGGGTTGCGTCCCGGTCGCTGGTTCTTGAGCCGCAGATCGAAATTGCCGAAACCCGACAGCTTCACCTGCTCCCCTTTCTCCAGAGCTTCGCGGACTACCTCGAAATAGGCGTCCACGAATTCCTTGGCCTCACGTTTGTTCAGGCCTACGTCGAGGAAAAGCCGCTCGGCCATCTCCGCCTTGGTCAGCGCCATCTCATCCTCGCAACTTTGCCTTGCATGTTTGCTCCAACGCAGCTACCGCTTCTCGTATGCAACGGTCCGCGTCGTCATCAGTAAGCGTGCGTGAAGCGTCCTGTAAAATCAAGCCCATAGCGAGGCTTTTTCGGCCTTGCTCGACACCTTTTCCGCTGTAGCGGTCGAACAGACGCAGTTCCTGCAGGCGCTCGCCCAAGGCTTGCCGAACCGCTTCCTCGACCTGCGACCAACGCACTTCCTCAGGCAGATCCAGGGCGATGTCGCGGCGCACCGTGGGGAACCGCGGGACCGCCCGCGCCAACGGCAGGCGACGCGCCAGCAACGGCTCCAATGCCAACTCCATCACATGCACGTCGGCGCCCAGATCCAGCGCCTTGGCCAGCTGCGGATGCAACGCGCCAAGGTAACCCACCGTCTTGCCATCGCGCATGACCCGAGCACCGCGACCCGGGTGCAACCAGGCCGGCAGGCTGGTGGCGTCGACAGACCACCGCGCCGGCTCGCCACCCCAGGCGATCAGGGCATCGAGATCACCCTTGAGGTCGTGGAAATCCAGCGCGCGCGACGGCTCGCCCCACTGCTCGGCGCGAGCGTTGCCGCAGGCGACGATGGCGAGGCTCGGCGTTTCCCGCGGCGGATCGCCCGCCGCGAAAACGCGGGCCACCTCGAACAATCGCACCCGCTCCTGCTGGCGCGCCCGGTTGTGGCGCAGGGCTTCGATCAGGCCGGGCAGCAGCGAAGGTTGCATCACCGCCAGGTCGGCCGAAAGCGGATTGGCCAATGAAACCAGCTCGTCGGTAAAACCCCAGCGAGTCAGCAGTTCCAGCGACAGGAACGACAGATTGATCGCCTCGTGATAACCGCGCGCCGCCAACTGCTCGCGCAAGGCCAGCTCGCCGATACGCGTTTCCGGCTCGACCGCCAGCGCAAGCGCACCGCTGGGGCGCAGCGTGGGGATGTTGTCGTAGCCGAAGATGCGCGCCACCTCCTCGATCAGGTCTTCCTCCCGCTCGATGTCGAAGCGACTGCTCGGCGCAACGACCTGCCAGCCATCGGGATGGATGGTGACCTGCATCCCCAACGCGGTGAAGATGCGCGTCACTTCGCTATCGTCCACATCCACCCCGAGCACGCGTTTCAGCCGTGCGCGGCGCAGCGCCACCGGAGCGGGTCGCGGCAGGTCGGCGATATTTTCCGCCACCAGGATCGGACCCGCCTTGCCACCGGCGATTGCCAGAAGCAATTCGGTGGCACGCTCCAGTGCGCGACGCGGCAACTCGGGATCGACGCCGCGCTCGAACCGATGCGAGGCCTCGGTATGCAGGCCCAACTTGCGTGCGCGCCCCATGATCGCGGCCGGCGCGAAGTGGGCCGACTCCAGAAAGACGTTGCGAGTCGTTTCGGTGGCACGCGATTCGTGGCCACCCATGACGCCGGCCACGGCCAGCACCTGCTGCTCGTCGGTGATGAGCACAAAGCCCTCGTCGAGACGGGCGTCACTGCCATCAAGCAGCTTCAGCGTCTCGCCCGAACGCGAATGGCGCACCACGATGTCGCCATGCAACGCGTCGTTGTCGAACGCATGCATCGGCTGGCCCAGTTCCAGCATCACGTAGTTGGTGATGTCGACCACCGCACTGATCGGTCGCAGGTGGGCGCGCCGCAGCCGCTCGGCCATCCACAGCGGCGTGCGTGCGGAAGGATCGATGCCCTCCACGACGCGCCCCAGGTAACGCGGCGCATCCTTGCCCGCCTCCAGCCGAATCCCGCGGCGTGCGTCGGAGCTGACGGCAACCGCCACCGCAGCGGGAAGCTTCACGGCGCTGCCGAACAGCGCCGCCACATCGTAGGCCAGGCCGTGCAGGCTGAGGCAATCGGCACGATTGGGCGTGAGGCTGAGTTCGATGCTGGCATCGGGCAAGCCCAGATAGGTGGCCAACGGCTGCCCCACCGGCGCAACGGACGGCAATTCCAGCAGGCCGGACGCGTCAGCATCGATCGCCAGCTCTTTGGCCGAGCAAAGCATGCCGTTGGACTCGACGCCACGCAGTTTCGCCGCCTTTATCGCCACACCGTTGGGCAGCTTCGCACCCACGATCGCCAACGGAACCTTGATGCCGATGCGGGCATTCGGCGCGCCACACACGATCTGCAACGGCTGGCCCAGGCCCGCGTCCACCTGGCAAATCTGCAGGCGATCGGCCTGCGGGTGCCTCTCGGCGGCGACGATCTGCGCCACAACGACGTGCTCAAGGCACTCGCCCAGGGGAGTGACGTCCTCGACCTCCAGGCCGGCCATCGTCAGCGCGCGAACCAGGGTATCGCGATCGGCGTCGATCTCGACCAGTTCACGCAACCAGTTCTCGGAAAAATTCATTGTTCGGGCTCGGGAATGGGGAATGGGGAATCGAGAATGGAAAGAGCAAAAGCCATGGCACCGCGGCCGCTTTTACGATTCCCTATTCCCCATTCCCCATTCCCGTTTAAGCAAACTGTTTCAGGAAACGCAGGTCGTTCTCGAAGAACGCCCGCAAGTCCTTCACCCCATAACGCAGCATGGCGAGGCGCTCGACGCCCATGCCGAAGGCGAAGCCGGTGTAGCGTTCCGGATCGATGCCCACATTCTTAAGCACGTTGGGATGCACCATGCCGCAGCCGAGTACCTCCAGCCAGCGGCTCGATCCGTCCTCCTGCTCCCAGCGGATGATCACGTCCGCGCCGGGCTCCACGAAGGGGAAATAGGTGGGTTTGAACATCATCTCGAAATCGCGCTCGAAGAACGCGCGCAGGAATTCCGTCAGCGTGCCCTTGAGATCGGCCATGCTGGAAGTTTCGTCGACCAGCAGACCCTCGATCTGGTGGAACATCGGCGAGTGGGTCTGGTCCGAATCGCTGCGGTAGACCTTGCCTGGCGCGATGATGCGGATGGGCGGCTGGCGGCCGGCCATCGCGCGGATCTGCACCGGCGAGGTGTGCGTGCGCAACAGGCTGCCGTCGCCGAAATAGAACGTGTCGTGCATGGCGCGCGCCGGATGGTGCGGCGGAAAATTCAGCGCCTCGAAGTTGTGCCAGTCGTCTTCGATCTCGGGGCCGTCGGCGCGCTGGTAGCCCAGCCGCGCGAAGATGGAGGCGATGCGCTCCAGCGCACGGGTGATCGGATGGAGGCCACCGCGCTCGCCGTCACGCCCGGGCAGGCTGATGTCCAGCTTCTCGGAGGCCAGGCGGCGGTCAAGTTCCACCTGCTCCAGCTGCTGTTTGCGTGCGGCCAGCGCGTCGGCCAGGGCCTGCTTGACGGTGTTGACCTCGGCGCCGCGCGCCTTGCGCTCATCCGGCGCCAGCGCGCCCAGCGACTTCAGCGCGGCGGTGACGATGCCGCTCTTGCCCAGCAGGCCCACGCGCAGCGCGTCGAGCGCGTCGAGCGTGGCGGCGTTGCCGATATCGGCCAGCGCCTGCTTGGCGCGGCTTTCCAGATCATCCATCGATGCGATTCCGGTTTGTCCATGGGAATCGGGAATCGGGAATCGGGAATCGGAACAGCTGCGCACCCGCGCTCTTGCCATTCCCTATTCCCCATTCTCCATTCCCCGCCAAAAAAAAACGGGGAGGAGACCAAAGCCTCCTCCCCGCTTGCTTTACATCATATCGCGCTGACGCAGAGGCGTCCGACGATCAAGCGGCCAGACTGGCCTTGGCCTTCTCGGCGATCACTTCAAACGCCTTGATGTCGTGCACGGCGATATCGGCCAGTACCTTGCGGTCAACCTCGATCCCGGCCTTGGTCAGGCCATTGATCAGGCGGCTGTAGGACAGACCGAACATGCGCGCAGCGGCGTTGATGCGGACGATCCAAAGCGCACGGAACTGGCGCTTGCGCTGCTTGCGGCCGATGTACGCGTACTGACCGGCCTTGATGACGGCCTGGTTGGCAACGCGGAAGACCTTGCGACGGGCGTTGTAGTAGCCCTTGGCGCGGCCGATGATTTTCTTGTGACGACGACGGGCGGTAACGCCACGCTTTACACGAGCCATGGTTTATCTCCTCGTCTTCAGTACGGCAACATGCGGGCGACACCCGGGGCGTCACACGCCTTCAGGTGATTCTTGGCACGCAGGCCGCGCTTCAACTTGGTCGACTTCTTGGTCAGGATGTGTGACCGGTAAGCGTGACCGCACTTGATTTTGCCCGACGCGGTCTTGCGAAAACGCTTCGCCGCCGCCCGGTTGGTCTTGATCTTGGGCATGAAACTGCTCCTTGGGTGGGGAAAAACCCCGTTTCTGACTGATCTGGCGGCAACCGCAGGTTGCGCTTTCCGTCCTGCCACGATCGGTGCACGACCCATCCAGGCGGGTCGAACCGGCGATTATACGGAGTTCAAAGCCCCGATACCAGTAGGAGCGACTTCAGTCGCGATGCCTTTGCTCTGGAACCTCCAAAGCAAGAGCATCGCGGCTGAAGCCGCTCCCACAAAGTCGCACCTGCAAGACACCAAGGCCTCGCCGCGCGATTTATTTCTTCTTCGGCCCGATCATCATGACCATCTGGCGGCCTTCCAGGCGCGGATAGGACTCCACCTGGCCGTTGTCGCCGATGTCTTCCTGGATCTTGCGGGCCAGGTTCTGGCCCAGGTCCTGGTGCGACATCTCGCGACCGCGGAAACGGATGGTGACCTTGACCTTGTCGCCTTCCTCGAGGAACCGCAGCATGTTGCGCAGCTTGATCTGGTAGTCGCCCACGTCGGTGACGGGGCGGAACTTCACTTCCTTGATCTCGACCTGCTTCTGCTTCTTCTTGGCGGCCTGCGCCTTCTTCTGGGCTTCGAACTTGAACTTGCCGTAATCCATGATGCGGCAGACCGGCGGATCGCCGTTGGGCTGGATCTCGACCAGGTCCATGCCCGCTTCCTGCGCCAGTGCCAGCGCTTCGTCACGGGTCAGGATGCCGAGCTGTTCCGCTTCGGCACCGATGACACGTACCCGCGGCACACGGATTTCCAGGTTACGACGATTGCCCTTGTTGTCGGTGGTTGCGATACCACGATCCTCCAGAAGAAGTGATGAAAAAGACCGCCGAATCTGAGCGTTCGGGCTCAGCGCCGGGTTTCGGTCTCCAGTCGTTCGATGAAGTCGGCCAGCGGCATGCTGCCCAGGTCCTCGCCGGAACGGGTACGCACAGAAACTGTCCCCGTCTCTTTCTCGCGATCACCGACCACGAGGAGGTAAGGCACTTTCTGCATCGTATGCTCGCGGATTTTATAGCCGACTTTCTCGTTGCGCAAATCCGATTGTACCCGGAAACCTTTGTCGACAAGGGTTTGCGTCACCTGCGCGGCGTAATCGGCCTGCGCATCGGTGATGCTGAACGCCACCGCCTGAACCGGCGCCAGCCACGCGGGCAGCAGGCCGGCGTGATGCTCGATCAGGATACCGATGAAGCGCTCCATCGAGCCCACGATGGCCCGATGCAGCATCACCGGATGCCGCTTCTGCGAGTGCTCGTCGACGTATTCGGCGCCCAACCGCTCGGGCATCATGAAGTCCACCTGCATGGTGCCGACCTGCCAGTCGCGGCCGATCGAATCCTTCATGTGGTATTCGATCTTCGGACCGTAGAACGCGCCTTCGCCCGGCAACTCCGTCCATTTCACCCCGGCGGCCGACAGCGCGCTGCGCAGCGCGGCCTCGGCGCGATCCCACACGTCGTCATCGCCGATGCGCTTTTCCGGACGCAGCGCCAGTGCCACGTCGATGTGCTCGAAACCGAAATCGGCGTAGACCTGCATGGCCTGCGCGTGGAAGGCGGTGACCTCCGGCTCGATCTGTTCCGGCGTGCAGAAGATGTGGCCGTCATCCTGGGTGAAGGCGCGTACGCGCATGATCCCGTGCAGCGCGCCGGACGGCTCGTTGCGATGGCAGCCACCGAATTCGCCGTAGCGGATCGGCAGCTCGCGGTAGCTGTGCAAGGTGGTATTGAACACCTGCACATGGCCGGGGCAGTTCATCGGCTTCAGGGCGAACGTGTGCTTCTCCGACTCGGTGAAGAACATGTTCTCCTTGTAATTGTCCCAGTGGCCGGACTTCTTCCACAGCGACACGTCCAGCACCTGCGGGCAACGCACTTCCTGGTAACCACTCTTCCGGTACACGCCGCGCATGTACTGCTCGACCTGTTGCCAGATCGCCCAGCCGTTCGGGTGCCAGAACACCATGCCCGGGCTCTCTTCCTGTTGATGGAACAGGTCGAGCTGCTTGCCGATCTTGCGATGGTCGCGTTTCTCGGCCTCTTCCAGCTGGAACAGGTACGCCTTCAGGTCCTTGTCGTTCAGCCACGCGGTGCCGTAGATGCGGGTCAACATGGCGTTGTTGGAATCGCCACGCCAGTACGCGCCGGCCACCTTCATCAGCTTGAACGAGCGCAGCTTGCCGGTGTTGGGTACGTGCGGGCCGCGGCACAGGTCGGTGAACTCGCCCTGCGAATACAGCGAAAGATCCTCGTTGGCGGGAATGCCCTCGATGATCTCGGCCTTGTATTCCTCGCCCAGGCCACGGAAGAACGCCACCGCCTCGTCGCGCGACTTCACCGTACGCGTCACCGGCAACTGCTCGGCCACGATCTTGTGCATCTCCGCCTCGATCTTCGGCAGATCCTCGGGCGTGAACGGCCGCTCGTAGGCGAAATCGTAGAAGAAGCCATTGTCGATCACCGGACCGATCGTCACCTGCGCGCCGGGAAACAGTCGCTGCACGGCCTGCCCCATCAGATGCGCGGTGGAATGGCGCAGGATCTCCAGCGCTTCGGGGCTCTTGTCGGTCACGATCTGCAGGCTGGCGTCGTGATCGATCGAGAAGCCGGCATCCACCAGCTGGCCGTCGACCTTGCCGGCCAGCGTGGCCTTGGCCAGGCCGGCGCCGATGGAGGCGGCCACGTCCTGCACGGTAACGGGATGATCGAACGGCTTCTTGCTGCCGTCGGGTAGCGTGATCTCAATCATGGATGGCACCTGATGACCCGCCCCAGTGGCGGATCGAAAAACGAAGTATGACTGCAAGCGTGCTCACTGGCCGCAACGGGCGGGAAGCAGCCACGAAAAAGGGCGCAAAGCGCGCCCTTCGGTTCTGCCTTGCAGGATGGGATCAATCGGAAACGTTGCTAGTGTCCATGTCACACACTCGACCGGCAGTTACCCGCAGGCCACCACGGCAGGCGCGAAGGAACCAAAAAGTTACTTCGCACCCGTTCGGGTGTCAACGCCGCCGCTGATCCAGTCGGACACCCGTTCCGGGTGCGCCTTCACCCATGCGCGGGCATTTTCGTCGGCATTGGCGCCCGGCTGCCGATCGGCCGCCATCACCTGCTGCATCTGCGCCGACGTCCAGCGGAAGCCATCGAGTATCGCGTAGGCCTTGGGCTTGTCGTGCCGAAGACCCTTGCGCACCAGCGTGTCGATGTCTTCGGCACCGCCGAAACTGCCCTTGGGGTCGGCCAGATATTTCAGCTTCCAGCGCGCCCACATCCAGTGCGGCGTCCAGCCGGTCACCACGATCCACTGCCGCTCGTCGATCGCACGCCCCAGCGCGGCAGCCATGCTGGCGTCGGTGCCTTCGACGAGTTTCAGCGGCAGCTTGTAGGTCTCGATCGCCTTGCGTGCAATGCCCATTTCGCCGGCGTCGGGATCGATGCCGACGATGCGGTGGCCAAACTGATCGACGTGCGCGGCCAGCTGATCGATCGCGTCGATCGACACGTAATCAGGCACCACCAGGCCGATCCGGGTACCGGCCATGTTCGGCCCCAGGTTGATCAACCGGTCCTGGGCGCGCGCGTAATAAGCCGCGTGCGTGCTGGGCAACCAGGCGCAAACGGTGGCATCGGCGTCGCCTTGCGCCAGCGCCGAATACATCGCCGCTCCGGTCAGCTGGACGGCTTTCACGCGAAAGCCCTGTTGCTCCAGCACGGCCTTGACCACGTGGGTGGCGGCGGAGCAGCTGGACCAATCCACATAGGCGAGCTTTATGTCGTGCGAGGATTTGAACGACGTATCCGCCGGGTCGCCGGAGGGCGCGGTGCAGCCGCTCACCAGGGCAAGCGCAAGCATGCAGGCAAGCACCGGACGACGCTGGAGCAGCTTGTCGATCATGGCATTCACCTGAAGAGCCGCATGCGGGCAAACATTGTAGAGCGATCGCATGGCGATGCGTCCCGCCGCGCGGGCAGCGGCCGGTAGAATGAGCGGACCTGCACTCATCGGATCCCCTCCATGCGCATCCTGGTTACCGGCACCGCCGGCTTCATCGGCGCCGCCCTGGCGCAACGGTTGCTGGATCGTGGTGACGAGGTCTATGGCTTCGACAATCACAACGATTACTACGACCCGGCGTTGAAGGAGGCGCGGCTGGCGCGCTTCATCGATCACCCGAACTACACGCACCAGCGCGCCGACCTGGCCGATGCCGCCGCGGTGGATCAGGCGTTTGCCGCGTTCCAGCCGCAGCGGGTGGTGAACCTGGCGGCGCAGGCGGGTGTGCGCTATTCGATCCAGAACCCGCGCGCCTACGTGCAAAGCAACCTGGTCGGCTTCGTCAACATCCTGGAAGCGTGCCGCCATGGCAAGGTCGGGCACCTGGTCTATGCGTCATCCAGCTCGGTCTACGGCGCCAATCGCAAGATGCCGTTCGCGCTGGAGGACGCGGTCGATCACCCGGTGAGCCTGTACGCCGCCAGCAAGAAGGCGAACGAGCTGATGGCGCATACGTACAGCCATCTATACGGCCTTCCCACCACCGGCCTGCGCTTCTTCACCGTGTATGGTCCGTGGGGCCGGCCGGACATGTCGCCGATCCTGTTTGCCGATCGGATCAGCCGCGGCGAGCCGATCGACGTATTCAACCACGGCCACCACAGCCGCGATTTCACCTATATCGACGACATCGTGGAAGGTGTGATCCGCGCGCTCGACCACCCGGCCAAACCCGACCCCGCGTACGACGCCGAACACCCCAACCCCGCCACGTCGAGCGCGCCTTACCGCGTCTACAACATCGGCAACGACCAGCCAGTGCAGCTGATGCGGTTCATCGAGTTGCTGGAGCAGAACCTTGGCCGCACGGTGGAAAAGCGACTGTTGCCGATGCAACCCGGCGACGTGGCCGATACCTGGGCCGACGTATCGGCCTTGCGCCGCGACGTGGGCTACGCGCCCGCCACCTCGATCGAGGATGGCGTGGCGCGCTTCGTGGCGTGGTACCGGCAATACCACGGGCAATAAGCCGATCTGTAGGAGCGCACCCTGTGCGCGATGCTTTTCGTTACGTGACGAAGAGCATTCGCGCACAGGGTGCGCTCCTACAAAATCGCATCAGAACGGCTTGGCGAGCACCAGGAAGATCACGCCCAGCAGCAGCAGCACCGGCAGCTCGTTGATCCAGCGCAGCGCCCGCGACGACGGCAGGCTACCGCCCGCGGCCTTGCGCTTCAGCGCCCGCCCGGCCCAGATGAAGTACGCCAGCAAGATGGCCACCAGGGTCAGCTTGGCGTCGATCCAGTGCATGCCCGCGGTGACGTTCGGCAGGCTCGCCGGGAATACCCGCCAGCCTTGCCACAGGACCAGGCCGAAGATGAACGCCATGCCGAACATGTTGTGGCCGAATTTGTACAGCCGCCGCCCCATCAGCTGCAGCCGCGCCTGCACAGCTGGCTCGTTGGCGGTCTCGGCCAGGTTCACCAGGATCCGCGGCAGGTAGAACACCGTGGCCATCCAGGCGATCACGAACAGCAGGTGCAGCGACTTGATCAACAGATAGGTCATGACAACGCTCCGTGGACAAACAAAAACGGCGCGGCCTGTGGGGCCGCGCCGTTCGGGGTATTGGTGGGCGGTACAAGGATCGAACTTGTGACCCCTACCATGTCAAGGTAGTGCTCTACCGCTGAGCTAACCGCCCGTCTCGCCACGGCATGCCGTGCGAGCCGCGCAGTATACGGTAGCGGTGGGCGGTCGACAATAACCCGTGTACCGAGAGCAAGCAGCCCCGCCAGGTGCCCGTAAAAACCCCGAGGGCCTGGCGCTTCGACGGCTTGGTGCGGAGCCGGACGTTTCCTTTCCCCCGCTTTGCGGGGGAAGGTGCCGAAGGCGGATGGGGGCGCCTTTGATCGCGCTTCCAAGGCGGAAAGCGCCCCCTTCAGCCCTTCGGGCAGCTTCCCCCGCAAAGCGGGGGAAGCAAAAAATCAGCGCAGGGATTGCTCGCGCAACTGGTGAATCTGGTCGCGCAGCTTGGCGGCGTCCTCGAACTCCAGGTTCTGCGCGTGCTTGTACATCTGCGACTCCAGCTTTTTCAGCATGCTGGCGGCCTGCGAGGCGCTGAGGCTGGCGTAGTCGGCCGGCTGCTCGGCCACGGCGCGGCCGCGTGATTTGCTGCCGCGACGATTGCCGGCGTCGCTGCGCGCGCCTTCCATGATGTCGGCGATGCGCCGCACGATGGTGGTGGGCACGATGCCCTGCTCCAGGTTCCAGGCCAACTGCTTTTCGCGGCGGCGGGCGGTT
This sequence comes from Rhodanobacter fulvus Jip2, assembly GCF_000264315.1. Taxonomy (GTDB): domain Bacteria; phylum Pseudomonadota; class Gammaproteobacteria; order Xanthomonadales; family Rhodanobacteraceae; genus Rhodanobacter; species Rhodanobacter fulvus. The sequence continues at coordinate 89,243 of NZ_AJXU01000015.1, forward strand.
TCGTCCATCGCCGCCTGCATCGAGCGGGTGACGTTGTCGGCGTACAGGATGGCTTTGCCGCGCACGTTGCGGGCGGCGCGGCCGATGGTCTGGATCAGCGAGCCGGTGGAACGCAGGAAACCCTCCTTGTCCGCATCCAGCACCGCCACCAGCGAGACCTCGGGCATGTCCAGGCCCTCGCGCAGCAGGTTGATGCCGACCAGCACGTCGAACTCGCCCAGGCGCAGGTCGCGAATGATCTCGCTGCGCTCGACCGTCTCGATGTCCGAATGCAGGTAACGCACCTTGATATCGTGCTCGGCCAGGTATTCGGTGAGGTTTTCGGCCATGCGCTTGGTCAGCGTGGTGACCAGCACGCGATCGCCCATGGCGATGCGCTTGTGCGCCTCGCTGAGCAAGTCGTCCACCTGGGTGCGCACGGGGCGCACTTCCACTTCCGGATCGACCAGGCCGGTGGGGCGCACCACCAGTTCAGTCACCGCGTCGCCGGATTTCCGCAGTTCGTAGTCGCGCGGGGTGGCGGAGACGTAGATCGCGCGCGGCACCCGCTGTTCCCATTCCTCGAACTTCAGCGGCCGGTTGTCCATCGCCGAGGGCAACCGGAAACCGAACTCCACCAGCGTCTCCTTGCGCGAGCGGTCGCCCTTGTACATGGCGCCCAGCTGCGGCACGGTGACGTGCGATTCGTCCACCACCAGCATGCCGTCGGGCGGCAGGTAGTCGAACAGGGTCGGCGGCGGTTCGCCTGGCAGGCGACGGGTGAGATGGCGCGAGTAGTTCTCGATACCCTGGCAGTAGCCCACCTCCACCATCATCTCCAGGTCGAAGCGGGTGCGCTGGTCCAGCCGCTGCGCCTCGACCAGCTTGTTGTCGCGGTACAGCACTTCCAGCCGGTCCTTCAGCTCGGTCTTGATCGTTTCGGTGGCGTTGAGCACGCTCTCGCGGGTGCTGGCGTAGTGGGTGCGGGGATAGACGGTGTAGCGCGGAATCTTGCAGATCGTCTCGCCGGTGAGCGGATCGAACAGCGCCATGTTTTCCACTTCGCCATCGAACAGCTCGATGCGCAGCGCCTCGGTTTCCGATTCGGCGGGAAACACGTCGATGATCTCGCCACGCACGCGGTAGGTGCCGCGGCGCAGTTCCATTTCGTTGCGGGTGTACTGCAATTCGGTCAGCTGGTGGATCAGCTTGCGCTGGTCGATCCGCTCGCCCTTGGCCAGGATCAGCCGCAGGCTGAGGTAGTCCTCCGGATTGCCCAGGCCGTAGATCGCCGACACCGTGGCGACGATGATCGAGTCGCGCCGCGACAGCAGCGCCTTGGTCGCCGACAACCGCATCTGCTCGATGTGCTCGTTGATGGAAGCGTCCTTCTCGATGAAGGTATCGGACGCCACCACGTACGCTTCCGGCTGGTAATAGTCGTAATAGCTGACGAAGTACTCCACCGCGTTGTGCGGGAAAAACTCCCTGAATTCCCCGTACAACTGCGCCGCCAGGGTCTTGTTCGGCGCCATCACGATGGTGGGGCGCTGCACCTTCTCGATCACGTTGGCGATGGTGTAGGTCTTGCCCGAGCCGGTGACGCCCAGCAGGGTCTGCGCCGCCAGGCCGGCCTCGAAACCCTCGGCCAGGCGTGCGATCGCCTGCGGCTGGTCGCCTGAAGGCTGGTACGGAGCAACGAGTTGGAAGCGGTCGGTCATCGGCTACATGTGTGGGTGCGACGGGCCATTTTAAATCGGGCCTGCTGACAGCTGGCGTCAGCAGTGACCGACGCCGGAGGCGCCGGTCGGGCGACAGCCACGCTCCCGGCCGACGCCTAGCATGCCGGTTCCAGGCGACGCAGGAGCGTGAACGTGCCGAATCAGGGATGGATGAGGTGCCACAGGGAGCATGGTGTCACGCTCGTCGAACAGGTCATGGTGGTCGCGATCATGGCGACCCTGGTCGGCGCCGCGATGCCGTCGATGCGGCGCCTGCTCGACCGGAACCAGTTGCGGACCGCCCAGGCCGATTTCATCGGCGCCCTGCATCACACCCGCGAAGCGGCCGTGATTGCGCGGCAGGCCACGGTGTTCTGTCCCAGCCGCGACGGCCAGCAATGCGCCGACGAAGAGCGCTGGGATCACGGCTGGCTGCTTGCCGCCGATCGCGATCATGACAACCAGCCCGACGGCCAGCCGCTGCATGTCAATGGCAACTATGCCGAACGCCTCACGATCCAGAGTTCGGTCGGCCGGCGCCACGTGCGTTTCCAGGCCGATGGCAGCGCCCGCGGCAGCAATCTCACCTTCGTGTTCTGCCGCCGCGGAACGGCCGAACAGGCGCTCAGCGTCGTGGTGGCCAACTCCGGACGCATCCGCGGCGGCGCAGCCAGCGCCGAACAGGCAGCCGACTGCGCACGACAGCGTTGAGCCCTACGCGTAGCTTGCACGGCCCCTTGCGACGATTATCTTGCACAGCGCGATCAAGCCGTGACCACGCCGGAAAAATGATTATCCGAACACGTTCCGAACGCGCCACGAAATCGTATGGAACGGCGCAATTGCGTTACCATGCAAGCCTCCATTGCCGCGATATATGGACGCCATGTCAAACCATGATCTGGAATCGTTGATTGCTCCGCTCGGGGATGAATTGCCCACCGGTGAAAACCTGGAATACGACCAGGATTTTCTGGCGCTCGACCGTGCCGCCTCGCCCAAGGCCGAACGCGCCATCGGCGACAGCGTCAAGGCGGCCGAAGAGCCGGATTGGGAAAAGGTCGCCAGCATGGCCGAGGCGCTGCTGGGACGTTCCAAGGATCTGCGCGTTGCCACGCACCTGGCCACCGCCTGGATGCGTACCGACGGCATGCCGGGCTGGGCGGCGGGGCTGGGCCTGATTCGCGCCTTGCTGGAGAACTACTGGGATGCCGTGCACCCGCAACTGGACGCCGAGGACGACAACGATCCGACCGCCCGCGTCAACGCCGTGGTGCCGATCAGCGACACCCAGAGCGTGCTCGGTTATTTCCGCACCACGCCTTTTGTGCAGTCATCGCGACTGGGGCGTTTTTCACTGCGCGATCTGCACATTGCCCAGGGCACGCTGAAAATCAGCTCACCTGATAGCGAATCCGGCGAAGCACCCAGCCTGACCGAGCTCGAAGCGTGCTGCATGGATTGTCCGGAAGAGCAATTGCTGGCCAACGCCACGGCGATTAACGAGGCGCTGGATCAGGCCAAAGCGATCGACGGCATTTTCAGCGAGCAGATCGGTACCGCCGGCCCTGATCTGAAGGCATTGATCGGCGATATCCATGAGCTGAAAAAATTCGTGGAAGCGCAGCTTGCCAAGCGCATGCCGCAAGACGAGGCCGCGGGCGAGTATGAGGCTGAGGACGGTGCGGAAGCCGTTGCATCGGGCCACGCAAAACCCGTGGCCAGTGGCCGCATCGAGAATTCGCAGGACGTCATCAAGCGACTCGACGAATTGTGCGATTACTACGCGAAAAACGAACCGTCCAGCCCGATCCCGCTGTTGCTGGAGCGCGCCAAGCGCCTCGTCGACAAGAGCTTCCTGGACCTGCTGAACGACCTCGCCCCCGGCGGAGTCAGCGAGCTGCAGGTTGTTTCCGGCCGCACCGAGTACGAATGAAACACGACGAGGGCGTCAATGGACGCCCTTGCAGGTATTCGCGCCGGAGCGCACGAACATCGTGTGGATCGAGGGATTCCAGTTGAGCGAAAGCCCGCCGGGCAAACCGGCGGTGATGCTGGCATTGGCGCTCTGCACGATCGGCCCGATCGATGCGCTGCTGCCGTCCGCGCGCCGGACCGTGGCGCTTACCGCGTAGCTCAGCGGATCACCGCAGGCGGTGGTATCGATCTGCTGCGAAACGGTACTGCCGTAGGCACTGATGTCGGGCAAGGTGCCCGCGCCCAGCGGCACGTTTTTCCCTGCGCCACCGTGGTCGGCGGCGCACATGGCGGTCAACGTGTAATCCACGGAAAGTCGCAGCGGTTTCGCGATCTGCACCACGGCAACCGCTTCGGGCTGGGTGACGCAGCCGAGCAGGAAGGTCTTGCGCTTGGGCACGACATGCAGCACGTAGCTGCCAGGTTCGAGCATCTGGCTAGGTGGCAGTTTCAGCTCGATGCGGGCCGCCGAGACACCGGTGATCACCGGTTGCACTGCAAGCGGTGCGCCCTGTCCGTCGGTGGCCGTGACCCCGGGATCGGCACATTGCGCGTCCGACAGGTTCGTGCCGATCAGGGCGAACGCCAGCGGCTGGTCGCCGGGATGCAGGGCGAACAACGGTTTGTGATCCAGCGTCTCGACCGCGTCGATCACCGGCTGCGCGTCCTTGGACGAATCCTCGGCGTGGGCCAGTCGCTTGACGCTGGCGGTCAGGGCATCGGCAAGCGCGCGGGCGTCGCCGCCGAGGCATCCGTCGGAAATGGCGAGATAGGCGCGCGTGCGTTGTGCGGCGGCCTGCGCACGCCGGGCTCTTGCCTGCGCGCGTCCGTCGATGATGTCCACGGGCTTGGCCGCGTCGGAACCGCTCAGCGTGGCACGCAAGTCGCTGGCCATGTGCGCCAGTTGTTCGCTGGTGGCCACAAGTTGCGGATCGGCCGATGCATGCGCCTTCGTGGCCAGGTCACGCTGCGCCGCGTCGAGCTGGGCGATCACCGTTTCACCGGTGACCCGCGGCGCCAGCTGGGCACCGGCGGAGGTCGCCAGCGCGCAACCGGCCACGGCAATCCACCATCGCATCGCACGTGCACGGGTGGGACAGGCTTTACTCATCATCGCAATCCAGCTCATCCGGTGCGCAGCGCTGCTGGTCGGGCGGCAGCAGCAAGCCCGAGGGCACGATGCCGAAAGCACGGTAGTTTGCCGAGATCACGCTGGGGTCGATGTACGAGTCGGTGTGCTTGTTGGTGTTCTGCGCACGGCTGGTCAACGCCGACGTGGGCACGTTGATGCTGCTGCCACCGGTGAGCGGCAGGATGTTGCCCTGCCGGTCCACCGCATAGAAATACGCAGGCGAAATGCCACCCGGGACGATGACCTGCGCGTCGACACCCGTCACGTAGATCGGCGCGCCGCCGACACCGATATGGCCGGTCGATGCCCACGTGCCCACGCCGTTGTACAACGGCGCCTGGTCTGTCTGCAGCAAGTCGCCATTGATCACCGAAAGGTAGGTCGACGACGTGCCGGCATCCACCGTGTAGTCGCTGCCATTCACGGCTGCCAGGGTCAGGGTCTGGGCGTTGGTGAGGCTGAAGCCGGCCGGCGCCGAGAAGCCGCCCAGCGTGCCGATGTAGTTGGCCAGCGGGTGCGCCGCATCGCCCAGCATCACCATGCCTGCCGCGCTGCCGGTCAGCGTATCGGCGGTGAGGCTGCCGCTGGCGCCTTCGTTGATGGCACCGGCGGAAACCAGGGTCATCATGCCGCCCTGAACGGCACCGTCGATCGACAGGTCGCCGCCGCGGGTGGTGGTGAGCGTGGTACGCGCACCGCCTTCGATCGGACCGGTCACGATCAGGGATTGCCCGTTGGTGAAGCTGAAGCCTGCGGCCTTGAAAGCCTCCAGCGTGGCCACCCGGTTGCCGCCGCCTTCCAGCGTGGTGGCGCCCGTCGAGCTGCCACTCAGCGTGCTGGCGGCAATGCCACCTGCCGAGCCCTGATTGATGGCACCGGCCGAGGTGAGCGTGGTGCGGGTGCCACTGACCAGACCGTTGATGATGATGTCGCCATTGGTGGTGATCAGGTTCACGTGGTCACCGCCATCGACCGGGCCGATGACCGTCAGCGTCCGGTCGGTGGCCAGGTCGAAGCCTTCGGCACTGAAGCTGCCCAGCGCGGCGACATGGTTGACCGGATCGAGCACGGTGCTGCCGACGGAACGCCCGGTAAGCGTGCCAGCGGTGACGATGCCGCTGGCGGTCTGGCTGATATTGCCGCCGGAAACCAGCGCCACCATGTCGCCCTGCACTGCCTGGGTCAGCGTCAGGTCGCCGGCGGAACCCAGGCCCACGTCGCCACCGCGCAATGCGGTGTTGACCGACAGCAGGCCCGATGTCGTCGTCAGGTGCAGACGCCCGCCGCTGGCGATCGTCAGCGGGCCGTTGACCGACAGCGCCTGCGCGTTGGTGAAGTCGAAGCCCGCTGCATTGAAGCTGCCCAGGGTACCGACACGATTGGCACCGTTGAGCGCGGTGACGCCGGTCGACCGCCCGGTCAGCGTGGCGGCGGTGATCACCCCCTGGCTGCCTTCGTTGATCGCGCCGGCCGAGTCCAGCGTCATGGCCGTGCCTTTCAGCGCGCCGTTGATCGTCAGATCGCCGCTGGTGGTGGTCAACGTGGTGCTGGTGCCGCCGTCGACGGTGCCGGCCACCGTCAGTGCCTGGGCATTGCCGAGGTTGAGGTAGGCCGCACTGAAATCGCCCAGCGAACCGATGCGATTGTTGCCGGTGAGGCTGACGGCCCCGGTGGTGTCGCCATTGAGCCGGCCGGCGACGATGCTGCCCGCGCTGGCCTCGCTGATGGCGCCGGTAACGTCGAGCGTGGTGGTCGCACCGGTGAGCGTGCCGTTGATGACCAGGTTGCCTGTCGTCGCCAGTCCCGCGCTGCTGCCGCCATTCACCGTGCCGGCGACGGTCAGGTCCTGCGCGTTTTTCAGGCTGAAACCGGCGGCGCTGAAATCACCCAGCGTACCGATATGGTTGTTGCCACCGAGCGCTACCGCGCCCCCCGCCGTGCCGCGCAACGTAGCCGCCGTGATGACGCCGCCGCCCCCCTGGGTGATGTTGCCGGCAACGTTGAACGCGGTGGTGGTGCCGTTCACGGCACCGTTGATCGCCAGGTTGCCGGCCGTGGTCGCCAGTGACGTGCTGGCGCCGCCATTGACCGGACCGGCGACCGACAGCGACTGGCTGTTGGTCAGACCGAAGCCCGCCGCGGTGAAGCTGCCGAGCGTGCCGATTTTGTTGCCCGATCCGTTGAGCGTGGTGCTGCCCACCGAATGGCCGGTCAAGGTGGTGGCCGTGAGCTTGCCCGATGCCGTCTGGCTGATGGTGCCGCCCGACGCCAGCGTGACCAGGCCACCGCTGACTTCGTGCGCTAACGCCAGGTTGCCGGCCGAGTCCAGGCTGACGGCACCGGCGCTCAACACTGAATTGACCGTCAGGATCCCCGACGTCGTCGTCAGGCTGACACCGCCGCTGGGGCTGGTGATCTGCAGCGGGCCGTTGACGGACAGGTCCGTGGCATTGACCAGGCTGAAATTGGTGGCCTTGAAACTTCCCAGCGTGCCGACCAGGTTGGCGCCGCCCAGCGTGGTGGTGCCGGTCGACTGGCCCGTCAATGTGCCGGCCGTGATGACGCCGGTGCTCTGGTTGATGTCGCCGCCAGCGGCCAGCGACACCGCGGTGCCGTCGATATCGTGGGTCAGCGTGAGATCGTCGGCCGAGGTCAGCGCAACGGCAGCCGCCGTCAGGTCGCCATTCACGCTCAAGGTGCCGCTGCTCGTCTTCAGGTCGATGCTGCCGGCGTTGCCCGCTGTCGTCAGCGGACCGTTTGCCGCCAGATCCTGCGCGTTGACAAAGCTGAAGTTGGCCGCGCCGAAACTGCCGAGCGTATCGACCAGGTTGGCGCCGCCAAGCGAGGTGTTGCCCTGCGAAGTGCCCGTCAGCGTGGCCGCGTCGATGACCCCGGAATTGCTTTGGCCGATCGCGCCCGCGGAGGTGAGCGTGACCGCCGTGCCCTTGAGCGTACCGTTGATCGTCAGGTTGCCGGTCTGCGTGGTCAGCGCGGTGCTGCCGCCGCCGTCGACCACGCCGCTGACGACCAGGGCGGCGCCGTTGGTCAAGCTGAATCCATCGGCGCTGAAATCGCCCAGCGCAGCCACCTGATTGAGCTGGCCCAGCGTGACAGCATTTGTGGCACTGCCGCTCAGCGTGCCGGCCGTGATGATGCCGGCACTCTGGCTGATGCCGCCACCGGAAGACTTCAGCTCGACCGCGCTGCCGGTAATGTTGTTGGCCAGCGCAAGACCGTCGGCCGAGTCCAGCGAAATGGCGCCGCCGGTCAGGTCGCTGCCCAGGCTCAAGGCACCGTTGCTCGTCTTCAGGGTGATGCTGCCGGTGCCGCCGGTCGTCGTCAGCGCACCGTTCGTGGCCAGGCCCTGCGCGTTGACAAGCGTGAAGTTGGCCGCACTGAAACTGTCGAGCGTGTCGACCAGGTTGGCGCCGTCAAGCAAGGTATCGCCCTGCGAAGTGCCCGTCAGCGTGGCCGCCTCGATCACCCCGGACGCACCTTCGCCGATCGCGCCGGCCGAGGTGAGCGTGACCGTCGTACCCTTGAGCGTACCGTTGATCGCCAGGTCGCCGGCCAGCGTGGTCAGCGCGGTACTGCTGCTGCCATCGACCACGCCATCGACGGCCAGAGCCTTGCTGTTGGTCAGGCTGAATCCGCTGGCGCTGAAATCGCCCAGGCTGTCGATGTAGTTGGTGCCGGCGAGCAGGGTGATGCCATTCGAACCGCCGATCAGCTCGGCCGCGGTGAGGCTGCCGGTGCTTTGGCCGATCGCCCCCGCAAGGCTGGTCAGGCTCAGCGTTCCCGTCGCCTTCACCGCATCGCTCAGGGTGATGTCGCCCTGGCTGCTGAGCGTCACGTTGGCGCCGCTCAGTGCGCCGGGCGCAATCAATGTCCCGCCGTTGGCAGCCAGCGTCAGGTCGGCAGTGCCGGTGTCGATCGCACCGGTGGGCAGCAGCAGCGCGCCCCCGGCGATCAGGCTCACGGTGCCGTTGCTGCCGTTGTTGAGGGTGTCGATCGTCAGGTCGTCATGAGCGGTGATCGACACCCCGGTACCCGTTGCCGTCACGGCGTCCTGGAAATCATTGTCGGTGTTGTCCAGCGTGATCGCGTGCCCATTCATGGCGGTGAAGTTCGACGTTCCCGCCACCTTGAATGCACCCGCACCGCCTTGCGTGATATCGCCGGCGCGGGTGGTCACCGACAGTCCGCCGGTACCGATGTTCAGCGCGTTCGCGCTGAAGCTGCCGGCGGTGACGGTGAGACCGGTCAGGGCCGTGGTGCCACCAACTGTTCCAGTCAGCGTGACCGCGCCCGCGGTACCGGCATCCAGGGTCAGGCCGGACGCACCGTCCAGTGCATCATTGAAGGTGATCGCCGCGCCCGCCGTTGCCCCGCCGCCGGTGGTATTGATGCCGGTGGTGGGCGAGCCCAGGGTCACCGGGCCGGACAAGGTGATCGCACCGCCCGTGGTGGTGAGGTTGCCGGCCAGCGTCGTTTGACCCGTGCCCTCAAGGCTGAAGGTACCGCTGCCCAGCGTGGACGTGCCCAGGGTCAACGCGTGGGTACCGTTGTCCAGCGTCACGTCGTGGTTGCCGCTGTTGTTGAGGCTTACCGCGCCGGTGAGGGTATTGGCATTGTCCAACTGGAGTACGCCGGCACCGGCATTGAATTGCGCCGCAACCGCACTCGCGGTCTGGGTGATCGTGCTGCTGGCCGCTTGCGTGATGCCCACACCCGCTACCGACAGCGTGCCGCTGCCCACGTGGACGTCGCCCAGCACCAGCGCATGGCTGCCATTGTCGAGCGTGACGTCGTTGGCGCCGCTGTTGGTGAGGCTCACCGCACCGGTGAAGTTATTGCCCGCGTGATTCAACGTGATGGCATGCGCGCCCGCGTCGAAGCGCGAGGTGCCGCCGACCGTAAACGCACCGCCTTGCGTGATATCGCTGGCCAGGGTGGTGACCGACAACCCGCCGGTACCGATGTTCAGCGTGTTCGCGCTGAAGCTGCCGGCCGTCACGTCGAGGCCGGTCAAGGCTGTCGTGCCGCCAACCGCTCCACCCAACGTGACCGCACCGGCCGTACCGGCATCCAGGGTCAGGGTGGAAGCGCCGTTCACGGCGCCGCTGAACGTGATCGCCGCGCCGGCCGCCACGCTGCCACCACCGGTCGTATCGACACCGGTGCTGGCCGCACCCAGCGTCACCGGGCCGGACAAGGTGATCGCACCGCCCGCAGTGGTGAGGTTGCCGGCCAGGGTCGTCTGGCCCGTGCCCGTAAGGTTGAAAGCACCACTACCCAGCGTGGATGTGCCCAGGATCAGCGCGTTGGCGCCGTTGTTCAGCGTGACATCGTTGGCGCCGCTGTTGGTGAGGCTTACCGCACCAGTGAGCGTGTTGCTGTTGCTCAGCTGAAGCACGCCGGCACCGGCGTTGAATTGCGCCGCACCAGCACCCGCAATCTGGGTGATCGTGCTGCCGGTCGCTTGCGTGATGCCGACACCCGTCACCGTCAGCGCGCCGCTACCCACCTGCACATTGCCCAGCTCCAGCGCAGTGGCGCCGTTGTTGAGCGTGACGGCGTTCGCGCCGCTGTTGGTGAGATCCACCGCGCCGGTGAAGGTGTTGGCCTTGTCCAGCTGAAGTACGCCGGCACCGGCGTTGAATTTCGCTGCACCCGCACTCGCCGCCTGGGTGATCGTGCTGCCGGTCGCTTGCGTGATGCCGACACCCGTCACCGTCAGCGCGCCGCTACCCACCTGCACATTGCCCAGCTCCAGCGCATTGGCGCCGTTGTTGAGCGTGACGTGGTCCGCGCCGCTGTTGTTGAGACTCACCGCACCGGTGAAGTGGTTGCTCGTGTTGTCCAGCGTGATGGCATGCGTCCCCGCGTCGAAACTCGATGTGCCGCCGACCGTGAATGCACCGCCTTGCGTGATGTCACTGGCATGGGTAGTCACCGCCAATCCACCCGTGCCGATGTTCAGCGCATTCGCGCTGAAGCTGCCTGCCGTAACGTTGAGGCCTGTCAGTACTGTCGTGGCACCGACAGCTCCGCCCAACGTGACCGCACCTCCCGTACCGGCATTCAGCGTAAGGGTCGAAGTACCATCCACCGCGCCGTTGAACGTGATCGCCGCGCCGGCCGCCACGTTGCCACCATCGGTCGTATCGACGCCGGTGCTGGCCGCACCCAGCGTCACCGGGCCGGACAAGGTGATCGCACCGCCAGTCGTGGTGAGGTTGCCGGCCAGGGTCGTCTGGCCGGTGCCCGTAAGATTGAAAGCACCGCTGCCCAGCGTGGACGTACCCAGGGTCAGCGCGTTGGCGCCGTTGTTCAGCGTGACATCGTTGGCGCCGCTGTTGGCGAGGCTTACCGCGCCAGTGAAGTGGTTGCCGCTGTTGCCGAGCGTGATGGCATGCGCGATCGCATCGAAGCTCGATGCACCGGACACCGTGAACGCGCCACCCTGCGTGATGTCGCCCGCCGAGGTGGTCACGTTCAGATCGCCGTCGACGTTCAATGCCTGCGCATTGAAGCTCCCCGCCGTGACGGTGAGGCCGGTCAACTCGGTCGTATCGCCTACCGCCTGGTTCAGCGTGACCGCACCTCCGGTACCGGCATTCAGCGTCAGGTTGGAAGCGCCGTTCACCGCTCCGCCGAAGGTGATCGCCGCACCTGTCATCACAGTGCCGCCATCGGTGGTGTCGATGCCGGTGGTGGCCGCACCCAGCGTCACCGGACCGGCCAGGCTGATCGCGCCGCCGCTGGTGCTGAGGATGCCGGCCAGGGTCGTCGCCCCGGTGCCTTCAAGGCTGAACGTGCCGCTGCCCAGCGTGGACGTGCCCAACGTCAACGCGTGGGTGCCATTGTCCAGCGTTACGTCGTAGGCGCCGCTGTTGGCGAGGCTCACCGCGCTCGTAAAACTGTTGCTGTTGCCCAGCTGGAGTACGCCCACACCGGCGTCGAACGATGCTGCGCCGGCACTCGCTTCCTGGGTGATCGTGCTGCCGGCGGCCTGCGTGATGCCGGTACCGGTCACCGCCAACGTGCCGCTGCCCACCTGCACGTCGCCCAGCACCAGCGCGTGGGTGCCGTTGTCCAGCGTCACGTTGTGGCCGCCGCTGTTGGCGAGGCTCACTGCGCCGGTGAAGTTATTGCCGGTGTTGCCGAGCGTGATGGCATGCGCACCCGCGTCGAAACTCGATGCACCCGTGACCGTGAACGCGTCACCCTGTGCGATGTCGCCCGCCGAGGGGGTCACGTTCAG
>NZ_AJXU01000016.1 GCF_000264315.1 Rhodanobacter fulvus Jip2
GCCGAGCGTGATGGCATGCGCACCCGCGTCGAAACTCGATGCACCCGTGACCGTGAACGCGTCACCCTGTGCGATGTCGCCCGCCGAGGTGGTCACGTTCAGGTCGCCGTCGATGTTCAATGCCTGCGCACTGAAGCTGCCCGCCGTGACGGTGAGACCGGTCAAGGCCGTCGTACTGCCTACCGCTCCGTCCAGCGCGACCGCGCCCCCGGCGCCGGCATTCAACGTCAGGGTAGAAACACCGTTCACCGCTCCGCCGAAGGTGATGGCCGCACCTGCCGCCACATTGCCGCCACCAGTGGTGTCGATGCCGGTGGTGGCCGCACCCAACGTCACCGGACCGGCCAGGCTGATTGCGCCGCCGCTGGTGGTGAGGGTGCCCGCCAGGGTCGTCGCCCCAGTGCCTTCAAGGCTGAAAGTGCCGCTGCCCAGCGTGGACGTGCCCAACGTCAACGCGTGGGTGCCGTTATCCAGCGTCACGTTGTAGGCACCACTGTTGTTGAGGCTCACGGCGCCGGTGAAGGTATTGCTGTTGCCCAGTTGAAGCACGCCCGCCCCGGCATTGAACGATGCCGTATCGGCACCCGCTGCCTGGGTGACCGCGCTGCCCACCGCCTGGGTGATACCGGTACCGGTCACCGCCAACGTGCCGCTGCCCACCTGCACGTCGCCGAGCACCAGCGCATGGGTGCCGTTGTTCAGCAGCACGCTGCTGGTGCCGCTGTTGGCGAGGCTCACCGCGCCGGTGAAATGGTTGCCGGTGTTGCCGAGCGTGATGGCATGGGCGCCCGCATCGAAACTCGATGCGCCAGTCACCGTGAGTGAGCCGCTCTGGCTAATGTCGCCGTTGTTGGTCAGCGCGAAGTTCGCTGCCGTGAAGTCGCCCAGCGTGCCGATGGCATTGGCGCCGTCGAGCGTGGTATCGCCGGTCGAGCTGCCGGTCAGGGTCGCGGCGGTGATGACGCCACTGCCGCCGATCGACTGCAGGGTGGCTGGCGTGGCCACGTTGGACACCTTCAGTGTCACGACGTTGCCCGTGACCGCATCACCCAGCGACAGGTCGCCGCCGGTCGTGGTCAGGTTGATGTCGCCTGCCGTATTGGGCGTCGAACTGCTGCTGCTCGCATCCACCACGCCCAGCGTCAGCGCGCTGCCGGTGAGCGCGATATTGCCGCCGTGGGTGTTGAACGTTCCGCCCGCGCCCTGGGTGATGGCGCCGGCCGAGGTCACGGTGATGTTGCCGGCAGTTTCCGGGTCGAGGACGGGATCGCTGCCGGCCGCGACACCCGCTTCCAGCGCGCCGTCGAGGGTCAGCGCCGCAGTGTTGTTCAGGGTGAAATTCGCTGCCGTGAAGTCACCCAGGGAGCCGATGGCATTGGCGCCGCTGAGCGTGGTGTCGCCGGTCGAGCTGCCGGTCAGGGTGGCCGCCGTGATGACGCCACTGCCGCCGATCGACTGCAGGGTAGCTGGCGTCGCCACGTTGGACGCCTTCAGTGTCACGACGTTGCCTGTGACCGCATCACCCAGCGACAAGTCGCCGCCGGTCGCTGTCAGGCTGATGTCGCCTGCCGTATTGGGCGTCGAGCTAGTGCTGCTCGCATCCACCGCGCCCAGCGTCAGCGCGCTGCCGGTGAGCGCGATATTGCCACCGTGGGTGTTGAACGTTCCGCCCGCTCCCTGGGTGATGGCGCCGGCCGAGGTCACGGTGATGTTGCCGGCAGTTTCCGGGTCGACGACGGGATCGCTGCCGGCCGCGACACCCGCTTCCAGCGCGCCGTCGAGGGTCAGCGCCGTTGCATTGTTCAGGGTGAAATTCGCCGCCGTGAAATCGCCCAGGGAGCCGATGGCATTGGCGCCGCTGAGCGTGGTGTCGCCGGTCGAGCTGCCGGTCAGCGTGCCGGCGGTGATGACGCCAACAGCTGCCTGGCTGATGGCATCGGTCGAATTCAGCGTGACCGTACCGACACCAGCATCAAGCACACCATCCAGCAAGAACGTGCGACCGCTGATGGCCAGATCACCACCGTTGGTGATGAAACTGGAACCGCCTTCAAGAACGACACCATTCGTTCCTGTCAGAACGCCGCCGAGCGTGTGCGTGCCGCCGGTTCCTCCGGTGGACTTGATGATCGCACCGTCTTTGAATGTCAGCGTGCCGAATGCATCCAGCGTCAATGTGCGGTCGTTGTCACCGGCGTAGGTGAAGCCGTTGACGACGGTGATATTGCCGTCGGTCGTCTTGATGCTGACGTCACTGCTGTCCAGCTGGGTGACGATGGTCGCGGTGTTGATGGTGGAGTCGGAGGTCGCATCCCCTGGCGTGAAAACGCCACTGGCATCGAAGCCACCCGGGGCCACCGGGTTGTCATCGAGACCATCACTGATGGTGATGTCGTTTGGATCCAGCAGCAGCGTGCCCCATGCGCCGTGCGGCGCGCGCAGGTCGGCGGAGCCATCGAATGCCAGGTAGCCGCTGCTGGAAACTTCGGCCATGCCGCCGTTGCCGTCAGCCGCGCCGCCGCGTGCGCTGATGTTGCCCTTGAAGCCGGTCGCGGTGTTCGACCACAGCACCACCGAACCACCGTCGCCGGACTCCAGCGCGTCCGCATTCAGGCGTGCATCCGGCCCGACGTACGTCACCGCCGCGGCTTGCAGCCCTTCGCCGCCTTGGTAGCCGCCACCCAGGCGAATGCGGCCGCCGCCGTCGCGTCCGGAGGCATCGATGCTGCCGGTAACACTGACATTCCGATCCGACAGCAATTGCACGCTGCCGCCTTGCACGCCGGATACGTTGATGGCACCGCTGTCCTGGACATCACCACCGCTGGCCACCAGCCGCACCACACCCCCCTGCGTGCTGATGCCGCCGGCGTCGATCACGCCGCTGTTGTTGACCAGGTTGGTGAACAGGTCTTTCGCGGCGGATGCCTGCAGTACCACGGTGCCGCTGTCGGCCTTCAGCGTGCCCTTGTTGACCACCGCCGCCGCGCCGCTGTCCAGCCGCTGCTTCAGCTCGCCGGTGACCTGGATGTTGATCAGTCCGTTGCCGTCGAAATCCAGCACGGCGCGATCGGCGCCGTCGAGGTTGATGCGGCCGTAGTTGGCCAGGATCACGCCGTCGTTGGCGACGCTGCCGCCGACCAGGCTCACCGAACCGCCGCTGGCGGCCTTGATCAGGCCGTGGTTGACGATGCCGGCGTTGGCGCCGTGCGCGTCCAGGTTGTAGCGGCTGGCGAGGAAATCCTTGGGCGTGAGGTCGAGCGTGCTGGCCATCAGGCCGCCCACGTTCATCTGCGCGCTGGCACCGAAGATGATGCCGTGGGTGTTGATCAGGAACACCTGGCCGTTGGAACTGATGTGGCCGAAGATCTGGCTGGGGTTCTGGTCCAGGATGCGATTCAGCGCCACCGCCGTGAACGACGGCTGGTTGAACTTCACCGACGCGTCCTTGCCCACGTTGAAGGTCTGCCAGTCCAGCGCCAGCTTGGCCGAGTTCTGGTTGATGACGGTGTTGGCGCCGTTCTGCGTGATGCTGCCGATGCCGCCCACCACGGTGCCGCCGGTGGGGCCGGTGGCGGCACCCACGGCGGCGGCCATCGCTTCACCGCCAAACACGAATGGGGCGACCAGCAGCAGCGACAGGCTTACCGGCAACAGTTTTCGCCGCAGCCGGCCGGCATGCGGCGGCAGGGTGGCGGCGTGTGCGCCGCGGGTCTTCGCGTCGATAGTGTTGTTCATGGTGTCACCCGTCAAAACGTGAAGCCGAAGCGCGAATAGATGTGGTAGCCGTTGTCGTCGGATGCGCGCTGCCGACTCGTCGGTACGGAACCGTCGAGGTGGAACTCGAACTGATGGAACTGGGGCAAGCGGAAAATCAGCCCCGCGCCGATACCGTTGAGGGTGACCGAGCGGGTGTTGTTGCGGCGATTCGCGCCCGCCGGGTAGCCCTTGCCGTAATCGACGAAGGCCTCGAACTCCAGCAGCTCGCGCCATGGCCGGCCGTAGAACGGCGACACCTTGTCGCCGAAGCCGGGCGCGTCGACGTGGTATTCCAGCGAGCTGTAATAGCCGCGGTCGGCCAGACCCTCGGAGATCGGGTAGGCGCGCACGCTGTCGGGACCACCCAGTCCGAACTGCTCCAGCGGCACCAGCGCATCGTTGCTGAACTGGCCGGCCAGCTTGAAATACAACCGCTGCCGGTCGGTAAGAAACTGCAGGCGGGTGTAGGAAAGCTTGGCGCTGAGGAAGCTGCTGGCGTGATCCGGGCTGACCAGGTCCGGCTGGCGCGAGCGATCCTTCACCGACTTGCGCACGGCCAGCTGCAGCAGGTCGATGCCGTGGAAACGCTGGTCGGTGTGGTTCATGCCGAAGCCGAGCTCGGCCACGTCGAAGCGCTGGTCGGACAACGTCATGCCGACGGTGCTGAGTCTGGATTGCTCCTTGATGTAACGCAGCGTGCCCTGCAGTTTCAGCGTATCGGTGTTGACGAAGGCCCAGTCCGCCCCGCCGAAATACAACGAACTGGGGCCTTTCACGCCCAGCGCGGTGAAGCTGCCGGTGTTGATCTGCATCGCGCTGCGGGTGGCGCCGATCACGGCGGTGAGGCCCGGCACCACCACGGTGGGCGCGCGATAGACCAGCGAGCCGTAGACGTTGTTGCGCGGGTTGAAGGCGTAGTCGACGTTCGCCGCCAGGCTGTCGCCGATGCCCAGCGGGCTCAACCAGGTGGCGCCCAGTTGCGCACGGTAGCGGCCGGTCAATTCGTTGCCGTAATTGTTGACGCCGGTGGTGAAGGTGAACGGCCGTTTCGCCTCGCGCGCCACCATCACCAGGTCGGTTTCGCCGGTCTTCGAGCCGGGCTGGAAGGTGGAGGTCACCGACACGCCGGGCAGGTCGCGGTCGTAAAGCAGTGCGGTGTCGACGGCGCTCTTGCGCAACGGCTTGCCACGCAGTTTCTCCGCCGGCGCGGCGATCACGCCGGGGCGATAGTGCTTGGTGCCCTTGACGATGATCTTGCCGATGGTGCCTTCCAGCACCTTGATCTCGATGAGCTTGTCGTCGCCCACCGTCTGCGCGGGCAGGAACGCCGTGGCCACGATGAAACCGGCATTGCGGTAGCGCGCGGTGATCTTGTCGGCCACCTCCTGCAGCTGGGTGAAATCCAGTTGGGCCGGCGTCGTCGCATCGCCGCCCAATGCCTTGAACTGGGCATCGGCCAATGCCTGGATCGAGGCCGGGGTGATGTCGGTGTCCGGGTGATTGCCGACGCCCTCCACACGGAAGCCGCGCACGGCGATCTGTTGCGACACGGCCGCGTCGGTTTCGCGGTCACGCACCGGCGGCACCACGTTGTCTGCCGGCGCCGCGGGGGTCACGGGAGTGGTTTGCGCCACCGCGGCCGACACGTGCGGACGGAACGCCACCAGTTGGGTGGCCAGATAGGCGCGGGCGTCGGGATAACCGGCCTGCTGCAGCGCCGCGGTCACCTTGTCGGCAACCGCTTGCCATTGCGCGGGGCTGAGCGTGGTGGCACCGCCGGCGGCGGCCAGGGCATTGTTGTATTCGACATCGATGGCCTGCTGCGCGGCGCCGGCCGCGGCCGCGTCGCCGGGGGCGATGCCGCTGATCAGGATCTGCGGCGCGGCCATGTCCGGGGTTGCCGCGCTCGCGCCGTTCTCCGGCGCGGCGGCCGGCGGCGCCGTCGTTTCCTGCGCCAGCACCGTGCCGCTCAAGGCCAGCGCCAACGCCCCTGCCAGGCAAGCAATCCGCACGACATTCCCCTTGCAATCGTTGATCGTGGCAGCCTGACGACCAGAAACTGCCATGCCCTCGTGGTACACCCGGGCCGTTTTCTGCTAATGCGTCAAATGGCGGAAAATTTGATCAACCGCCGTTGTGGCGCCGCAGCATCAAGCCGCACTACATCATTTGCCGTGCAACAACCCGTAAAGCAGCAGCGCGCAGATCACCGCCACCACCACCAGCGCGATCAGGTATTTCCGGGTCTGGCCCGAGCGCGCCGGAAACAGCATGTTCAACGCCTCGCCGGGTGCGGTGGTATCGGCCGCCTGCCGCCGGGCGCTGGCCGGTGGCGGCGTGATGGCGTTGCGCGCGGTGACCCCGTTGCTGTCGCACAGGGCACCGAGCACCCGGCGGCGGCGCGCGCGGTATTCCTCACGGGTGATCCGCCCCAGCCGGTGCGCCTCGTCGAGCGCATGCAGATCCTGGTTGGCTTTTCGTTCCTGCTCGGTCATTTCAATTCCCTGACAATCCGGAAACCCACGTCTTTCGCGGCCGCACCGCTGTCCTGGCGATGGCTGGCCACGGTGCAGTCGGACCAGTAGCTGGTGTAGCTGCCGCCGCGCACCATGGCGCTGCCGCCGCTGCTCACCCATTCCCACACATTGCCGGTCAGGTTGACCAGGCCCCACGGATTGGGCCCGCGCCCGCGGGCCGAGATCGGTCCGCCGGAGCCATCACCGCCAATGGCGCCGGGCGGTACGCAGTTGCTGTCAGGCGCCTGCTTCCAGCCCGCATCCGCCTGCGCCGCATGCATCCACTCGGCATCGGTGGGCAGGCGATAGACGTAGCCGCTGGCACTGCCCAGCCAGGCGGCATAGGCGCGCGCCTGGGCCAGCGTGATGTTGCTGACCGGCAGCACGCCGCTCTCGCGGTCGGCCACCGCGATGGCCGCGCACTTGCCGGTAGCCGCGCAGTAACGGTTGAACTCGTTGACGGTGATTTCGGTGCGCGAGATTGCGTAAGGCTTGCCGCCGCCCACACCGCTGACCACCACCAGGCTGGGGCCGCGCTTGCCGGCGATCGGGTCGAAGCAACTGCGCCCCTGCCCCACCAGCGCCGGCTGGCCGCAGGGATCGGCGCCGGCAGGTGCCGATCCCTGCGCCGCGGCCGCTTGACCGGGTGCTGCCGGCTTGACCGTGGCGGTCGCCGGCCTGGTGCCATTCCGGGTCGGGGCGACGGGCGTCGCGGCGGTCGGTGCCGGCGTGGGTGCCGCGACTACGGCGGGTCCGGGCGTGGCGATCGGTGACGGCGCGCCGGCACCCGTCTTCAAGGCGTCGAGCGCGCGCGACAGGCTGCCCTCGGGCAGCTGGCCGCGCAGTTTCATGTCGGCTTCCAGCTGATCGAGGCCATCGGCATCGACGCGACGCAGCTCGGCCAGCTGGCCGCTGAGGCGCTGGTAGTCGGCCGCGGCGACGGCCTTGCCGCGCGCCTTGATCAAGCCGGACGCCAACGCGTAGCGGGTGCTGGCATGGCGCAGATCGGCGCGATCGCCCAGCGCCTGCGTGGCCTGCGCCAGCACCGACGCGGTAGTGGTGTCGCGCCCCTTGCGGAACGCCTCGCGCGCCTTGCCGAGGTAGGCATCGGCCACCAGCTGCGGGCCGTCGTGTTTGAGGAAGGCGTTGTCCGGCTGCAAGGCCTGGACCCGTGCCAGCGACTCCTGCGCCTTGGCCGTATCCCCGGCCGCTGCCGCGCGCTTCAGCGATTCGATGCGCGAGGTGACCTCGGCCGCCACGCTTTCCTGATCCAGCTGCGCCTGCTGTTGATGCACAAGCGCATCGATGCGATCGCGCTGCGCCAGCAGCGATTTGGAATCCGGCGCATAACGCAGGCCGAACGCCACCAGCTCGCTGGCCCGGGCCAGATGCAACGGGTCCGACTGGCGGCCGGTTTCGGTCGCGATGGCATCGGCCAGTGCAGTGACCAGACGGGTGGTTTCGGCGGCGCTGTCGCCCTTCAGCGTGAGCATCGCGTCAGCCACGGCGGCCTGCCATTTGCCATCCATGGTCGGCTTGGCCAGCAGATCGGCCAGCGCCTGGCGGGCCTGCGGCACGGTTTGCGCGACATGGCTGGTCGTCGGTGCGGCGGCGGCGATGGCGGCCTGGCTCAGGCTGGCCAGTTGCGCTTCGCGTCGCTGCAACCGCACCGAGCTGGGGAACAACTGGCTGGCCAGTTTCAGCCGCGCGCCGGCTTCGTCGAGCCGACCCGCCGCCAGCGACTGGCCGATGGCGCTGTCGTACTTCAACTCCAGCTCGCCGTTCTTCAGCAGGCTGCTGTCGGGGTCGATGGCGCGGATCTGCTTCAGCGTGGCCACTGCGCTGTCGGGCTGGTCCTCGAAGATCGCGCCCTTGTCGATGCGCTGGGTCAGCTGCGTGTCGAGCGTGTTCAGCAGGGCGTTCTTCTGCTCCTCGATCGCGTTGCGCTTCAGGTCGAGCGCGGGCGAATACAGCTTGAGCTTGTCGCGCAGCGCGAACACATGCAGCGCGCGGGCGTAGGCGTAACGGCCCTGGTCGGGGTTCCAGTACGCATCGACGCGACTCAGCAGGAAATTCTGGATCGCATCGCCCTGGTCGGCCACGATGCGCAGGCGGTCATCGTCGCCGAGGCGGTCGAACGCCTTCAGCGCCTGATCCTCGTTGAGGTAGTGCTGCGGGTCGGTCACGGTGAAGCCGGCGATCACGCCGCGCACCTGCTGCTCGTGCAGGTAGCGCGCGAACCCCCAGCCGCCGGCGGCCAGCAACACGGCAGCCGCGCCGCCATAGGCCAGATAGGGCCCCAGCCGTTCGCGCCAGCCCACCTCGCGCAGGCCTTCGATGAGGTCGCTGGCGCTCTTCAGCCGCTGCTCGCCGTGGAACGCGATGGCGTCGCAAAGAGTCTTGTACTGGCGCCGGCTGAGGCCCGGCACCGGCGGCGGCTTGCGGCCTTCCTTCAGCGCCACCTCGGCGCTGACCTTGTCGAACGGATGCTTGCCGGTGAGCAGCTCGAACACCACGCAACCCAGCGCGTAGATGTCGTCGGTGGGTGCAGGCTCGGCGCCGCGGATCATCTCCAGGCTGGCGTAGGCCGGGGTCAGCGCGCCCAGCGTGCCGGCGTCGAACACGGTCTGTTCGCCCACCGCGTCGCCCATGTGCTTGCCGGCGCGGGCGATGCCGAAGTCGAACACCTTGGGCACGCCGTCGCGGGTGACCATGACGTTGCCGGGCTTGAAGTCCGAATGCACCACGCCGGCGGCGTGCGCGCGCTTCAGCGCCCACGCCATGCCTTCGATCAGCGGGCGCACCTCGGCCAGCGGCAGGCCGTTGTAGGCGCGCTCGCGGATCAGCGTTTTCAAGTCGCTGCCGTCGATGTATTCCATCGTCATGAAGACGATGGTGCGGTCCTTGTCGAAGTCGTAGACGCGCACGATGTTGTCGTGCGCCAGCGACTGCGAGCGGCGCGATTCGCGCTGCAGCGAGATCAGCGAATCGGGGTGGCGGCGGAACTCGTCGTTCAACACCTTCACCGCCACGTACGGATCGCGGTCGCGCGCCTCCACCTTGCGCTCGTCGCGTGCCAGGAACACCACGCCCATGCCGCCGCGGCCGATCTCGCGCTCCAGGTGGAAGCGGCCCTTGAGCAACATGCCCACGGTGGCGTAGTCGCCGCCTTCGGCATCGGCCACGCGCTGCCAGGTGTCGGCGTTGAAGGTGCTGTTGGAGTGCGTGCCGGTGCCGGTGCCGGTGCGACCCTGCGTGCCGGTGGATTGGTTGTCCTGCGGCGGCGTCCACGACGCCGGCTTCACCACGGTGGCGTCGTCATGCGGCGGCGCGGCGGTGGGGCGCGAGGCAGGCTGCACCACGGTGGCGTCGTCGGCCACGGGACGATTCTGCAAGGCGGGCTTGATCACCGTGGCGTCGTCGTTGGCCTCGGCCTCGGCGACCGCCGGCGGCGCCTGCAGTTTGGCCAATTTGGCCACCAGCGCGCGGGCGATGTCCGCTTCCAGCGTGCCCTCCGCTTCCATCGTTTCGACCAGCGCGATCTCGGCGCGGTGGTCATCCTCCGCCTGCGGGCCACGCGCCGCCACGGCGTTGAACAACGCCAGCAGTTTCAGCGTGCCGGCCTGGTAGGCGGCGATCAGTTCAGCAAGGGAATTCATGGATGCGTCTTCGTCAATCCTGGAGCCGTACGGTGACGGCGGAAATGTTGTCGCGGGCGGCGCGGCCGGTGGCCAATGCCATCAATCGCGCGGCCAGTTCGGACGGGGCCAGCTGGCGGCCGCATTCGGCGTCGATCTCGGCATCGGACATTTCCTTGTTGATGCCGTCCGAGCACAGCACGAACTGCATGCCGGGGCGGCTGCCGGCCACGACCCAGTCGACAAACAGGTGATCCTCGGCGCCCACGGCGCGGGTCAGCGCGCCGGCGCCGGGTTGCGGCTGCACCGAGGCGCTGCCGAACTGGGTGACGTCCTCCTTCATGCCGTGCACGTGGTCGCTGGTGATCTGCCGCAGGCGTCCTTCCTCGAAGCAGTACACGCGGCTGTCGCCGACCCAGCCGCACAACATGAAATCGCGGTCGTGCACCAGCACCACGACGGTGGAGCCGATGATGTCCACCCCGCGGGTCACCGCGGTGCGTATCAGGTCGGTATTGACCTGCACCAGCGCGTCCTCGATCGATTCGATGAAGTCGTACACGCTGCCCGGCCGGGGCAGCGCGCCCAGCCGTTCGATGATCATCGCGCTGGCGTAATCGCCGGCCGAATGGCCGCCCATGCCATCGGCCACCACCCACAGGCCGACATCCTCGCGCACCAGGATCGCGTCCTCGTTGTGCTTGCGGATCTTGCCGGTCACGGTATAGCCGGCGGATTGATGGCGCATCGTCATGGCGTGATCTCGATGATGGCCAGTGGCCAGTGGACCGCGGGCGACCGGAAACCGGCCGCGGCGGCGATGCGCGCGCGCGCGCCGTCGATGGAAGGCAGTGCCAGCGCCTCGGCCAGCAGTTCCAGCGGAAGTTGCACCAGCGCCTGCGTTGCCATCAGCAACAGGCGGTCGCCGGTGGCCACGGTGCAGGCCGCTTCCTCGCAAACGGGATCGCTCGCGGCACCCAGCCCGGGCGCGGCGGCGGTGACGCGGCTGAACAGCAAATCGTCGAATTCGCCGCCATGGCCGAGGCTGCCGTCATCCGCCGCTTCGCCGGCGGCGAACAGCGCGTGCAGCTGGCCGTGGCGGTAGTGCCACACGCCGGCACTGCCGATGCGCAACACGGCGGCGTGCCGGTGATTCAGCTGCGCGGCCACCACGGCGGCGTCCTCGCTGACCGGATCGAGCAGGTCCTCGCCGCGTCGACGCAGCGGCGCATGCGACGCCAGCAGGCGCTGGCGCAATACACCGACGCCGCCCGCCAGTTCCGCGACATCCAGCTCATCGACCAGCGCATGCGCGACGGCGGCCGCCTGCCGGCGTGGATCGCGCAAGCCGTCATCGACCGCGACCAGGGTCAGCGCCGCATCGGCGCGATAGCGGACCGGGCCATCCTCCAGCACATCGCCCAGGTGGCTGGGCAGCTCGTCCGGCGCCGGGGGCACGATCAGGTCAGCGAAGAGTTCGGAAAGATCGTCGGGCAACAGGGTTCGCGGTGCGGCGACGGCCGGCGCGGCGGCCACCTCGATCGCGGGCGCCGACGGAAACGCGATGCGCCGGTTCTGCGTGGTTTCCGCATCGGCACGGTGACCGAAATCGCCCGCCGACTGCCACGGCGCACCCGCGTGCGCCGCATCGAGAAACGCGGCATAGGCCGCCGGCTGCGGCAGGCCGCGCGTGGCCAGCAGCGTGGGCGGCACACGCGCCGCGCCCGCCGTCCACCACAGGCACCAGTCGCCAGCAGACGCCAGTTGCGACCACAAGCCGGCCAGTTGCGCCGCCCCCGCGGCGCCTTGCGCCAGCGGGAAACGCCAGTGACTGGCGCTGCGCCAGTCCAGCGGCTGCGGCGGTTGTGGCGCGGCAATCGGGTCGCCACCGCCGGGGCCGGCCACATCGGCCACCAGGCCATCGAAGGCCTCGGCGTGGATCGACGGGTCGGCCTGCGCGCGCGCATGCACGCGCGCCAGCGTGTCGAACCAGTGGTCACCCTGAAGCAGCGCCTGCGTCACCGCTTCGCTTCGATTCAAGGGCGCGGCGATCACCATCGGGAAACAACGCCCCACCCGATCGCTGGCCGGCCCCAACACCCCGACCCACGCCGAATCCCCGCAGATGCCGGCGGGCATCGCGAAACGCCAGGTCGGACTGGCGTGATACACCGCCGGCCAATCGTTGCCCAGCACACCGCGGGCTGCGTCCACCGCGTGCTCGAAATGCTGGTCCCAGCAGTCGACGAAACGCACCGGCAGGCGCCGCTGCACGAAATCCCCTACCCCGGGAAGCTTGCCGAAGAATCCTGCCCCTGTCGGATTCGGCATGCGCTCAGCCTCCGCACCGGAAGCGCTGTACCTCGGTATTCAGGAACGGGTTGCGCAGATTGCTGGCCTGCAAGGTCACCTTGGCCACGCGGCCGCCAAAGTTGAAGCTGGCCAGGAAACGCAGGTCCGACTGTTTCTGCAGATTCGCCGCCTGCAGCGCGCGGAAGAACGCCCAGTCGCCCTGGTAGTCGAACGAGCTGATCAGCGTGCCGGCGGTGTCGTAGGCGGCGATGGTGACGCTGCCCGGCTGCGGTCCCGGCCATTTCATCGCGGCGCTGGTGGCGCCGCCGGGCTGGTATTCGTACTTCTGCCCGTCGATGTCGATCACCAGTTTGCCGATGGCCGGATCCAGCGTGGGCGCCAGGATGGTGAAGTCCACCTCGGGCAGGTTGCCGCCGCGGAAATACATCTGGCGGATATCGTCGGCGGCCTGCGCCTGCTGCAGCACGCCGGGCGGGCCGGCGACCGCGCCGGGACCGGTTTTCCATTGCCAGTTGCGACCGCTGGCATCGACCAGCTTGGCCAGCGTCTGCTTGTTGAACGTGTCGAAACGCCCGCCGTTGCCGAACAGCTCGCCGAAGTTCTGCAGCGGGATTTCCGAGCGTCCATTGGGCGCGAACGGATAGCGGCCCTTGATGAAATCGGCGCAATCGTTGCCCACCGCCTGCTGGAACTGGTCGCCCAGCGCGCCCTTGGTGCCGCTGGCCACCAGCGCCTGGCTCTTGCCGGTCAGCGCGTTGACCCAGCCCGATACCGGAGGTGGCAACTGCGCCGCTTCCTGCTGCGCCATCAGCAACTGCGGATTGGGTTGGCCGGCCGCGCTGCTGAAGTCGGTCATGGTCAGCAAGGTCTTGCTGAGCTGGTCGAGCACGCTCAGCGTGCGGTCGATCGGCGCGGCGCCCGGCGCGCCATCGGTGAGCTTGTTGAGCGTGTCGAAATGCTCGCTGATCGCCGTCCCCGGCTTCTCGCCGGCGTCAGCGGCGGGCGCGCCGTTGGCGTTGGCCAGCGCACGCGACAACGCACTCTGCGTGGCCTTCTTCGCCGCCGCCTTCTCGGCCAGCGCCGCCGCGCTTTCGGCCGCGCTGGCCGGCGGCGCGCGCAGCATGTCGTGGGTGTTATCGCGCACCACCTGCAGCAGGGATTTCAGCGGGGAGCTGGGGCCGGACAACTTGGCCGCGATCGCGCTGGCATCCTGGATGCTGCTGATCGGCTGCAGCTCCAGGTCATCGAGCAGCGCGTCCCAGGTCTTGATGTAGTCCTGCTGGTACAGCGCCAGCACCTGCTGCACGAGGCGCGCCCGTTCGATCGCGTCGATCTTGCTGCCGCCGAACACCCAGTCGTCCGCCGCGAACTGCTTCACCGCCTGCTCGATACCCTTGCCGGCCTCGTCGGCGAACATCGGCTGGGTGAACAGCGCCGGCAACGGCTCGGACAACGCCGCACCGCTCTTGCGCCGGAACACGTTGCCGAGCAGGCCCAGTTCCTTGTCCAGCCGCAGCGGCGGATGGTCCGCGCCGGTGGCGGACAGCTTGAGGCTGCCGTAGATCAGCGTGGACAAATCCGCCGTGCGCAGCGTGCTGCGCGCCTGCTCCACCAGGGCGCTGTCGAGCGTCAGCGGATGCAGCCGCCCCGGTTCGGCGACCAATGCCTGGAAGTGTTTGGACAACGCCTTCTGCAGCACCGGATCGCTGGGGAAGATCTTGCGCCACTCGATGTCGGTCAGCGCGATCAGCTCATCGGCATCCTGGTGCTCGGGCTCGCCCAGCATCAGATAGCCCTTGAGGTAGTAGTACAACGCCTGCGGATCGCTGGCGCTGCCGGTGAGCCCGCTGCGGAACTGCGACGCCACGCCCGGCAGCAGCACGCCGTTGAGCTCGCGGATGTAGGCATCGTGCACCTCGTCACCCACGGCATGCCCCTGGTACAGGCCGAAGCGCATCAGCAGCGGCACGTCGCCCTGGTATTTGCGCGCCGTGTCCTGCACCGCGGACAGCGCCTCCAGCCGCTCCAGCGCCATCGCGAAATAGGCTTTCTGGGTGGTGGCGGACGAAGGATCGCTGTCGGCCGGATAGCCTTGCAGCGAGGTCTGCACCTGCGCGAGGTACGCCTTGTTGCGGCCGTAGCTGGTGGTGAAGCCTGCGAACAGCAGCAGCGTCAGCAGCAGCACGCCGACATACGAAGCGGCCTGCAGCAGGATCTTCTGCCGCTCCAGTTTCGGGTTGGTACCGGCAAAGCCCGACTCCTTGAACAGCACATCCTTCAGCAATCTCTCCACGAAGAACGTGCGCCGCTGGGCGCCCGGCGTATGCACCTGCGCCGCATCCACGCCGAAGGTGCGCGCCACCGCGCCCATCATGCGATCGATCGGCGTGCCTTCCTGCGTACCCGAGGTGAGATAGACGCCGCGCAGCAACAACGGCGTGCCGTACTTGTGCCCGCTGAACACGCCCTCCACGAACTGCTGCGCGATCTCGCGCAGTGCGCCCAGTTGCTGCGGGAACGACAGGATCGCCGCACGCCGCGCCCGGTCACGCTCGGTGTGCAGGCGGTCCAGGATGCGCGTGTTGAGCCGGTCCAGCAGCAAGCCGAACTCGTCGGCGAAGCTGTGTGCGGCGCTGCCGTCCACGGTCTTGCCGACCGGGAACGACATGCCCCACACCTGGCTGCGCAGCTGCGGGTTGAGGTCGTCGAAGAACTCGGTGAAGCCGGCGATCAGGTCGCACTTGGTGAACACCAGGTACACCGGCACGCCGATGCGCAGTTGCTCCACCAGCTCGTCCAGCCGGCGCCGGATCGCCTGCACGTGCTCGTGCCGGCCGGTCTCGTCCAGCACCAGCAGGTCGGACATGCTCATGGCGATGATCACGCCGTTGATCGGCCGCCGCTTGCGGTATTTGCGCAGCAGCTTCAGAAACTCCGTCCACGCCGACGCGTCGGCGCCGCGGTCGGAATCCTGCGTGGTGTAGCGGCCGGCGGTGTCGAGAAACACCGCTTCGTCGGTAAACCACCAGTCGCAGTTGCGGGTGCCGCCGATGCCGCGCAGCGCTTCCTTGCCGAAGCGGTCGGACAACGGAAAGTTGAGGCCGGAATTCTGCAGCAGCGTGCTCTTGCCCGATCCCGGCGGACCGATCACCACGTACCACGGCAAGGTGTACAGGTTGCTGCCGCCGCGACGGGTCTTGCGCAAGGTGTCGATCGCCTCCTGGAAGCGCCCCTGCAACTGCGCGCGCTCGGCCGTGCTGCGGTCGTCGCCCGCGTCCTGCGCGCCCTGCCCGGCCAGGTCGCCGGACATCTGCTTGGTCTTGCTGCGCACGCGCAACTGCTGCACCTGCAGGCACACCACCCACACCACCACGATCAGCACGATCAGCACCAGCCGCGTGATCGGGCTGGCCAGCGGCTGCGAATCGCCCAGGCCCAGGTACGGGCCGCCCAGCCAGATCAGCACCGACAGCAACACGATCCCGACGAGGGTGATGAACCAGCCGGTCCTAAACAACGTCATCAGCTTGCTCACTCGCTCAACCCTCGGGGATGTAGATGATTTCGACGCGGCGGTTGCGCGTGCGATTGGCCGGAAGATCGGGCGGCAGCGCGATCGGTTTCGACGCGCCGGCGCCGCTGGATTCCAGCCGCCCGGCGTTGTCGATGCCCTGGCTGAGGATCTGCAGCACCGAACGGGCGCGCGCCGCCGACAGCGCGAAGTTGTCCTTGAACTTCAGCGAGTGGATTGGCTGGTCGTCGGTATGGCCCACCACGATCACGCGGCCCGGCACCTGGTTCAACGCCTTGGTGATAGTGTGCAGCAGCGGCAACTGCCCCGCACTCACCTCGGTGCCGCCGGAGGCGAACATCGACGGCGCGCTCAAGCGCAGCAGTTCCTGGCCATCGTCGCGGTCGATGATGCTCAACTCGCCGGCTTTTTCCTGCGGCGCCAGCAACTGCTTCAGCGTGGGCCGCGCGGGCCTGGGCTGCGTCTGGTTCAGCCGCGCGGTATCCGGCGGCGTGGCACTCTCCAGGCCGATCTGTGCAATCTGGCCGCTGGCCGGCGCCGACAGATCATTGAGGCGCGAATAGAAATACACGAAGCCCGCCAGCAGCAGCACCGCCGCCGCTGCCGCGATCACCCACAGCGGCACGTAGCGCACCAGCGGGTTGCGGCGATCCTCGACGCCGCGCCAATGCGGCGCCAGCTCTTCCGCGGCCGGCGCACGCTGCGCCTTGATCCGGCGGTACAGGTCCTCCTGAATCTCGGCGAGCTTGGCGCGCCCACCGGACTCGATCTGGTAGCGGCCGCCGAAACCCAGCGCCAGGCAGATGTACATCAGCTCGATCAGGTCCACGTGCTTGGCGAAATCCGCGCACAGGCGCTCCAGGATCTGGAAGAACTTGGCGCCGCCGTACGACTCGCCGTGGAACGTCACCAGCAGCGTCTTCTGCGCCCAGCCGCTGTGCTCACCCCACGGCGCGTTCAACACCGATTCGTCCAGCATCGCGCACAGCACGTAGCGTGCGGCCACCGCGGTCTGCGCGGGGATGCCGGCCGCCTGCGCGTGGCTTTCGAATTTGCGCACCTGGGCGATCACCTGCTCACGCAGGTGCGCGGCATCGGGCTGCGAGGCACTCAGGCGCAATTGCACCGCCAGCAGCAACAGCGCGCTGGCGGTCTGCACCAGCGGGTTCATGCCGCCGCCAAGAAAC
Organism: Rhodanobacter fulvus Jip2; assembly: GCF_000264315.1. Lineage (GTDB taxonomy): Bacteria > Pseudomonadota > Gammaproteobacteria > Xanthomonadales > Rhodanobacteraceae > Rhodanobacter > Rhodanobacter fulvus. Next base: position 16,946 of record NZ_AJXU01000016.1, read on the forward strand.
TCGCTGATTTCCGCCGCACTGGCCTGGTCGATACGCGGCGCCGGCCCGCGCGCCAACGATGGTGCCGGCACCGCGGAAGGAGGCGCCGCCGTGGGCGTGGCCGAGCGCGGCCGCACCACGGTGGCGTCGCGCATGGGATCGTCGTCAATGGGCCCGTTGCCGTTGTTCATGTGATCAGCCCCTGATGGCCCACAGTTGCAGGTCGAGACCGGCGAACTCGTCGCCGAAATGGAACGCGATGCCGCCCGAGGTTTTCAGCGGACGCCACATGGGCGAGTGCTTGTCGAACTCGAAATACAGATAGCCGGCGTTGTACGGAATCTGCCGCGGCGCCACCGGCATCGGCGCCACCGCGATGCCGGGCAGTTGCAGGTTGACCAGGTCGCGGATCTTCTCGACCGGGCCGATTTTCGATTGCGCGGGCAGTTGCCGGCGCAGGTCCTCGGACTTCATGTCGGCCTTGGCCGCCAGCACGAAGGCGGCCGTATCGAGCAAGGTCAGGTCCGGCACCACCGCCACCCACACGCCGAACTTGCGCTGCTGCAGCGGGATCGGCGTGGCGGTCTGCTCCATCACCGCGCTGAGGCTGGTGCGCAGTGCGCTTATCACCGGCTCGAAGCTCTCGCGCAGCAGTTCATGGCGGTACGGCGGAAACGCGGCGGGACGCTTGCCCGGCGCCGTGAACGTGGCCAGCTCGCCGGCCATGCCGACCAGGGTGCGGTAGAAATCCTCCGGGTGCAGCGACGGCGATTCGGCCAGGTGCGCGATCAACGGCTGGAACCGGTTCACCACTTGCAGCAGCAGGAAGTCGGCGATTTCCGCCGCGCCGCCACGGTCGGTCAATGCCACCCGCGCGGCCAGCGCCTCGCCACGCTGGTGCAGCAGGCCCAGCAATTCGGTGAGGAAGGTCACCAGCCGCGGTACCGCGCGGCAACTCTGCGCGGTGGGCATGAATGCGTCGTCCAGCACCACGCGCCGATCGGCGCGGCACTCCACGATGCGCGCCAGCGGGATGTGGGTCAGCCCTTCCATCGGTTGCGACTGCGGCAACAGCCGGCTGCTCATGCCGCCGACTTCCAGCGGGGTCAGGCCATCGACGCTGCCGGAGGCATCGCGCACCTCGGTTTCGCGCACGCGGAAGCGGAACAATTTCTCCGCCGGCGCTTCGGGCCGGCCGCTGTCCGGCTGCGTGGGCGAGCGCAGCGGCAGGGTGAGGAACACGGTCTGGTCGCGCCAGTTCGCATCGACTTCCAGTGCCGGTGGCAGGGGGTCGTCGTTGGGCATCGAGAACGGCGTGCCGTCGGGGAAGGTGCCGCGGGCGCTGCGAATGCCCAGCTTGCCGATCGCCAGCAGGTCGGCCTCCAGCTCCAGTTCGGTGAAACCCCAGGTGTAGGGGCGCAGGGCGCCGGCGCGCAGCTCCACCAGGCGCTCCAGGTAGCGCTCCTGCTGCTGCATGTGCTGGGGCCGCAAAAACAGGCCTTCGCTCCAAACCACCTTGTTGTTCTGCGTCATCGCTTCACTTCCGCCCATCTTGGTGAACCATGCCGGCGCTGCCGCCGGACGTTGCCCGCCCGCATCGACGGATCGATGCGGGCGCATTCATTGCTGTCGTACCGCTACCCCTGCCCCTTCTCTTTCGTCGCTGTCGTGCTGCGACGCTCGTTACATGCGTGCTCAGCGCGGTGACGAATGGCTGGCCCGTCGCGCCGATTTCAGCCGCGACAGTTGTTCTTCATAGGCGCGAGCAAACTCGTCGCCGAACAGCCGCCGGAAACATTCGTCGGGGTCTTTCATCAGGCCTTCGAAGTTGTCCTGGTACTTTTCCCAATACTTGCCCTTGCCGCCGAACGCGGAGCGCTTGCCGCCATCGACCTCGTGCTCGAACCGTTCGGGGTTGAAGTGCGCCATCAACGAATCGAAGCCCGCGCGCACGCCTGCCAGCATCGCCATCTGATGGCAGCGGATGTCGTCGAACGCATCCTGGAACGCCGCCGAGCCGGACAGGAAAGCCGTGTTCGACGGCGCCATGATTTTCTGCATGGCTTCTTCGGCGGTGGGCGCGAATTTCAGCGGGTTGTTTTCCGAGCGCTGGATGATCGTGACCGGCAGCCGGAAGGTGTTCTTGATCTCCGCGCGCGCGCGCAACACATCCATCACGCCGTCGATCACGATCTGGAAAATCTGCTCGAGCTCCGGCGGCATGGCCGTCGCGGGCGCGGGCGTTGCTGCCAACGGTGCGGGTGCAGGCGCGATCGGTGCGGCCGCCGCCACGGGTACGGGTGCAGGACTGGCTGCCGGCGACCTGGGCGCGAAATCGCCCATGGTCAGGTCCCAGTTCTCCGGCAGCGCCTGGCGCTGGCCGGTGGTGGTGGGTGGGCGGAAGTGATCCTCCAGGCCGACGTTCTGGTTCCAGTCGGAGCCGGCACTGCTTGCCGGCGTCTCGGGGATCAGCGGCGACGACGCCGGCGGCGCATCGAGAAAACTCAGCGGATCGAGAAACACGCCCGCATCGCCCTGGCCGCTGCCGGGGATCAGGCTGTCGCCCAGCAGATCGCCGGGCGACGACGCGGCGGGCGCGCCGAGATCGAGCAGGCCGAAATCCAGCGGGTCGCTGGCGATCGGTGCGGGAGCGGCGGCCATCGGCGTCGAGGGCGCGAAGATGGTCTCCGCATTCCCGCTCTGCAGGCTCACGCTGACCTCGAAGGTGTCGATCTGCAGGCGATCGCCTTCCTTCAGCGCGGACGGGTCGCCCTTGATCAGCGGACGGCCGTTGAGCAGCATGCCGTTGGTGCTGCGGTCCTCGATGAAATAGATGCCGTTGAGGCAGCGGATCATCGCGTGCACGCGCGAAACGCCGGACGAACTCAACACCCAGTCGCAATCCTCGGATCGACCGATGCTGCCGTCGCGCCCTTCGAACGCCTTCTGGCTGCGGCTGCCGAATTGCGCTGCCTGGTGTCCGATCACGGCAAGCAGCAATGTCTGTGGGGTCGACACGATCAAATCACCTCGAAAAAAATCGGCGCCGCGGCAACCTGTCCGCGGCACTCCTGTTGAATGGCGGCACACCATGCCGGCGCGACCGCCGGCTGCCGCGCGCTGCCGCGCAGCATGTACTCAGTCATGTCGCGTCCCCACCCCGTTGCCCAACAGCACCATAGCCCGTTCGATGAAGCCGTTGCGACGCTCGGTGAACTGTTCGATATCCAGCGCCGCCATCAGGTTGATGGAGGCCACCACGGCGCGCGCGGTGAGGTGGTCGGCCGGCGGCACGGCGGCCTCCTGCGTGGCCGGTGCCAGGCTGCCGCCCGACCATCCCGCCGATGCCGCGATCCACGCGCCCAACGAGCGGTACTCGCCCGCGCTGGCGAAATCCAGCGCGGCACGTCGGCGCGGCTCGTCCGGATCGCGCACCCACGCTTCGGCCAGCGCGGCACCCGCCTTGTCCTCCATCGACAACGGCTGATCGCGGGCGCACTGGCACAGCCAGGCCACGGCGTAGCGCTTGGGCAGCAACCGCGCCAGCAGCTTCAGCGCCTCGGGTGTCTCGCCCGCATCGATCAGCAACTGCACGGCCGCCAGCGGCGCCATGTCCGCGCGCAGCCGCGCGCTGGACGGCTCGGACAGTTCCATCTCGGTGGATGCTTGCATTACCGCTGACATGTCGACGATTCCCCCTGCTCAACCAATCATGATGATGCCGCCGGACAACTGCGCCATCCCGTCACCGGTCAGGGTCAGCTTGGTGCCCTTGACCGTGGTCATCGCGCTGCTGGAGACGTCCAGCATGCCGTCGGCCTTCATCTTCAGGCTGGCGCCCGCGCCAATGTCCATGGTGGCCCCCGACTTGATCGCCACGGATGTCTGGCCATTCACCTTCACCGAGCTGTTGCCGGTAATGGTGATGTTGATGCCCTTAATCTGGATCTCGCCCGAGCTTTTCATCACGATGCTGGACGAGCCGGTGACCAGCTCGATCTCGCTGCCCGCCTCCAGCTTGAATTTCTGCCCGATGGTGGTGGTGCCGTTCTGCTTCACGTCCAGGGTGTCGTTGTTGCCCACCGTGTGCCTGCGGTCGTTGTCGACGCCTTCCGTCTGGTCGTGCTTCACGGTGAGGGTCTGGTCGTTCTTGATGGTGATGGTTTCGTCGTGGTCGATCGCCACCACGTGATCGTTCTCCACCTCCTCGTGCATGTCCTTCTGCGCGTGGATGAAGAAATCCTCGCTGCCCTTCTTGTCCTCGAAACGCAGCTCGTTGGCGTCCGCCGCCACGCCGTTGAGGCTGCGGCTCTTGATGCCGCTCTGGGTCTTGTTGTCCGGCAGCGCGTACGGCGGCATGTTGTCGCTGTTGTAGACACTGCCGATGATCAGCGGCCGGTCCGGATCGCCCTCGAGAAAACTCACCACCACTTCCTGCCCCACGCGCGGGATGTTCACCGCGCCCCAGGTCTTGCCCGCCCATGGCGACGCCACCCGCACCGGACAGGAGCTTTGCGCCTTGTCCTTGTCCGGCTTGTTCCAGTGGAACGTCACCTGCACGCGACCGTACTTGTCGACCGCGATGTCCTCGTCGGTTTCGCTGCCGGTGACGATGGCCGTCTGCAGGCCCACGATGCGCGGCCTTGGTGTGGTCTGCGGGCTGCGGAAGGGCTGGCTGCTGGCGATGGCCTCGAAGCTGCAGCGGAACGGTTCCACCACGGCGCCATCGCCCGCGGACACGTAGTCGGGGTGTTCCAGCTTTATTTCCGTGGAGGTCAGCAGGTATTCGCGATTCAGCTCCGCGCGCGGAAAGTCCTGCATCTCGAACAGCGCGCCAACGCTCATGCCGCAGGCATCGGTGGCACCCTTTGCCAGCGCATGCGGCACGTTCATGGCCTCGGCCCGCACCTGCGCATAGTGCTGGCCCTTGTCGGCCAGGACATGGCTGCCGGGGTAGTCGAAGACGTCCAGCCCGGAGAGATTGTGATGGTCGCCGCTGACCGTGCCGGTACCCAACAGCGAGGTCTTGGGGTTCAACGGGTCGTAATCGGTGAGCTGGAATTTCAGCGAGTTCACCGTTTGCAGCGAGCTCCAGGCCGTGATCGAGGCCGGCGCGAACGGCCCCCGCTGTTCCACCGGGCAATACGGAATTTTTTCGAAACCGGAAGTGCGCTGGTGCGCGCCCAGCGCATCGGCCAGCACCATGGTGTGCGTGCCGGCGGCATGCGTGAAGTAGTAGTAGATGCCTTCCTGCTCCATCAATCGGCTGATGAAGCTGAAGTCGTCCTCGCGGTATTGCACGCAATAGTCGCGCTTGGCGTAATTGCCGCTGAGGCTCTTCTTGATGTCCGCGTAGCCGATCTCGCCCAGCACGGCGCTGATGATCTCGGGCACGCTCATCTTGCTGTAGATGCGACAGTCGATCTTGCGCGTCAGCAACCAGGGTTTGGGCACCAGGGTGGCGCTGTAGGTGGCATAGCGCACGTCATCGATGGTCTCGAAGCCGGTCTGGCCCGCCTCGCAGACGATGCCGTTGAAATGGCGCGCATAGCCGTCTTCGGCTTTCAGCGTCACCGTCATCGGCGTACCCAGCAGCTTGCGCAGATCCACCTTTTCATCGCGGCTGATCATCTCCACGCGATAACGGAACAACTGCCCGAGCTGCTCGGTGGCCGCCATGCGCTTGAACAGCAGCTTGTCGCCGAGATCAGTGGAAAGGGTAATCGCGTGTGCCATGTGTCGCGTCTCCGGGGAAATCTGTGCGCGCCGAACAACGTACGGTGCAGTGGGTCGTCACCGATGCCGATGCGGAATCCGCATCAGCGCATGTCATTCCCCCCTCGCCGTGCCAGCACCACCCAACCCGATACGATCTTGCCGTGCTCCTTGCGCAGCATGTCCATGCCGATCGTGATGTGCTCGAAGCCCGCGGCCTCGACAACCGCCTGCGTGTGATCGTGTGTATGCCGGTACCGCCCGCTGGATGACAACTCGTAACGATCGCCCTCGCCCTCCAGCACTTCCAGCGTGAACGTCAGCCAGCCACCGGGCCGCAGAGCGCTGTGAGCCGCTTCCAGCACCGGGGCCAGGTCACCGAAATAGATCAGCGTATCGGCCGAGATCACCACGTCGTAGGCCGCGGGGTGCTCCTGCAGATACGCCGTGAGCTCCGCCACCACCAGCTCATCGTAGCCACCGCGGGCACGCGCTTTTTCGATCATGCCGCCGGAAAGGTCCACGCCAACCAGCGTGCGTGCGCGTGCGCGCAGCAACGGCGCGCACAGGCCCGTGCCGCAGCCGGCGTCGAGCACGTCGAGGCTGCCATCAGCGGCGGGCAATACCTCACCCACGGCGTCGGCCAGTACCTCGGGAGCGCGGTAGTCGAGGTTCTTCAGCAATTGCTCGTCAAAGCTGTCGGCAAAGCCGTCGAACACGTTGCGCACGTAGGCCTCGTCCGCACGCGGCGGGATATCGGCACCGCCCGTGGCCGCCAGCATGTGGCGCGGTATCGGGTTGTCCGGCTCGCGCTGGAGCCAGTCGCGGTAGACCTCCCTGGCCTCGTCGTGGCGTCCAAGCGTGTACAGCGAAACACCCAGCCCTTCCAGCGCGCGCACGTTGCGCGCGTCCAGCCGGTACGCCTCGCGAAAACATTCGATCGACTGTTCGACGTGTTCCACGTTCTGCGCGTAATTGCGCAGGAACAGGCCCGTCATGTACTGCCCGTGGGCAAACGTGGGAGCCTCGCGCAGCAGTCGGGCATATGTCTCGAATGCTTCGTCGGGCCGCTCCTGCACCTCCAGCACGAAAGCCAAGTTGCTGAGCGCGTTGTAATGCGTGGGGCCGCACTCCAGCGCGCGCCGGTAGCAGGCTTCGGCCTCGGCCAGGCGACCGCACTCCTTGTGGATGTTGCCCAGGTTGTTGTGGGCATCGGGGTGCTTCGGCGTGATCTTCAGCGCGGCCTGGATCAGCCGGACGGCCTCATCGCTGCGGTCCCGCTGATGCATCAGCACGCCCAGGTAATGCAGCGCATCCGGTTGCGCCGCGCGCAGCTCAAGCACTTCGCCGTACAGACGCTCGGCGGTGTCCAGATCACGCGCCTGATGTGCCTGCATCGCGCGCTCCAGCACCGCCGCATACGCCGGCGGTACCGGCGCCGGCGCGCGCCAGCTCACGTTCGCGTTCTTCGCTACCACGGCCTTTCCCCTTGCCATCAGCCTATCAACACCTTCATGCAACCCAATACGATCACGCCGCCATGCGCCGTGCTGTCACCCATGCGCGCGGCGGGCTTGCCGCCGACCAGAACTTTCGTCGAACCCTTGATGATCGAATCCGGTGGCCCGACGCAGGTCACCATGTCACCCATGCAAGCCGCCGGCAGGCCGCCGATGAGTACCTTCGGCGAACCTGGCGCCACGATCGGTCCACCGACGTGCGGCACCGGCCCGGTGGTCATCGGGCAGGTGTGCATGTCGGTGAGGCGGGCGGCAGGTTGCATGGTGATTTTCCCGAAAAATTCACTGGAAATAGCTTCAATTGATAGGGAAGGCGATCTGACCTGCTTTCCTATTACGAGTAACACGCACATCCGCGCGATGAGCGCCATGCCACGACAGACGATCAGAAGCGTTCGAACTTGTGCACCTTAAGATCGCTCCAACCACCCTTCGAACCCCACTTACGGTAGTCAAAATAGATGACTGGCGCCCAGTTGCACGGCGTGGCTTGGATGTCGATGCCCCAACTGAAAGCTTGTCGCTCGGCGGTAACGTCAAGAATCCAGTGCTCGCCGTTCTTGTTCTTCAATTGCTTGAAAGACTTCTTGATATCCTGAACTGAACGCCACTGCGACGTTGTGGCGGCGAAATGATCTGTGCAAGGGCCCACCACGTACCAGCGCTGTACCTGGCCGCCTCCCATGTTGCGCAGATATTGGAATGTGGCATCGATCTCCTCACTCGTCGCACCAGGGCTGACGTGGGCACAAAGCATGCCGGCCTGGCTCCAGCCAGCAATGGCAAAACACTGAGCAATGCCTGGGTAGACACAGATTTTCGACGCCTGACCCACGCAATACTCGGAAAGCAACTGGTTCGCCGCCGGAGCGACAAGCGTGACTCTCATGGAACCCCCTAAATGGATTTATCTCTGCCAGATACCGGTCTGTCGAATATCCAAGTCCCGCCACATGAGATAACCACCCAATAACGGGTACGGATTCAGTTATTCATTATCGCAGTCAAATTAACCCGACCCCGTTTCTCTCGATATTCAAAGTAGCGCTATAACCCTCAGGGGTGAAACAGTTCTCTTGAGTGAGAGGAACCAAGTGCGGTCATGAAGATGCGTGCGAATTTCTGACAGTTATTGTGTAACAACTTGTAATTCGGACCACATTTAAGTTGAGCGCGATTGATCGCCGCAGTAATTTCCCTACCGGTAGCGACCTTAGGGTTCGGTTTATACGACGTGCTTGTATGGTAAGGATTGTTGGGATCATTGCCGTCGTTACAATATTCCACCATTCCATTGGCGTTGCCGAATAGACCGAAATTGAGCACTTCTACATCAGCCGCGTTGCAAATGAATATCTGACTATGATGCGGCATGCCTTTCTGGGCAACATCGCCAACCTTGCGCCACTTGTGATACACCCGATACGGCGTAGCGTCATCAAGTCCGGCAATAAGGTGCAGGAATGCCCCCTTGGTGTTGGACTTGGATTGTTGACTGCTCTCACTGGGGGTCTGGGCGCTCTTGGATCCGATACCGAAAGGCATACCTTATTCTCCTTAGTTGATTTATCGCGTCGATTTGAAGTCGGCTCAAACGGCAAAGCTCACCATGCCGCTCACCTATGATTGGATGGTTTTAGTGAACTGAACTTAATGACTAACATCTGCAATGGAACATGGAAATTTTTGGCGAAACGCTCCGAACAGAAACGGATCAGATTCACTTTCCGTCATACCTCACCCAAACCCATACGAAAACTCCCCATCCGTCACCCCCACCTGCACCTTCGCGATCTCCTCACCCTCGATCATCTTGGTCAGGAACGCCCGAGAGATATCCGGCAGCATTGAGTTGGTGAGAATGGCGTCGATCATGCGGCCGCCCGATTCGGTTTCGGTGCAGCGCTCGACCACCAGCTTCACCACGTCCTCGCTGTAATCGAACGGGATCTTGTAGCGGGCTTCGACGCGTTTCTTGATGCGGTTGATCTGCAGCTTGACGATCTTGCCCAGCATCTCCGGGCTGAGCGGGTAGTACGGGATTGTCACCAGGCGGCCCAGCAGCGCCGGCGGGAAAATCTTCAGCAGCGGCTCGCGCAGTGCCTTGGCCATGCCTTCGTGATCGGGCATCAGCTCCGGGTCTTTGCACAGGCCGGCGATCATGTCGGTGCCGGCGTTGGTGGTCAGCAGGATCAGGGTGTTCTTGAAGTCGATCGAGCGGCCTTCGCCGTCTTCCATCACACCCTTGTCGAACACCTGGAAGAAGATTTCGTGCACGTCGGGATGGGCTTTTTCCACCTCGTCCAGCAGCACCACGGAGTACGGCTTGCGGCGCACCGCCTCGGTGAGCACGCCACCTTCGCCGTAGCCGATGTAGCCGGGGGGCGCACCCTTCAAGGTTGAGACGGTATGCGCTTCCTGGAACTCGCTCATGTTGATGGTGATGATGTTCTGCTCACCGCCGTAAAGCGCCTCGGCCAGGGCCAGCGCGGTTTCGGTCTTGCCGACGCCTGAGGTGCCGGCGAGCATGAACACGCCGATCGGCTTGTTCGGATCGACCAGGCCGGCGCGCGAGGTCTGGATGCGCTTGGCGATCATCTCCATCGCGTGATCCTGGCCGATGACGCGCTGGCCCATCAGGCCGGCCAGGTTCATCACGGTTTCCAGCTCGCTCTTGACCATGCGGCCGACCGGGATGCCGGTCCAGTCCGACACCACCGAGCCGACGGCCTGATAGTCGACGGAGGCGAGGATCAGCGGGGTTTCGCCCTGCAGTTCGGCCAACCGGGTTTGCAGGCCTTTCAGTTCTTCCAGCGCTGCCGCGCGCTCGGCACCGTCCAGCGCGGCTTCGCCCGCCGGCGGCGCGCTCTTGGCTTCCGCCTCCTGCTTGGCCGACTCTTCAAGCGCACTGCCGGTGCCTTCCACCGGCGCGTTGGAGCCGCGCAGTTTCGAGCGGATATCGAGGATTTTTTCGACCAGATCCTTTTCCGCGACCCAGTTCGCCTCCAGTGTTTCCAGCCGCGCCTTCTGGGTTGTCAGCTTCTCGTTGGCGGCTTCTTCGCGCGCCGTGACCTCGACACCCACGTTCTTCTCGCGGGCGATGATGCCCAGCTCGGTTTCCAGCGCCTGGATGCGCTTGCGCGTGTCGTCCACTTCGGCGGGCACCGCATGCTGGCTGATCGCCACGCGGGCGCAGGCGGTGTCGAGCAGGCTGACCGACTTGTCCGGCAGCTGGCGCGCGGGGATGTAGCGGTGCGACAGCTTGACAGCGGCTTCCAGCGCCTCGTCGAGGATCTGCACCTTGTGGTGCTTCTCCATCACGCTGGCGACGCCGCGCATCATCAGGATCGCCTTTTCCTCGCTGGGCTCGTCGATCTGCACGGTCTGGAAGCGGCGGGTCAGCGCCGGATCCTTTTCGATGTGCTTTTTGTACTCGGCCCAGGTGGTGGCACCGATGGTGCGCAGGTTGCCGCGGGCAAGCGCGGGCTTGAGCAGGTTGGCCGCGTCGCCGGTGCCGGCAGCGCCACCGGCGCCGACCAGGGTGTGCGCCTCGTCGATGAACAGGATGATCGGCTTGGTTGAGGACTGAACCTCCTCGATGACCTGCTTGAGACGATTCTCGAACTCGCCCTTCATGCTGGCGCCGGCCTGCAGCAGGCCAACGTCGAGTGCACGCAACTGCACGTCTTTCAGCGGTGGCGGCACGTCGCCGATGGCGATGCGCATGGCAAAACCTTCGATCACTGCGGTCTTGCCGACGCCCGCCTCACCGACCAGCATCGGGTTGTTCTGGCGGCGGCGCATCAGGATATCGACGAGCTGGCGGATCTCGTCGTCGCGGCCGACGATCGGATCCATCTTGCCTTCGCGCGCCTGCTCGGTGAGATCGATGGTGAACTGCTTCAGCGCCTCCTGCTTGCCCATCTGCGCCGGGCCCATCGCGCCGCTGGCTTCGCCGGGAACGGCGCCGCCAATGTGGAAGCCGTCACTCGCGCTCTGGCCATCCTCGGGCGAGCCGGCGACCACTTCGGCGAATTTCTCCACCAGCGCCTCGGGCTTGATCTTGTCGAACTCGGCCGAGATGGCCACCAGCGCATTGCGCAGGTGCCGCGTGCGCACCACGCCCACGAGGAGGTAACCGGTGCGTACCTGCGCCTCGCCGAACATCAGCGTGGCGAAAACCCAACCGCGCTCGACCGCTTCCTCCACGTTGCTGGAAAGGTCGGAGATCGACGACGAGCCGCGCGGCAACCGGTCCAGCGCGTCGGTGACATCGCGCGCCAGGTTCGACGGGTTGAGGTTGAACTGCTTGATGATGCGGTGCAGGTCCGAGTCCTGCAGCTGCAGGATCTGGTGGATCCAGTGCACCAGCTCGACATAGGGATTGCCGCGCAGCTTGCAGAACACGGTGGCGCTTTCGATGCCCCGGTATGCCAGCTTGTTGAGCTTGCCGAACAACGCGCTGCGACTGATTTCCGCCATGATTTTCTATCCCTTCGGTTGAATGGTCATCTTGGTCCGCGGCCGCCGATGGACGCTGTCGCGAACCTGTTGTGATCGAGTGACGCTTGCGCGCCGTGTTACCCCGCCGGCCTGAGCACCACCTGGTCGGCGTCGCCGTCGTGCTGGCGCCTGCCCATCCACGTGGTCAGCCCCAGCCGACCGGCCTGCCCCAGGCGCGTCACCGGCACCTCGTCCCGGTTCAGCACCAACTGCACATCCCACGCTTTCTCTTCGCCGATGTAGGTTTTGACCGCCGCCATCAGTTGCCGCAGCGCTTCCCCGCCCGGCAGGAAGTTGTTGAACTGCGCACGGTTCAACGGCCCAAGCCGCAGTCGGAAGCGCTGCTGCGCTCCCCAGACGTGCTCGCCCATCACCGCGGTCAGGCCCAGGCCCGCCACCTCGCTGGAATGGCCCAGCCGCAGGTGCGCCGTCGACGGCAGGCGCATCCACTCGGCCATGAATTCCACGATGCGCACTGGGATACGGAAGAACTGCTCCAGCAGCGTGCGCAGGCCTTCGGCGTTGCGCGTCTGTGCCAGCAAGCGACCCGCAAAGAAGCGCTTGTACTGATCGGGCATCGCATCGCGGCCGTCCAGGCCAGGCGTCGACAAGCCCACCAGCGCGCCCATGTACAAGCGGAAACGATCCTCCTGCGGGCGATCGAACTGCACGGTCGGCTGCGCGTCGGCCCAGACCCGATAGAACAAGCTGGTCATGCGGTGATGGAAGATGTTGGCGAACGCGATGAAGGTGGAATCCTTCTCGTTGCGCTGGCGATCGAGGGCGTATTCGGTCAGATGCAGCGGCAGCGGCGCATTGGGGCCGAACAGGCCGAAGAACAGCCCATGCATGCGCGCCGGCGCCCCCGCGCCACCCGGCTCGAAACGATCGATGGTGCGCGGTGCGAACGCCAGGGACGGCGTGTGGCACAGGCGCACCATGTCCTCCGCCGGCTTGGTCGATTCGCCCACGCGTGGCTGCTCGGGAAACGCGCACTCCAGCCGGCGGATGGCCTCGAAAAATTCGAAGTCCTCCGGCCGGTCGCGCAGCGCGTTCTGCAGCGCTACAGCGTCTGTCGTTTGCCGAGCCGCACGGGCCATCGGGCCACCTCGTTGCGTTCCAGGGTGCGCAGCACGGTTTCGGTAAACGAGTTCACCGAAACGTAGCGCGCGAAAAAGTGCTGCATGACCGAGCCCAGCAGGAAAGCGCCGGTGCCTTCGAAGGCAGCGTCGTCACAGGTGAGCGTGATCTCCAGGCCGCGCCCGAACGTGATCGGGCCGGGCACCGGAATGCGTCGCACGATCGGTTGCGAGCTGACCGCCTTGATGCCTTCGACCTGGCGCCGAGCGCTGGAGTCGAACTCGTCGCAATACAGCGTCAGCATCTCGCGCAGCGCGGCGGCGCCATCCTCGTTGCCGTCGCCCAGCAGCGAGACGTAGTTGAGTTGCAGGTGGCTCAGCAACCGCCACGCGGTTTCGCCCACCGCCACCGACGCGCGCGGCTTGGTCGGGCCGGCCACGCAGCGGATGGACTCCACCGGCGCGCCCACGTCCAGGGTGAAGTCGGTATGCGACTTGCCCACCGGCATCTGCAGCGGCAGGTCGCGGTTGGTGCACAGCAATTGCATGCCGATCTGGCGCAACTGGGTGGAGTACGGAGCGTCAGCCGCGTCCACCAGCGAAACAAACATCTCGTTGCCCACATAACTGGACCGCGCGCCGTGCAACTTCTGTCGCGACGACAGCAGCCGCGGCTCGCGGCGCACGGTATGGAACGCCGCGTTGCCGCTGTGCCAGGTGCGCTCATCGCAGCCGTAGAACGGCTGGAAGCGCTGTTCGGGCTCCTGCCGGTCGCCGAAACCCTCGACGTTGCTGATGCTGTGGATCTCGAAATCCATCGGTCGCGTACGGTCGGCCAGCACGTGGTATTCGGTCTTGCCCTGCTGCAAGTGGATGCGATCGGCGCGGCGTGGAAACAGGTTGATCGCCGGCGTGCAGAACAGGCGGAAGTTGCCCGCGTCCACGGCGTTGTGCAGCCGGCTGACGCTGCGGTCGAACAACACCACGATCTCGAACTCGCTGCTGTTGGAGCGCGCCAGCACCTTGCGCAAGCCGGTGAACACGGCGAACAGGAAGCGCTCCGGGCAGGCAAAGTATTCCTGCAGCAGGCGATAGCCGCTGAAGGACCGACCGCTGTAGGGAATCAGCGCCTCGCTGTCATCGAAGCCCTTGCTGTGGATGCTGCCGGCGTCGAGATGCTCCTCGACCGGGCCACTGGCGCCCTGCGTGCGCACCACCACGCCCACCGCGTTGGCCAGCAGTTGCTCGTACAGCCGCTTGGGCAACTCGTCGGCGCCGGCGATGAACAGCGGCAACTCGTCCAGCGTCAGCATGTTGACCTGCGCGCCTGCCGTCACCTGGAATTTTAGTCGCAGGCCGGCGCGCACGGTCTTGCTGGAGGGAATGGCCACGCCAGCGGCGGCGATGGCGGCCGGCGTTTCGAAATACTTCGCTTCGGTGATCTGCAGCGGCCACAAGGTGACGTCATGCGCCGTGCGGTACTCGCAGGCCGTGCGGTCGTCGCGCCCGATCAGGCTGCGCAGGGCGGTATCGCGGGCCACTGTGTGACCGGTGACCAGCGCGCTTTCCTTCAGGTCTGCTTGCATCTGCACCACCGCCATCGAAGGCACCGGCGACAGGTAATGCGGGTAGATCATTTCCATCAGGTGCTGGGTGAACACCGGTTGCTGCGCATCGAGTTTCAGCTGCACGCGCGCGGCGAGAAACGCAAAGCCTTCCAGCAGCCGTTCCACGTACGGGTCGGCGCACTCGAAGCCTTCCATGCCCAGCCGCCCGGCGATCTTCGGATACTCGCGCGCGAACTCGCCGCCCATCTCGCGGACGTGCTGCAGTTCCCGGTTGTAATAACGCAGCAGGCGCGGATCCATCGGGGTCAACCAAAACTTTCAGAAACGTTGAACTTGCCTGTTTCCAGGTCCACTTCGGTTTTCAGGTACAGGTTCAGCGGGATCGGCTGCGCCCACATCTCCGATTCGATGTTGAACACCAGCGACTGGTGATCCATGCGCGCACGGTCGGCCTGCACCGTCACGCGCAGCGTGCTGCTGGTGAGACGGGGCTCGAAGGCCACGATGGCGTCCTTGATCTGCCGCTGAAGTGCGCTGCCGTCGACACCGGCCAGCACCATGCCGGTCAGGTCCGGAACGCCGAAATTCAGCACCGAACGAGCCACCTCGGGATACAGCTCCAGGTCGACGTCGTTACCCAGGTGCACGCAGTTGAGCAACCAGGAAATGTCGCGCGTGACGCAGTCGCGCAGGCGGGTAGCCGAGATCACCCTTTTCTCGCGGCTCTCCTCGGACTTGCCGGGCTCGTCGTCGGTCAGACGGTCCAGCAGCGAGGGCTGCAATCGTTCCTGGGTGGTGAGTTCGGCCATGGCTCGTCCGCCCTGGTCAAACGCTGTCGAAGGAAATGGTGCGGACGTCCAGCAGGGGGTATTCGCCGGCATCGGTGGCGAACATGCGCTGTCCGGAGCCCACGTAGAAGTCGTCGGCCAGGCTCAGCCAGTCCGTCTTGCGCGCCAGCACCACGTCGCTGTCGGCGGAGCGCTCCGAATCGGGATAGCGGCAAGGGATAAAGCCCACGGCCTGGCCACCGTTGGTCCAGGTGATCTGTACCGGTGCCCACACCTTGTCGCGCAGGTCGGTGGGTGATTCGAATTTCAGCGTCTGCAAACGCGCAAACGGCACCCATGCGTAGCTGCCGTTGACGACGATTTCCAGGCACGGGCCAAACCGCGGATCGGCATCGGCGATCCATTCGAACGGCGTGTCATCGATGCGGCCAGTTACAGCCGGCGCCTGTTCGAACGCCTGCTCGCGCAGCGGTGCCGCCTGGTGGTGCTTGCCCTGGGCATCCAGCTTGAACGCCTGCAGCAGCAACGCCACCCATTGTTCCGGTTCGCCGATCAACGAAGGCGAACGCTCGCCTTCCACGACCCGTGCGCGCGTTAGCTCACCCTGCAGCGCCTGGGTGTAGGCGTTGACCATCAACGTGTTGCCGGGATCGAGCTCGCCGCTGACGTTCAACTGGTTCTGCGCCCGCTCCCACTGGCCCATCAGGGCAAGCAACTGGAACAGGAACACGCGTGACTTGGCATCCGCGGGCTTGCCGCGCACCTGCACCGTCAATTGCTGCAATGCCTCGTTTACCCGGCCGGCTTGCAGCAGGTTCTGGGGATCTGCATCCACGATCAATCACCACTGGGTAAGGAGAACGAAGTCGGGACAAACGCCCTGCTGACCCGAATCCGGGCCAGCAGGGTGGTGCATCAGGCCGCAGCGACCTTCTGCATGTCGTAGGTGAAGTCCTTGGTACCGCCATCCTTGGAGCCGTCATCCTTCTGCGGCTGGAACATGAACTTGAACTTGCCGAAGTGCAGCGTGATGTTCTCGGTCAGCTTGTCTTCGCCGCCGCTGCCGCCGGTGCTCAACGACGTGATCAGCACGCCCTCGCTAAGCTCCAGGGTGAGGAAGTCGGTCTGTTCGCCGGTGGCATTGGTGACGTACAGCCAGGCCTGCTCGACGCGGCCGCCGGTGCAGACGGCGTTCAACAGCGCGTTGGAACTGCCGTCCACGTACTTGGTGAGGGAAATATCCTGGACGTTGGCCTTGCCGCCGCCACCACCACCACCCTGGTGCAGGTTGCCGGAGTTGGAGGCACCCCACGACCACGCCAGCACCGGAATCTCGTCTTTGTGCTTGGCATGGGTGGAAGTGCCCTTGATCTCGACCTTGCCCTTGCCGAACTTGATGTGCATGTCAAATGCCATGAAACCTCTCCTCTGTTTCCTGATTGATAAAGGATTACCGTCCGACCGAGACCTGCGCTCGACGCGATCGATGCTCCTGTCGCGGGTACATCATTGAAACGCTGCCCGTTGCCGAGGTATCAGGCCTTGGCAGCGGAGGGCAGGCGCGAAACCAGCCGCAGCGACACCGTCAGGCCTTCCAGCTGGTAATGCGGCTTGAGGTAGAACTTCGAGGTGTAGTACCCCGGAGCGCCCTCCACTTCCTCCACCACCACCTCGGCCGCCGACAACGGCTTGCGTGCCTTGGTCTCTTCGCTGGAGTTGGCCGGATCGCCGTCGACGTAGTTGGTGACCCAGTTGGTGAGCCAGCTCTGCATCTGCTCGCGACTGCTGAACGAGCCGATCTTGTCGCGCACGATGCACTTCAGGTAATGCGCGAAGCGGCAGCAGGCGAACATGTACGGCAGGCGTGCGCCCAGCGCCGCGTTGGCGGTGGCATCCGGATCGTCGTACTCCTCGGGCTTGTTCAGCGACTGCGCGCTGATGAAGGCCGCCATGTCCGAGTTCTTGCGATGCACCAGCGGCATCAGGCCCATCTTGTCCAGTTCGGCCGAGCGGCGATCGGTGATCGCGATCTCGGTGGGGCACTTCATGTCCACGCCGCCATCGTCGGTGGGGAACGTATGCGCCGGCAGGCCTTCCACCGCGCCGCCGGACTCGATGCCGCGGATGCGCGAGCACCAGCCGTAGGCTTTGAACGAGCGGTTGATGTTGACCGCCATCGAGTACGCCGCGTTCTGCCAGGTGTACTTGGAGGAATCGGCACCGGCGGTGTCTTCCTCGAAGTTGAATTCCTCGACCGGGTTGGTGGCCGCGCCGTACGGCAGGCGCGACAGCGTGCGCGGCATGGCCAGAGCCAGGTACTTGGAATCATCCGATTCGCGCAACGAACGCCAGGCGGCGTAATCGGGCGTGGAGAAAACCTTGGCCAGGTCGCGCGGATTGGACAGCTCGTTCCAGCTGTCCATGCCCATCAGCGACGAGTTGGCCGCCGCGATGAACGGCGCGTGCGCCGCCGCCGCCACCTGGGCGATACCGCTCAGCAATTCCACGTCGGGCGGGCTGTGGTCGAAGTAGTAGTCGCCGACCAGGCAGCCGTACGGCTCGCCGCCAAGCTGGCCGTATTCCTCTTCGTACATCTTCTTGAAGATCGGGCTCTGGTCCCACGCGGTGCCCTTGTAGCGCTTCAGCGTCTTGCCCAGCTCCTTCTTGGAGATGTTCATCACGCGGATCTTCAGCTGCTGGTCGGTCTCGGTGTTGTTGACCAGGTGATGCAGGCCGCGCCACGCGCTTTCCAGCTTCTGGAAATCGGCGTGGTGCATGATCTCGTTGATCTGCTCGCTGAGCTTGCGGTCGATCTCGGCGATGTAGGCGTTGATGGTCTGGGTGACGTCGTCGGAAACGATGTCGGCCTTGCCCAGCACCTGCTCGGCCAGCGTGCGCACGGCGGATTCGACTTCTTCCTTGGCGCGCTCGCTCTTGGGTTTGAATTCCTTGTTCAGCAGCGCGGCGAAATCGCCCGCTTCGAGGGTTTCGGTGGCGCCGCCCTGTTCGGCCTGTGTTTCGGTTGCCATGTGTTTACTCTCCGTCCGTGTCGGCGGGCTTGGCCGCCGATACCAGCGATTGCAGCAGTGCGGGGTCGTTGATGGCCTGGGCGATCAGCTTCTCCGCGCCGGCCTTTCCGTCCATGTAGGTGCTGAGGTTGGCGAGCTGGGTGCGCGCCTCCAGCAGCTTGGCCACGGGGGCGACCTTGCGGGCCACGGCGGCGGGGGAGAAGTCGTCCATGCTCTCGAACGTGATGTCCACGTTGAGGTTGCCTTCGCCGGTCAGCGTGTTGGGCACGGCAAAGGACACGCGCGGCTTCATCGACTGCAGGCGGTTGTCGAAATTGTCGACGTCGATCTCCAGCGCCTTGCGCTCTTCGATCGACGGCAGCTCGCTGTTGTTGACGCCGGACAGGTCCGACATCACGCCCATCACGAACGGCACCTGGACCTTTTTCTGCGCGCCATAAACCTCGACGTCGTACTCGATCTGCACGCGCGGCGCCCGGTTTCTGGCGATGAATTTCTGACTACTCTGCTTGGCCATGCTTTTTGTCTCCTCGGAGGAAGGGCAACTTGTTCACTGGGCGCAACGTGGCCGGCCCGTCGGGCGCATGAGCTCGCGGCGGTGCCATGCGACCGTCGCGATGCCCTCGGAAAACCAGCACTTGGTACCCCTTTCAGATGCGTTCACGTCATGCCCGCCCCGCGGGCTGCGCACGAAGACGCGCACAGCGATGGAACGTGCCGCGGAAGCGATTTCAGACAGAAATGTCGCTCCACCTGTTACTGCGTGGTCGCGTCGTGAATTTGCTCAGGGCGCCCAGATAGCCGTTTATCTTTCGTTCATAAACAAAAGACGGCCGCAAGAAACGGCCCGCGCGGGGCGCACGCGGCCGGCAGGCAGACGGGTTGGATCAGGCGTGGCGGCGGAAATAAAGCCAGGCCGCCAGCGCCAGCACGATGGCTGGCAACAGATTGGCCGGCAAGGCGGGCACGCCGTAGACGGTGCCGAAGTTGACCAGCGCCTGTTGCAGGAAATACCAGCCGATGGCCAACAGCATGCCCACGAACATGCGTTTGCCGAGGCCGCCGGAGCGCAGCGTGCCGAACGCGAACGGCATCGCGCACAACACCAGCACCAGCACGTTGAGCGGATACAGGGCACGGCCCCAGAACGCCACGGCGTAGCTGCCGGGGCTTTCGCCGTTGCGCTCCTTGTAGGCCATGTTGCCGAGCAGATCCCGCATCGACAGGTATTGCGGCTGGATCATGTTCTGCGCCAGCACCTGCGGGTCCAGGCTCGACTGCCACGACTGGGTGTCGCTCTTGCGCGTGTGCACGCCCTGCGTATCCAGCACGCTGCTGCGCACGTCGTGCAGCATCCACTGGCTGCCTTCGTGCTCGGCCGTGCGCGCCCAGTCGAAGCGGCTGAGCCGGCCGTCGTCGGTCATGGTGAACACGCGGACGTCCGCCAGTTGCACGGTGCCCCGGGCGCTCAGCATGGCCGCCTTGGCATTGATGATGTTGTTGCCGTCGCGCGCCCACAGGCCGCTGTTGGTGGCCATGCCGAGGTTGCCAGCCTTCAGCCGCAACTGCATCGCCTGCGCCTGCTGGTCGCCCCACGGCGCGGCCGTCTCGCCCAGCACCACCACGCCCACGATCAGCACCCCGATCACCCCGGCGGCCGATGCGGCGATGCGCAATCGCGACATGCCCGCCGCCCGCAACGCGGTCAGTTCACCCGTCGACGCCAGCCCACCCAGACCCAGCAAGCCGCCGATCAGGGCGGCATTGCCGAACATCTCGTAGGCGCGGCGGGGAAAGGTCACCAGCACGTAGACGATGGCGTTGTTGAGCGTGTAGCCATTCTTGCCCACGTTGTGCAGCTGGCGCACCAACTGGGTCATGGCATCGAAACCGGTCAGCACCAGCCACACCATCAGCAGCGAGCCGAGCACGCTCATGCCCACCAGCCGGTCGACCCGCTTGATCGTGAACGTGCTCATGCGTTGTCCGCCGCGGGCCGCAAGGCGGCGATTTTCCGTGGGCTGTACTGCTTCCACAGCAACCATGCCGCGAGCAGCACCACCAGCAGATGCAGCCCCCACAACGGCGCCTGGTTGTGCCAGTGGTCCTTGCCGATCTGCGCGCGGCCCATCGCCAGCAGCAGGTAGTACAGGTAGAAGAGGATCACCGCCAGCAGCAGCCGGCCGTAGCGCGGTTCACGCGGGTTCTGCCGTGACAGTGGTACCGCCAGCAGCAACAGCACCAGGGTCAATGCCGGCGCATTGGAGCGCCAGGCAAACTCGGCACGCGCGTCGGGGGCGTCGGTGCGGGCCAGCGTCCAGCTGTCCAGCGCATGCACGGGGTCATCGTCGTCATCGCCCTGCACGTCGGAAAGCGCGGTGTCGTTGCGCGCGTAGTGCATGCTGCGCCAGTCATCCGTGCCCAGCGGAATGTCGTATTGCCAGCCCTGCTTGAAGGCGATGAAGCGATTGCCGCCATCGCTTTCCTGGTACAGCTGGCCGCTGGCCGCGCTGACCAGCTTGATGTGCGGCTGGCCGTCGCCGTCGCGCTGCGTGGCCACGAACGTACGCCCCAGCTGGCTGCCGTCGCGGTTCAGACTCTCGACGAAAATGATGCCGCCCTTGCCCGGCAGATCGGTGAAGCGGCCTGCATCCAGCCCCACCGCGATCACCGAACGGTTCGCCGCGGCCACCATCATGTCGCTGGTGCGCACCGCCCACGGCCCCAGCCACAGCGACACCACGGCGGTGATCAATACCAGCACGCCGCTCAGCAACAGCACGGGTTTCAACAAGCCGCTCGCGCCCATGCCCGACGACGCCAGCACGTGCATCTCGCTTTCGCGGTACATCCGGCCCAGTCCCATCAGCACGCCGATGAAGCTGGCCAGCGGCAACATGTTGGTGAGGCCGTCGAGCGTGCGCAGCCCCAGCACCTGGAACATCACGCTGGCCGGAAAGCTGCCGCCGGCCACTTGCTGCAGCACGCGGGCGAACGCGCTGCCGGCCACGATCACCAGCAACACCACCACGGTGGCGGCCACGGTTTGCGCCAGTTCACGCAGGAAATAGCGGTCGAGGATGCTCAGCATGCGATAAACTAACCCGCTCTCCAGCCGTGCCCAGACCGGCCGGCAAACCGCGAGTTTAGCCTGTCCGGCCCGCGCCGGGCCCACACAGGAATCTTCCGATGACATTGCAGTTCAGCCTGGGCGCCGCCGCGCCCGAAACCGTCGACAGCGCCTGCGTGGTGGTCGGCGTGTACGAACACGGCGTGCTCAGCAGCGCGGCGGCACAGGTCGATGCCGCGGCTGAAGGCGTCATCAAGCGCCAGCTGGAAAGCGGCGACATCAGCGGCAAGGCCGGCGACTGCGTGGTGCTTTTCGCGCCGGCGGGCATCGCCGCGAAACGCGTGCTGGTGGTGGGCCTGGGTGCGCAGAAGTCGTTCGATGGCGCGCGCTTCCGCAAGGCCTGCATGGATGCGGCGCGTGCGCTGGCAAAGCTGCCGGTGGTCGAAGCCGTGTCATATCTCACCGAACTGGACGTGCCCGGTCGCGACAGCGCCTGGCGCGTACGCATCGCCGCGCTGGCGGCCGATTACGCCGCCTATCGTTACACCGCCACCTTCAAGCCGCGCGACAAGAGCCCGCTGCCCAAGCTGGGCACGCTCACCTTCGCTGCCGGCGACGATGCCCAGCGTGGACTGGAGCAGGCGTGCGCCATCGCCGAGGGCGTGCGCTTCGCCCGCGACCTGGCCAACCTGCCGCCGAACATCTGCAACCCCATCCATATCGCCGAACAGGCGCAGGCCTTCGCCAACGGGCAGGCGCAGGTCAGCTGCACCGTGCTCGATGAAGTCGAGATGGAGAAACTGGGCTTCGGTTCATTGCTGGCAGTGGCGCGCGGCTCGGTCAACAAGCCGCGGCTGATTGCGCTGGAATACAAGGGCGGCAGCGAGGGCGACAAGCCCTACGCGCTGGTCGGCAAGGGCGTCACCTTCGACTCCGGCGGCATCAGCCTGAAACCCGGCGCCGGCATGGAGGAAATGAAATTCGACATGGGCGGCGCCGCCGGCGTGCTGGGCGCGTTCGTGGCCGCGGTGAAGATGGGCCTGAAGCTCAACCTGGTCTGCGTGGTGCCCAGCGTGGAGAACATGCCCGGCGGCGACAGCTACCGCCCCAGCGACGTGCTGACCAGCCTGTCCGGCCTCACCATCGAAGTGCTCAACACGGACGCCGAAGGCCGGCTGATCCTGTGCGATGCGCTGACCTGGACGGCGCAGCAGTTCAAGCCGCAGGCCATGGTCGACGCGGCCACGCTCACCGGCGCCTGCGTGGTGGCGCTGGGCAAGCACGCCAGCGGCCTGATGAGCAAGCACGACGACCTGGCCGCCGAACTGCTGGCCGCCGGCGAGGAAACTCTCGACCGCGCCTGGCGCCTGCCGCTGTGGGACGACTACCAGAGCCAACTCGACTCCGGCTTCGCCGATGTCGCCAACATCGGCGGCAAGAGCGCCGGCGCCGTCACCGCCGGCTGCTTCCTGTCGCGCTTCACCGAAGGCCAGCGCTGGGCCCACCTCGACATCGCCGGCACCGCCTGGGACGACGGCCGCAAGGGCCTGGCCACGGGGCGGCCGGTGGCGTTGCTGGCGCAGTGGCTGTTGGACCGGGAATAGAGAATAGGGAATAGGGAATGGGAAAAGCCGGGCCGGCTGCGGGGTTGTTGTTTACTATTCCCCATTCCCTATTCTCGATTCCCTGCATCCATGCGCGCCGATTTCTACCTGATCGACAAACCCCGCTTCCGCGAGCAGCCGTTGTTGCTGGTCTGCGAGCTGACCAAGAAGGCGTTTGCCGCGCAGCAGCCGCTGTTGATCCTGACCCGCGACTTCGCCCAGGCCGAGGCGGTCGACGAATTGCTGTGGTCGTTCGACGAGGACAGTTTCATCCCGCACCAGTTGGCCGGTGACGAGGATGACGCGACCACTGCGGTGCTGATCGTGCCGCTGGGCCTGGAAACCACCGACCGACCGCTGGTGCTGAACCTGCGCGACGCCTGCGCGCCCGGCAACTACCAGCGCGTGCTGGAGGTGGTGCCCGCCGACCCGTCCGCACGCGAGGGTTCGCGCACGCGCTGGAAGGAATACCAGCGGCGCGGCTTCGAGGTACGCAAGTTCGACATGTAGGCCTCAAGCGCTGTGGGAGCGACTTCAGTCGCGATGCCTTTTCACGGGATTCGGGATTCGGGATTCGGGATTCGGGATTCGGGATTCGGGATTGGAAAAGTCGAAAGCATCGCGACTGAAGTCGCTCCCACACAACGAGCCTCCCGCCGACCGACCCATCAGCCGGGCTCGATTTCCTCGAGATCGATATTGGCGTAACAGATCAACGCCGCGGCCAGCTGTTCACCGGTCACCGGCTTGCGCAGGAAGCCGTCCATGCCCGCGGCGCGCGCCAGCGCCTCGTCCTCGCTGCCCGAGCGCGCGGTCACCGGCACGATCGGCAGGCGCCGACCGGCGCCCTCGCGCTGGCGGATCAGCCGCGCGATCTGGAAACCGTCCACGCCGGGCAGGTCCAGATCCAGCAGCACCACGTCGAAGCGCGAGTGCGGCAGTTCGGCCAGCGCCGCCAGACCGTTGTCCACGTGGCAGACCTGATGCCCCTGCTGCTCCAGCAATCCGCGCAACACGGCGGCCACGATGGTGTCGTCTTCCACCAGCAGGATACGGCGCGCACGATCGCCGTCGACCGTCGTGACAGGAACCGCTGGCGGCGGCTCGGGCAGCGGCAGGCGCACGCGGAAGGTGCTGCCGTGCGCCATCCGCGATTCCAGCTCGATGCTGCCGCCCATCATGTCGGCCAGTTCGCGGCAGATGGCCAGGCCCAGCCCGCTGCCGGCGCGCCGCTGCGGTCCCGCTTCCTGCTCGAACCGTTCGAACAGGCGCGCCTGGCTGGCCTCGGGGATGCCGGGGCCGGTGTCGCTGATGCTGAAAAGCAGGCCATCGGCCGAGCGTTGCGCCCGCACCGTCACGCTGCCGCGCTGGGTGAACTTCAACGCGTTGTTGGCGAGGTTGAGCAGGATCTGCTTGACCCGCACCGCGTCGCCGACCACCCGTTCGGGCAGGTCGTCATCCACCTGCAGCACGAAGCGCAGGCCCTTGGCCTGTGCCAGCCCCTGCTCCAGTTGCGCCACGTCGGTGACCAGCTGGCGCGGGTCGAACGGCGCCAGCTCCAGCTCCAGCCGGCCGGCCTCGATGCGGGCCAGGTCCAGCGCGTCGTTGAGCAGCTTCAGCAACATGCCGCCGGAGCGCTGCATGGCTTGTGCGTAGTCGTGCTGTTGCGCGTTGAGTGGCGTACTCAGCAGCAGCTCCGCCATGCCCATCACGCCGGTCATCGGCGTGCGTATCTCGTGGCTGAGCGTGGCCAGAAACTGTGTCTTGGCCGCACTGGCCTGCTCGGCCAGTTCGCGCTGCTGCTCGATGAGCTGCAGGCGATAGCGCTGCGCCATGCGGTTGCGCCACCCGCGCAGACCCAGGCCGCCCACCAGCACCAGCACTGCCACATAGATCGCCCATGCCCACCAGCGCGCCCACGGTGGCGCCTGCACGTGGATGCGCAGCGGCGTGGCCAGGTGTCCCCACACGCCGCTCGGGCCGGCGGCCATCACCTCGAGCGTGTAATCGCCTGCCGGCAGGCCGGCAAAATCGCGCTCGCCACGATGGTCCACGTCCACCCAGTTGGTGTCGAAGCCGGTCAATTTGAAGCGGTAGCGATTGGCCTCCGGGTTGACGTAGGAGGCCACGCGCACTTCCACGCGCAGATCGCGGTCGCGCCAGTGCAACGGCACCACGGAACCATCCCGTGGCAGCGCGTGGATGGCGCCATCACGTTGCACGTTCAGGCTGGCCAGGGTCACCTGCGGTGGTGAACCGGCGGGCACCGACGCGGGGAAAAGCGCCGGCTGGAACGCCACCACGCCACCGCTGTTGGCGGCAAACATCATCCCGTTGGATGCGACCGCCACGGCGCCACTGTTGAACTCCACATTCGACAAGCCTTGCGCCGGACCAAACGATTTCAGCTGGCGGTCGTCCTTGCCGAGCCGCCACAAGCCGGGATTGGCAAACAGCCAGAAGTTCCCGCTGCGGTCGATCCGCAGGTCGGCCAGCACCGACGCGAACGGCTTCGCGCTGATGTCGACGCTGTCGTCGCGCCGGGCCTTGCCGTCGGCGTAGCGGTAATGGTCGAGGCTGCTGCGCGTCACCAGCCAGAAGCCACCGGCATCGCGCGCAAACGTGAGGATTTCATGCCTGGGCACGCCGGCAACCAGCAGCATCCGCTGCGACGCCGGATCCCAGCGCCGCAACCCGTCGGCGCTGGCGTACCACGGCCCATCGGCGTAGCAGCCGATCTGGTCGACGGCCACCGAATCGTCGGTAGGGTCCTCCATCGGTATTTTCGCTATGGCGCGACTGTCGGCGTCGATGGCGAAGACGCCACCGCCCCAGGCCGCCACGTAGATGCGGCCATCGGTGGCGGCGCAAAGCATCACCGGCCGCATGATGCCGGCCTTGCGGATATCGATGGGCGACAGCTTGCCGTGATCGAACAGATGCAGTTCGCCCGGGCTGGCGATCCACAGGCGCCCGCGCAGATCCTCCGCCAGCCACACGATCTGCCCACGCACGCCGCGCACCACGTGCTGGACCTTGCCGGTGGTGGCGTCCAGCTTGTCGACCCAGCCGTTTTCGCCGCCCACCCACAGCTGGCCGTCGCGCGCCAGCAGGATCGCCGACGCGGCGATGTTGGACAGGCTGGTCGGATCGTCCGGCACATGGGTGAAACGGGCGAAGCCGTTCCAGTCCGGCGGCAGGTAGGCGACGCTCGATTGCTCGAAGGTGATCCACAGGCCGCCTTCGTGATCCAGCGCGGTCTGCCAGATCTTGCTGCCGGGCAGCCCGCCCGGCAACAGCGGCTGGCCGGCGATGGCCTGCAGCCTGCCGTCGCCCGTATCCAGCAGCAGGCCATCCATGGTGCCGATCCACAACCGCCCCTGCGCGTCGCGCGTGCTGCTGGGAATGCGCCGGGCGGCCAGCGCCTTGTTCGCCACGGGGCGCGCCACGCCGTCGCTGCCAATGACCAGCAACCCGCCGGTCATCGACACCCGAACCTCGCCGTGGCCGCCTTCGATGTGCCAGGCCATGCCGACGTCGCCCTCGAAGGACGGATCGATCGGCACCCGGCTGATGGTGCCGTCGCCGTGACGCAGGAAGAGGCCGCGCCTGGCGCCTATCCACAACCGTCCGTCCGCATCGGCCAGCAACGCGCGGGTCTCGCCGAACGATGCGGCGTGTTCGCCCGCCGCGTCCAGCGCAAGATGATCGAAACCGTTGCCGTCGGCGCGCAGGCGATCCAGGCCGTGGTCGGTAGCCACCCACAGCGTGCCATCGCTGGTTTCGGCGATGCTCCACACCTCGTTGCCGGAGAGGCTGTCCGGCTTCGCATCGTCATGCTGCCAATGGCGAAAGCGGCCACTGCGCTGATCGTAGGAAATCAGCCCGGTGGAAATGCCGCCGGCCCAGATGCGGTTTTCGCAATCCACGAACAAGGCGTAGGTGGTGTTGGCCGGCAGCGAGTCGGGGTCGGCGTCCGAGTGCCGAAACGTCTTGAAGCTGACGCCGTCGAAGCGCACCAGCCCGGCCGACGAGCCGAACCACATGAATCCGTTGCGATCCTGCGCCACCGCATACACCGGCCCGCTGGGCAGGCCATCGGCCACGCCATAGCGACGAAATTGCGGCGTGGGCAGCGGACCGACAACCGATGTGCCGGTGACCGGCGCGACAGTGGCGTACGCCGACGCCGCGTACGCCATGTTCGCGGCAAGCACCAGCAAGGCGGCCGCACGCACTGCGTGTCGCAGGAACATTGCCAACATGGATGTCCTCCCCGGCGCCCATCATGCCAAAAGCGGCCACATGCGGCGAGCGCCGACGCGTCCTGCGGGCGGGCCGACACCGTGCGGCGGCCCCGACGCCCCGTTGCCGGGGCGCAGGCACACTAGAATGCCGGCATGCCCCGACGCTTCCGACTTCTGCTCACCGCACTGGCCCTGGCGGCGCTGCTGTGGCTGCTGTTTGCCGCCGCCGAGCGCGCGCTGGCGCTGGCGCAACGTTTCCTGGCCCTGCCCGCGGCGCTGCAATGGACGCTGGGCGGCGCGCTGGCGATCTTCGCCGCGGCCGGCCTGTCGGTGTTGTGGTGGCTGCTGCGACCGCGCCGCAAGCGCCGCCCGATGCCCGCCCCCGATCGCGACAGCCTGGAGCAACGGATCGATCAATTGCGCAGCCGCGGCGCCGACACCGGCGCGCTGGGCAGCGAGCTGGCCGAACTCGACCGCCGTCGCGCCAGCGAGCGCGTCTACGTGGCGTTGTTCGGCGAAATCTCCACCGGCAAGTCCAGCCTGATCCGCGCGCTGGCGCCGCAGGCCATCGCCGCCAGCGACGTACGCGGCGGCACCACGCGCGAGGTACGCCACCACGACGGCGCGCTGCCCGACGGACGCACCCTGGTGCTGGCCGACGTGCCCGGCAGCCGCGAAGCCGGCGGCGAGGCGCACGAAACCCTGGCCCGCGAGGAGGCACTGCGGGCACATGCGGTGATCTACCTCTGCGCCGGCGACCTCAACCGCCAGCAGGCCGATGAACTGCGCTGGCTGGCCGACTTCGGCAAGCCGCTGCTGCTAGTGATGAACAAGGCCGACCAATGGGACGCGGCCGAGCGCGAGCAGTTGCTGGCCCACCTGCGCCAGTTGTCGCGCGGCATCGCCAGTGCAGTGCTGGCGATCAGCGCCGGCGGCAGCGAACGCTTCCAGCGCACGCTGGCCGACGGCCGCACCGAAACCGTCGAACGCCAGCGCCAACCCGCGATCGAGCCACTGCTGCGCGCCCTGGCCCGGCTTACCGCCCGCGGCGCCGAGGGCCTGGAAAGCCAGCGCGAGAACGCCGTGCTGGCAGGCCTGCATCAACGCACCGGCGCATTGGAAATGCAAAGCCGCGCCGAGGAGGCCGAACGCATCGTGCGCAAGTACGCCCGCCGCGCCGTGGTGGGTGCGCTGGCCGCGGTGGCGCCGGGCAGCGACCTGGTGATCCAGGGCGTGCTCGCCACCGGCCTCACCCGCGCCCTGGCGCAATTGCATGAGGTGCCGGTCAGCGACGTGCAGATCGAGGATTTCGTGCGCCAGGCCCGGCTCACCCTGCGCACCGGCAGCTCGATCGTGCTGGCCGTGGCCGGCAATGCACTGAAGGCGTTTCCCGGCCTGGGCACGCTGGGCGGCGGTGTCTTGCACGCCTTCGCCTATGCGCTGATCTTCGATGCGATGGGCCGCGCGCTGTCCGCCTCGCTGGCCGAACGCAACACGCTCGACCAGGACGATGCCGGCGCCCGCCTGAAAGCCTTGCTCACCGACGCCGACGGCCCACGCCTGCGCCAGCTGGCCACGCTCACCCTCGACGCCGTGCGCGAACGCGATGCCCCGCCACCCTGACCTGTTGTTGTGGGAGCGACTTCAGTCGCGATGCCCTTGCTTTTGGGCTTCACGGAAAAGCATCGCGACTGAAGTTGGTCCCACCGGGAAACGCACCGTTTCGCTCCCATCGCTGGCACCATCGCCACCCATCGGCCAGACTTCGAGCATTCATTTCCGCCTGCAGGACCTCGCATGAAACTGCGCAGCAACGCCTACCGATGGGGCGCGATCGCCAAGGCTTTCCACTGGACGATCGCGCTGGCGATCATCGGCAACGGCGTGTTCGGCCTGCTGATGGATCTTTCGCGTTCGCCGATGCAGAAAATCAACTGGCTGGCGCTGCACAAATCCATCGGCCTGACCGTGCTGGCGCTGGCCCTGCTGCGTCTGCTGTGGCGGTGGCTCGATGGCCGGCCTCGCGAAGCGCCGGCACCGCGCTGGCAACAATGGTCCGCGCGGGCGGTGCACGCTTTTTTGTACGCATTGATCGTGGCGATACCGCTCAGCGGCTGGTGGTTCAATTCGGTCACCGGCAAGCCACTGCAATGGTTCAAGCAGTTCAACCTGCCGGCGCTGGCGGAAAAGAACGACACGCTGCGCCACTTCGCGCACGGCGTGCACGAGTACCTGTTCTGGTTTCTGCTGCTGGTGCTGGTGGCGCATGTGGGCGCCGCGCTGAAACACCATGTGTTCGACAATGACAATGTGCTGCGCCGGATGCTGCCGTTCGGCCGCCCGCGCCCGCTTCCGGATGCCGAAGGAGATCGCCGATGAAACGTCCCGTCCTGCCATCATTCGCCCTGCTGCTGGCGCTGGCCCTGCCCGGGCTGGCCGCCGCCACCGAGTACACCGTGCAACCGGCCGCCAGCACGCTGGGTTTCAGCGGCACCTTCCAGGGTGAAACCTTCAACGGCCATTTCGACAAGTGGAACGCGGCGATCCGCTACGACGCCGCCGACCTGACCCAGGCCGCGTTCGACGTCACGGTGACGCTGGCCAGCGTGAAAACCGGCGACAGCGATCGCGACGGCGCCCTTCCTGGCAGCGATTTCTTCGACGTGGCCAAGTTCCCCACCGCGCATTTCGTCACCACCGGCTTTCGCCGCAATGGGGCGCAGGTTGTCGCCGACGGCAAGCTCACGATGCGCGGCGTGACCAAACCGGTCAGCCTGGACGTGAAATTCCAGCCCGCCGCCAGCGGTGCCACGCTGGACGTGGCCGGCGTCGTGCAGCGGCTCGACTTCGGTGTGGGCGGCGGCGAGTACGCCGATACGTCGGTGATCGGCGCCGACGTGAAGGTCACCGCGCATCTGCAACTGACCGCGAAATAGCGGCGCGCGGCATTGGCCATCGACAGCTTGTGGCAGCGCCTGCGCGGACTCCTGCGGCCGACGCCGCGCGATCCGGAGGCGGTGCCGCACGCCCGCACGTCCAGCGGTTCGTCGCGCGTGGCCGACAGCCTGCGCAGCCTGCTGGACGACCCCACCATTCCCGCCGCGGTGCGCAGCGAACTGGCGACGGATTTCGCTCGCATCGAGAGCATGCTGGCGAAACTGGAGCGCGGCGAATTGCACATCGCCGTGTTCGGCCGCGTGTCGGCGGGCAAGTCGGCGCTGGGCAATGCCTTGCTCGGTCGCCCAGCGTTTCCCGTGGGCGTCCTGCACGGCACCACCACCGAAGCCGGCCAGGCGACGCTGGACGAAGCGCAGCACGACGGCCTGGTATTGATCGACACACCCGGCATCAACGAGCTCGACGGCGAAGCGCGCGAGCGGCTGGCCTTCGACGTGGCCGAGATCGCCGACCTGGTGGTGTTCGTCTGCGATGGCGACCTCACCCGGCAGGAGCTGGACGCCCTGAAAACCCTGGCCGCCACCCAGCGCCCGCTGCTGCTGGCGCTGAACAAGGCCGATCGCTACGGCGCCGATGAACTGACCGCCCTGCTGGACCATCTGCGCCAGCGCGTGGCCGGCCTGGTGCGGCCCGATGACGTGCTGGCCGCGGCCGCTTTGCCTGCCGCGCAGCGGCTGATCGACGTCGATGCGCGGGGCAACGAAACCGTCGGCGAGCGATCGCCGCCACCGGACGTAGCGGCGTTGCGCGAACGCCTGCTGGCGATCGCCGCGCGTGAGGGCAAGACGCTGTCGGCCATCAATGCCGGCCTGTATGCGGGCCGGCTCACCGACCAGGTCAGCGCCCGCATCGCGCAGACGCGGCAGCAAGTCGCCACCCGGCTGATCCGCCACTACTGCCTGGCCAAGGGCGTGGCGGTGGCGCTGAACCCGATTCCCGTCGCCGACCTGCTGGCCGCCGCGGGCCTGGATGCGGCGATGGTGGTGCAACTGTCGCGCGTCTACGGCCTGCCGCTGACGCGCGCCGAATCCGGCCGGCTGGTGGCGGTGATCTCGGCGCAGCTGGCCGCGTTGATGGGCGCCATCTGGGGCATGCAACTGGTCGCTTCCGCGCTCAAGGGCATGAGCGCCGGCCTCTCGGTCTTCGTCACCGCCGCGGCGCAGGGCGCGCTGGGCTGGTACGCCACGGTGCTGATCGGTCGCGCCGCCGAACGCTACTTGGTCGGCGGCAAATCCTGGGGCGATGCCGGCGCCAAGCGCGCCGTCGCCGACAT
Source organism: Rhodanobacter fulvus Jip2 (assembly GCF_000264315.1). Taxonomy (GTDB): domain Bacteria; phylum Pseudomonadota; class Gammaproteobacteria; order Xanthomonadales; family Rhodanobacteraceae; genus Rhodanobacter; species Rhodanobacter fulvus. Next base: position 48,279 of record NZ_AJXU01000016.1, read on the forward strand.
CGTGGCCAGTCTCGATCGTGATTCCATCCTGCGCGAGGCGCGCGGGGAAATCCTGAAGCGGTTGAAGTCGCGACGCGGTTAGGACGCTCCTACCTGTGGGAGCGACTTCAGTCGCGATGCTCTTGGTCGGGATTCGGGATTCGGGATTCGGGATTCGCAAGAGCATCGCGACTGAAGTCGCTCCCACAAAAGTCGCTCCCACAGAAGCTGGCTTGGCTACAACGCCGAAAGCGCTTTCGCCAACCGCTTCGCCGACACTGGTTCAGCGGTCTTCAATTCCTGGGCGAACAGCGACACACGCCATTCCTCGATCAGCCAGCGCAATTCCGCCAGCGCCTGCGCATCGACGCCGGCGGCGCGGTGTTGCAGCCAGGCGCGCCAATACGGCATCACCTGCAGCATGCGTTGCTGATCCCTGGCCGGGTCCTGGCGCAGTCGTTCGGCGCGCAGTCGCATGCCTTTCAGGTAGCGCGGGTAGTGGGCCAACCGTTCCGGCGAGAGTTCGCGCAGGCAACCCGGCGTGAGCAGCGCATCGAACTGCTCGTGCAGGTCGTCGTAGCTGGCGCGGGCGAAACCCATCAGCGGAGGCTGCAGCCAGGGCTTCAGATCGGCTTGCGCCTCGATGATCGGCTCGGCCAGTTTCAAGCGCTCCACCGCGGCGCCGAACAGTTCGCGCGACAACTGCGTGCGCAGTTTTTCGAAATCGCCGGCGCTGCGCGCATCCAGTTGGTGGCGTGCCAGCAGGTCGGTGAAACCGCCCTCGACCAGATCCTCGCGCAGGCTGTCGATGCTGCCCAGCGGCGTGTATTTCAGCGACAGCGGGTTGGCGATCGGCAAGCGGCGTCGCGCCTGCTTCGCCTCGCTGGCCAGCGCGTTACGCAACAAGCGCACGACGCCTTGCCGGTGCGCCGCACGCGCCTCGTCGCTGCGCTCGAACACGCGCAGCGCCACCGTCTCGCCCAGATCCACCAGCGCCGGAAACGCGGCCAGGCCACCTTCGGAGCGCACCTGCGCGGGGATTTCCTCGAAATCCCAGCTGGCCACGTCTTCGCGGGTCAGCTCGATGTCGGTCTTGCGCGAGAACGCCTCGCGCGCCTGGCCTTCCCAGCGGCCGCGCAGCTCGGCCAGGTCGCGGCCGCTGGCCAGGGTCTTGCCGGGCTTCACCGCATCGCCCTCATGCAGGCGATAGCGCATCAGGAAATGCGCGGGCAGCTTGACCGCGTCGAACGCCGCCGCATCGACGTCGACGCCGGTGGTGCGTTTCAGGAAACCGGCCAGCACCTTCGCCAGCGATGCGTCGCGCGGCGCCTCGGCCTCGACAAAGGCGCGGGCGAAATCCGGTGCGGGCACGAAATTGCGGCGCAGGGTTTTCGGCAGGCCTCGGATCAGCTCGGCCACTTTCTCGCTGAGCAGGCCCGGCACCAGCCACTCGCAACGCGCGGCCGGCAGCGCGTTCAACATCGCCAGCGGCAGATGCAGGGTGACGCCATCGGCCTCGTCGCCGGGCACGAAGCGGTATTCGAGCTTGTAGCGCTGCGGCGGGATGTCCAGCCAAGCGGGAAACGCCTTCGCATCCAGCCCCGCGCCGCCGGCCATCACGTCATCCAGCGACCAGCGCAGCGCCGCCTGCTCGGCAGGGCGCGCCTTGCGATACCACGCATCCAGCGCGCGGCTGCTGGCGATGTCCTCGGGCAGCTTGCCCTCAAAGAACGCCACCAGATCGTCTTCATGGCGGATCAGGCCTTCGCGCCGCTGCTTCGCCTCGATGCCACGCGCGTCTTCCAGCACGCGCTGGTTGGCGCGCACGAAATCGGATTTGCTATCAACGTCGCCACGCACCAGCGCCTCGCGCAAGAAGATTGCATGCGCCAGCGCCGGATCCTGCTTCTGGAAGGTGACCGGCCGCTTCTCCACCAGCACCAGCCCGAACAGGCTCACCTGCTCGTACGCCACTACGCAGCCGCGCTTCTTCGACCAGTGCGCGTCGCGGCAACTGGTACGCAGCAGGTGCGCGGCCTGCTGCTCGATCCACAGCGGTTCCACCCGCGCATTCGACATGCCCCACACACGGCCGCCCACGTCCAGGATCTGCGCGCTGAAGATCCAGTTTGGCGGCGTCTTGGACAAGGCCGAGCCGGGGAAGACATGGAACTTGCGCTCGCGCGTGCTCTGGTAGATGCCCTTCTCGTCCTTGCGGCCGACCTGGGTAGGCAAGCCGGCGAGCAAGGCGCGGTGGACTGACTCGTAGAGGCGGTCCCCTTCGGCTTCGCTCGCCGTCGCCGCCACGGGATCCCGCGCTGCACGCTCAAGCCCTCTCCCCCGCCCACGGGGGAGAGGGTTGGGTGAGGGGGGCTTCTGCTGGGGCGAAGAGCGGCCCCCCCCCCCCCCCCCC
>NZ_AJXU01000017.1 GCF_000264315.1 Rhodanobacter fulvus Jip2
GGGGGGCTTCTGCTGGGGCGAAGAGCGCCCCCTCACCCCAACCCTCTCCCCCATCGCGGGCGATGGGGGAGAGGGAGCATGGACGTCCAGCTTCCACCCCAGCTCCCCCACCACCAGCAACAACTGCCGATGCAGCTCGCGCCATTCGCGCATGCGCATGAAGCTGAGGAAATGCCGTGAGCACCAGTCGCGCAGTTTCGACTGGGTCAGTTCCTCGTGGGCGTCGTGATACGCCTTCCACAAATTCAGCACGCCCACGAAATCGGACTTGGGATCGGCGAACACGGCATGCGCGGTATCGGCCTGCTGGCGTGCGTCGGAAGGTCGCTCGCGCGGGTCCTGGATGCTGAGGAAGGAGACGATGGTCAGCAGTTCGCGCAGGCTGTGCAGCTTCTCGCCTTCCACCAGCATGCGCGCCAGTTGCACGTCGATCGGCAGCCGCGCCAGGGTGTGGCCGATCGCGGTGAGCTTGCGCGCGTCGTCGATCGCCGCGATCTCGGCCAGGCGGCGATAGCCGTCCGCCACCACGCGCGGATCGGGCGCGTCCAGGAACGGGAACTGCTCCACGTCGCCCAGCTTCAACGCCAGCATGCGCAGGATCACGTTGGCCAGCGACGAGCGCAGCAGTTCCGGGTCGGTGAATGCGGCGCGGCCGGCGAAATCCACCTCGTCGTAGAGGCGATAGCAGATGCCCGGCCCCACGCGGCCGCAGCGGCCCTTGCGCTGGTCGGCGGCGGCCTGCGACACCGGCTCCACATGCAGCCGTTCGAGCTGGCTGCGCTGGCTGTAGCGCTTCACCCGCGCCGTGCCGGTGTCGATCACGTAGCGGATGCGCGGCACGGTGAGCGAGGTCTCGGCCACGTTGGTGGCCAGCACCACGCGGCGCTTGATGCCGGGCTTGAACACCCGATCCTGGTCGCCCGCGGATAGCCGCGCGTACAGCGGCATGATCTCGGTCTCGCGGTATTGCCGGCGCGACAGCAGCTGGTGCGCGTCGCGGATCTCGCGCTCGCCGGGCAGGAAAATCAGCACGTCGCCGCGCGGGTCGTCGTGGCTGATTTCGTCGAGCACCGCGGCGATGTGCTCGGCGCTGCCTTGCTGCATGGAGGCTTTCTGTGGGAGCGGCTTCAGCCGCGATCCGGATTCCCTCGCGCCGTCCATCGCGACTGAAGTCGCTCCCACAGGTGGGCGGGCGCCATCCACCGGGCGCCAGCGCAGTTCCACCGGATACGCACGCCCTTCCACCGCCACCACCGGCGCGCCGCCAAAGTGTTCGGCAAAGCGCGCGGTATCGATGGTGGCCGAGGTGACGATGATCTTCAGCTGTGGCCGCTTCGCCGCCAACTGCTTCAGGTAGCCCAGCAGGAAATCGATGTTGAGGCTGCGCTCATGGGCTTCGTCGATGATCAGCGTGTCGTACGCGCTCAGCCACGGGTCGCCCTGGGTTTCGGCCAGCAGGATGCCGTCGGTCATGAACTTGATCAGGCTGCGCTCGGACACCTGGTCGTTGAAGCGCACCTGGAAACCCACGATGTCGCCCACCGGCGTGCCCAGTTCCTCGGCCACGCGGCGCGCCACCGAACGGGCGGCCAGCCGGCGTGGCTGGGTGCAGCCAATCATGCCCGCCTCGCCGCGGCCGGCGGCCAGGCACAGCTTGGGCAGCTGGGTGGTCTTGCCCGAACCGGTTTCGCCGGCGATCACCACCACCTGGTGCTCACGGATCAGCTTGACGATGTCGTCGGCGCGGGCGCTGATCGGCAGCGAGTCGTCCAGCCGGATCGCCGGCTTGGCGGCGACGCGCGTGCGGCGTTTTGCCGCCGACCGCTCGATATCCGCGCGCAATGCCGCCAGTTTGTTCTCATCGGGCCGGCGCGACAGCGTGCGCCAGCGACCCAGCAGGCGACCGAAGTCGCGGCTGGCCACCGTGTCCAACTGCCCGCGCAGCTTGCGCAGGCCGGGATCGGCGGCGGATTCGGGAGTGGGCGGGTCGGAGGCATTCATCGAACCGCGCATGATAACTGCTGGCGACGGCCTGATAGTCGAAAGCTATCGGCGGCATACAAAGGTTTCATTTCACCAACGGCGATCGCCCCGCTACTGTGGGTCCATCGCATCGATCACCAAGAAGGAGCGACACATGGCCATTTCCATCGGCATTGCCAAAAAGGATCGCGAAGCGGTCGCCAAGAACCTGTCCAAGCTGTTGGCCGACACGTATTCGCTCTACCTGAAGACCCACAGCTTCCACTGGAACGTCACCGGCCCGCAGTTCAACAGCCTGCACGCGATGTTCGAGACGCAGTACAACGAATTGTGGCTGGCCGCCGACGAGGTGGCCGAGCGCATCCGCACGCTGGACGTGTTCGCGCCGGGCTCCTACAGCCAGTTCGGCAAGCTCACCTCGATCAAGGAAGAGGCCGGCGTGCCGGAATGGAAGGACATGGTCGGCCAGTTGGTCGAGGGTCACGAGGTCGCCGCTGCCACCGCCCGCGAGACCATCAAGGTCGCCGACAAGGCGGGCGACGAGGGCACCGCCGACATGGTCACCGGCCGCCTGAAGGAGCACGAGAAAACCGCCTGGATGCTGCGCTCGCTGCTGCGTTGAGCGTTACGCGCTTCCACAACAAAAACCCGGCGTCATGCCGGGTTTTTGTTTTTCTAAAGCTGCCGCGTCACGCAGCAATCGGGCGTGTTCACCTTGATCGGCACCACCGCCGGCTTGGCCGCGCTGCCGGCGGTGGCCGGCGCCGCATGCTGCTCGCTGGCAGGCGGCAACACATAGCGCTGGTTGAAGTAGGCCCAGCTTGGCCACAACGCGTGCGCCAGCGCCAGTTTGTCCAGCGTCGGGTCGAGCGGCACCGGGGTGAGCGTTTCGGTGCCCACGTCGTAGTGGAATTGCTTCGCGCTCTGGTGCGGCTGCAGCACCACCAACTGGTCGTATTTCAGGTAACCGTAGTTGTCGCCGTACTGCATGATCGCCCGGTCCGGATAACGCCGGGTGAGGTCGGCGCCCAGCATCGGGTGCACGCTGCTGATGCCGATCAGCGACAGCAGCGTGGGCGCCAGGTCGATCTGGCTGACGATGTGCTCGTCGCGCTGCACCGGCACGCCCGCCCCCAGGATCAGCGCGGGGATATGGAAATGCCGTACCGGCACCAGGCTGGCGCCGAACACGCGGGCGTCGTGGTCGGCCACGATCAGAAACACGGTGTGGTTCCAGTACGGCGATTTCTTCGCCCGCTCGAAGAACTGCCCGATCGCCCAGTCCGCATAACGCACGGTGTTCTGCACGCTGGCCGCGGGTTCCGTGGCCTTGATGCGGCCGGCCGGATATTCCCACGGCGTGTGGTTGGACACGCTGAACGCCAGCGTGAAGTTGGGCTTGTCGCCGTCCTGCATCAACCGGTGATGCAGCTCGTTGAACATGTCCTCGTCGGACGCGCCCCACGACCCCGTGAAACCGGGCTTTACCTGGAACTTCGGCTGGTCGATCACCTCGTCGAAACCGTTGCCCAGGAAGAACGATTTCATGTTGTCGAAGTGCGCCTCGCCGCCGTAGATGAAGCGCGAGTGGTAGCCGAATTCACCCAGCAAGCCGGCGATGGTGAAGAAGCCATGCTGACTGCGCGGCAGCTTCAGCACCGCCTCGGCCGGCGTCGGCAGGAAGCCGGTATTGACCGCCTCCAGCCCGCGCACCGAGCGGGTGCCGGTGGCGTAGGTGCGCGCCAGCAGCCAGCCCTGTTTCGACAGCGCATCGAACTGCGGCGACAGCTGCTGCCCGCCCAGCGTGCCGATGAACTGCGCGCCCAGGCTCTCCTCCATGATGATCACCAGGTTCAGCGGCTTGGCCGGCTTCGCGCTGGCCTGCTGGCGGTGCATGCTGGGGTATTTCGGATCGAGCATCGGGCCGGTGAAACCCGCCGCCTCGCGCACGATGTGCTGCATCTCGGGCTCGGGCATCTTGCCGTAGACGGTCGCGGCGGAGCGCTCGTTGCTCATGCCGCGGATGGCGTTGGCCACGTTGTAGAGCGAATTCAGCGGCAGCGTGTTGACCATGCTGTCGTCGCTGAAGGCCACCATCGACGCGTTGAGCGGGCGATGCTCCAGCGTGCCGCGTCCCACCAGCAACAGCACGGCGAACGCCACCGCCGTCACCACCGGCCGCCATGCCAGTTTCATGCGCGCATCGACCAACGACGTGCGCAGCCAGCGGAAGCCCCACCAGCCCAGCAGGCCCAGCGCGATCACGCCGAAAAACAGCACGCCCTTGTAGCCGTGCCACAACATCGCCGACACCTCGCGCGGACTGGTGAGGTACTCGATGTAGAGCCGGTTCGGACGGGTGTCGTATTCCAGGATGAACTGCGGCGTGGACACTTCCAGCAGCACGAACAGCAGCCACCACACGCGGTACCACCACGCGGTGATGCGCGTGGGCCAGGCCAGATGACCCAGCCATGGCGACAGCAGGATGGGAAACGCGCAGATCATCGCCAGGAAACTCAGGTCGATGCGCCAGCCACCGAACAGGATCGGCCACAGCCCACCCGCCGGCTGCACCCGCGACCAAAGCCACACCGACAGACCCAGCCGACTGAGCGTCAGCAGAACCATGGTGGCCGCAAAAAAGCGCCAGGAAAGCCGTCGCATACGAAGTCTCCGGTGAAGCCGTGCAGTTTAGCGCAGCGCCATGAGTGCGCCGCGGGATGCGATCGTTGCGGCGCTGCCGCACAATGACCGTCCAGTCGAACAGGGATGCCGCGCATGCTTCAACTCAGCCAGGCCACGCCGATCGCCACCGGCAAGCACCGGCAGGTGTACCAGCACCCGGAACAGCCGGGGCAGCTGGTGAAGGTGATCCGCACCGACCTGATCGAAAACGCCGCGGCGACAGCACGATGGCCGCGCACCGGCCCGTATCGCGGCTACGTGCGCGAGTTCAAGGAATACCTGGCCTCGCGCCACGCCGACCCGGGCCCGACCCCGCTGGCGGCGGTCATCGGCCTGGCCGACACCGACCTGGGCGTGGGCCTGGTGGTGGAAAAGATCCTCGGTGCCGATGGCGCGCTGGCGCCCACGCTGGCGACCTGGCTGGGCCGCGACGGCTTCACCGCCGCAATGCGCCAGGCGCTGGACGACCTGCTCGCCGCGCTGCTGCGGCACAACGTGATCGCCACCGACCTGCACGCCTTCAACATGGTTTACGGCAGCAACGACGGCACCGCGCCGCGGCTGATGATGATCGACGGCTTCGGCGAGAAAAACATCATCCCGCACCGCTCCATGAGCCGTCGCCACAACGCCACCGTCAATCGCCGGAAATTCGAGCGGCTGGTGCGCCGTTGCCAGGCCGGCGTGACCTGAGCGCCACCGGCGTCGCGTGAGGCGCCACCGGCTCATTGCGACGCCATCGAACAACCCGGCTTCACCGCCGCCGCGTCGAACAGCCACCAGGCATTGCGGTTGGCCACGCCCAGTCGCACCACCCGCGCCGGGTCCACGCAGGGGCCCAAGGCGTCGCTGTTGACCAGGATCCAGCGCCGCTGCGGCGCTTGCGCCTGCCACGCCAGCGCATCGTGCATCTGCTGCGCCGCGGGCCGCGAGAAGCCGAACTCCACCGGTGGCCGCCGTGCCTGCAGCAGCAGCTCCTCGCGCCACTGCACCAGCGCCAGTTCACCGTCGGGGCCGATCCGCTCATCCGCACTGCGCATCAGCGCACGCACCGACTGGTTGTCATTGAGCAGCGGGTACGTGCTGACCGGCCAGCCCACCCACGCCGCACCCAGCCCCACCAGCAACGCCAGCACGCCACGGCGGGGACGGAACCACGCCGCCGCCAGTACAAACAGCACGCCCACGCCGATCGCGCACCACCACAACGCGGCGCCACCATCGGGCAGTTCGTACCCGGCGGCGATACGCTGCGCGGCGCGCGGATGAGCTGACAGCGCCCAGGTACCGGCGGCCAGGAAAACCACGCCCATCAACACGCCCAGCGCGAACGCCGCCCGCGAAAACCAGCGCCTGGCCAGCAGCCCGTCCACGAACGGAGCCATCGCCAGCACCACCATCGGCAACGCCGGCAACAGGTAGATCTCGCGTTTGCCGGAGGGAATGCTGAAAAACAGCAAGGCCAGCAACCACCACGCCAGCGGCAGCAATACGCGTGCCTCACGGCCGCGCAGCGCATCGCGCCATGCCGGCAACAGCAGCGGGATCAGCAGGCAAACCGGAAACCAGTCGCGCGCCATCACCAGCAGGAAGAACCAGGCCGGCTCCGCATGGGCCCATGAATTGGCGTAGCGCTGGGCGGTCTGGCGAAACAGCAGATCCTGCACGTAGGCGATGTATTCGGGCGTGTTGAAACCGTAGGCCGCCACCAGCATCGGCACCAGCCACAGCGCGATCGGCAGCAGGAACGCCAGCGCACCTGCGGCCCAGCGCCAGCCATCACCGCGGGTTTGCGTCACCCCCGGCCACTGCCGCAACCGCGCAAACAGATACGGCAGCAGCATCAGCAGTACCAGCACGCCGACGCCCTTGGTGATCACGCCCAGCCCGGCCGCGAAGCAGCCCAGCCAGTACGCCCGCCAATCCGGGCCGCGCAGGCAATGCACCAGCAGGCCGGCATTGCCGATGGTCACCCAGAACAGCAGCAGCGGGTCGATCTGCGCGTGCTTGATCACATCGACAAACTGGATCGCCGCCAGCAGCAGCACCGCCGCCAGCAAACCGATGCGCGCGTTCCACAGGCGCCGCCCGGTGCGGTAGACCACCAGCAGGCTGCCCAGCCCGGCCAGCAGCGAGGGCAGCAGGAAGGCGCCGCGCCAGCCGCCGGTAAGCCAGAAGGTGATCGCCTCGCACCACATCAACAGCGGCGGCTTGTCCGAATACAGCTCGATCCCGCGATGCGGGAACAGCCACTGCCCGGAACTGAGCATCTGGTGCGCGACCAGCGCGAAGCGTGGCTCATCCGGCGGCCACGGGTCGCGCAGGCCGATGCCCGCGGCCAGCACCACCAGCGCTGCCAGCATGAACCACCAGAACATGCGTCGGGCGCGCGTATCGTCGTCGATCGTTGTCATTCTTCAGTCCGTTGTCTGCGCCGGGACTCTAGCAAAAAGCCGGCGCGTACCTGAGGCGGGAAAGGAGCAGTGTGCAGCGTCGACGTTAGGATCGGCTTAGGCCGGCGCGGCAGGCTTTCCAATCCCGCCCGCACGCGCAACCATAGGCATCCTCCCCCCGAGACATGCCCCATGAGTGTTTCCGACGACGACTACGATGCGGACGACGCGTTCGACGACATCGAGGATGCCTCCGTGGAAGCACTGGTGTGGCAGCTGCTGCAGCTGATCAACCCGGGCGACGAGGACACCGCGCTGCAGCAGTTCGACGATTACCGCGAGACGGTGGCGCCGATGGCCGAGGACAGCTACGAACCGGTCCACATGATGGCCCACGTGATCGACTGGCGCTCCGGCTTTCACATCGACGCCGGCGATTCGCGGGCACTGGTGCAGGTGATCGACGAGTTGTGCGCCCGCTGGAACCTGTCCATCGACTGGAACGGCGACCCCGCCGATGACGATTTCTTCGAGGACATGGATGGCGCCTCGCTGCTGGGCACCGCCTACGACTGCCTGGCCGAATACGGCTACACGCTGTGGACGTGGGAAGCGGACAACGACAGCCACGCCGGCTGGATCACGCTGACCCGCGACGCGGAGCCGATGCGCGAACTGGCCACCGCGCTGGGCATCAACCTGCGCCTGGGCAGCGAAGTCAGCTGACCCGATCGGCGGCGCCGGAGGAAGGTGCACGATCGATCGCCCGTCGCTGGTAAAGACGCCGGTCCGCCTCGCCCAGCCCGTCGAACAGCGACACGCCGTGCCCGAAACTGGCGGCGCCCAAGGTGAATCCGATCGGTGCGGAGGCACGGTCCGCTTCGATCTCGCGCGCCACCCGCGCGGTCGCCTCGTCATCCGCGCCACGCAGCAGCAGCAGGAACTCGTCGCCACCGAGCCTCACCACCGGGTCGTCGCGCCGGGCGTGGCTGAACAGGAATCTGGCCATGGCCACCAGCACCTCATCGCCGCGCTGATGGCCATACTGGTCGTTGATCTGCTTGAAGTGATCCAGGTCGATGGCGATGCAACCCCACGCCTCGGACGCGAGCGCGCCGGACAGGTTGTCCAGGTAACGGCGGTTGAAGCATTTGGTGAGTGGATCGCGGATGGCCTCGTCCCACAGCCGCAACTCCTGCTGGTAGCGCTCGGTGATATCCAGCGCGTGCCCCAGCACATAGGGTTCCTCGCTCTGGTCGTCCAGCACGCTCTGGTATTGCCACACGCGCCGGCCGCCGTCCTTGGCAATCAGTTCCAGCATGCCGGCGTGGCGATCCTTGGTCATCAACTGCAACAGGTAGGTGTGGAACGCGGCATGGCGTTCGGGTGGGATGAAATCGGTCAGCGATCGCCCCAGCAGCTCGCCCACCGAATAGCCCAGCGATGCCGCCGCGGCGGGGTTCACCGACAGCACCACGCCTTCGTGGTCGTGCGTGCAGATCAGGCCAAGGCTGAACTCGAACAGCTTGCGAAACCGGCGATCGCTGGCCTCCAGCGCCGCCACGACACGCCGGCGGATGGAAATATCCTGGACCACGCCCACCAGCCGGGCGGGTGCCGACTGCATTTGCGCGAAACCGATGGTGCGCACCCATATCTGTCGTCCCTTGGCAGTAAGCATGGGCAACTCCATGTCCCAGCTTGCATGTGGATCGATCATGGCCGCCTTTACGGCCAATTCGATCTTCGGCCTGGCTTCGGGTGTGTAATAGTTGAACGCCTCCGTCAGGGGCGGACGATGACCGGGCGGCACGTCATGCACGGCACAGGTTTCATCGGACCAGTTGACCTGCTTCGTGTCCAGATCGAGCGACCAGCGCCCCGCGCCCATCAACCGGTCGGTGCGGGCGAGCAGCGCCGCCATCGCTTTCGCCGCCTCCAGGCCCGAAACGGCGTCATCGCGCTGGCGTTGTTGCACGGCCTGGCGCTGCAGCGACAGCATGCGCAATTCCAGCGCCTCGACCGCGGCCGCGGCCAGGGCCGCCAGGACCCGGCGCTGTTCGTCATTCAACTTGCGCGGCGTGCGATCGAGAATGCACAGCGCACCGACGCGGACACCGTCCTTCAGCGTCAATGGCATCCCCGCATAAAAGCGGATACCCGGATACCCGGTTACCAGCGGATTCTCGGCCCAGCGCGGATCGCTGCCGGCATCGGTGACTTCCATGAGCTCGGGGCCGAGGATGGTCTGCGCACAAAACGCCACGTCACGCGGCGTCTCGCGCAGGCCGGCGAAACCGATGTTGGCCTTGAACCACTGGCGCTCGTTGTCGATCAGGGTGATCAGCGCGATCGGCGCGCCCGTCGCAATGGCAGCGCTGCGGGCCAGCGCGTCGAACAGCGGATCGGCCTCGGTATCCAGTGCCGACAAGGCCGCAAGCCGCTCCGCGCGAGCGTCTTCAGCCGCAGGTTGGGGAGCGTCGGTCATGCACGGATCCTTGGAAACTGCCCACTTCACCATGCCACATCGTGGCCTCACGGAGCGTGACTGGTGCGTCAACCCGCGCCGGCACCTTTCGGCACGATGACGTGGCCGCCCGGACAGACGGATCCACCCGGCCCGCAACGGAGACAGCCGAAAACGGACCGAAACCTCGGCCAATGGAATAATGGCGCTCCCCCGCAGCCGCTTCGACCATGCACGACACGCCTTTCTCCCTGCCCTGCCATGCGATCGCCTACGCGCGATCACCGTACACGCAGCGCATCGACGCGCCCCACCAATCCACCGTGGTGGCAGGCACGGCCACGGCGGCGGCGGCCGAGGCGTTGATCGAATTCGTGGAGGGTTTCCCGGCCGCCGCGTTCCGCGACCTGGCCGGGTTCGAGCGCATCTGGCTGGTGTTCGCCTTCCATCGCAGCGAGGGCTGGAAGGCCGAGGTGAAGCCGCCCCGCGGCGGCGGCAAGCGCAGCGTGCTGGCCACGCGTTCGCCGCATCGCCCCAACGCGATCGGGCTGTCCGCGGTGGAACTGGTGGCGGTGGAGGAAACGCGGCTGCGCGTGCGCGGCATGGACCTGCTCGACGGCACGCCGATTCTCGACATCAAGCCCTACGTGCCCTACGCCGATGCCTTCCCCACGGCGCGCGCCGGCTGGATCGATGCCATCGACGCAGCGCAGGGTCGACAATCCGCCCCCGGGCCGCGGCGTCCCCGCAAGACGCCGCCGACCAACGCTTCGTAGCAAGCGTCGTCCGCGTTGCCGCGGGTTACGGCCGGTACGCGCTCATCGACGCGGGCCGCGCCGAGACGGCGGTGCCCCAGCGCTTGTCCGGCTGCGCCTGCATGGTGAAGTGCAGCTCACCACCCGCGACAATCTCCGCGTGACGCAGGAACGTGCGCGCCAGCGGTTTGCCGTTGAGCGTCACCGCACCCACGTAGGGATGGGCATCGTCCAGCGGCGTGGCGCTGACCGTGAACGTGCGGCCGTTGCCGACATGCAGGCTGGCGCGCGCCACGAAGGGACGGCCGATCGCGTACTCGTCGCTACCCGGCGTCACCGGATAGAAGCCCAGCGCGGTGAACACGTACCAGGCCGACATCTGGCCCAGGTCGTCATTCCCGCTGAGCCCATCGGGCCGCGCCGCGTACTGGCTGTCCATGATCTGCTTCAGCCGTGCCTGCGTTTTCCAGGGTGCGCCGGCGTAGTCGTAGAGGTAGGCGATGTGATGGCTGGGCTCGTTGCCGTGGGCGTACCAGCCGATCAGGCCGGTGATGTCTTCCACGTGCTTGAAGTGCGCGGGGTCGACCTTGGCGTCGAACAGGGCATCGAGCTTGGCCACGAATTTCTCGTCGCCACCCATCGCACCGATCAACCCCGCCACGTCCTGCGGCACGTACCACGAATACTGCCAGGCGTTGCCCTCGGTGAAATCGCTGCCGTAGCCTGCGGCCGTGGGATCGAACGGCTCGCGGAATGTGCCGTCGGCGAGGCGGGCGCGCATGAAGCCGGTCTGCGGGTCCCACGCGTTCTTCCAGTTGCCCGCGCGCTTTTCGAACGTGGCCGCGACATCGGCCTTGCCCATGGCCTTCGCCATCTGCGCCAGCGACCAGTCGTCGTAGGCGTATTCCAGCGTCTTTGAGGCACCTTCGGGCTCCCTGTCGATCGGCACGTAGCCCAGCTTCATGTAATCGGCCAGGTCGCCGTAGGGGCCGTAGCTAGCGCTGGCCACCATCGCCTGCAGCGCTTTTTCCGCATCGAAACCGCGCACGCCCTTGATGTACGCATCGGCGATCACCGGCACCGCGTGGTAGCCGATCATGCACCACGTCTCCAGCCCCTGGTACGCCCACACCGGCAGGATGCCGAACGGGCTGGCCTCGCGCGCGGCGATCAGCGAGCGGATGAAATCGGTGCTGCGCGCGGGATGCAGCAACACCATCAGCGGCTGCTGCGCGCGATACACGTCCCACAGCGACCAGGTGGAATAGAACTCGAAATCCTTCGCCCGATGCACCGCATGATCCGGCCCGCGGTAATCGCCGTTGACGTCCATGCTCAGCGTCGGCGACAGCATCGCGTGGTACAGCGCGGTGTAGAACTGCGTTCTTGCCGTCTTCGGCGCATCGATGTCGACCACCGCCAGCTCCCTGGCCCAGGCGGCCTTCGCCTCCGCACGGCGGGCGTCGAAATCCCAGCCGGCGCCATCCTGGTCCAGATTGGCGACCGCGTTGGCCTCGCTCACCGGCGAGATCGCCACCTTCACCTCCAGCGGCTGCTTCAACGCGCCGAAATCGAACACGCCGACCAGCGCGCGGCCGTTCTGCGCATCGTTGTCCACCGGCTGGTTGCCTGGCCCCTTGAACCCCTTGTAGACGACATCGGTTTCGCGATCGAGCAATCGGCGCGAAACCATCGGCTGCGAGAAGCGCATCGCGAAGCACAGCTCCCGTCCCGGTGCCCAGCCGCGCGTGGTGCGGCAACCGGTGACCGTGCCGTCGTCGTGCACGCGCGCTCTGGCCCACAACACCTTGCCCGTGTAGTCGTAGATGCTGGGACGCAGGTCCAGCAGCACGTGCGCCGGCGTGCCCGCCGGGAAGGTGTAGCGATGCCAGCCGACCCGGCGCCCCGCGGTGAGCTCGGCGCGCACGCCGTAGTCGCTCAGCGTCACCGCGTAATAACCGGCCTGCGCCACTTCGCTGTCATGCGAGAAGCGCGAGCGGTAGCCGCTGCCCGGCCTGGCCGGATCGCCCGGCTCCAGCCGCACGTCACCGGCAATCGGCATCAGCAACACGTCGCCCAGATCCGAATGGCCGGAGCCGGAAAAATGCGTATGCGAAAAACCCATGATGCTGCTGTCGCCGTACTGGTAACCGGCTGCCCATTTGTACGCATGCTTGAAGTCCGGCATCGCCGTGTCCGGGCTCAGCTGGATCATGCCGAACGGTACGGTGGCGCCGGGAAAGGTATGGCCATCGCCACCCGTGCCGATGCGCGGATCGACCGCCGACCAGGCGTCCGTACCCACGCTCGCGGCATGCGCGGTGTACATACCGGACAGGCCGGGCAGGGTCAGCAGGGCGATGGCGATCCGGCGCCCATGGCGGCGGATGAAAATTCTGGTTGACGACATGGCACTCTCACCGTGGGTTAGCGATCGTCGGCTTTCGACGCCCGGTTGCCGCCGGCTTTGTCGCTCGCCGTTCGGGAGCGTCGAACCTGCGGCCAGTGTCGGCCGAGTGTAATACGCCACGTCGAACGGTTCGGGACGACGGAAAAGCGTGCCTGAACCACAGCGTGGCGCGCCGGGAAGTCGCTCGCGGCAACTCCCCGGCGCACCCGCCTTCACTTCACTCAGAAGTGCGCACGCACACCCAGCATCACGCGGCGCTCGAACTGCGTGGTGTTGGCCACCTGGTCGGGCCACACCAGGTAGTAGCGCTCATGCTCGTTGGTGAGGTTGGAGCCTTGCGCGTACACCTCGACGTTCGGCGTCACCTTGTAGCTGACCGAGGCGTCGACGTAAAACGTGGGCTCCTGGTACATCTCCATGCCCTGGATGCCGCCGAAGTTCTGCGACACGGCGCGCTTGGAGCGGTAGTTGCCCGCCACGCGCGCCTCGAACCTGTCGTCCTGATACCAGACGACCAGGTTGGCCTGCTTCTTGGAGTTGTCCTGGAACGGGATCTCGTTGCCGGCCAGGTCGGTGCCCGTGTTGCTGGGCGAGAAGGTGAAGTTGGCACCGACACCGAAGTTCGACCAGATGCCGGGCAGGAACTTGAAGTCCTGCTTCAGACCGAACTCGAAGCCGTGCAACCAGTTGCCGCCGCCCTGCACCGGCCCGTTGATCGACACGCAGTGGTTGCGCACCGTGCCATCCTGGTCGGGCAAGGCGCAGTTCTGCACGCTGCCGTTGTTGATGAAGCTGTCCACGTCGATGTAGAACGCGGCCACGCTGACCATGGTCGACGGGCTCATGTAGTACTCGAGCGAGGCGTCGTAGTTCGACGAGCGCCACGGGTCGAGGTTCGGGTTGCCGGAGGAGTTGCCGCCCAGCACGCGGAACAGCGTGGAACCGGGCGTGGAGGTGTCGATGCCGTAGTTCAGGGTCAGGCCACCGCCCCACTGGTCGAGGTTCAACGGCATCATGTTTTTCGAGTACGCCAGGCGCAGCTTGAGTTCCGGCGTGAAGTCGAACGCCAGGTTCAATGCCGGCAGGTAGTCGGTATACGTGCGCGAGCTGCGGATGGTGCCGTTGTCCGCGGCCAGCAGGCCGTACGGCGCGGCGTCGCCCACCGCATGCTGGGTGACGTCCAGCGTGGTGCGCACCATCCGCAGGCCCAGGTTGCCGCTGATCGGCACTTCGCCGTCGCTGTCGAAATCGGCTTGCAGGTAGGCGGTCCGCTCCTTCAGGCGCACGGCCCAGGTACCGCCCGGATCGACGTTGCGCTGCTCACCCGGATACAGGGCTTCCTGGAACGCGAGCGGGTTATCCATCGCCTTCGGGTCGAGGTTGTAGATGCTCACGCCGCTGACGCCGGCCAGGCCGTTGTCGTGGCGCATGTTGTTGCCGATGATCCCGGGCAGCTGGCTGGGGTTCTGCGCGGAAATGACGCCGGCACGGTAGAAGCCCTGCGCGTTGCCCGCGGTGCAGGCGCCGTCGATGCCGCCGCCATTCAACACCACGTCGGCGGCCTTCCAGCGCACCAGGCAACCATTCGGGTCGCTGGCGCCGTTGCCGGCATAGACCGGTGCCACCATGTTGAAGTTGATGTTCGATGCCGAACGGATGCTGCTGCGTATGCCGAAGTCGAGCTTGAAGCCGGAATCGTCGAAGCGGTAATGACCGTCGGCGCGCAGGATGTTCATGTCGCTTTCGCGCTCATGGTTGCCTTCGCTGGACACCGTTTTCAACGCGTAGTTGTTCGGATCGGACAGGTAGGTCTGCAATGCCTGCGGCAGCGTGATGGCCAGGTGGTCGCCACGCATGTCGACGGTGACCGGCACCACGTTGGGCGCGAAGCCGTTCGGGTTGAATACCCGGTTGCTGCCCGGATAGATGAACGTGCCCGGCGGCGCCGCATCGACCGGATCGTTGGGCCACGCCGTGCCGTCGGCATCAGCGAACTGCACGTAGCTCTGCATCAGCGTTTCATGCGCGCTGGCGGTGATACCGCGAACGCTGCCGGTGAAATTGCCGCCGTTGTCGTAGTCCAGCTGCAGGTTGAAGTTGCGCGAGATGGTGTTGGTGACGTCGTTCTCGGCGTAGGTCTCCAAATCGCCCAGCCACTTCTGGTACACCTGTGTGGTGTACAACTCCTGGTTCCAGCCCTCGTCGCCGTTGTAGGCGCCCTGGATCGTCTTGCCGGTATCGCGCGCTACCACGGGCACGAACGTGCCGCCCATCCAGCTGGCGGAGTTCAGCTGGTAGCCGGTCTGTCGGTTGAACTGCTTCTGGCGAGTGAAGAACGCATCGCTGGTAAGGGTGAAACCCGCGCCCAGATCGGCTTGCGCCGACGCGTTGATGCCGAGGCGCTTGCGCTCGAGCTGGCGGTCGATGGCGGTGAAGTTCTGGCTGCCGTAGAACGCATCGCCGGCATTGCCGTTGCCGTTCACGTCGACATTGCCGCCACCGAGCTGGTTGATGGCCGAGGGAATCGGCGCGGTGTTGAAGCCACCGAGGAAACCGCTGCCGTCGGTGGCGCTGGCCGCGTTCTCGCCATAGAACTTGCCGCCGTACTGGTCCATGCCGTCGGTGGAGTTCTCCAGCGTGTTATCGGAGTAGGCGGCCGACACCAGCACGCCCCACTTGCCCTCGTCGTTGAAGCCGATCAGGCCGTTGGCCTCCGGGTTCCACTTGTCCACCTTGGAGCCATGCGAACCGTCGGCGGCACCGGCGACCGTCCAGCCCGATTCCAGATCCCACGGGCGGCGCGTGCGCAGATTGATCGTGCCGGTGATGCCACTGCTCAACAGGCTGGCGGTGGGCGACTTGATCACGTCCGCACCGGAAAACAGCTGCGAGGGAATGTCGGTGAAGTTGGGCTGCACCGACACGATCGAGCCGGCGGTGAGGAACGACTCGCCGTTCAAGGTGGTGCCCACCTGCGGCAAGCCGCGCACGTTGACCGAGCTGCCCTCGCCGCCGGAGCGGTTGATCTGCACGCCGGTGATGCGCTGCAGCGAATCGGCGATCGTCACGTCGGGCAGCTTGCCGATGTCCACGGCGGAGATGCTGTCCTGGATCGACGGCGCGAGGCGCTTCAGCTCGACCGACCGGGCTTCCGATGCGCGGATGCCGGTGACGGTGACCGCCTGCAGGCGTGTCGCGTCATCCTGCTTCGCATCGCCCTTCCCGTTCGTGGCGTCCTGGCCGCCCTGCTTCTGCCCGGTGGCGGGCGTGGACTGTTCCGCCGCCGCCGATGCGGACGACGCGGGCGCTGCCCATGCAGCGGCGGAGCATCCAATCGCCAGGCTGGTTGCCACCGCCACTACCAGGGGCTTCATCTGAAAATTACCGTAATTGAAACGACTCATTTCTCTCTCCTCCGTGGTTTGATCCGCACCTTCGTTGTTTGACCTTGTTCTTCTGGTAACGCTACCTATCCGAGCCGTCAGTCTCCCCCTACCGATGCTGCGTTGGAGATCGATTGCCCTTGCATCACGTTGCCGCCCGACCGGCGGCAACGATCTATCGTTTCAGCGATCGCTGGTTGGCGGTACGGGTGGCACCGGATCCGGCGTACCGAACGGCACTGACCGATGGCGCACATTCCATCCGCGCACCTCGACGTTCGCCGCGCCATCCAGCGCGCTGGCGGTATCGCCCGCGATGGTGATTTCGCGCGTTTCGCCGGGCGCGAGATTGAGGTAGTTGCCGCTGTAGTAAGCCGGCAGGACGCGCCGCCCCTGCGCATCGACCACGGTCAGCTTGGTGCTGAGCGCGGCATGCGTGGAGGGGTTGCGCAGGGAAACGCGGATGCCGCCGTTGGCGCCGCGCCGTGCACGCACGTCCAGGCTCACCTCGGGCAGATCACCAAGTTTTCGCAGGTCGGTCGGCTCGTGCGCCACCCAGTAGAAATTGCGCGACACCAGGTTGCCGGCCGCGTCGCGCAGTTGCAGCTGCACGAACACCAGGCCGTGCTCGCTCGACAAGCGACCTATGTCGGCCTTCCCCATTGTCACCGGCGTCACTGCGACGGCCGGCACATCCAGCGTGGCAGTGTCCGTGGCCAAATCGCGCCGGGCGTTGCCATCGGGCGCGAAGACGTGCGCGGACACGGTCAAACCATGCAGCGGCGCGGCGGTGTTGTTGACCACCACGATGCGGTGGTCGGGCAGGTTCATCTGCACGTGCACCGGCTCGGACGCTTCCTTGACGCCGTAGTAGGACGCCTGGGTGTCGTAGTCGCTGCTGTAGATCTGCCAGGTGGTGCTGGGCCAGGCCGGGTGGCTCATCCACAACAACCGGCCGCTGTTCTGCGTCCACAGGCCTGCGTTCAGGCCCTCGAAGATCGCCCGGTAGCTGACGTAGTTCATCATCTGCGCCTTGCGCTCGAAGTCCGCCAGGCTGGTGGCCTCGCCAAACTCGGTGCGCATGGCGGCCATGAAGCTGCCCACGTCGCCGTTACCGGATTGATGCCAGTCGTGATACGCCCAGCTGTCGCTGATCGGCCAGCGATCGGCCGCGGGCATCATCGCCTCGAACGACTCCAGCGTGGGGAACGACGGCGTGCCCACCTCGACCGCAAAGCCCTTGGCCAGCGTGGTGAAGTACGCCGCCGGCGGCTGGTAGCTGTACGGGCCGCTGTTCCACAGATTGATGCGATTGGAGCTGGGCATGTACAGCCGGGTGCCGTCGAGGTCCGCGATCAACTTGTCCAGCCGCTGATTCAGCAACGGCTGCGGCACACCCTCGTTGCGGCCAAACCACAGCGCGACGCTGGGGTGGTTGCGGTAGCGCTTGATGGTGTCGGCGGCGTTGCGCAGGAACAGCGCATCGTCCTGCGGCTCCAGGTTGTAATCCTGGGTGGATTGCCAGAAATCGTTGAACACCAGCAGGCCGTACTTGTCGGCCAGCTCGTAGAACACCGGCTCGGTGCTCTGCCCCACCCAGTTGCGCACCACGTTGATGTGGGCGTCGCGTTGCAGCTTGAAGTACGGCTCCAACCGTTCGCGCGAGATGCGCTTGAGGAAATCGTC
This sequence comes from Rhodanobacter fulvus Jip2, assembly GCF_000264315.1. Taxonomy (GTDB): domain Bacteria; phylum Pseudomonadota; class Gammaproteobacteria; order Xanthomonadales; family Rhodanobacteraceae; genus Rhodanobacter; species Rhodanobacter fulvus. Next base: position 17,766 of record NZ_AJXU01000017.1, read on the forward strand.
GGTGCCCCAGCTGCCGCCTTTCACCGCGATGCGCACGCCGTTGACGCGGAGAATCAGGTACGGCGCCAGCCGCTTGTCGGTCAGCTCGGTCACCGCCGGCGAATGTTCCGCCGCCGGCAACAGGGAATAGGCCCACGCGTCCGGTGTCTCGCGGATGCCCTTGTGGGTGACGTCGACCAGGCGTTCGCCCGGAGCGCTCGTCATGTCCGGCGTCACCAGCACCCGACGCAAACTGCCTTGCCGGTCGAACAGCGAAAGCTCGTAGCTGATCTGGCGGATGCCGAACTGGAACTGCGATTGATCGGACGTCTTTCCGTCCGTCGCGAAACTGACCTTCATGTCGTACAGGTACGGCTCACCGTAGCCGTTCGGCCACCACAGATGCGGGTGCTGCACCCGCAGCGCCGGGAACTCGGCGGGGCGCAGTTTTACCGTCGTGCCGCCGGGCGCCACGGTCACCGCCTTGTCCACGCTGACGTCGCCGAAGGCGATCCGCAGTTGCCCCTGGATGGGCGTGACGCCGGCATTTTCCAGCGGCACGTCGACGTCGATTTCCGCCTGGTGATGGTCCGCATCCGGCAGGCGGGTTACGACGTGGGTATCGCCTATCCGCACCGGGCCGGCTGCGCTCAGCACCACTTTCTGCCACAGGCCGGTATCGCGATCGCGGATCGCCGGGATCCAGTCCCAACCTTCGTTGGCGATGAAGGTGGGGCCATCCAGCGCCTCCATGCCGCCGTTGGGGCCGGCGCCGGCGCTGATTGATTGTTCGTGCGCCACGCCGGGATTCGGCGGCGGCGACACACGCACCGCGATCGCATTGTCCTGACCGGGCTTCAGCAAGCCCGTGACATCGAACTGCCCGCGGATGAAGGCGCCCACGACCTGCCCCGCGCGCTGCCCGTTGACCCACACTTCGGCGGCGTAATTGATGCCGTCGAACGTCAGTCGCAACGGCTGGCCGGCAAGCCCGGCCGGCAAGGCGAACGTGGTGCGATACCACCAGTCGTGCTGATGCAGCGACTCGGGGATGGCCATGTTGTTGAGGCCGTACGCCGGGTCGGGATAGACGCCGCGGTCGATCAGGGTAGTCAGTACGGTGCCCGGCACCGTCGCCTTCATCCACGGCTTGCCGCCCGCGTAACCCGGCAGCGAAATGGCGGTGCCTTTTGCGCCGTCGAGTTCCGTGGCGGAAGCGAGCTGCCAGCGTCCCAGCTCCCACTGCCGCGCGCCGTCGGGCTTCAGGGCCATGCGATCGCCCGGCGCTTTTTCGGAAGGCGCGGAAAACGGCGCGCGACTTACCGGCAAGGTCGCCGGCGGCTGCGGCTCGACCTGCCCGGCCATCTGTTTGACCTGCACCGGCCAGTGCGGCGAGGCGTCGGCGAACCGGGTCAGCTGCGGATCGGGCGGCCGCTTGGCCATGGCCGCCAGCTGGCGGCTGTCGAGAGCGCCATCCTGCACGGTGAAACCGGCCACCTTGCCACCGAAGTGGTCCGCATCGGGCCATGGCGCGACGGGCGCGATGACCATCTTCGCGGCAACCGCGACCTGCGGTGCCGTCGCGGACGCCACCCGTTTGCCATCCAGGTACAACGAGAAACCGTCGGCGTTGGAGACGGCCGCGATGAAATGCCAGTGCCCCGCACTCAAGGCAGCCGGCGATGACACGGTCGACGCGTTTCCCCACCAGAATCCCAGCCGACCGTGATCGATCAGGAAGTAGCGCGCCGCCCCGGCGGGATCGCCGAAACCGGCCAGCAATACTTTTTCTTGCGACACCTGCGCCGGATACACCCAGGAATGGGCGCTCCAGTCGGCCTTCGCGTCGAGCACCGTGGCGTGATCGGGCATCGGCGCATCGAGCCCGACGCCACCTTGCAGGACCTGCGCATTCCAGGGGCCGTGGACGGCAGCGGAAACCACCGGCACGACCATCCACAAGACGGCGGCCATGACGATGGCGCGTGCAACGCGAAATGCGTTCCCGGTCTCTCTGTTCAGCATTCCAGATCCTCCCCGGATCCTCGGCGTGTTGACGAGCTGCGTGACGCATTCGGCTGACGCTTCCCCATCGACCTCACGCGTTCCGCGGAAGGGAACGCGATGGAAGCGGCTCCTACATTCGAGTCACGAATCGCGGGAGCTTGGTAACGTTACCCGCCCGATATAGTGAAGTCAACTCGCTGAAGCGCAGTGGTCGGGAAGTCGGAAATCAGGCGGTTCCGCCACGGCTGACGGCGAGGAAAATCAGCGGGGCACGCCGCCTTGACGATTCAGACGGCCAAATCCTTAACGGGCACTCCTGGAGAGCAGGACGCCAGTCCGTTTTGTCGGGATTCGGGCAAGAACGCCCTCTTCCGCCCCGCGGGCACCTTGCCCCCAAACGGGGAGGAAGCTGGCACGCGCGGAACCGTTGGGAATCCTGGCGAGCCGTCATCCCGCGGGCCGCTTCCAGCAACGAAGCGGGTCAGGCGGGAATCACGACCAGAGCCACATCGCGCGGCCTTGCCTCAGAGCGCGCCGGGCTGGCTGGCATAGAACTGCTGCAGGAATGCCTGTCGCGCCGCACCGTTGTCCGCGGCGCTGTGCGGGTGCGCATCGATGGTCTGGCGCAGCAGCCCGCCGGCGGAATCGGCGACGGCCGGCCACGTCGGCCGACCTTCGCCGTTCGGGTTGCCGTGCTTGATGAACTGCGCGAAGTAGCCTTGCAGCATGCGCGACGTCTCGCGGTCATCCGTCGTCCACGCATAGACGGGATTGCCGTCGAGGTTGCCCAGCGCGTACTCGATCTCGGCGCTGTGCACCGCACCGGCATCGGCGGTTTCGCCCGCCGCGGGATGCCGCTTGGCCGGTCGCGGCTGGTCGTAGTAATAGAAATACACCGGTGCATTGCCGGTGTGGCGGGCCAGTTCCATCCAGCGCCAGGTGCTGTGCGCGATGAACATGTCGCCCGCCAGCGCGGTGCCCGAGCGCTTCACTGCCTCCTCGTCATTGCCCGGATACAGCGCCAGCGCACGCGGTGCCTGCGCGCCGAACAGGCGCTCGAGCGCGGCGCGGTAGTTGGCGGGCGCGGGGGCCTTTCCATCGAGCAGGCCGACATACGAACCTTCCTGCGAATTGCTGCCCAGCAGCAGCGGCACGGCGGCCTGTGCGCCGCGCGCGAAGGTGGCCGCTGGCGACTCGGTGAGGAAATAGCCGTCCACATCGGGTGCGAACCGGGGCGTGGACTTGTCCGCCGTGGCCTGCAGCAAGGCATCGGCGGGCATGGCGCGCAACGCCGCCAGCGAATCGGCGCCCACCTGCGCCATGAACTTCTCGCCGCGCTGTTGCGCCACGGCCAGCGACAGCGGCGCCAGCGGTGCGACCAGCGCGCCACTCTCGCCGATGGCACCGGCGATCACCTCCCTGGACAAGGGCGAGGCCATCAACGCGCTCACCGACATGGAGCCGGCCGACTCGCCACCGATGGTGATCTTCGCGGGATCGCCGCCGAAGCGGGCGATGTTCTGCCGCACCCAGTGCAGCGCCGCGTTCTGATCCAGCAAGCCGTAGTTGCCGGCCGCGTGCTGCGGCGATTCGGCGGCGAGCGCAGGCAAGGCCAGGAAGCCGAACACGCCCAACCGGTAGTTCACCGTCACCGTGACGATGCCCTGCGCGGCCATGCTGGCACCGTCGTAGCGCGGCTCCGACGCATCGCCCGCCACGTAGCCGCCGCCGTAGAAATACACCAGCACCGGCAGCTTGTTCCCGGTCGCTTGCGCCGGCGCCCACACGTTGAGGTAAAGGCAATCCTCGCTGACGCCGTCGCTGCGAAACACCATGTCGCTGAAGATGGGACGCTGCATGCAGCGCGGCCCGAAGCGCTGCGCCTTGCGCACGCCCGACCACGGCGCCACCGGCTGCGGCGGCTTCCAGCGCAACGCGCCCACCGGCGGCGCGGCGTAGGGAATGCCGTGGAACTCGTGCAGGGCGACGTCGCCCTCGGTGCTGCTGTTGCCGGCAATAGTGCCCGCCGTCAACGACACGGTGGGTGCCGTCGCGCCGGCGGGGAGCGCCGTGCAGGCCAGCATCATCATCGCCACGGCAGCGGCGCCACGGTGCAGCGGGTGGCGCCATACGGGAGAGAGTTTCATCGGCGGGGATCCTGATGGAGAGTCCCGGCAGCGTAAAACATTCTGGTGTGGACGGTAGCGTTTTCCATGGAAATGCGCGGCGAACGCCACTACGGGAGGGACGTCAGCGCCGGTGTTTACGATCTTCATCGCGGCGTGAAAGGCATCGCGACTGAAGTCGCTCCCACAGGCCTACAGTTGCTCGGCGGCTTGCGACGACAGCCAGTCGAACACGCGCTGGCGCCAGGGCCGTTCACGCCATTGCGCCAGCGTCAGCTCGTGCGAACGCGCGATGTCCTGGTCGATCACCTCGGTCATGTGCGCGGCGAAGGCGTGGTCGTAGATGTTGATGTTGGATTCGTCGTTGAGCTGGAACGAGCGGTTGTCGAAATTGGCCGAGCCGCCGATGGTGAGGTAGCCGTCCACGATCATCAGCTTGTTGTGGAACAAGGCGGGCTGGTAACGGTAGATGCGCGCGCCGGCCTGCAGCATCGCGCCCCATTGCGCCTGCGAGGCGTTGCGCACGATCGTGCTGTCCACATGCGGGCCGGGCACCACCAGCCGCACGCGCACGCCACGCTTCAGCGCATCGCGCAGTGCGGTGAGGGTAAGTTCGTCGGGCACGAAATAGGCCGCCTCCAGATCGATGCGGCGGCGGGCACCGTTGATCGCCATCAGGTACATCAGCTGCATGTTCTCGCTGCCGCCCTCGGGCGAACTGGCGAACGCCTGCACCGCCAGGTCGCCCCGCGCCGGTGTCTCGGGGTAGTAGTCCGGACCCAGCAAGGCTTCACCGGTGGTGGCCAGCCAGTTGTCCCCGAAGATGGCCTGCATCTGCGCCGCGGCCGGCCCATCCACTCGGAACTGCATGTCGCGCCAGCGATCCGGTTGCAGGCCGTTGCCCTCCCACGCATCGGCGATGCCCACGCCGCCGTTGAACGCCACTTCGCCATCCACGATCAGCAGCTTGCGGTGGGTGCGGTTGTTGATGCGGTCGAGCGAGTACCAATGCAGCGGATGGAAATACTCGAAGCGCACGCCACCGTCGCGCAGTGCATCGATGGCGTCCTGTTTCATGCGGGTGGAGCCGAGCCAGTCGGCCAGCACATGCACTTTCACGCCGGCCCGCGCGCGTTCGGTCAAGGCCGCGATGAACTGTTTCGAGACCTCGCCCGACCAGTAGATATAGGTTTCCATGTTGATGCTGTGGCGGGCACTACGGATCGCCGCCAGCATCGCGGGAAAGATTTCCTCGCCGTTCTGGAAATCCGCCACCGCGTTGCCCTCGCTGACGCTTGGCCCCAGCAGCGTGCCGAGCTCGCGCCGGAACTGCGCGCTTTCCACCGCACTTACATGGCCCAGCCGCTGCTCCAGCTGGTTTTCCTGCGGCCAGACGTTGAGCAGGATGATGCCGGTCAGCGCCGCCCCCAGCGCGCCGATCAGTATCCAGAGAAGATGTCGTCGCCACCGAACCGCCACGGTCATCGTGCTCTTCCCCGGTGTCTTCATCGCTGTGGACGGCTCGCCATTTCCTGCCCCTCCGCGACGACTGCCGCCGCTGAAGGTGTGGATCTAGCAGGAACCAACCAACTCGTGCGCAAAGGATTGCGCCGCCTCCATGGCTTCGTCCTCGCTGGCAAAGTGCTCCGCCGGTACCGTGCGCAGCGAGCCGTCGGGGAGCCTCACTGTGGCGCTGAACAACCCGTCGTCCTGCCTGTTCAGAATCGCCGCGAAGGATTTGCCGCTGTCCTCGAAGGCACGTTCCTGATGGACCTGGCTCATGGGGTGGCCTCGCAATTCGATGGTGAAGGCACATCAATGCCACAGGCCCGTGGCAGGCAACGTGAAGAAGAGGCCTGCAAATACCGCGGTTTTTGTTCACGCCGTTGCAGCCGATCCACGACTACCCGTTAACTCGACGCCCGATACGGTAAACGCCCACCCCACAACGGAGCGTGCCATGTCGAAAGGTGACAAATCCTCCTACACCGACAAGCAGAAGCGGCAGGCTTCGCACATCGAGAAGAGCGAGAAGAAGGAAGGCAAGTCGGAGAAGACCGCCGAGCGCATCGCCTGGGCAACGGTGAACAAGCAGGACGGCGGCGGCAAGAAATCCTGATCCGCAAATCCTGATCCGCCGCGCCGCCCTCGCCCCGATGGATCGCCGGCTCAGCGCGCGTGCTGCAACGCGTAGTCGATCGCCGCGCATACCGCCGCCACCTGCGCGGCGTTGCATTGTTCGGGCGTCGCGCGCGGGCTGTCGGGGTAGACCTCGGTGGTGGTCTTGTAAGGCGCATCGGTGATGCCGGCGCACAGGCCCAGCGCCTTCAACGCATAGGCGATCACGCCCGGCCCCACCACGGGCGAGCCGATGATTTCGCCGCGGGCATCGGCCGGTGCGATGTGGGTCACCTTGGCCACGGCGTCGATGATGGCCTGCTGGAACGCCGGCTGCGGATGCTCGCTGTCGTCCACCAGATAGAAGCCATCGGGGATTTCGCCGGGCACGTACGCCACGCCATCGCGGGCGGCCAGCGCGGGGCGGAATTCCGATTCGTCCGTGTCCGTGGTTTCGTGCAGGTCGACGTGCACCAGCACGCGATCGCGGAACGGCGCCACCAGCCGCATCAGCGCCGCCGATTCCTGCGCCGGGCTGTTGTCGCGAAACGAGCGGTTGGGATCGAGCGCCCGCATGTTCCATCGATGAATCCGCTCGTAGCCCCAGGGGCTGACGCAGGGCACCACCATCAGGTTGGCCTTGCCCGCGTAATCCGCCGCGTGCCGGTCGGCGAACTGCAGCGCGCCGTGCACACCACTGGTCTCGTAGCCGTGCACGCCGCCGGTCACCAGCACGCAGGGCAGCGCCTCGCGCCAGTCGCGGCTGCGGATGGCCAGCAGCGGGTAGCTGTCCGGCGGGTAATCCAGCTGGCCGTAGGGGATCACGTCGAAACGCGAACGCAGCGCGTCGACGGCATCGAGCACATCGGCCCGGTAGCTGCGCTGGACGCGCTGGCGCGATTGCCAGGCCGCCACTTCCGCCTCGCCCCACGGACGGCCGGGCGTGCCGATGGGATAGGTTGACTGGCTTGTCGTCATGCGCATGCTCCCGGCGTGGAAAGCCACGCACTGTAGCACCGGGTGCGGAACCGCCGGGTCAACGTGGCGGCGCGGCACCATGCTCTTCGCGTCGCCGGATGGGCTAGATTGTTCGACGGGAATCGCCGCGCGGCGCGGGTGATGGAACCGGCATGAACGAACAACTGCTTTTCAACGTGGTGGATCTGGCCGGCACGTTCGCCTTCGCGATCAGCGGCGCCACCGCGGCGCGACGCTGCCAGCTCGACCTGTTCGGCATCCTCGCCATCGCCTACATCACCGCCTGCGGTGGCGGTATTGCGCGCGACGTGATGATCGGCGCGATCCCGCCGGCCGGCCTGTCCGACTGGCGCTACCTGCTCACCGCGGTGATCGCCGCGCTGTTCACCATCGCCGCGTATCCCTGGGTGGAACGGCTGACCTACCCCGTGCGCCTGTTCGACGCGATGGGCCTGGGCCTGTTCGCGGTGTACGGCGCGCACAAGGCGCTGTTGTTCGGCCACAACGCGGAGGTGGCGGTACTGCTGGGCATGGTCACCGCGATCGGTGGGGGCATGGCGCGCGACGTGCTGCTGACCCGCGTGTCGATCGTGTTGCAGAAGGAGATCTACGCACTGGCGGCGCTGGCCGGCGCCGCCATGACGGTCATCGGCGAGCGCCTGGGCTGGCCGCCGGTGTGGGCGACGTGGCTGCCGATCCTGTTCTGTTTTTCGCTGCGTTTCCTGTCCCTGCACCGCCACTGGAACCTGCCGCGGTTCGGGCGCGATCCGGACGCCTGACGATACCTCAGAGCTTGTCGGGGCCCTGGCGCAGCCATCGGTCGATCATCGGCCTTTCGTAGCGCAGCGAGTCGTTGTCGCTGATGCCGGCGTGGTCCATGAAGGACATGTCGCGCAGAATGCGGTTGCCCTGGCGCAGCACCTTGCCGTCGGCGCCATACAGCGTGAAATCCAGATCGATCCGCGGCGGATAGCGGCTCTTGATGATGCGGATGGTGCTCAGGTGCGGCCCGTGCCAGGGCTCGTATTCGCCGGCCAGGTCCACGTCCGTCACCGTGATGTCCAGCCGCTGGCCCGGCGCCAGGATGCGCGACGCGCGCTGGGCGATGTAATCCTTGAGCGGGTTCAGATAACCATTGGCATCGATCGGATGCGCGAACGCGCTGCGCTTCGTCTCGGTGAACAGCTTCGGGTCGGTGTAGTGGACGGTGACGTTGGTCGGTGGCGGCGGTGGCGGCGCCGCGCGCACGCTGGCGCAGGCAAGCGTCAGCACGGCAAGGGCACTGAGCAGTGGCGCGGGGAAAAATTTCATGGCGGTCTCCCGAATCGGGTCAACACAGCGTCCGGCGGGGAAAGCGCTGAGGCGCGGCCGGGCCCGGTCAGTATACGTCCGTTCCCCGCATGCCCGATGAATCCGCACCGTCGCCAAATGCCTTGGACGCAGGCGCATCCTCCGCGGCCTGCCTGCTCGCCAGGGGACCGGCCCACCCACCAAGGGCAGGACCGGCCACTTGCCGCGGATGGCTACCGCTGCGTCTGGTCGCGGCATTCCAGCGGCAGCAGTTTGGCGGGGACGTCACCCGCGCAGGACCAATGCAAGGCGCCCTCGGTCACGTAGGGCGTGAGTTGCAATACGTGACCCTGCAGCGGTGGTTTGGCGAACCCGACCGCCAATACGCCGTTCTCACCCAGAGTAATCGTCGCGGTGCTCTGGTTCCCCACGAACGGGGGCATGTTCATCTCTTCCATCGACGCGGGCCACTGCTGGTGGCTCGCGCCGTACCGTGCCACGGCATCGCGGTACGGCGCACTGTCCGTCATCGCCGTGCGTGATGCCACACGGCCCGTATAGTCCCGGTAGGCGGGTAGCGCGATGGCGGCCAGGATGCCGATGTAGGCGACCACGAACACGCCGCCACCGATACCCAGCCCCGGCACACGCGGCATGAACAGGCAGATCAGCCAGGCGAATGGATTGCGCCGGCCCAGCACGGGTTGGCGTCGGTCGGGCAGCGCGTGCAACCACGCATGGCGCTTGTTCAACCACGGATAGTCGCCAGCCAGTTCATGCAACGACATCCAGAAACCCGGTGAAGGCGCCGCGCTTGCGCTGTATTCGGCCAGATTCACCGAACGCCAGCGCCGCTTGCCCGCCGCCAGCGCAACCAGACCATATTGCGCATCCTCCGGATGGTCACAGACGGCGAGGCCATGGCGATCGCAGGTGTACTCGCGCGCCCGCGAGTAGGCCGCGCCGATCAGTGGCAGGAACAGCGCGGGGGCCAGCACCGTCGACCAGGTCTGGTGGTTCTGGCGCAAGTGGCCCAGCTCGTGCCCGATGTAGAAATTCAGCGCGTCGGGCCGATCCTCCATGCTGTCGACCACGTCCGACAGCAACACCACGAAACTGCGGCCGAGGAATTTCGTCGCGAACGCATTCAACACGCCGTTGCCGTTGACCAGATAGGCCTCGGGCACCGACATCCCCAGTTTCGCCGCGCACTGCTGCAGGCGCGCATGCAGGTCCGGGAACTGGCGCGCGTTGATGGGAATGGCATTGCCCCGCAGATGCGCTATCAGGGCGGAATGGGCGACCAGCGCAAACAGCGCGAACGCCAGCAGGTACAGCAGCGCGATACCAAAGGTGCCGAGTATCAGCACCAGCCAGATGACAACGGACAACACGAGCGCAATGACGCGCAACGTCGCCTCGTTCCTGTAGACGAGTTCGTTCACCGGATTTTCCCCTGTTTTGGCGCATCCCCGACGCGCCATCGCAGTCTACCTAACCCGCAGCAATAACGGGGCATTGCCCGAAACCTTGCCACGGCCTGCACGCGAGGCGGACCACACTCGCCGTTGGTCCGGCTGCCCGGCGTTTCGATCCAGCTGCCGCCCGGACATCCGCGCCACCCACCCGGAGGATTCCACCATGCAAAAGTCCCTGTTCAAACTCGCACCGCTGGCCATCGCCGCCATGCTCGTCTTCTCCACCGCCGCCACGGCCAAGGACGTTTCCCTCAGCGGCGATTTCGCCGGTGAGCACGGCGCCGCCGGCCAGCCCTCGGGGCATGTGGCGGCCACCCTCGACACCACCACGCACCAGCTCAAATACACCATCGACTACAACGGCCTCAGCGGCCCCGTCACCATCGCGCACTTCCATGGGCCGGCCAAACCCGGCGTGGAAGCCGGCGTGATGAAACTCATCCCCGGCCCGTACAAGACCGGCATGAGCCATACGGTGACCATCGACGCCGCAACCCAGTCGGCCATGCTCGACGGCGCGACGTATGTGAACCTGCACACCAAGGCGCACCCGAAGGGCGAGGCGCGCGCGCAGATGAAGGTCGACGAATCAGCGGGGATGTAGCGCGCCACGGCGGATCGACACGCCGCGAGCATCCCGTATGTGGCAACGGGGCGAGTCGCCTGCCGATTCGCCCCGCTTCACCGATCGCCGCGCAACTGATGGACCAGGATGCGGAAGTAAATCAGGTACAGCGCCGTCGCGCCCAGCGGCAACGCATACCAGGCGTACGACTTCGCCGCCGCGCCGTGCCAGTGCAGAAACAGCACGATCACCGCGCTCAACGCACACGTGCCGGGCAGCACAAACAACGACAGGTCCAGCACCCTTGTCTGCGCCCGTCGAAAGTTGCCGCCATTGACCAGGCCGCCAGCGGAAAAGGCGACCAGCATGAACAGGTAGAAGGCCAGCATCAGCTGCCCGAACGTACCCAGCAAAGTCCATCCGATCGACATCGCCACTCCCCTGACCCGATACCCACGTCCGACTGGCGAGCCGGACCGTTCTTCATGCTTGCGCCGCTCGCCCAATCAGGCCGGCGCGGCACTTTCCGCCCGGTTGCGGCCGTGCTGCTTGGCGGTATACAGCGCCGCATCGGCACGATGGAACAGGCTTTCGGCCGTATCGGCCGGCGTGACGCTGGCCACGCCGCAACTGATGGTGATGGGCAGGTCATCGATCAACGGCGCGCGTGCCACGTGCGCGCACAGCGCGTGGGCCTTGCGCAGAGCGTCGTCGAGCCCCGCCTCGGGCAGCACGATCACGAACTCCTCGCCACCCCAGCGACCCAGCGTGTCGCCATCACGCAAGGCCTGCCGTGCGCGCAACGCCAGCGCCTTCAGTGCCCGATCGCCCACCGGATGGCCGAAGCGGTCATTCACGTCCTTGAAGTGGTCGATGTCGATCATGATCAGCGCGAAGCCGCTGCCGTAGCGCTCGAAGCGGGCGAGTTCGTAGCCAACCACCTGCGAGATCCGTCGCCGGTTGGGCAATCGGGTCAGTTCGTCGGTGTGCGACAGCGTCGCCAGTTCGTCCATCGTCAACTGCGCCACCTGCAGGCGTTGCTGATAGCTGGAGAAGAAATACAGCGCCGCCACCAGCACCGCCGAAACCATGTGCAACTGGATGGTGAAGTTGGCGAACCGCGGCGACGGCGACTGCAGCAGGTAAGGCAGGCTGATCACCAGGAACAGCGCCATGATCCCCAGCGAAATGCGCAGGCTGGACTTGTGCCCGGCCACGATGAAGGCGAACACATAGATCACCGGAATCCACAGATACAGCGGCTCCAGGTCAATGCGGCCGCCGTAGGAGGGGAAGTACAGCCGCAGCACCATGCAGGCCGCGCAGATGCCGGTGGCAAACAGCAGGCACATCATCTCGACCACCCGCTCGGGCAGCATCCGCCCGCTGACCGCCGCAAACATCAACGGGTGAAAGACGAGGTTCGCCACAAACACGTCGCGCAGCGCCGGTGAGGAGATGCCGCCCAACGCCATCAGCGTCCAGGCCAGCACCGTGCTGATCCAGGCCAGGCTGAAAATCGCCAGCATCACGACGCGCTTGTGCTCCCGGCCGGCGTAAGGCTCGGGCCGGCGCTCGCCGTTCGGGGGCGGCGCGGCAGCGTCGATATTCAGTGGCATCGGGATACGTTCGCACGGCACGCGGAAGGGCCATGCGTCGTCGATTGCCGACAGTCGCGGGGGACTGACAAGTGCGGCGCGACTTCGGTCATCCTGGTGTCCCCCGTTGCCAAGTCGATGGCGACGCCGCCCGATGGCGACGACAGCCACGGGCGAAGCATGCCTTCCGGCTGCGAAAAAAAACAGCTTGCGCGCCGCGCCTCCCTGTCTTGCGCGCGGCGGAACGGTGCAGCGTGGGCCTGCGCCACATCGACCGTGCGAGGCGGAAAATCAGGGCGCGCGCGGGTCCAGCGCGGTCGGCGTGGTGTTCACCAGCGGCACGAAATTGTCGTCCGGGGTCACCTCGCGCTTGCGGCGGGTGAAGCGGTACAGCGCGTAGGCGGCCAGTGCGCCGTCGAGTACCGCGAACCACACGAACAGCAGCTCCGGCCGCAGCAGATACATCAGCGCGCCGGCCAGCAGCGGCCCCACCGCCGAGCCGACGCCGTTGACCAGCAGCACGGTGCTGGAGGCCGACAGCAATTCGTCGCGGTGCAGGTAATCGACCAGGTGCGCCACGGCGATCGGATACAGGGTGAAACTCATGCCGCCAAAGACGAAGATCACCACCATCGCCACCGCCCCGCCGGCCGCCGGCAGCAACAGGTTGACCACCGCCGCCAGCGCCGCGACGACGCTGATCAGCGACAGCGCCAGGCGGCGGTCGATGCGGTCGGAAAAGCGCCCCAGCGGCCATTGCAGCACCACGCCGCCGGCAATCGCCGCGCTCATGTAAGTGCCGATGTCACCCGCCCCCAGCCCGCGTGCAGCGGCATACAACGGCAGCAACCCCCAGAACGCGCCGAGCACCAGTCCGGAAATGAATGCACTGACCAGCGCCGTGGGCGCCAGCCGGAACAGGCGCCTGACCTGCACCTTGGGCATCGAACGCAGCTGGGGTTGCGGCTGGGTGGTCAGCACCACCGGCAGGCTGGCGGCACAGAACAGGATGGCGACGACACAGAACAGCACGAAGCCCTCGCCCGGGATGCGCAAAAGCTGCTGCGCGGTGGCGCTGGCCGCCAGGTTCACCATCATGTAAACCGCGAACACCGAGCCGCGATGTGCCGGCTCGGCCACCGCGTTGAGCCAGCTTTCGATGATCGCGTACAAGCCGACCAGCAGCAGGCCCTGCAGCACGCGCAGCACCAGCCACACGCCGTAGACCGGATCGAGCGCCTGCACCAGCACCACCACCGCCACCAGCGATGTGCAGAACGCAAACGTGCGGATGTGGCCGATGCGATGCGTCAGCCGCGGGATGGTGTAGGTGCCAAGCAGGAACCCGGCGTAATAGGCCGACGTCAGCACGCCGATCATGGCCACGGAAAACCCCAGCGCGCGCCCCTCCAGCGCAATATGCGTGTGCAGCAGGCCGACTCCCATCAGCAGGAAGACGGTACTCAGCAGCAGCGGTGTCGCGGTGCGGATGGTGGACAGCATGAGGTAGGCAGGCGATGGGCAGTGCGCGCCGTACCGCCCATGGCAGGCTTTCGACGGCGACGCGGAAAAGGGGAGCAGAGGCAGCCGGATGATCCGGCCCGCCCCTACCTTACAGGACAGGCCGCAACGGCCTGGGCGGCGTCGGGCATACGGGTTTCGTCCGCACAGCTTAGGCCGCCGCGCGGCAACCGGGACTGAACTTTTGGCGGACGCCCCGGGCGCCGCCGGCGCCTAGTTGCCCGCCGTGCTGCGGCCGAGCGTGGCGGCGCGATTCAAGGCCGATTCGGCCGCGCGCTCCTTGCCCAGCTGCTGATAGGCATGGGCCAACCCGGTGAAGAAGCGGGGCTCCTTGTCGTACAGGCGGATGGCCTGGCGATAGTGCTGCGCGGCCGCCTCGTAATCCCCCTCCCTTGCCGCGCCCTCGGCCTGCACGAACGCGAAGTAGGGGTCCTTCGCCTGGATCTTCTCCAGCCGCCGTGCGTAGGTGGCGCGTTTTGCCTCCTCGCCGCCATCCCGGTAAAGCGTCATCAGGTTGACCAGTGCGCTCGAGTTTTCCGGATCCAGTGCCAGCGCCTTCAGGTAGTCGCGTTCGGCGGTTGCGCGGTCGCCCTTGCGCAGGCTCAACACGCCCGCGTTGGCCCAGGCGCTGGGATAATGCGGGGCCAGCTGCAACGCCATCGCCATGTACGGATCGGCCACGGCGGGCGAGGCGCCCACCAGCAGCTCGGCGGCACGGTTGTTGTAGTACAGCGCCAGCAGGTGCTCGTCGGTAATCCGCTGGGGCGGGCTGCGCGCCACAAGCAGGTCCCGCGCCACATCGATCGTGTAGTGCGACTGACCGATCAGGATTCCCGCGTTTACGTGGTTGAAGCCGTAGACGATGTCCCGCTCCGCGCGCCACGACACGACATCGACAAGCTCCTGCCCATAGGCATCGAGGCCCGCTTCGCGCGCCAGCGCCACAGTCAGCAGGGTGAAGGTGAGGCAGTTGGCCTTGCGCGCGCGATACGCCTGTTCGACGGTATACGTGGCGTCGACCGCGTACTCCATGCCCAGGCCGGTCTTCTTGAACAGGAAACCCGCCAGCCGCTCCAGTCGCGATCGCCGCGAGCCGCCCCCGTCAATCACCTGCGCCTGCAACTGCGTGCGCAACTCGGGCGGCAGCGCCATGACCTGTTCGGGGCGCGGCATGGGGGGCAACACCGGCGTCACCGGTGCAGACGGGGCAACAGTCGAGGCAACAGCAAGCAACGCTGCGTACGCCAGAATGACCATGTCGAAACCTCCACGCCTGGGGAGGGGCGGGAATGGTTACTGGGGTCAGTCTAACCTTTTCGAGGGCCTTGGCTAGTGCTGCCACGAACGGGCCGGCAGCCGCCGAAAACCGGGCCATCCAGCCCGCCGGACCAGCAGATCGACACGCCAGCGCAACATGACCTGGGCGGCAAAAAAACAGGGGCGGCGCGCGACTTCCGGAAAAGCGCGCCCCGCCCCTGTCGGGATGTCACAGATGACCTGCCTGCAATCAGCCAGCGCTGGCCTGCGCGTTATTGGCGCTGCCGGCAAAATCCACCACCAGGGTGACACGGCGATTGGACGCGCCCGCATCGCGCGACTGGCCGCGATCCACCTGGCGGTTGCTGTCCTCGCCATAGCTCACCGCGCGCAACTGATCGGCTGACAGGCCGGTGCCTACCAGATAATCACGCACCGCCTTCGCGCGTTGCTCACCCAGGCGATGGTTGTAGCTTTTGGAGCCAGCGGGGTCGGCAAAGCCTTCGACGGTGACGGTCGCGCCGGGATAGTGGCTGCTGATGACCTTGGCGAAATCATCCAGCAAGGGTTTGTCCTGATCGCGCACGGTGGCGTCGTTGAACGCAAAGTGCGCCGCGGTATCGACCCGTACCCGGCCGCCCATCTGGGCGATCTGGGCGTCGTATTTCGCAAACCGCTGCTGCATTTCCTGGGTCAGCGAATCGAGCTGTTGCTGCTGCTTCTGATCGTTGGCTCGCAACTCGGCGATTGCCGAATCGAAGTCCGCCTGTTTCACGTAGTGGGTGCAGCCACCCAGCGCCACGGCCGCAATAAACAGCGGAACGGACACCTTTCGCATCGTCGAGTTGATCATGGCTTCTCCTCGGGTAAGGAGCCGGTGGCTTCAGACACAGACGCAGCCATCGGCTCGGGCGTCGTCCAACCTAGCATCGCCACGCCGCGGAAATATTTACATTGCCTGACTCGGGGAGCCGCGCCCGGCAAATCCTGAACCGGGCCCGAAAATGTGCATCGGCCGTGCCGGACCGGCAAAAACACCGCTCCACCCCCGCCTTGTCCGAGGTGCAGGCCGGGCTGATGGCCCATCCAGCGCAACCGCTGGAGACGTCTAAGCGGCCGGGGGAAGAAGCCCCGGCACCGTCACCTCGGCGGCGGCCGCGTATTTGATCACCATCAAGATCATCAACAGCATCGCCAGCAGAACCCCGATGGCACCGATACCGAGGAACGGCTCAAGCGCCGCCTCGGGCGCCGCATTGCCATAGAGCAGCAGCAGACCGGCAAGCAGGACCACCGTGGCGGCCTGGTGCAGCACGAACTGCACCTGGGCAATGGCCCTGCGCGGCTGGTGCAGCCAAAGCCGGTGGATCAGCCCGTACACCAGCGACACCACGAAACCCACCAACAGGATGTGCGCGTGCGCCACGTACTCCGCATGATTCTTCGACGCGGCCATGTAGATGCCCACGCCCATGCCGACCACGGCATAACCCAGTGCCCACACCAGATACTTTCTGTCGAAACCCATGACGCTCCCCCAACCCGGATGCACGCCGGCCAACACGGGCCGACCGCGGTCGTCCATCAGACTCGTCGCTTGCAAACGGCAGCGGGCAGGACGCCCGGCAAGTGTACGCACTTCAAAATGCGGCAGCGTTCATGGCGTTGGCGGCTTTCCACTGCCGCTTCATGCCGGGACGAAGCCGGCATGCTCGGTGTGCATCTCGATGCGGTTTCGGCCGCGGTGCTTGGCCTGGTACAGGGCCGCATCGGCCTTGGCCATCAGGGCCGGCAACACGTAGCCGTTGCCGTCGCTGGAGGCCAGCCCGAAGCTGGCTGATATCGCGCCTTCGACAATCTGTTCGTCGAACAGGGTGGTGGCGATGGCCGCGCGAATCCGCTCGACGATCGCCATCGCATCGCCCAGCGAGCACTCCGGCAGCACCAGCCCAAACTCCTCGCCGCCCAGCCGTCCAAACACGTCGATGGAGCGCAGATGGGTCTGGCACAGGGCCACGATCCGGATCAGCACGGCATCGCCCGCCGCGTGCCCGTAGGTGTCGTTGATGCGCTTGAAGTGATCCAGGTCGATGACCACCACGCAGACGTGGCGCGAGGATTTTTCCGCGTAACGCAATGCCTGTTCGGCCTCCCACACGAAATGCTGGTGGTTGAGGATGCCGGTGAGGCTGTCGCGGCGCGCCAGCTTCTTGAAGCGCAGCTGCGAGCGCTTGAGCCGGATCAGCCATAAGCCGATCGAGGCGAGCACGACCAGCAGCAAGGCCAGGTAGAGCCGGCTGGCCTCCATCGCCTTGCGGTCCAGCGCCTGCTGCAACTCCAGCAGGCTGTTCTGCTTGCCCAGTTCGGCCACCTGCAACTTGTGGATCGCCAGTTGCTGGTGAACGGCATGGTAGGCCAGCGCGATGGCCTGGGTGTTGTTGACCGAGCGGAACTCCACGTCCTTGTAGTGCCGGTAATAGTCCAGCGCGGCGCGGTAATCGCCGGCCTTGTTCTCCACTTCGTAGAGCACCCGATAGACGTTTTCCGACAGCCCGTCGAAATCGCCCTTGGCATCCATCGCCAGCGCCGCCAACGCCCACCGTTTCGCCGACACCACATCGCCGCTGACCCAGTACGCGTAACCGAGCGTGCTGCGAAGCACATAGACATGCGCGCGGTAATTCTGCGCAATGACACCCGGCGTTATGCGCTTGAGCAAAGCCAGCGCCGCGCCGGCATCGCCCACGTCCGCCTGCCGCCGGGCAAGATCCAGCTGCACCGTATTGGCGTAGATCGGCTCGCCGGCCGCGACACAGGTGTCGATCGTCTTGCGGTAGACCGGGTCGGTGGGCGGCAGGTCGCCCTTGGCGTTCAAGGCGCCGAACAGGTAGACATAGGGCCGGCAGAGCGATTCGCCCGGCGGCGTGAATTGCTCCATCTGCCGGGCATACTCGGCCGCCGGCTCCGGCTGTTCGGCCGAGGCCATCAGCTGGGACAGTTGCGACAGCACCACGTAAGTCGCGTGGCGGTCGTGCAACCGCGGCAACACGGCCGACAACTGCTCGGCCAGCGCAAAAGCCTCGTCATAGCGGTGCTGGATCGCCAGCATGTTGAGCAACATGCCGTTGGCCAGACTTTGCTGATCCAGGCCACCGTGGGCAACGACCTCGCGAAGCAGCGGCTCGGCCTTCGCATACTGCCCCTCGAACAGCGCCTCCCACGCATCCAGCAGGCGCAGTTGCCCTTGCTGGTCGGACGACAGCATCGATTGGCGGCGGTGGAGCTGGTCCAGCATCTGCAGAAAGCGCGGGTGATCCTTCGCGCGTATCGCCTTGGCCTGCGCCAGCAAGGTTGCCGGATCCACCGCCGGCGCATCGGCCAGGCTCGCGGTGCCGCAAAGAAGCAGGGCGACGGCCAGGCCGAACACGCCCAGGCGTCGCCGCCACGCGATGGCTGGTGGATTACGCGCCATGGGGCGTCTGCTGTGTGGCGGAATCCCCGCGCCCTGCCCGCGGACCGCCCACCGGCAACGTCGCACCGGCCACGACCATCCGACGTCTCCTTGCGCTGGTCCGATTCGATGACCTCATGCGGCCCCTGCCCCGATGCATCCCCGCACCCCGGGTTGTGTCGCCCATCTTACCCAGCCGTCGCCATAAAGCGCAGCACGCCGCATCGCCGCGGGGCCGGCGGCGGCGGGAACTGGCCCTGACACCGTGTTTTGTTTCATGCTCAGCCGTTCGGGCGGCCGCCGGTGCGGAGCGGGAAATCGTCGCTACACCCTGACCCGCGATCAGCGCCCCCGGTCCTTGCTCACCCGACCATCCACCGACTACCCAAGGGGACATCCCATGCGTCATCTCATGACCGTCGGCCTGTGCGCGCTGGCCACCGCCTTCGCCGCCGCGGCGCCAGCGAACGCCGCCGACCGGGCGATCCGGCTCACCGTCGATGCCGGCAAGCCCGGCGCCACCATCGATCGCCACCTTTTCGGCCAGTTCGCCGAACAGCTCGGCCATGGCATCTACGGCGGCATCTGGGTGGGCAAGGACTCCGCCATCCCCAACACGCGCGGCATCCGCAATGACGTCGTGGCCGCGCTGAAGGCGATCAAGGTGCCGAACGTGCGCTGGCCCGGCGGCTGCTATGCGGACAGCTACCACTGGCGTGACGGCATCGGCCCCGAGCGCACCACGCGCGTCAATACGGCCTGGGGCAACGTGGTCGACTCCAACGCGTTCGGCACAGACGAGTTCATGGACTTCGCCCAGCAGGTCGGCGCCGAGGCTTATATCTCGCTCAACGTCGGCTCCGGCAGCGTGGCCGAGGCGCAGGACTGGATGGAGTACATGACCGCCGACCAGCCCACCACGCTGGCCAAGCTGCGCGCTGCCAACGGCCACCCCGCGCCCTACCGCGTCGCCATGATGGGCATCGGCAATGAGAGCTGGGACTGCGGCGGCCTGATGACGCCGGACGAGTACACCGCCGAGCTGCGCCGCTACGCCCGCTTCGTGGGCAGCTACAACGCGAAGGAGCCGTCGCTGAAAATCGCCGTCGGCCCCGGCACCGACGACACTGCCTGGACCGAGGCGGTGATGAAAACCTGGAAGGAACGCCACGGCTGGTCGTTCGACATCCAGGGCCTGTCGCTGCACTCCTACACGATCTACGACGGCTGGCCACCGCACATGCCGTCCACGAACTTCGACGAATCGGCCTATGCGCACGTGATCAAGGAAACCCTGAAAATGGGCCCGCTGATCGACAAGCAATCCGCCGTGATGGACAAGTACGATCCGCAGAAAAAGATCGCGCTGGTGGTCGACGAATGGGGCGCCTGGCTGGCACCGACGCCGGGCACCAACCCCGCCTTCCTGATGCAGCAGAACAGCCAGCGCGATGCCATCCTGGCGGCGCTCAACATCAACATCTTCGCCCGCCACGCCGACCGCGTGCGCATGGCCAATATCGCCCAGATGATCAACGTGCTGCAGGCGATGATCCTCACCGACGGGCCGAAGATGGTGCTGACGCCCACCTACGACGTGTTCAAGATGTACGTGCCATTCCAGGACGCCACCTTCATCCCCGTCAGCTACGACGCCGGCTCCTACGTGCACGGCGACACCACGTTGCCGCGCCTCGACGCCATCGCCGCCAGGGGCAAGGACGGCAGGATCTGGCTGTCGCTGACCAACCTCGATCCGAACCGGCCGCTGGACGTCGACACTGCCGCGCTTGGCTTCAAGGCGACATCGGCGGACGGCCAGACCCTCAGCGCGCCGAAGGTCGACAGCGTCAACACCTTCGACCATCCGCGTACCGTGTCGCCCAAACCGATCAGCGGCACGCTGAAGAACGGCGCCATCGTGCTGACCCTGCCACCCGCGTCGGTGACCGTGGTGTCGCTGCAGCCGTAACCGCCCGGGGCTGCTCCATCGCGGGGCGGCCCCGTTCGGATGCATCATGCGATCTTTACGGCCGGTGTCGGCAATTACCTATCGTGCAAACTCACAGGAAGGGACAGCAATGAAAAGACGGGATTTCTTGCGGACGGGCCTGGTACTCGGCACCGGCGCCGCCACCTCCACGCTGGCATTCGGAAAGGGCCTGGCCGCCGCATCAGCCGCCGAGGCCATGGCGGCCTCATCGGCACGGCCACGAATCGAGCCGGTCCATTACAGCTTCCCCAAGGACTTTCGCTGGGGCTGTGCCACGGCGGCCTACCAGATCGAGGGCGCCGTCAACGAGGACGGGCGCGGCAAGACCAACTGGGACATCTTTTCCCACACGCCCGGTCAGGTGGCCAACAACGACAACGGCGACGTCGCCTGCGACAGCTACCACCGCTACCCCGAAGACATCGCGCTGCTGAAAAACCTGGGCGTGCGCAGCTACCGCCTGTCGATCGCCTGGTCGCGCATCTTCCCCGACGGGCGCGGCAAGCCCAACCAGAAGGGCGTGGATTACTACAACAAGGTGATCGACGCCCTGCTGGCGGCGGGCATCGAGCCCCACGTCACGATGTTCCACTGGGATCTTCCCGCCGCGCTGCCCGGCGGCTGGCAGAACCGCGACACCGCCTATGCGCTGGCCGACTATTCGGGCTACGTCGCCAGCCAGTTGTCCGACCGCGTCCATCACTTCATGACGGTGAACGAGCTGCGCTGCTTCACCGACCAGGGCTACGGCTCGGGCATCAAGGCGCCGGGGTTGAAACTGCCCCAGGCCGAGGTCAACCAGGTGCGCCATCACGGCATCCTGGGCCACGGTCTGGCCGTCCAGGCGATCCGCGCGCACAGCAAGCCCGGCACGCAGGTGGGGCTGGCGGACAACACCGTCTTCTTCCTGCCCGCATTCGACACGCCCGAGCACGTCGCCGCCGCGAAAAAGGCCACGCGCGAGAACAACGCGATGTTCATGACGGCAATCATGGAAGGCCGCTACATCGACGAATACCTGAAACAGGAAGGCGACGCCGCACCGAAGGTAGAACCCGGCGACATGGCCATCATCAGCAGTCCCCTCGATTTCGTGGGGCTCAATATCTACGCGCCCGAATGGGTGCGCGCCGATGACGGCCCCACCGGCTACAAATACATTCCGCACCTTCCCTCGTCGCCGCGCATGGCCTCGCCGTGGCTCGTCGTGGGTCCCGAAGTCGCCTACTGGGGCGTGCGGCTGACCAGCGAACTGTGGAACCCCAAGGCGATCTACATCACCGAGAACGGTGCCTCCGCCGACGACCCGGTCACCGACGGCCACATCGACGACGCCGACCGCATCATGTACCTGCGCAACTACGTCGGCCAGTTCCAGCACGCCGTCGCCGAAGGCTATCCACTGAAGGGCTATTTCCTGTGGAGCCTGCTGGACAACTTCGAATGGGCGGACGGCTACGGCAAGCGCTTCGGCCTGCACTACGTCGATTTCGCCACGCAAAAGCGCACCCCGAAACTCAGCGCCGCCTGGTACAAGGAAGTGATCCGGCAGAACCGGGTGGTGTGACAAAGTCCGGGCGATAA
Source organism: Rhodanobacter fulvus Jip2 (assembly GCF_000264315.1). Taxonomy (GTDB): domain Bacteria; phylum Pseudomonadota; class Gammaproteobacteria; order Xanthomonadales; family Rhodanobacteraceae; genus Rhodanobacter; species Rhodanobacter fulvus. The sequence continues at coordinate 39,711 of NZ_AJXU01000017.1, forward strand.
CGCATCGCCTCGAAGGCAACGGCGCTTGCTGTTGCCTGTTCCTGACACGCGGAGTCGACATGGACGTCGATTTCGTCAACGTGGGCGACGGCACGGCATGGGTGCGCAGTCGTCTTTGTAAAACACGTGATGCCAGGGGCGCCAACGTGCCGGTGATGGGCCTCGAGGCTAGACCCCGTGGCCCTCGTCCGGCCATTTCCCAACCGCCTCGGTCCCCGCCTGCCGCGCAAGTTCCTTGATTCTGAGCGCGCGCAACTGTTCAGACTTTTTGAGTCCTTCGCGTGCTTCCTTGATCACTTCGTGGGCCAGGTTCTGGCTGGTGTGATGCCGTTTCGCGTCGATGGCGGCGTCCAGCCGTTGCTGGGCTGACCGGATCCCTTTATCGACCCGGTAAAGAGGAGCATGCGGGTTGGTGGCCAGCGGTGGGTCGTAGCTTTTCGTCATGGTTTTTCGATATGTGAGACGCGAGCCCGACACATCGACGCGAAGCAAAACGCCCTCATCGTTTGGGGCTCTCGGCGGTGAACGGAGAACAGCACGGCTTGGTGACGGGCTGGAATTCCATCAGTTCCACGCGGGTGCCGTCCGGGTCGTAGAGGTTCGCCTGCCACTTGCCGTCCTTGCCCATTTGCGGGCCGTCGTGGCGCGGGCTCAGGCGGTTTTGATCGATCAGCGTCGTCACCGCCGCCTCCATGTTTGGCACGCCCAGCGAGAGGTGGTTGAGCACGCCCAGTTGATGGGCATCGACATGGTCAAGCGGGGTCGTCGATCCCGGCCCCACCATCATGTACTCGAGCCAGTCCGTGCCGTCGGGCACCTGCTGGGAGATCCAGTCGACGGCGCCGTCCTTCATCGCGCCGTGCCAGTAGGGACGAAAGCCCAGCATATCGCGGTAGAAGGCATCTTCCTTTGCGCGGTCGTGGACCAGGTAACCGACATGGATGATGCGCCCGCTGATCGCACCGGCCACGGCCGTGGTGTCGCTGGTGGCGGGCTGCACGAACTGCACTTCGTTGCCTTCCGGGTCGTGCACCGAGAACCACGCGCCCTCTTCGCCACGGTGCAGCGCACTCGCCCCGGTCACGCCATGCGCCAGCAGATAGGCGCGCAGGCCTGACGCGTCGACGGTGTTGTACGCCACGTGCGCCAGCATGCTCTTGCCGTGATGCGCCGGTGCGGGCAGTACCTCGACGAATTGCCGCGGGCTGAAGTAATAGCGCACGCCCGCGGCTGTCTCCGGGTCCGCGCCCTTTTTGGCGCCCAGGATCACGGTGTAGAAATGCTCGCTGGCCGCGCGGTCGGTCGAATAGACGGCCAGATGCGACACGCCCGTAATCGCCGGACGCACGTCCTTCGCCAGGGCTGGGCTTGCCGCTGCGCCCAGCAGCATTACCCCGGCCATCACCACCGCGCCGAACGCGAATTTTCTGCCCGTCATGTTGCTTCCCCGATGATGGTCTTGATCACAGCGATTGCAGATAGTCGCGGCATGCCGCCAGCGATTTCATGATCGGCTGGATGTGCGGCGGCTCCTGCTCGACGAACGCATGCACCACGCCGGCCTGGCGTGCGGCGGTGAAGATCGGCGGCCAGTCGATCACGTCGCCGGCGCCGATCACCCCGCTGGCGAAATCGCTGCCATAGGTGCCGGGCGCGGGTCGCGCCTTGAGGCCCTTGATGTGCAGCAGGCGGATCCGGTCCGCATGCTTTTTCAACAGCGCGATCGGATCGACGCCACCGGCGACCGCCCAGGCGACATCCAGCTCCAGCTTCACCAGCGCCGGATCGGTGTGCTTCAGGATCACGTCGTAGCCGCGCTGGCCGTCGTAGTCGGCGAATTCGATCGGATGGTTGTGATAGCCGAGCTTCAGCCCCGCCGCCTTCGCCAGCGTGCCGACCCGGTTGAGCTCGGCCGCGTTCTTCTTCCAGGCGTCGAGCGTCATGGCATCGCGGATCGCCGGAATCCAGTCGCCCTGCCCAAGTGGTTTGTCCGGCCGTGGTGAGGACGCCACGATCCACTGGACGCCCATCGCCTGCGCCTCGGCGATGCGGCCGGCGGCATCGGCGAACAAGTCGCCCATCGAGAAATGCGCGCTTACCGGCTTCAGCCCGGCCTGCACGATCGCCTGGCGAAACGCCTGCGGCGTGCGTCCGTGCAGGCCGGCCGTTTCGATTTCGCGATAGCCCAGCTTCGCAAGCTGCGCCAAGGTGCCCTCGAAATCCTGATCCAGCTCGGCCTTTACCGACCACAGCTGCAGGCCCAGCGGCCACGGATAGCCGCGCCCGGCCGCCCACGCAAAGCGCGGCAACACACTTGCCACCGCACCGGCGCCCACTACACCCAATACGCCCAGCATCTCGCGCCTCGTCATCGTCATGCCGTTCTCTCCCTTGCTGCCGGCCGTCGTTGCGACGGCCGTGCGCGAAAACCATCGCCTCCGGCAGCGCAAGCCCTGCCGACGGCGTCAGATGTGGCGCCAACATGCGCCGTGTCGCTCGTGCCCCTCCGCGTAGGTATAACGCATCGCGGCCGGCCTTCCCATCCCGACTCCATGCCTCCGGCGACAAGCGCGGAAAATGCCTCGCCTGGTTGTATCCCACCGTGTGGAGAAGCCCCGATCAAGAAGTACCGGCGGCGGGCCGAATGCGCGACAGATGGCCGCGATCTCCGGAAGGCAGCGCCTGTGATAACAAAACCGGCGAAATATGGATGGCTAAATGAATATGGCAGTTCGGAAAGAATGCACAAAACCGCTGTCGATTGATGGATCGCAACCGCACACGCGCGATTTTTTACGTAAGATCAAAGCGACCATCGACCATGAAGGAGAGACCGCGTGAAGCAAGTGGAAAGCATGACGAAAGTGCGCCGTTCCAGCCGTAACGCCTGCCTGACCCTGGGCCTGGCGCTTGCCTTCGCCCTCGCCGCCCCGGTGCAGGCGCAGAACGACAAGATGACCCCGATCCCCACCCCTGCGCAGGCCAACGCCATCGAGCTGGGAACGGGTGCGCTGCCGAACGCCACGGCGAGCGAGTCGTGGCACAGCCAGTACGGCAGCACCTTCGCGCGCAACGTCACCGTCGCCACGCTCACGCCTTACCTGCCCGATGCGGGCAAGGCCACTGGTGCAGCGGTCATCGTCGCGCCGGGTGGCGGCTTCAGGACGCTGTCGATGGAAAACGAGGGCTCGGACGTGGCCAAGGCGCTTGCCGCCCAGGGCGTCGCCGCCTTCGTGCTGAAGTACCGGCTCAAGCAGACGCCCAAGGACATGGCCGGGTTCGAGGAGTCGATGAAGAAGATGTTCTCGTCGACCGCGAAGCGACCGGAGCCGAAGGCAAGCGATGTCATCTCCGATCTCGCCCCGCAACTCGCCGACTCGCGCGCCGCCTTCGAGCTGGTTCGCAAGAACGCCGCCAAATGGCACGTCAATCCCAACCAGGTCGGCATGGTCGGCTTCTCCGCCGGCGCCATGCTGACGCTGGCCACCGAACTGAACGTCGAGAGCGCCAAGCCCGCCTTCATCGGCCTCATCTACGGCCCGCTCGCCGCGGTGAAAGTACCGGCCGATGCGCCGCCCATGTTCGTGGCACTGGCCGCCGACGATCCGTTCTTCGGCAACGCCGGTTTCGGCCTCATCCAGAGCTGGCGCGATGCGAAGCGCCCGGTGGAATTCCACCTGTATGAGCAAGGCGGCCACGGCTTCGGCATGTACCAGAAAACAACCACCAGCACCGGCTGGTTCGGCGACTTCTCACGCTGGCTGACGATGCACGGCTGGATCAAGCCGGCGCACTGAATTTCGTACCGGCGTGCAATCGCGCAATAACGCGCCACACCACGGCGGCGGGCACCACCCGCCGCCGAACTTTTGTCCGGTGAAGCGTGCGAGTCACGTCGACTTGCTGCTCCACCAAGGCTCTTGGCCTGGCAGATGACCGGCCTGACATGAACATGCCAGCTGCAGATCCCGGCCATCCGTTCCGGTGCACCTTGCGCGGCCGCGTGGCTGCATGGCTGGCGGTGGCATTGCTGGCTGGCTGCGCCTCCCAGCAAACGCAACCGCCGCGCAGCCCGGCACAGGTGCGCGCGCAGATCGTGCGGCTGATGCCGGCAGGCGTGACCGATCGCGAGGGCTGGGCCACCGACATCCAGGTGGCCTTCGCCGCACAAGGCATCGAACCGGAGACGGCCAACCTGTGTGCGGTGCTGGCGGTGACCGAACAGGAATCGGGTTTCAAGGTCGACCCCGTCGTACCGGAGCTGGCGAAGATCGCCCGGCAGGAGATCGATCGCCGTGCCGCGGCGAAACACGTGCCCGGTTTCCTGGTGGACGCGGCGCTGTGGTTGAAGTCGCCCGATGGCCGGCGCTACAGCGAACGGCTGGCGGCGGCGCGCACCGAGAAGCAATTGAGCGGGATCTTTCAGGATTTCATCGGCATGGTTCCGCTGGGCAAGCGCCTGTTCGGCGACTTCAATCCGGTGCACACGGGCGGGCCAATGCAGGTGAGCATCGCGTTCGCCGAGGCGCATGCGCACGATTATCCGTATCCGCTGCAGCGCTCGATCCGTGACGAGGTGTTCAGCCGGCGCGGTGGCATGTACTTCGGCATCGCGCACTTGCTCGGCTATCCGGTGGATTACCCGCGGCCGCTCTATCGCTTCGCCGATTTCAACGCCGGCTGGTACGCCAGCCGCAACGCCGCGTTCCAGCATGCGGTCAGCATCGCCTCCGGCATACCGCTGGCGCTGGACGGCGACCTGCTGCCGCCGGACGCCGGCTTTGGCGATCACCCCGGCGCCACCGAGCTGGCCGTGCGCAGCGTGTCCGCGCAATTGGACATGAGCGACTGGGCCATCCATCGTACCCTGGAGCAGGGTGAACGACAGGACTTTGCTGACAGCAAACTCTACGCCCGCATATATGCGCTGGCCGAGGGCATCGACCACAAGCCGTTACCGCGCGCGCAGCTACCCGGCATCACACTGAAGAGCCCGAAGATCACCCGCAAGCTCACCACCGCCTGGTTTGCCGGGCGCGTGGACCAGCGTTGGCAGCGGTGCATGGCGCGGGCGAAATAGCGGGCGCGGCGCGTCACGCGTCCGCACCGTGGACTGCCGGCTTGTATGACGCATGGCAGTTGTGGCGCCCGTGATGACCGTAACAGCATCGGCGCAACTGCCGGATGGTGGAGCGCAGCTCGAAAATCGGCCACCTCCGGATCCCCGTTTCTTTCGCAAAACAGGGAAAAACCATGTGGCTTGTATCACCTGTCGTGAATGCGCTGATGGCGGTCCTGTTGCTGGCGGGCGTGCCCTTCCTGGGTTATCTCGTCTGGCAGAAATGGCGACATCGGCGGCCCCTCGCCGACATCGCAGGCCGCGCAGGCCTGCAGGGATCGAGCGTCCACTATCTGCTGATCAGTGCGGCAATAGCGCTGGTGGTGACATGCGTGCTGCTGCTGTGGTCACCGCCGGTGGCGCCGTTCCTGCGGGAAGGATCGCCGCAACGGGTCTTTGCCGGGCTGGGGCTGGGCGTGCAGGCGATCGTGATGGCGCTGCTTTACGGTGTGGTGCAGACCGGTTTCGTCGAGGAGCTGGTATTCCGCGGCCTGATCGCCGGGAGCCTGGCGCGACGGATGCCGCTCGCGTGGGCGAATCTGTTGCAGGCGCTGATCTTCCTGTTGCCCCATCTGCTGATCCTGCAGACGATGCCGCAGATGTGGATACTGCTGCCGCTGGTCTTTCTGCTGGCGTTGGCGATGGGCTGGGTACGCATCAAGTCGGGTTCCATCCTGGGGCCATGGCTGGTGCATGCCACCTTGAACGTCACGATGTGCCTGATGGTGGCTGCGCGCACGGCGGCCTGAGCTTCGGCAACAGCGTGTTTGCTGGTGCCGTTGATCTCCCCTCCCTTGCGAGGCGGCGCGTCGTCGATTTCCGCCCGGATCCGGGAGCCACCATCTCACCCATTTTCAGGCGACAGCCTGCTTGACGACATCGACATCACGGCAAAGAGACCAGCGCATGAAGCCTCCATCGCTCCCTTCGACGGCAAGGTCAGCCGACGCGACACAACGCAGGTGGATCGCGGCCATCGTCATCGTGACGCTGCTGACCGTGGCCGCCATGATCGCCGTCCTGGCCATCGGTGGCCGTCCCGATCCGGCGCCGCTGCGCGCCGCCTCCACCCTGCTCGACGGCACGTGGCGATTCCACACCGGCGACGATCCGCGCTGGGCGGCCGCCGGCATCGACGACAGCGGTTGGCAGACGATGGACCTGACCGCCCCGCCCGGCCAGCACGATGGCGACGTGGGTTTGCCCGACTACGTGGGCGGATGGAGTGCGCACGGCCATCCGGGCTATCACGGCTATGCCTGGTATCGACGCACGGTAAAGGTGCCGGGCACCAGCGCGTCATGGGACATCCTGGGGCCGACCCTGGTCGACGACGGCTATGCGCTGTACTGGAACGGCCGGCTGCTGGGCGGCTCCGGCCGGCTCGGGCCCGACCCGCGCCTGGTCAGCACGCGGCCCCTGCGGTTCGCGCTGCCCGCCGACGCGGCAGGCACCACCGGCGTGCTCGCCAACCGCACCTATATGCTGGCCCGCTCCGGTCCCAGCGCGGACAGCGGCGGCATGCACACCGCACCCATCCTGGCACCACGGCCCACCAGCGACGCGCTGCACCGCGCGCAGTGGCGGCGGACCATCGCCGGCTACATCGTCGATGCGGTCGAACCGGCCGCCATGCTGGCGGTCATCGCCCTGGCGCTGGCGTTCGGCTCACGCAGCAACCGCAAGGGTTTCCTGGTGTTTGCCTGCATCGCGCTTGCGCTGACGGCAGCCCGGCGGCTCAACAACGCGATCGTGTCATGGACCGACCTGCAGGATCTGCGCACCTACACATGGCTGGCCTCGGTGATGTGGGTACCGACGATGACCGCCTGGCTGCTGGCCTGGAACCGCTGGCGCCTGCCCGCATGGCGAAGCATCGACGCGCTCGCCGTCGTACTGGGCATCGCCGGCATCATCGGCGCGCTGGCCGACATGCCGATCTGGGCGAGCATCAGCCGACTGGGCTTACTCGCGCTGTTCGTCGTGATCATCGCGCGCATCGTTCGCGGCAGCCCGCCGCGCATCCTGGCACTTGTCACCCTGGCCACGGTGCTGGCCGCCCTGTTCGGCGGCGAGCTGCTCGACCCGATCGGCGTGCCGGGCATCTGGTTCCCCTTCAACATCGGCGTGTCGCGCACGCAGTACATTTACGCGATCAGCATTCCGCTGCTGGCTGTGCTGATGGTGCGGACGTTACCGCCGAGGGACGGGCAACGATGACGGAGGATTGGTGCAGCGATGGCTCGGCAGGGGCTGAAACCGGGTCGACTCCTGCTGGTCCCGGTGCTGCCGGTGCCGATCGGCTCAGGAACGCAGCAACTTTCCAACCCAAGGCCACGCAAAGACCAGCAGCATCAGAACAACAAGCACGCCACCCACCCACTTGGCTTGCACCAACCCGCGCCTGCGTTCGCGGGCGATCAGTGCCATGTCCTGGTCCAGTTGTGCCATGTCCCGCGATAGTCGCTCCGGATCCGCCAGCGAGGCCTCGACGGCGTCGGGCTCCTGCATCCGAGCCGTGAAGGCGTCCATCCGCTGCAAGGCCTCGTTGTACTGGTCGGACATCAACGGATTCCAGTCGTGGTCGTGGCCGGTCGCCTGCTTCCACAGCAGCCGAGCCAGCGCATAAACCACTTTCGGCGGCTCTTTCGACTTCGGCAGACCCACGTCCACCACACCACGGGCAAGCGCACCGAGGCGAAACGTCGCAAACAGCCGATCGGTCCAGTGGATGGCGGTGGCCACGCGCGCGAACTGCTTGACGCGAAACATCAGCCGAAAGCTCTCGACACCGTTGCGGTGGGTGACCGCATGGAGGAAGACGCCGGAAACATCGCGCCAGGCAATCCGGCCATTCAGCGGCGTGGCAAAACCTGCCGAAGTCAGTTCGAGCGCGGGGCGCCCGATACCGGGCAAGGTACGCGCCAGGATCAGGCCTCCGCTCACGAGAAAGACCGCGCCGACGAGGACGGGAATCCAGTCCTGCCGTACCGTCGTGACCCCCATATGCCAGACCCCTGCCCCGGCAGCAGCCAGCAACAGGCCAACTGGCACCACCCAGACCGAACGGGGAACCCGCAGCGAATCGCCGGGCCCCCAGGTCCGTCCGGTGAGCTCGTCGAGACGACGCCGACCATCGGCGCGCTCGCGCTCCTCCCGCCGCCGCTCGCGGCGACGGTCGCTGAAGTACGCCAGCGCTATCACGCCGATACCGACGATCAACACAACCAAGGATGCTGGATTGCTGCGCAACCCGGCCAGCCCCGCCCCAACGGCGATCACGCCGAAAATCACCAGAAAAAGATTGACGAGCTGAGGCATGTCCGACCCACCTTCCATTGGCAACGACGTCCCCCCGCATTGAG
>NZ_AJXU01000018.1 GCF_000264315.1 Rhodanobacter fulvus Jip2
CCGCTGCGCGGCTACGCTCAGGGAGAACGGTGGCTGATGCGATCCAACGAAGGTCGCGTCACACCCACGGCGCCAGCACGCGCAACCAGCGTGGACGCCAGGCCAGGGTGAAGGCAACCAGCAGGGAGGCGCCGGTCGAGGCCATCACCCAGACCAGCACGGCCATGGACGCGTGGTCTACGGCCAGGCACAAGCCCAGTGCGGCGATGATGCCCGCCACGCCCAGCCATCGCAGCAGACGCGCCATCGCCGATGAGGGAATGCGCTCCCACACCTGCTGCGCGTGTCCCGGCATCGACACCGCCAGCCAGCCCATGCCGGCCACGCTGGCAAGCCATGCCGCCAGTAACAGGTATGTCGCGAGCGCGGCTTCAGACACGCGCCATCTCCATGCCGGCGATGCGTGACTGCGCGGCGCTGGCGCGGCGCTTCAGTGCACGAGCCGTCAGGCAGGCCACCGCCGCGCTGCACAGCAGGAACAGGTCGATGCCCGCCACCGGCCAGTAGCCGGTCGCGATCGTGCGCCATAGATAATCGCCGGTGGATATTCCGTTCAACGCCACGGCCGCCAGCGCCAGCGTGGCGATCGCCCAACACTGTTCGCGCCAGGCCGGGTTGGCCAGCCCCTGCGCCACCGGCGCACTGCGCCAGCCGGCATGCAGCAGCGCCAGTGCCCAGGTACACCAGAACACGTAGCGCTCCCAGTCGCCGCGTGCCGGCAGGTTCTCCGGCAGCAGGCGATTGGCCACCAGGATGCCCAGCGTGGCCAGCACCATGCCGGTCACCGTGGTGACAGCCAACGCATCCACGATGCGCGCGCCCTGGCTGCCCCGCTGCGCATGCTGGCGCTTGCGCTTCTCGACAAAGAACACGAAGCCGGTGGCAATGCACACCGCGCCGGCCAGCCCGCCCAGCATGTAGAACCAGCGCAGCAGCCAGTGACGGAAATGCTGCAGGTGCAGCCCGGTGAGGAACTCGCTGACGCGACCCGTGGGCGTGGCTGGCGGGTCCACGCGGATCAGTTCGCCGGTCGACGCCTTGAAGTGGATGCCGTCGCCCACCAGCGCGATGCGGTCCGTGCCGGCGCGGTAGACGCTGACGTAGCCGTTGGCATCGCCCACATGCTGCAGCATCAAAAAGCCCACATCGCCGGCCTTGCCGTCGGCGGCCCAGCGGCGTTGCGCCTCGGCCACCATCGCGTCCACCGAAGCCAGCCCCGCTGGCACGCCGGCGCGATCGTGTGGCAGGCCGGTTTCCTGCGCTTCCACCTGCTCATGCAGCTCGTGCAGGCCATGCAGCTGCGTTTGCCCGACCGGAAAGTAGTAAGTGCTGGCGAAGATCACCAAGCCGGTGAAGGCAAAGAAGAAGTGGAACGGCAGCGCCACCACGCCGGTGAGGTTGTGCAGGTCCAGCACGCTGCGCAGGCGCGCCTTGCCCGGACGGAAGGTGAAGAACTCGCGCAGCAGCTTGCGGTGCATGATCACGCCGCTGACCAGCGCCGCCAACATCATCAGCGCGGAAAAACCCACGATCCAGATGCCCAGGTTTTTCCAGTCCAGCGTGAGGCTGTAATGCATCGGGTAGAAGAAGCCGCTGCCGATCTTGAGCTGGTCATCGGGCAGCGCCTTGCCGTTGCGCGGGTCGATGGTGTCGTAGGCCCAGATCGCCTCCTCCGGGTCCTTCGCGTTGGGCACCTCGTAGCCGGCGTACAGCTCCAGCACCGGATCGCGGTGGGTGGTGTAGGCGCTCCAGTTGACCACGGTGTCGAAACGTTGCGGCATCGCGCCGTCGACCCGCGAGCGCATGGCGTCGATCGCCTCGGGCGTGGGGTGCATGCGCTCGAACGCCGGTCGCAGCACCTGCTCGAACGAGGGCATCGGCTGCGGCGCGATACGGGTGGTGGGGACCGTCCAACGGTCGATCTCGCGATCGAACACCGACAGCGCGCCGAAGAAGAATGCCGCCATCAGCACGAAGCCCAGCACCAAGCCGAACCAGGTGTGCAGCCAGGCCATGGCCTGTCGGAAATTGGCGAACATGATCGTCCCCACCTCAGGTCAGCAACGATTGCACGAACGAACCGATGGCCGTCATCAGCGCGCCCGCGCCCAGCAACACCAACCAGGCCAGCGCCAGCCGACGCGTGGCCACGGTGCCCAGGAAGGCCGCCAGATAAGCAAGCAGCCCCGCCATGGCGCCCAGGAATTCGGCATCGTGGAATTCCATGTCCGCGGCGGACAACAGGCTGGTCACGGCGGCAACCGTGCCCCACGCGAAGACGTAGCCACCAAGCACGGCGGCCGCGATGCGCGAGACGACGCGAAGGCGGGCCGTGGACGGGTATGGGACAACGAGAGTGTTGGACATCGGCTATTGCCTCCCCACGGTGAAGTCACTCAGAAGCGCCAGTCGAGGCTCAACATGTAGTTGCGCGGTGCGCCGTAGAAGCCGCTGTAGCGCAGCGTGTTGATGTACTTCTCGTTGCCGATGTTCCTGACGTTGAAACGCAGCGTGGCATCGGGGCGGAAGTCCCAGGCGACGAAGCCGTTGAATACCGCGTAACTGCCCTGGCGCACGGCGAAGCCGCTGGTCTCCACGTTGGAGATGGCGCTCTGCCAGCGCCCGCCGATGCCGAACGACAGCGGCGTGTAGCTGGGCAGGTGCGCGCTGAGCATCAGGTTGGCGGTACGGCGCGGCACCCAGCGGTAAGTGTCGTCGCCATCCTGGCCGGTCAGTTTCAGGGCGGTGTAGCCGAACACCAGGTCGACGTTGTCGCCGAGCTTGCCGGTGGCTTCGAATTCGACGCCTTTCGATTCGACATCGACGCCGCCGTAGTAGTACTGGCCGTCGTCGTTGTAGCCGATGCCGGTGGCCAGTCCGTCCTGCTCGGCCTTGAACACGGCCAGCGTCGTCAGCAGCCGGTGGTCGAGCCAGTCGGCTTTCACGCCCACTTCGACATTGGTGCCCTTGGTGGGATCGAGGTAACGCTGTTCCTTGTCGGCCTGATCCTGCGGCTGGTAGATGTCCGAATAGCTGACATAGCCCAGCACGTGCTCGTTGAAATCGTAGGTGAGGCCGCCGTAGGGGCTGGTGTGGCCCTCGGTCTGGTCGAAGGGCACGCCGTAGTTGGCGCCGTCGCGGTGGTAGTTCGCGTAGTTGAAGCCGACCACGGCCTTGAGCCGGTCGGTAAGCGCCAGCCGGGTGGCGCCGAACGCGCGCTTCAGTCGCTGATCCAGCGTGCTGTAGACCGAGAGCTCGCCCCACTGCGGCTCGGCGACCGCATCGCCGGCCCACGGAAAGCCGGGCATCGCGATGTAGCCGCAGGTTTCAGTACCGCATATCGCCTGCGCGTATTCCCGGTTGGTCGCTTCGCTCCTGCCCACGCTGACACCCAGCGTCAGTTCCTGGTCGCGGCCGAACAGCTGGAAATGACCATTGAGGGTGGCCGCACCGAGGTGGGCCGTCGTTGCATCGGGGCCGCCCCAGGGATAGCCGTACAGACCCAGGTTGGTGCCCGGCTGCATGCCGGTGCCGTCGACGTCGGTGGCGTAGAACATCCGGGTGTCGTTGTCGATGCGGCGGTAGTTGTAGGAAAGCTTCAACTGCCAGTCCGCGGCCAGCTGGTGGGTGTACTCCAGGAAGCCGGTCTGGCTGGTGGTGTTCCAGTAGGTCCAGTCCTGGGTGGTCGATGCGCCGCGATCCCATTCGGCCTGGCTCCCGTCGCTGTACATGAAACTCAGCGCGCCCCACATGTTGCCGTTGGTTTTGGCCTTCTGCCACGAATAGCCCAGCGCCAACGTACCGTTCTCGCCCACCTGGCCGTCGATCACGCCGTAGAGGAAATCGCGTTTGTCGTCCTTGCCGCGCAGGTACGAGTCGCCCTCCTCGTGGGCGGCGACCACGCGCCCGGCCCAGCTGCCGTCGGTGGTGAACGGGGTCGAATAATCCGCCTGGACGCGCGTGGTGCCCCACGAACCGTAGCTGATGCCGACCGAGCCCTGCTCGTCATTGGTCGGGCGCTTGCGCACGTAGTTGATGGTGCCGGCCGCGTTGCCCACGCCGGTCAGCAGGCCGTTGGCGCCGCGGATCACTTCCAGCTTCTCGTAGCCGTAGGCATCCATTGCACCGGTGGCGACGCCCCAGCCATTGGGCAGGCCGACGCCGTCGATCTGGGTGTTCTCGATATCGAAACCCCGCGAGGTATAGGTGGTGCGGTTGGTTTCCCATTCCTCCACCTGCACGCCGGTGGCCAGGCGCAGCGCATCGTTGACGCTGGTGGCGCCGAACTGCGCCATCTGCTCATCGCTCACCACGCTGATCGACTGCGGCGTGTCCTTGATGCCCAGATCGAGGTTGGTCGCGCCGCTGGAAACACGGTCGGCGCGCTGGGCCACGACCATCACCGCGCCCAGATCGGTGGCGTCGCCGCCGTCTCCCGCTGGCTGCGGGGTGGCAAGCGCCGCACCCGATGAACAGGCCAGCGCCATGCAGATCGCAAAACGCAGACGGCCATGGGTTGCTGCGGTCGAACGATTTCCGGGCGCGCTGAAAGACGGCAGACGAAGGGGGCTCGTGGGGCGCATGAGGATCCTGGGTAGGGAGGAACGGACGCTGCTCCGCATCGCGATGGCATGCGCCGCCGCGGCCTGAAGGCAACGAATCAGTGCATTATTAAATGCGAATGCTTCTCATTATGCAAGACTTGCCGACAACGGTATCGCCGGTCACCCACGGGGCTCCGAACGCCGCACTTCTGACGGAGGCACGTTGGCCGTGGATCGGGGCGGCGCGCGTGGACGGGATTCGGCCGCGCGGCGCGGCGTCTTGTCGGTACCGGCTCGATCGAAGCGCTTCCGCGCCGGGGCTACAGCAAAAGCATCGCGACTGAAGTCGCTCCCACCGTGGGGGTCAGTGCGTTGCCAGCGTCTTGTCGATGGCCTGGACGAACGCGGGATCGACGCGGCCGATAATGGTGGTGCGCGCCACGATGCGGCCGTCGGCATCGAGCAGGATCAGTTCGCTGCTGTGATTGAAATCGCCGTCAGGAAGCTGGCGGTATTGCAGGCCGAACAGCGCCGCCAGCGGACGGGCGTCCTTCGCCTCGGTGCGTGCGAGTGTCCAGTGGCGCATATCGAGCCTGCGCGCGGCGGCGTAGTTGCGCAGCGCCTCCACGTTGTCGCGTTCGGGGTCGAAACTCACCGCCAGCAGGGCCAGCTTGTCGCGCGCGGGTTCGGCCACGGCCTTGCGGGTGAGTTTCATGGTGTCCACGATCATCGGGCAGACCATGGCGCAGGAGGTGTAGATCATGCTGACCAGTTGCACCTGTCCGCGGCGCGCGGCCAGCGGCCGTGCGTGGCCGTCCTGATCGGTGAGGGTGACGTTGAACTGGTAAACCGAATCGGGCGGCAGCGGCGTGGCGGCAAAGGCCTGGCCGGCCAGCAGCAGCGCGAGGAGCAACCATGGGGCAAGGCGTTTCATGGAAAAACCTCAGTCGGGCTTCGCGCAGCGAAAGCCCATGTTGTTGGTGGTGTCCACCGCCTTCAACGCGCTCAGCATGGCGATGCGCATCAGGGTGGCGTAGTTCTCTTTTTCCTGCATGCTGACGGCGCCGGCGCCGCAGAACTTCATCTTGTCGGCGCCATCCTGGTCGCGGCTGTCGCTGCCCACCAGCAAGGCGTTGAAGTCGTCCACCCATTCCCACACCACGCCGTTGAGGTCGCGCACGCCATGCACGTCCGCAGCACCGCCGATGGTCGGCAGCGATTGGCTGGATGGACGGCTATACCACTGCAGCACGCGCTCGCGCCACGCGGGATCCTTGCGTGCATCGGAGCGGGTAGCGTCGGCCGCGGCGGCGTATTCCCATTCGTACCAGCTGGGCAGACGGGCGTGTTCGCTTTCGCAATAGGCCTGGGCGGCAAACCAGCTCACCCGTGTCACCGGCTGTTGCGGCAAGGCATCGCCCAGCGCGTCGGGCGCGGCCCAGTGGGTGAGGTAGCGGCGGTCGGCGAAGACCGGGGCCACCTGATCGCGCCGCCATTGCGGGTGCGCTTTCACGAAGGCGAGGAACTCGGCGTTGGTCACCGGCTCGGTGCGCATATGGAACGGCGCGATCTTTGCCGGTGCCGCCTTGCCGTCGGCGGGTAGCACGCTGGTGAACGTGCCGCCCGGCAGCGGGGCGTATTCCGCCGCCGCCACCGGGCCGGCCAGCAGCGCGCCCAGCATCAGCATTGATGGCCAGGCGCGCATGCTCAGTGCTCCGGTGCCGCGGCGGGTGCCGGCTGCGCGCGGACCTTGGCCACCTCTTCCTTGGTGATCTGGCCGCCGGCGTTATCCCAGCTGTTCAGCACGTAGGTGAGGATGTTGGCCACCTCGTCATCGTTGAGCTGGCTCATCGGCGGCATCACCGAGTCGTAATCCACGCCGTTGACGGTGATCTTGCCGTGCAGGCCGTGCAGCGGGATCGAGATCAGGTGCTCGCGATCCTGCTTGACCAGGTAATCCGACTTGGCCAGCGGGGGGAACACGTTGGTCATGCCCTTGCCATCGGCCTGGTGGCAGACCGAGCAGGTGCCGGTGAACAACTGCTGGCCGGCCTTGATCTGGTCTTCCTTGGTCAGCGTACCCGCGGCATTCGCCTTGGCCGCCGCCGTCACCGCGTGCAGGTTGGGCTCGGCGCGGTCGCCCAGGTAGACCGAGTCCACCTCCTTGCCCGAATAAACCAGCTTGTTCTCCGGCCCGTCCACCTTGAGGATGCCCAGCGCACCCTTGTTGAAGGCGCGGAAGATCGAGTGGTCGACCAGCACGTAGCTGCCCGGCACGTCGGTGTGGAATTCGACGATGGCCGCGCCGCCGGCGGGGATCAGCGTGGTCTGCACGTTCGACTGCGGGTGGGTGCCGCCCTCGGGCTGCACGCGGTCGAAGATCTCGCCGATCACGTGGAAGCTGGAGATCAGGTTGGGGCCGCCGTTGCCCACGAACAGGCGCACCGTTTCGTTGGTTTTGGCGGTGAGCGCGTTGTCGCCGGTGAGCGCACCTTCGTGGCCGTTGAACAGCACGTAGGTGGGGTGCTCGTCGATGGCCTTGTCCATGTCGAACGGCTGGTGGCCCTTCTCGCGGTACTTGCCGGTGGTGTAGAAATCGCCCTGCATCACGTAGTACTCGTGATCGACCTTGGGCAGGCCCTCCGGTGGCTCGACCAGGATCAACCCGTACATGCCGTTGGCGATATGCATGCCCACCGGCGCGGTGGCGCAGTGGTAGACGTAGATGCCGGCATTGAGCGCCTTGAAGGTGAACTGCGACGCATGCCCGGGCGCGGTGAAGCTGGACGCCGCACCGCCACCGGGGCCGGTGACGCCGTGCAGGTCGATGTTGTGCGGCATCTTGCTGTCGGGCGCGTTCTTCAGGTGGAACTCCACCGTGTCGCCCTGGCGCACACGGATGAAGCTGCCCGGCACGGTGCCGCCGAAGGTCCAGTAGGTGTAGCTGACGCCTTCGGAGATGGGCATCTCCTTCTCGATCACTTCCAGCTCCACGATGACCTTCGCGGGATAGTTGCGATTGACCGGCGGCGGCACGTGTGGCGGGCTGGTGAGTACGGCGTGGATCGGCTCGCCCTGCGGCGGGCCGAAGCTTTCCGGCGGGGTGACGGCCGCCGCTGCGGCACTGCCGAAGGGGACTTCGCTGGCGCCGCCGCTTGCGGGTTTTTCGGAGCAGGCTGCAAGGGCCATCAGGCCGGCTGCAGCGAGGATGAGTGACAACTTACGTGTCATGGCGCTTCTCTCTGTGGAGTTCGGCGCCAGACTATGTGATCGCTGCTTGTCCGATTTGACGCGGGTCAATTTCCGCGGTGTAAACCCGCCTCTGCGTCAAGCTGCCACAGCGGGAACGCTCACCCCGGTTTGCCGTCGCGGCGCGGGGTCAGGTAGATCCATGCCGAACGCAGCACCCACGGCAAAAATGCCACCAGCCAACCGTAGGCGGCGATCACCAGCCACAGGTACACGTCGCCGCCCAGTTCGGCGCGGATACGCAGCAGCGCCACGACCTGCAGCAACGCGAAACACAGCCACGCGATCTTGCCCATCTGCAATGGCCGGCCGGAGTGACCCATGGTCACGCGCGTCACCATCGCCACCAGCATCGAGCCGAAATAACCGATGGCCAGCGCGTGCAGCGGCGCGCGCATGAACAGCAGCTCGCCGCGCGTGGCATAGATCACGTCCTGCACCGCATACAGCACGAACGCGATCGGCAGCCAGGCGAAAGCCAGATGCAACACCGCCAGGATGCCGGGGCGCATCGCCTTCCACGGCTGCCAGGCCACCGCGTGCCAGGCGAACACCAGCGCCAGCGGCACGTCGACCAGCCAGCGCCAGGCCAGCAGCCCGCGCCACTCCATCAACAGATGCGCCAGCAGCAGCACCCACACCACCGGCAGGCTCCAGCGCGGGCGCACCACGTGGTAATCCTTCACCACGTTGCTGCTGAAGAACGGCAGCATGCGATGCGTTACGGTGAAGAAGATCGGCAGCAGCAGGCCGAACGTGCCGATATGTATCGCCAATAGCGCACACGTCTCCGGGCCGCCGAACAGATACACCAGGAACGCCACCAGCCCCACGCAACCGAACCCCAGCGCCAGCAGGCATGACTTTGCGTGATCGATGCGGTTGCTGGCCGCCCGCAGCACCCGGCCCAGGATGGTGGTGCCGATCAGGTAGCCAACCAGCATCACGATGAAACCGGCCTTGACCAGCCACGGCATGCCCAGCAAACCGACATTGGCCAGCACGTAACCGCCGAACACGCTCGCCGCCACCGGTACATAGTGACGCCGCGACAGCGCCGGCAGGTTCATCCAGCGCGGGAACACCGTCAGCAGAAAGCCGAACATGAACAACGGAAACAGCCCGTACTGGATCACCATCGCATGCGCCCAGCCCGGCGGAATCGACGGCTGCGGCCACCCGCCCAGGCCGAAGCGCATCCAGGTCAACTCCACCGCCCACCACGCCATGCTCAGCAGCACCGCGACGGCGCCGGCCAGAAACAGCAAACGGTGCGGCGCCGAGCTGAGCAGGGCGGGCAGTTCGGCGAATGTCGCCGGCTTGACGCTGGAAGTGCGTGATTCGGCCATGAGCCATCTCGAATGAGAATGATTTTCACATAATGGCAGATCGGCATCCGCCACAACATTGACCTGTATCAGCGCACACCGCGCGCTTTTGCCGCGCCGGCGGAAGACGGGAGGTTGACCAGGATCAACACCTGGCCTCGCGATCAGGGGCAGCCTATGCCTGACATCCACATGGAGACACGACCATGGGCAGACTGAGCGGCAAGGTGGCGCTGGTGACCGGCGGCGCACTGGGCATCGGCGCGGCGTGCGTGACACGGATGATCGAAGCCGGCGCGAAAGTGGCCATCGTCGACCTGCATGACGGCACGGGCCAGGCGCTGGCCAGGCAGCACGGCGGCAACGCGCGCTATTTCCACGCCGACGTGTCGGTGGAGGCCGAAGTGGCCGCCGCGATCGCCGGTACGGTGGAAGCGTTTGGACGTCTGGACGTCCTGGTCAACAACGCCGGCATCACCGGGCCGAACAAGCCCACGCACGAGCTTACCGAAGCGGAATGGGACCGGGTGCAGGCGGTCAACGTGAAGAGTGTGTTCTTCGGCACCAAGCACGCGATCGCGCCGCTGCGCGCCGCGGGTGGCGGCAGCATCATCAACCTGTCGTCGATCTACGGCCTTGTAGGCGCGCCCGACCTGCCGCCCTACCACGCCTCCAAGGGCGCAGTGCGCCTGATGAGCAAGACCGACGCGTTGCTGTACGCGGCCGACCGCATCCGCGTCAACTCGATCCATCCCGGCTTCATCTGGACGCCCATGGTGGAGCAGCACATCGCCTCGATGGGCGGCGACCCCGAGCAACATCGCCGCGATACCGGCGCCCTGCATCCGCTGGGGCACATGGGCGACGCGGACGACATCGCCTGGGGCGTGGTCTATCTCGCCTGCGACGAATCGAAATTCGTGACCGGCAGCGAGCTGGTCATCGATGGCGGCTACACCTGCCGCTGATTACCCACCCCGGAGGAGTTCGTCATGTTCAAGCGCATCCTGCTACCCATCGATGGTTCCGAGCTGTCGCTGCGTGCCGTCGACATGGGCATCGAGCTGGCCGCCAAGATCGGCGCCAGCGTGTACGCGTTCCACGTCATCGCTCCGCTGTCCGCCTCGGTGTACGCCGCCGAGTTCATCCAGGTCGATCCCGAATACACCATCGAAGCCAGCGCCAACGCCGAACGCTATCTGGCCGAGGTGCATCAGCGCGCAAGCGCCGCCGGCGTCGCGTGCAACAGCAGCTACCAGACCGATCCGCGGCCCTACTCCGCCATCGTCGAGGTGGCCCGCAAGCACCAGTGCGACCTGATCGTGATGGCCTCGCACGGCTGGCGCGGCTTCGACCGGCTGCTGCTGGGCAGCGAGACGCACAAGGTGATCTTGAACGGCGACGTGCCGGTGCTGGTGTGCCGCTGAGCACTTCCATCGGCGCCATCGCGCGGCGGGGTAATGCATGAGCCACGCACCCCCGCCGCAATCGACGGACCGCGCCGGCCTCGATCCGGCCGAAGCGGCGCGCCGGCTCGCCGCGCACGGACCGAACCTGTTGCCCGGCAGCAAACCCAAGGGCCTGTTCGCGATCGTCCGCGGCGTGCTGCTGGAGCCGATGTTCCTGATGCTGCTGGTCGCCGGCGGCCTGTACCTGGCGCTGGGCGATCGGGCGGAAGCGGCGTTCCTGCTGTCGTTCGTGTTCGTGGTGATCGGCATCACGCTGGCGCAGGAGCGCAAGACGCAGCGCGCGCTGGAGTCGTTGCGCGAGCTGTCCGCGCCGCGCGCGCTGGTGATCCGCGGCGGCCAGGAACGGCGCATTCCCGGGCGCGAGGTGGTGGTCGGCGACCTGCTGGTGCTGCACGAGGGCGACCGCATCGCCGCCGACGCGGTGCTGCTGGACGGCCACCTGGATGTCGACGAGTCGCTGCTCACCGGCGAGGCGGTGCCGGTGACCAAGCTGCCCGGCGCTGAAGGTGGCCAGCTGTTCGCCAGCACGGTGGCGACCAAGGGCGTCGGCGTGGCCGAGGTGCGCGCGATCGCCGGCGCCACCGCGGTGGGCCGCATCGGGCAGGCGCTCAGCGCCACCGTCGAGCCGGTCTCCGGCCTGCAGCGCGCCTCGCGCCGGCTGATCCGCAACCTCACCATCGGCGGCCTGCTGCTGGCCATGGCGTATACGCTGCTGAGCTGGCTGTGGGACGGCCACGGCCTGCTGGAAAGCGTGCTGGCCGGCATCGCGCTGACCATGGCGATCCTGCCCGAGGAAATCCCGGTGATTCTCACCGTGTTCCTGGCGCTGGGCGCATGGCGCATTTCGAAACACAAGGTGCTGACCCGGCGCGTGCCGGCGGTGGAGGCGCTGGGCGCGATCTCGGTGCTGGCGGCGGACAAGACCGGCACGCTGACGCAGAACCGCATGCAGGTCGCCGAGCTGCGCCTGCCCGACGACAGCAGCCACGACGACCGTTGCACCGACCTGCCCGAGCCGTTCCACACGCTGGTCGAATTCGCCATGCTGGCCACGCCGGCCGATCCGTTCGACCCGATGGAGAAGGCCATCCAGAGCTTCGGCCTGCACTGGCTCACCGACACCGAGCACGTGCACGCGGCGTGGGCATCGGAGATCGAGTACGGACTGTCGCCGGAGATCCTGGCGATGACCCGCGTGTTCCGCGGCGACGCGTCCGGCGAGCACCTGCTGGCGACCAAGGGCGCGCCCGAGGCGGTGATCGACCTGTGCCACCTGAGCGCCGCCGAGGCCGCGGCGATCCTGCGCCAGGTCGAGGCGATGGCCGAACGTGGCCTGCGCGTGCTGGGCGTGGCGCGCGGCGAATGGCAGGGTGCCAGCTGGCCGCGCAGCCAGCACGATTTCGACTTCCGCTTCCTGGGCCTGCTCGGCTTCGTCGATCCACCGCGTCCGGAAGTACCCGCCGCCATCGCGCAATGCCGCGCCGCCGGCGTGCGCATCATCATGATGACCGGCGACCACCCCGCCACCGCACGCGCGATCGCCCGCCAGGTGGGCCTGAGCGAGCGCGCCGCGGTGATCACCGGCGCGGAAATGGCCGCGCTGGACGACGCCACGCTGCGCGAGCGGCTGCGCCACGTCGACCTGTGCGCGCGGCTCAAGCCGGAACAGAAGCTGCGCCTGGTGCAGTTGCTGCGCGCGGACGGCGAGGTGGTGGCGATGACCGGCGACGGCGTCAACGATGCGCCCGCGCTGAAAGCCGCCGACGTCGGCATCGCGATGGGCGAGCGCGGCACCGACGTGGCGCGCGAAGCGGCCGCGCTGGTGCTGCTGGACGACAGCTTCGCCAGCATCGTCACCGCCATCGCCCAGGGCCGACGCATCTACGACAACATCAGCAAGGCCACCCGTTTCGTGTTCGCCGTGCACATGCCGATCATCGTGCTGGCGTTGGTGCCAACCTTGCTGCATTGGCCGGTGCTGCTGATGCCGGTGCACATCGTGCTGCTGGAGCTCTTGATCGACCCGGCCTGCTCGATCGTGTTCGAGGCCGAACCTGCCGACGACGACATCATGCAGCGGCCGCCGCGCGCACCGTCGGATTCGCCGTTCGCCGCCGCCAACCTGCGCCACGCGGTGATCCAGGGCCTGGGTTTTGCCGGCATCCTGCTGCTGGGCTACGGCTTGCTGCTGGGCCAGAACCTGGACGCGACGCAAAGCCGCAGCGCCGTGTTCATCGCACTGGTGATCGGACTGTTCCTGCTGACCCTCGCCAACCGCGACCTGACCCATCCCGCATTGGCCCGCCATCCGGTGAAGAACCCGTGGCTGGCGCGGATGTTCGGCGCCGTGGCACTGATGCTGACGGTCGTGATCGGCGTGCCGTTCCTTCGCGGCGTGATGAGCCTGGCCGTGCCGGCGCCGCTCAGCCTGCTCGCCGCCGCCGCGATGCTGGCCGCCGCCGTCGCGTGGCTGGAACTGCTGCGCCGCGCGACGCGCGGAAGGCTGCGCAAGGCAGCGGTGCGCTGAAGCGGACGCTTGCGTCCGGTGCCGACAACGGCCGTGCTCCGCTCCATCGCCAATCACTCAGCCGCCGTCTCCTCGACACGGCCCTGCCGCTACTCCGTCGTCAATGACGGTTGACAGCCGCGCCGTTTCGAATAAGGTAGTAATTACTTACTCACTTTCGACGGGCCCATCGCGATGGACATTCAGCGCAAACATCTGCCTGCGGAGGAGCGCCGCGCGGTTACCGTCGAGGCAGTCATCAAGCTGGCGGCCGAGCAGAACCCCAGCGAGATCACCACCGCGGCGATCGCCAGCTCGATGCAGCTGACCCAGGGCGCGCTGTTCCGCCACTTCCCGAGCAAGGACGCGATCTGGCAGGCGGTGATGGAATGGGTGGCCGACCACCTGCTGGCGCGGGTCGAGCGCGCCGCGCGCAATGCCGCCAGCCCGTTGGCCGCGCTGGAAGCGATGTTCATGGCGCACATTGCCTTCGTCACCGAACACCCGGGCGTGCCGCGCATGATGTTCGGCGAATTGCAGCGGGCCGAAGGCACGGCCGCCAAACAGATGGTGCAGACCCTGATCCGCCGCTACGGCGAGCGTTTGCGCACCCTGATCGAAGACGGCAAGGCGGCCGGCGAACTGGACCCGCAGCTGGATCCGGCCGCGGCGGCCACGCTGTTCATCGGCAGTATCCAGGGCCTGGTGATGCAGGCCCTGCTGGCCGGCGACACCCGCCGCATGCGCAAGGAAGCGGTGGGCGCATTTGCGATCTACCGCCGCGGCATCGCGCGCACCGCCTGAAGCGATCGCCCTCCTGCACCGGATGTTCCCCCACGAACCGAGCGCCATGACGATGACCACCCACCCGCGACGCGGCATCTGGACCCGGCTGCTTTCCCTGTTCGCCATCGGCTTCGGCCTGCTGACGCTGAGGGAGGGCGGCGCCGTGCTGTTTGTTGACGGTGCCGCGCGTGAAGCGGCCGGCCACTACGTGCCGTTCGTGCTCTGGTTCAACTTCCTGGCCGGCTTCGCCTACGTCATCGCCGGCGTCGAGCTGTGGCGGCGCCGGCGCTGGGCGGCGTGGCTGGCATCCGCCATTGCACTCGCAACCGCGCTGGTCTTCCTCGCTTTCGGCGTGCATGTGGCCCTGGGCGGTGCCTGGGAAGAGCGCACGCCGATCGCCATGACCTTGCGCACGCTGGTGTGGGTCGGCATCGCGACCATGGCATGGCGCACGTCGGCGAACGCCGCGCCGCTGGCACGCACGCACTGAACGCCTTTCTCAAGCGGAAATCCTCTCCATGAAAACCCCGAGCCTCCCCACTAGAAAGACCCGCTGGATAGCCATCGCCGTCGTGGCGATCGCGCTGGGCGGCATTCTGGCGTTCTGGCTGCTGCGCGACCGCGGCAATCCGGACGTGTTGCGCCTGTACGGCAATGTCGACATCCGCGAGGTGGAGCTGGCCTTCCGTCAGTCCGGCCGCTTGACCGGCATGGCTTTCGACGAAGGCGACACCGTCACCGCCGGCACGATGATGGCGCAGCTCGACGCCACGCCTTACCGCGAGAAGCTGGCGGCGGCCGAAGCCGAACTCCAGGCCGCGCAGGCCCAACTGGACAAGCTGCACCGCGGCAACCGCCCACAGGAAATCGCCCAGGCGCGCGAGCAGGTGCGCCAGGCGCAGGCCAGCGCCACTGAGACCGAGCGCAACTTCAAGCGCCAGCACACCTTGCTTGCATCCGGCGCCAGCAGTCAGCGTGCCGTCGACGCCGCGCGCACCGCGCGCGACCAGTCCGCCGCCAAGCTGGCCGCGGCGCAGGCAGCGCTGTCGCTGGCGAGCGCCGGCTTCCGCAGCGAAGACATCGCCGCCGGCAAGGCACGCGTGGCCGCGGCCGCCGCCGCCCTGAGCCAGGCGCGCACCGCGGTGGGCGATGCGACGCTGATTGCGCCCAGCAACGGCATCGTGATCGCCCGCGTACGCGAACCGGGCAGCATGGTGGCCAGCGGCATGCCGGTGTACAGCCTGAGCCTGCGCGATCCGGTATACCTGCGGGCGTATGTCGGCGAACCGGATCTGGGCCGCATCGCACCGGGCACCCAGGTGCGCGTGCACACCGATGCCTCGGCCACCGTCTATCACGGCCAGGTCGGCTTCATCTCGCCGCGCGCGGAATTCACGCCGAAGACGGTGGAGACCGCCGACCTGCGCACCGACCTGGTCTATCGCCTGCGCGTGGTGGTAGCCGATGCCGACCAAGGCCTGCGCCAGGGCATGCCGGTGACGATCGACGTCGACACCAGCGCCAAGCCCGCGCGGGGGCACTGAGATGGGCGCGCAGCCGGCCAGCGATGCGCCGCGCCAGCACGGCCAGCACGACGCCGCGGTGGTGATCGATAACCTCGCCAAGTACTTCGGCCAGGTGCAGGCGCTGCGCGGGCTCAGCGCCAGCATCCGCTACGGCCGCCTCACCGGCCTGGTCGGTCCCGACGGCGCCGGCAAGACTACGTTGATGCGGATCATGACCGGGCTGCTGGTCCCCGACGCCGGCCGCGTCACCCTGGCCGGCTTCGACGTGGTCAAGGACAACGACGCCATCCACGTCGCCAGCGGCTACATGCCGCAACGCTTCGGCCTGTACGAAGACCTGTCGGTGCTGGAGAACATGCGCCTGTACGCGCGCCTGCGCGGCATGGACGCGGAGCACAACGCCGAGCTGTTCGACGAGCTGCTCGAGTTCACCCGGCTCAGGCCCTTCACCGCGCGCCTTGCGGGCAAGCTCTCCGGCGGCATGAAACAGAAGCTGGGGCTGGCTTGTGCGCTGATGGCGCGGCCCAAGGTGCTGCTGCTGGACGAACCGGGCGTCGGCGTCGACCCGGTCAGTCGGCAGGACCTGTGGCGCATGGTGCAGGCGCTGACTGACGAAGGCATGGCCGTGGTCTGGTCCACCGCCTATCTCGACGAGGCCGAGCGCTGCGAAAGCGTGCTGTTGCTGAACCAGGGGCAGCTGCTGTTCGACGGCCCACCGCAGGAACTGACCGCGCAGCTCGAAGGCCGCAGCTTCCGTCTCGAAAACGTCGGGGCCGAGCGCCGCGCGCTGCTGACCGAGGCGTTGGATCTGCCCAGCGTGAGCGACGGTGTGATCCAGGGCGCCGGCGTCCGCGTAGTGTTGCGCGCGGGTGAGGGCACGGAGCAGGTCCAGGCGCTCGCCGACCGGGCACACGTAGAGCTGGCGCCGGTGCCGGCGCGCTTCGAGGACGCCTTCATCGACCTGCTCGGCGGCGGCCCCGGCGGCACCTCGACGCTGGCCGAACGGCTGCCGCCGGTCGAACTGGGCTCGGACATTGCCGTGTCCTGCCAGAACCTGACCAAACGCTTCGGCGCCTTCACCGCCACCGACCACGTCAGCTTCGAGGTGCACAAGGGCGAGATCTTCGGCCTGCTCGGTCCCAACGGCGCGGGCAAATCGACCACCTTCAAGATGCTCTGCGGCCTGCTCAAGCCGAGCGCGGGCGAGGCGCACGTGGTGGGCCTGGACCTGCGCCGCGCCACCGGCGCAGCCAAGAGCCGGCTGGGCTACATGGCGCAGAAGTTTTCGCTCTACGGCCTGCTTTCGGTGCGGCAGAACCTGGAGTTCTCGGCCGGCGTCTACGGGCTGGAAGGCGACACGCGACGCGAGCGCATCGAGGAAATGATCGCGACCTTCGACCTCGGCGACTGGCTCTGTGCCACGCCCGACTCGCTGCCGTTGGGCCACAAGCAGCGCCTGGCGCTGGCCTGCTCGCTGATGCACCGGCCGCCGGTGCTGTTCCTGGACGAGCCCACTTCGGGCGTGGACCCGATCACCCGCCGCGAGTTCTGGACCCACATCAACGGGCTGGCGCGCAAGGGCGTGACCATCATGGTCACCACCCACTTCATGGACGAGGCCGAATACTGCGACCGGGTGGCCATGCTCTCGCGCGCGCGGCTGGTTGCGCTGGACACGCCCGACGCGCTCAAGCGCATGACCGCCAGCGCGCAGCGACCGGACCCGACCATGGAGGATGCCTTCATCCAGCTGGTGGAAGCGGCCGAGCGCGAAACGGCGGCGGCCGCATGAACGCCGCCATGCGCAAGCCCGACGATGGCGCGCTGCCGACCGGCTCGCGGCGTTTCGACGGGCGCCGCCTGATGGCCCTGGTGGTCAAGGAAAGCCACCAGGCGTTGCGCGACCCCTCGACGCTGCTGATCGCGTTCGTGTTGCCAGTGGTGCTGCTGTTGCTGTTTGCCTATGCGGTGTCGCTGGATGCCAAACAGGTGCGCATGGGCGTGGTGCTGGAATCGCCCGGCGCCTCCGCCCAGTCGCTGGCCGCCGCGTTTGCAGGCACCCGCTTCCTCGACGCGCACTTCGCGCATGACCGGCGCGAAGTGGCCGGGCAGTTGGTCTCCGGCGCGCTGCGCGGCTACGTGGTGATCCCGCAGGATTTCGAGCAGCGGCTGGCCCAACGCGGCCGCGAGCCGCTGGTGCAGATCATCACCGATGGCTCCTACCCCAACACCGCCAATTACGTGGAGAACTACGCTCGCGGCGTGGTGCAGTCCTGGCGCGCCGGGCGCTCTGCCGCGCCGGCGCCAGCCATCGCGCTGGAGCCGCGCTACTGGTTCAACCCCGAACTGGAGAGCCGCCGCGCGCTGATTCCCGGCGCCATCGCCATCATCATGACCATCATCGGTACCATGCTCACTGCACTCGTGGTGGCGCGCGAATGGGAGCGCGGCACGATGGAGGCGATACTCTCCACGCCCGCCTCGGTGGCCGAGATCCTGATCGGCAAGCTGCTGCCCTATTTCGTGCTCGGCATGCTGTCCACGCTGGGCGCGGTGGCGCTGGCGGTGTTCGTGTTCGGCGTTCCCCTGCGCGGCTCGCTGGCGGCGCTGCTGCTGGTGTCGGCGGTGTTCATGGTGCCGGCGCTGGGCCAGGGCCTGCTGATCTCCTCGCTGGCGCGCAACCAGTTCCTGGCGGCGCAGATCGCGCTGTTCACCGGGTTTCTGCCGGCCTTCATGCTGTCGGGCTTTTTGTATGAGATCGACGCCATGCCGGCGCCGATCCGCGCCATGACGCGGCTGGTCCCGGCGCGTTACTTCGTCGACTCGCTGAAGACGGTGTTCCTGGCTGGGGACATCTGGGCGGTGTTCGTCCCCAACCTGCTGGCGATGACGGCCATCGGCGCGGTGTTCTTCCTCCTGGCCAAGCGCGCCACGCGCAAGAACCCGGAGTAGCGACGTGTCCAACGCCATCCTCAGTTTCACCCGCCTGCGCGCACAGTTCGTCAAGGAAGTCCTGAGCATCCTGCGCGACCCGCGCAGCCGCATGGTGGTGTTCGTGCCGCCGATCCTGCAGCTGCTGGTGTTCGCCTTCGCCGCCACGCTGGAAGTGCGCAACGTCGACATCGCCGTGTACAACCAGGACGCCGGCCGCTGGTCGCACGAGTTGATGCAGCGCCTGGACAGCGCGCGTTTCATCAGCCATGTCCACCTGGTGGACAGCCAGCGGCGGCTGCACGAGCTGATCGACCGCGGCGAGGTCATCGCGGCGTTGGCTATTCCGGCGGATTTCTCGCGCACGATTGCCGCCGGCGACAGCGGCCGCGCGCAGGTGCTGGTCGATGGCCGGCGCAGCAACTCCGGCCAGATCACGGTGGCCTATCTCTCGACCATCGCCGCCGAGGTCGGCGCCGGCATCACACCCGACGCGCAGGCGCCGACGCCGGTTACCGTGCGTCACTGGTTCAACCCGAACCTGGTCTATCGCTGGTTCATCGTGCCCGGCCTCACCGGCATCCTGGCGCTGTTCAGCGCGCTGCTGATCACCTCGCTGTCGATCGCGCGCGAGCGCGAGCTGGGCACCTTCGACCAACTGCTGGTGTCGCCCACCTCGACGCCGGAAATCATCATCTCCAAGTCGCTGCCGGCGCTGGCAATCGGCACCCTGCTGGGCCTGCTCATGATCAGCGCGGGCGTGTTCGCGTTCGGCATTCCCTTCACCGGCTCGTTCGCGCTGCTGCTGGCGAGCCTGGTTCTGTTCATCCTCTCGGTGGTCGGTATCGGCCTGATGATTTCGGCCGTCAGCGCAACGCAACAGCAGGCCATCCTTGGCGCCTTCGCGATCGGCGTACCGGCGGTGCTGATGTCGGGCTTCGCCACGCCGGTGGAAAACATGCCGACAGCGCTGCAATGGCTGGCGCAGGCGATCCCGCTCACCCACTTCCTGGTCATCGTCGAAGGCACCTTCCTCAAGGCGATGCCGGCGGCGGACATCCTCGCCAATGCCTGGCCGCTGGCGGTGATCGCGCTGGTGACGCTGACCCTGGCCACGCTGCTGGTGCGCAGCCGCCTGCAATGACCGGCCCCCTGCCCTGCATGAAGGAGTTGCCATGACCCGCTCATCGAATCGCCGCTGCCGCGCGCCACGCACGGCGGCCGTCGCGCTGGGCACGCTGCTGCTCGGCGCGTGCGCGGCCGGCCCCGACTACCGCGGGCCGCCGCAGGTCGACACCGGCAGCGGCTGGACGCAGCCAGCGGCCGCCGCGCAAGCGCCGGCCGGTCTGTCGAACTGGTGGACCACGCTGGGCGATCCGACCCTGGACCGGCTGGTCGCCACCGCGTTGGCGGACAACCTCGACCTGCTCCAGGCGCAGGCGCGCATCGCCGAGGAACGCGCCTTGCGTGATCGCGCGGCCGGCGGCTACGCGCCCTCGGTCGGCGTCAGCGGCAGCGTAACCCGGCGCCGGCAGAGCGAAAACGGCCCGCTGCCGATCGGCGCCATTCCCGGACTGGCACGCGACCAGACCATCCATGACGCCGGCTTCGACGCCGGCTGGGAAATCGACCTGTTTGGCCGCACCCGGCGCGCCGTGCAAGGTGCCGAGGCGCGCATGCAGGCCGCGCAGGACGACGCCGCCGGCGTGCGCGTCAGCATCGCCGCCGAAGTGGCGCGCAGCTATCTCGACTTGCGCGGCGCGCAACGCGAATTGGCCGCGCGCGCAGCCTCGGTGCAGGCGCTCGCGCAGACAGCCGACCTCGTCGGCAGGCGCTTGCGTGCAGGGGACGCGGCACAGGCGGATGTCGATGCCGCGCAGGCGCGCCTGGGCGCCGCCGCGGCCAGCCTGCCCGCGATCCAGGCACGCGCGCGCGCCGCCGCGCTGGGCCTGGGCGTGCTGCTGGGCGCGCCGCCCGAACGCGAGCTGGCCCTGCTCGACACCACCGCCGCGCAGATCACGCTGCTGCCGATCCCGGTCGGCCAACGCGCCGACATCATGCGCCGCCGGCCGGACGTGCGTGCGGCCGAGCGGCGCCTGGCGGCACGCAGCGCCGACATCGGCGTGGCGACGGCGGAGCTGTTCCCGAAACTGTCGATCGGCGCCAGCGGCGGCTTCCAGGCCCTGGACGCAGGCCAGCTGTTCGAGTCGGCCAGCCAGCGGTTCTCGGTCATGCCGCTGATCTCCTGGCGGGTGTTCGACGGCGGCCGCGTACGCGCCGAGATCCGCGCCAGCGAGGCACGCGAACAGCAAGCCGCGCTTGCCTACGAAAAAGCGGTACTGACGGCACTGGGTGACGCCGAGCGCGCGCTGGGCAACTACCAGCTGGGCCTGGACGCGGTGCAGCGCCAGCAGGCCGCGCTCGACGCCGCGCGACGCAGCTACGCCCACGCGCAGGCGCGCTACGCCGCCGGCGACATCGCGCTGGCCGACCTCTTAGCCGAAGAGCGCGTGCTGCGCGACGCCGAGGACGGCTATGCACGCATGCATACCGCCACCGCGATCGACCTGGTGGCGCTGTACAAGGCGCTGGGCGGCGGCTGGAATGCCGACGACGCGCGCAGCGACGATGCGGGCGGATCACAGCACCGGCACGACGCCGCGGGCAGGCCCGTGGATGAACGGCTGCCGCGGCGCCCGACTACGGCGCGCGACACAGCACGCCAGACAGGTGTTTCCTCGACGCCACCGTGTCGAGCACCGTGCCGTACATGCACGCGCCATTGCCTCACCTCATCTGGCAGCATGGGATGATCACGAGGTCCCGCCGTTTACCGGAAGCCATCCATGGACAAGACGCCGACTGCAGCACCCGCAGCGACATCCCGGGCCGATCCCACGGCCGTGTGCAACAAACGGTTCGACGAGATCAGCGTCGGCGACAGCGCCACGATCACGCGGCGCTTGCGCGCCGAGGATGCGCAGATGCTTGGGGCGCTGCACGGCTGCGCACCGTCCAGCGGAACCACGCCGGGCGATGCGTCGCCCGGCCTCGGCCATGACGGTTGGGGCGTCACACTGATCCACGCGGTACTGAACACGCGGCTGCCTGGCCCGGGCACGGCATGCATCGACCAGTCCCTGCGCTTTCTGGCTCCGGTAGCGATCGGCGACACGCTGGCCGCCAGCGTGCACGTGACCGACCGCGATGCGGCGACTCAACGCCTGCGTTTCGCCTGCCGCTGTGTGAACCAGCACGACGCGGTGGTAATCGAAGGCACGATCGAGGTGCAGGCTCCCGCGCAGCGGATCGCGCAGGCGCCCGGTCAACTGCCCGAGACGCGCGTACTCGACCGTAGCGGGCAGTCGCTGCTGGAGCGGGCGCGACGCCTGGGGCCGATCCGCGTGGCCGTGGTGCATCCCTGCGACGCGGCCAGCCTCGGCGCCGCGTTGGAGGCAGCGCGGGAGGGCTTGATCGAACCGGTACTGGTCGCCCCGCGCAGGAAGCTCGAACAAATCTCCAGGGCTGCCGCGCTGGATCTGGCCGGCATTTCCATCGACGACGTACCGCACAGCCACGCCGCCGCCGCGCGCGCGGTCGAGCTGGCCACGGGCGGCGGCGTCGACGCGCTGATGAAAGGCAGCCTGCACACCGACGAATTGATGACCGCGGTGATTGCCGCCACCTCCGGCATGCGCACGGCGCGGCGCATCTCGCATTGCTACCTGATGCACAGCCCGGCGTACCCGCGCCCGTTCATCATCACCGACGGCGCGGTCAATATTGCGCCCACGCTGGAAGAGAAAGCCGACATCGTGCGCAACGCGATCGACCTGGCGCACATCGTGGGCGTGGCGCTGCCACGGGTGGCGATCCTGGCCGCGGTGGAGACGGTCAACCCGCGCATGCAGGCCACGCTGGATGCCGCCGCCCTGTGCAAGATGGCCGACCGCGGCCAGATCACCGGCGCCGTGCTGGACGGCCCGCTGGCCTTCGACAACGCCATCTCCGTCGCCGCGGCCAAGATCAAGGGCATCGTCTCCGAGGTGGCAGGTCGCGCGGACATCCTGCTGGTGCCCGACCTTGAAAGCGGCAACATGCTGGCCAAGCAACTTGAATACCTGGGCGGCGCCACCAGCGCGGCGGTGGTGATGGGCGCGCGCGTGCCGATCGTGCTGACCAGCCGCGCCGACTCGCGCGAATCGCGCATCGCCTCGTGCGCGCTGGCCGCGCTGGTCGCCCACCATTACCGGCTCAGCCCGCCATGAACGAGCGCAGCGACGGCTCGCTGATCCTGGTGCTGAACTGCGGCTCGTCCAGCATCAAGTTCGCGCTGTTCGACGCGGCCGCGACACCGCTGGCGCGCACACCAGCGTGGAGCGGCAAGGTCGAAGGCATCACCGGCGACGCCCCGATGTTCAGCGCAAGCGGCGGCGCCGCCGAAACGCTGACGCTGGACCGCGAGCGCCCCTACCCGGCGGCGCTGGCCTATCTGCGCCAGCACATCGAGGCGCGGCTGGATGGCCGCCGCATCGTGGCGATCGCGCACCGCGTGGTGCACGGCGGCAGCAAGTACTTCGAACCGGTGCGCGTCGATGCGGCGGTGCTGGCCGACCTGAAAAGCTATATTCCGCTGGCGCCGCTGCACCAGCCGTTCGCGCTGGAGGCGATCGACGCGCTGCTGGCCGAACGGCCGCAGTTGCCGCAAGTGGCCTGCTTCGACACCGCCTTCCACCAGAGCATGCCGACGGTCGAGAAGATGCTGCCGCTGCCGCGCTCGGCGTGGGAACAGGGCCTGCGCCGCTACGGCTTCCATGGCCTGTCCTACGCCTACCAGTCACAGGTGCTGGGCGAGTGCTACGGCGACGCCGCGCGCGGCCGCACCATCGTGGCGCACCTGGGCAATGGCGCCAGCCTGTGCGCGATGCGCAACCTGCAAAGCGTCGCCACTACGATGGGCTTCTCGGCGCTGGACGGGCTGATGATGGGCACGCGCTGCGGCGCGCTGGACCCCGGCGCAGTGATCTACCTGATGGAGATCCGCAAGCTGTCGCTGGAGCAGGTAGCGCGGATGCTGTACCACGAGTCCGGCCTGCTCGGCGTTTCCGGCGTGTCCTCCGACTTGCGCGACCTGCTGCCGCGCGAAGACCAAGAACCGGTGCGCGAGGCCCTCGCGCTGTATGTGCGCAGCATCGTGCGCGAAGTGGGCGCGCTGACGGCCACGCTCGGCGGGCTGGACATGCTGGTCTTCACCGCCGGCATCGGCGAGCACCAGCCGGTGATCCGTGAACGCGTCTGCGCCGGCCTGGGCTTTCTCGGCGTGGCGATCGACGCGGATGCAAATGCCGCCCACGCGCCGGTCATCTCCAACGCCGCCAGCCGGGTGAAAGTGGTGGTAGAAGCCACCAACGAGGAATGGGTAGCCGCCACGGCCGCGGAGACGCTGCTCCGTCGCTAGTCGAGCGTACCGGCCTCCGGCGCATCCCACATCCAGTGGCGGATTTCCGGCAAATCCTCGCCATGCTCGTCGATGTAATGCTTGTGCTCGATCAGCTTGTCCAGCAGCTTCTGCTTGAGATAGACGCCGCGCTCGCCCGCCTGCGGCACGCGGTTGATCACGTCGATCACCAGATGGAAACGGTCCAGCTCGTTGAGCACGGTCATGTCGAACGCGGTGGTGATGGTGCCCTCCTCCCTGTAACCGTGCACGTGCAGGTTGTCGTGGTTGGCGCGGCGGTAGGTGAGGCGATGGATCAGGCTGGGATAGCCGTGGTAGGCGAAGATCACCGGCTTGTCGCGGGTGAACAACTGGTCGAAATCGTCATCGTCCAGGCCATGCGGATGCTCGCTGGGCGCCTGCAATTTCATCAGGTCGACCACGTTGACCACGCGCAGCTTCAGGTCGGGCAGGTAGCGGCGAAGGATCGACACCGCGGCCAGCGTTTCCAGCGTCGGCACGTCGCCAGCGCAGGCCATCACCACGTCGGGCTCGCCGTGCGCGTCGCTGCTCGCCCACGGCCACAGCCCGATGCCCTGGGCGCAATGGCTGGCCGCGGCATCCATGGGCAGCCATTGCGGCGCGGGATGCTTGCCGGCCACCACCACGTTGACGTAGTGCCGGCTGCGCAGGCAATGATCCATCACCGACAGCAGGCAGTTCGCGTCCGGCGGCAGGTACACCCGCACGATGCTGGCCTTCTTGTTGACCACGTGGTCGATGAAGCCGGGGTCCTGATGGGTGAAGCCGTTGTGGTCCTGCCGCCACACGTGCGAGGCGAGCAGGTAGTTCAGCGAGGCGAGCGGGCGCCGCCACGGGATCGCCGCGGTCATCTTCAGCCACTTGGCGTGCTGGTTGAACATCGAGTCGACGATGTGGATAAACGCCTCGTAGCAGTTGAACAAGCCGTGCCGCCCGGTCAGCAGATAGCCTTCCAGCCAGCCCTCGCACTGGTGCTCGCTGAGCATCTCCACCACCCGGCCCTGTGGAGCGAGGAACTCGTCGTCCGGTTTCAGGGCGGCCTGCCACTGACGGTTGGTGGCCTCGAAGACCGCGGCCAGGCCGTTCGATATCGTCTCGTCCGGCCCGAACACGCGGAAGTTGCGCGAGGGCTCATTCAAGCGGATCACGTCGCGCAGGAACGGTCCCAGCGCGCGGGTGTCGCCGTTGCCGCGCGCGCCAGGCTGCGGCGCCGCGACCGCGTAGTCGCGGAAATCCGGCAACAGCAGGTCGCGCAACAGCAGGCCGCCATTGCTGTGCGGGTTCGCGCTCATGCGACGCGCGCCGCTGGGCGCCAGTGCGGCCCACTCCGGGCGCAAGCGACCGCGCTCGTCGAACAACTGCTCCGGCCGGTAGCTGCGCAGCCACGCCTCCAGCTGCGGCAGGTGCTCCGGCGGGCTGGTCGGGGAGATCGACAGCGGCACCTGGTGTGCGCGGAACGTGCCCTCGTTTGGCCGTCCATCCACCATGGCCGGGCCGGTCCAGCCCTTGGGCGATTCGAGCACGATCATCGGCCAGCGTGGCCGCGTGCAAGCGCCGCCCTCGCGGGCATCGCGCTGGATCTGGCTGATCTGCACCACCGCCGCATCCAGCGCCGCGGCCATCGCCTGGTGCATGGCGACGGGATCGCTGCCGACCACGAAATACGGCATCCAACCGTAGCCGCGCAGCAGCTGCTCCAGCTCCTCGCGGCCGATGCGCGCCAGCACGGCGGGGTTGGCGATCTTGTAGCCGTTGAGGTGCAGGATCGGCAGCACCGCGCCATCGCCCACCGGGTCCAGGAACTTGTTCGAATGCCAGGCCGTGGCCAGAGGCCCGGTTTCCGCCTCGCCGTCGCCGATGACACAGGCGGCGATCAAGCCGGGGTTGTCGAACACCGCGCCGAACGCGTGGCTGAGCGAGTAGCCAAGTTCGCCGCCCTCGTGCATGGAGCCGGGGCATTCCGGCGAGGCGTGGCTGGGAATGCCGCCGGGAAACGAGAATTGCTTGAACAGCCGCTGCAGCCCGGCTTCGTCCTGGCTGACCTGCGGATAGACCTCGCTGTACGTACCCTCGAGCCAGGCGTTTGCCACCACCGCCGGGCCGCCGTGGCCGGGGCCGGAGAGGTAGACCATGTCCAGGTCGTACTGCCGGATCGCCCGGTTGAGATGCGCATAGATGAAGTTCTGGCCCGGCGTGGTGCCCCAGTGGCCGAGCAGCATGCGCTTGATGTGCGCCGGCGCCAGCGGCTGGCGCAGCAGCGGATTCGCCCGCAGGTAGATCTGCCCGACCGAGAGGTAATTCGCCGCGCGCCACCAGGCGTCGATGGCCCGCAACTGACTGGCGTCAACAGGTTGCTGATCTGGAAGGTCGATCATCGTCGTCGCTCCGTCCCGACACGCGCGAGGCTGTGGACGCAGTATGTACACGATGGCGGGTGAAATTTGATGCAGCAGGTTGGCGCATGCCACGCGCCTGAACCGCCCGAGCGAAACACTCCTGACCCACCGCAGGAACACATCCACCCGACAGGCCGGCGGTACACTCCGGCGCAACGCGTACCCCTCCGCACCGCAACAGGAGCAACCACCATGTTGACCTTGATCGATGGACTACCGGACCACGTGATCGGCATCCGCATCACCGACAAGCTGCGCGCGGACGACTACGAGAAACAGCTCATCCCGCTGGTCAACGAGCGGCTGGAAAAACACCGCAAACTCGACTTCCTGTGCTGCATCGACGGCGAATGGAAAGGCATGGAGGCCGGCGCGGTGTGGCAGGACCTGCGGCTGGGCCTGGGCCGCATCGGGCACTGGGCGCGCCTGGCGATCGTCACCGACATCGGCTGGATGGAGAACGCGGTCAAGCTGTTCAGCGTGTTTTCGCCGGGCGAACTGCGCCACTTCGACAGCGACGAGTACGACGAAGCCAGGGACTGGGTCTGCGAAAGCGGTCGCGCCCGCATCGGCATCGAGCTCGATGCGGAGACGGGCATCCTGGTACTGGAGCCGGCTGCCGACAAGGCGCTGAGCGAAGATGATTTCGAGGCAGTCGGCAAGGCCATCGGCAGCTATCTCGAAAGCCACGAACGGCTGCGCGGCATCATGATCCACAGCCGGCGGTTTCCCGGCTGGCGGAGCATGGGTGCGCTGTTCGCGCACCTGAAGTTCGTCAGCAGCGTGCACGACCGGATCGACAGGCTGGCCATGGTCACCAGCAGCCCGCTGGGATCGATCGCCGACCATGTGCTCGACCCGCTGATGCTGGCCAAGGTGCGCAAGTTCGATTACGACGAGCGCGACCAGGCCATGGCCTGGCTGAAGGACTCCTAGGAGCCTGCGCCATAGAAACGTTCGAGGCGAAAAATTCTGCCTGCGAGGACAGTTTTTCGACGATTTGCCGGCCCATAGTCGTTCTATGGGCCAAGAACCGGCGGAAAAATGGACCGCAGGCAGGGTTTTGCAGCCCGGACGATTTCTGCGGCCCACGCTCCTAGGAGCGTGCGCCGAAGCATCCCGATCGAATCGCCCGCCTGAGCGTCAACGAGAGTCAGCGCCCGGGAATTTCCGCGGACAGCGGAACACCACGGCGGCGGCCAGCACGGCGACAGCGGCAACGCTGCCGAGCAAGGCCAGGAACATGTCTTGCTGGGCATCCCATGGGTCGCCCTGGGTGCCCAGGTAGGCCACACCCAGATCGCCGCCAAAGCACACCGCCGCGCCCCATTCGAACAACTCGTACACGGCCGAGCTGGCGGTCATCAGGCTGACCGGCACGATCCAGTACCAGGCTCCGCGCGGCGCGGTGCGCCGGGCAGCCAGCTCCACCGCGAGCGGGGTTACCAGCAGGCCATAGGCGAAATGGATGGCGCGGTCGAAGTGGTTGCGGCTGGCACCCCAGGCGTCGTTCAGCGAAAACCCGAACAACGCCGAGAACCAGCGGTCCCAGGGCACTTCGGCGTAGGTGTAGTGCGCGCCCAGCTCGTGCAGCAGCAGGAATCCGAACAAGGCCGCATAGCTGGCGTTGGAAAACCGCCGCCGGCGAAAGCCTGCCACCAGCACGGCCAGCGTCAGCAGCACCAGCACGTTCTCCATCAGCCAGTCCTGGCGATAGTGCGGCGCGATGCCCGAGACCAGCATGGCAACGAGGAAAACGGCCAGCAACGACGCCGGCAGCCGCCAACCTCGTTGCGGCGATGGATCATCCCGGCCCGATGCTGCACCGGGCGCCGTCGACGGCATCAGGGCGACACCCGCGGCCGGTCCAGCGCGGCAAGCACGGGCGCATCGCGCTGGTAGATGTCGGGGCGAAAGCCGATGCGGCCGTCCTCGCGCAGGTCCACCGTCCAGTACGCCAGCAACAGCGTCACCGGCCGGGCCAGGGTCACGTTCTGCGTCTTGCCGGTATCGATGGCACTGTCGATGGCGGCGCGGTTCCAGCGCACCGGATCGTCCAGCAGCAGCTCGGCCAGCTCGCGCGGGCGCTCCACCCGGATGCAGCCGGAGCTGGTGGCGCGTTGCGGGTTGGCAAACAGCTCCTGGTGCGGCGTGTCGTGCAGGTAGACGGCGTAGTCGTTGGGAAAGCGGATGACCAGGCGGCCCAGCGAATTGTGCGGCCCGGCGTCCTGGCGCAGCACGATGCCGCGCGGATTGGCCCAGTCCACGCTCGCCGGCGAGCGTTCGCGACCCTGACCGTCCAGCACGCGGATATGGTTGGCGGCGAGGTAGCCGCGGTTCCGCCGCACCTTGGGCAGCACGTCGTTCTTCAGGATCGTGGGCGGCACCGTCCAGGTCGGGTTGAGCGTGAGGTAGGTGACCTGCGACTTGAACGCCGGCGTGCTGCGGTACGGCTTGCCCACCTGCACACGCGAGCGCCACACCGGCTTGCCGTCGCGGTAATAGGCGACGCGGTAGCCGGCGATATCCACCATCATGAAATCGCCATGCAACTGGTGCAGCAGCCAGCGTGCGCGTTCCAGGTTCACCCGCAGCTGGTCGATGCGCGCGGCCACTGGCACATTCAGCGCCGCCAGCGTGGCCGGGCCGAGCTGGCCATCGACGGTCAGGTATTGCACGGACTGGAACTGTCTCAGGGCCTGTTCGGTCGCCGCGTCATAGTCCTCGGGCGACCCGGCCCCGGCAGCGGCATCGACCGCGGGCGGCAAATAGCCCGCCACACGCAGCCGCTGGCGCAGGGCGGGCACGCGCGCATCGCGCATGCCCGGCTTCAACGTGGGCCCGACCGGGATCGATGCCCAGCCCCCTTGCGCGGCGACTCCGCGCCAGCGCGCCAGTGCGGCGCGCAGCTCGTCGTACAGCGGGTTTTGCGGCCGTGCCCGCGCGAACAGTTCGGCCAGTTGGCCTTGGGCCAGCGCGTCGCGCACGCTTTGCACGCCCTGCCCCGGCGCAGGCTGGCGCGCATCGAAATTCCAGTGCGTGTCCAGCGAGGCGGGGTCCACCTTGCCGCGATAAAGATGGGCCAGCGCGGTGAGGCAGGCATCCGTGGCCAGCAGGTCGAACCGCGCGCGCTGCATGGCCGTGGCGCGCGAATCGGCCAGCGCGGCGCGCTGGCGCAGCAGCTCGTCCAGCGCGTAATCGGCCGGATCGAGGCCGTCCGCGCTCATGCCGCGCAACGCCACCAGCAAGGAGTCGACGTCGGTCGCGCGCGTCCACGCAGGCGCGAAGCCCCCCAGCGCATAGAACTGCGCCCGCGCCTTGCCCAACCCGGCGGTAGGCGCATCCAGCGTCGGCTGCAGCTGTTCGCGAATCAATGCGGCCGCGGGATCGGCGGGCTGTGCCGCCAGCGGCCACGCTGGCAGGCCCGCGCCGAACAAGAGCAGCAGCATGGCAATGCATCGCAGGCTTGGCGGCATGGCGTTTACCTCTCGATCGACGTCGTCTGCCGACATCATCACGGTGTACGGCGAAACCGGCAAACATCCGCTCCCGACGGCAGCTTTGCGTGCCCTCAACCGGCCTTCCGCAGCACGCCGGAAAGATGCGTCCCCGGCGCCACCGTGTTGAACACCGTGCCGTACTTGCGCACGTTCTCGTGCAGCAGGGCCAGGCGTCATCGCCGCTTCGGTCAGCCACTGCGCACGCGGCGCGCTGGTGCATTGCGGTGCGGCGAAGGCGGACGCCGACAGCACGGCGGCGGCAAGGAACAACGGTGCGATGACGATGCGCTTCATGGTGCGTCTCCGGTATCGGCAGGGATTTGCCTTGAGGGACATTGCAACCGCGAAGGCTTATGTGGGTCTTAAGGCACGGCTAACACCGCCTGGTTGCGGCCCGCGTCCTTGGCCGCGTACAGCGCCTTGTCCGCACGCTGGATCAAGTCCGCGGCGGTGTCGTCGCAGGCGGCCTGTGCCACGCCGATGCTGACGGTGACCGCGCGCTGCGGCCAGGCGAAGTCGCGGAACGCGCGCAGGAGGCGCTCGGCAGCTTCGCGCGCGCCGGCCGCATCGGCCTCGGGCAACAGCAACACGAACTCCTCGCCGCCATAGCGCGCGGCCCGATCCGACGGTCGCAGCGAGGCACGCAGCAGCTGGCCGGTGATGCGCAATACCTGGTCGCCCGCCAGGTGACCGTAGTCATCGTTGTAAGACTTGAACCGGTCCAGATCGAGCATCAGCAGCGCGAACGTGTTGTCGCGTTCGCGCTGCCCGTGCAGCAGGCTGGCCAGTGCGCCATCGAACGCGCGCCGGTTGGCCAACCCGGTCAGCACATCGGTGTCGGCATCATTGCGCAACAGCGCCGACTCCATCCGCTGGCGCTCCAGCTTGTCCAGCAGGCTGGCCACCCACCACACCAGACCGGCCACGGCGCCGCCACTGCCCAGCGCCACAAAGGCGAACGCCAGCGTCTCGGGCAGGCCCAGCAGCGATTGCAGCAGCTCCAGCACGAAAACAAAGATTACCGGCAGCAACAACGACGGCAGCAGCAGCCGGCGCGCCAGCGCGCCACCGAACGTATCCGCCGTGGCCACCCGTGTGAGTCCGGTGGTGGGTGATGAGGAAAGCCAGCCCAGTACCGCCAGCAGCAGCATGAGCAAGGTCGGCAAGGGCACCTGCGCGAACGGCCCGCCGATCTTGCTGGCCAGGGCAACCGCATACGAGGCCAGGCCGCTCACCACGATGGCCAGCAATACCATCGCGATGGTCTCGCGCAGCACCAGGTAGCGCCGCGTGGACACCAGCAAACCCAGCACGCCCAGCAAGGTCAGCGCGAACGCCGCGGGTGCCGCCATGCGTCCCGGCGGCCAGCCGGCGGCCCGGGCCACGGGGTCGTCGAACAAATGGTCGAAACCCGGATCCAGCGACCACAGGTGCTCGCCCAGCGTCACCGCGCCGATGCCCGCCACCACGATCGACAGCCACGGGCCGAGACGCCACCGCGGGGGCACGAAATCCTGGGTCAGGAAAAGGGCCAGCCCGGAAAGCGCGAACGCAATCGCCGCGTTCGCCTTCATGGCATGTTGTCCCGGTACCAGCGTGGTCAGCAGCGGCACGTCCAGGCACCACCCCGCCAGCACCACCAGCGCGACCGTACAGATCAACACTGCCACCACGCGAGAGAACACGGCGAAGCCGCGAACGGCCGCAGCGTTCTGATGAAATGGCACTGCGATCATGACCTGTTGTCCCAGCTAGTGTGATTGCCCTTGGCTTGCCAGACTTTCCCCGCGTCGACCCGCCCGGGCGAAAGATCGCGGCACGTCCTGCATCTGACGCCAGTCAAGCCGTCCGGTGCCCCGCCCTGCCACAGTGTCGTTGCATCCCACCCAACAACTGTCGTCCGGAGTGTCGCCGATTATGATCATCTACAGCTGCCACGGTGCGGCCAAACAGGTAACCGGCTCCTGCCATCTCGTCACCTGCAACGACCGCGGCGTGCTGATCGACTGTGGCATGTTCCAGGGCAGCGAGGAGGTGGAACGGGCCAATGCCGAGCCGTTCGGTTTCGACCCGGCCAGCATCGACGTGTTGCTGCTGACCCACGCCCACCTCGACCACTGCGGACGGATTCCGCTGCTGGTGCGTCGGGGTTTTCGCGGCCGCATCATCACCACCGCCGCCACCCGCGAACTGGCGCGGGTGGTGATGCTCGATTCGGCCGGCCTGCAGGAGGAAGAGGCGCGCCGCGCACAACGCCGCCATCGCCGCAGCGAGGAGCTGGCGCCGCCGCTGTACACGCTGGACGACGCGCTGCACGCACTGGACTTCTTCGGCCCCGATGTCGGCTACGACGAAACCGTGCCGGTGGTCGAAGGCATCACCGCATGCTTTCTCGACGCCGGCCACATCCTCGGCTCGGCCTCGATCCTGCTGGGGCTCGACGACGGCAAACTGCAACGCCGCATGCTGTTCTCCGGTGACCTGGGCAACCCCGGCCGACCGTTGCTGCGTGACCCGACACCCGCGCCACCGGCCGACTACGTGGTGATGGAAAGCACCTACGGCGACCGCCCGCACCGCTCGGTGCCGGATTCGGTCGACGAGATGTACCAGGCGATCCGCGACACCGTGAACCGCCGCGGCAACGTGGTGATCCCCACCTTCGCGCTGGAGCGCACGCAGGAGCTCCTCTACTACCTGCACCGCGGGCTGCGTGACGGCGCGATCCCGGCGCACGTGCGCATATTCCTGGATTCGCCGATGGCGATCTCCGCCACCGAGATCTTCCGCCGCCACCCGGAGTGCTTCGACGAACGCTTCCTGGACGAACTGCGGCATGGCGACCCGTTCTCCATGCCGGGGCTGCATTTCACCCGCGACACGGCCGAGTCGATGGCGATCAACAACGTCGACGGCGGCGCGATCATCCTGGCCGGCTCGGGCATGTGCAACGGTGGCCGCGTACGCCACCACCTGAAGCACAACCTGTGGCGCGAACGCAGCAGCGTGGTGTTCGTCGGCTATGCCGCCGAAGGCACACTGGCGCGGCGGATCATCGACGGCGCACCCAGCGTGCGCGTGTTCAACGAGGAGATCCCGGTGCGCGCGCAGGTGTGGACGATCAACGGCTTCTCCGCCCACGCCGACCGACCCTCGCTGCTGGCCTGGCTGGGCGACGCACCGCGGCGCAAGGTGTTCCTGGTGCACGGCGAGTACGACCGCGGCATGCGGGCGATGCAGGAAGTGCTGGCCGCACGCGGCGTCGCGTGCCAGCTGCCCGGGCTGCACGAGCCGATCAAGATCGACTGATCCCGTCGGCGACACACCGCGCATTTGACTTCGATCAAGATTGCACGCCGATGCCCTCATAGACTGGATCCGCCGCCACGGTGGATTCGCCCAGAGGCAACGACGGCGGCCAACGGCTTCGGGAGCAACCCACGATGAAGCGGATCAATTTTCCACCCTTCCTTGCGCGCCATGCCGAGGCCGGGATGCCTGCGCCACCGCCGCACCGCCGAGTGAGGCGCCGGCGTCGGCTCCGCGCACTGCTGCGCACCGTGCCGTTGCTGCTGCTGGGCGCCTGGCTGGCGCTGCTGCCTACACAAGAGGCATCCGCGATGCCCGAGTTCGCGCGCCGCTACAACCTCAGCTGCGCCGCGTGCCACTCCGCCTTCCCGCGCCTCAACAAGTTCGGCGAGGTTTTCGCCAAGAACAACATGCGCCTGCCGAACTGGATGGAAGCCGCCGCCCAGCTCGGCGACGACCGGCTCGCGCTGCCCGACCACGTACCGCTGGCCATCCGCGCCCAGGCCTACGTGCAGGGTCGACAAGGCAAGGCGATCGACCCGATCAGCGGCGCCCGTCAATCCGCGGCAACGGATTTCCAGTCGCCGTACCTGCTCAAGCTGCTGTCCAGCGCGCCACTGAGCAAGAACATCACCTACTACTTCTACGCGATCATGGCCGAGAAAGGTGGCAACGGCGAGATCGTGGTGGAGGACGCCTGGTTTCGCCATGCCGACATCTTCGGCAGCGGCATCGGCATGATGCTCGGGCAGTTCTCGCTGTCCGACTCGATGTTCCCACGCGAGGTTCGCCTGCCGTTTCAGGACTACATGGTCTACCGCATGGCCGGTGTCACCTATGACCGCGGCGTGCTGTTCGACCGCGACATCGGCCGGTTCGGGATCGATCTGGGCTTCACCAACGGCAACGGCATCACCGACAACTTCAAGATCAACGGCACCGGCTATTCGCGCCCGGACCGGATGTTCGACAACGACAGCTCCAAGACCACCTTCGCCCACATCGGCACCGATATCGGGCCGGTGGCCATGGGCGTGTTCGGCGCCGCAGGCAAACAGCGCGGCGCCGCCGGTCCGGCCGGCATGAATAAAAGCCAGCGCAACACCGACAAGCGCATCGTCGGTCTCGATGCCGCCGGCGACATCGGCGCCGATACCCACTGGTACGCGCAATACCTGTGGAACCGCTGGGATGGTTTTCTCGATGCCGACCCGACGCGCAACTACCGCTGGAGCGGCGGCTTCGCCGGCGTGGACTGGATCCCCGGTGACCGCTGGGCGTTCTCGGCGCTGTACAACTACGCCGGCGCCGGCGACCTCGCGCACACCAATACCATCTACGAGGGCATTGCCATCAACAGCCTGAGCCTGACCGCGTCCTACTACTTCATGCGCAACATCAAGGGCGTCATGGAGGTCAACGTCGACTTCCAGAACAAGACCAAACCCACCGGCCCCTACTTCACCGGCCATCTGAACAGCGAGAACTACATCCTGTTCGGCTTCGACACCGCGTTCTGACATGCGCGCCCACTGGCCGGGGACGCGATCACGACGGCACGCCGGCGCCGCCCTGTTGCTGCTTGCCGCCAGTGCCAGCGTGCACGCGCAGGCGCTGCAGGTCGGCACGCTGCGCATCGAGTCGACGCCTTCGGCCGCCGAGGTCGAACTGATCGGTGGCAAGGCAGGCACCACGCCGCTGACCGTCAGCGAGCGCGATATCTACCCGAACAGCTACCCGGACGCGCGCGCCGCGCTCTACGGCATGGTCACGCTGCGCCACGCCGGCTGCGAACCGCTGCAGCACCGCGTGACCCTGGACGATCTCAAACAGGATCTGCACCTGCGCCTGGACTGCGTCGCCGCGAAGGTGACCCCGGCGGCACGCGCGGCAGCAACGTCGACAGCAGTGTCACCGCCAACCGCGTCGCCACCCGACCTGCCGCAACAACGCCTGCGCCAGCTGCAAGTGCTGCAGGAGCTGCTGGACGAAGGGCTGATCAGTCCGGCCGAAGAACAGCGCGTGCGTCGGCGGATCCTGCAAACCGGCGCCGGTGGGGACGGCACGGGTTCGGGCGGCTGAAACGTCCCGCAGGGTCGAGCGGAACGACCCTTTCGCGCTTGCCCTCGCCAGCCAAAGACCGCCCGCACTCCCGGGACAACAGGTCGCGAAAGCGGCAATAGGGCGATCGCCCTCGCTCGCCCCGGCACGCCCCGCCGCGATGTCACCAAGGGCCAACTGCAAAACTGCTTGATCTGAATCAATGGCGGCGCGTGGGAGGCTTCCTATAGTCGACCCGACTGACGCGGAGCCCTCGGGGGAGGAATGCGCCGCGTACGACGTTTCCGGGCAAGTCTCGTTTACGGTTCAGGGGAGAATCGCATGTCGCAGCGGATTTCGGATCTGACGCTCTCGGTGCTTGCCTGCGTGGCGGCATTCTGGCTGTCCTGGCCCTTCTGGCGTGATTTCGAGTACTGGCCCGAATCGCACGTCGCCTGGTGGATCTATTTCGCCGTCGGCTTCGTGCTGGCGATATGGGTGTTCTACCTGTTCATCGGCAGCCTGCGCATCCTGTTCCTGCATGACACCCAGGCCACGCCGCCTTCCGTCGACGAC
Organism: Rhodanobacter fulvus Jip2; assembly: GCF_000264315.1. Lineage (GTDB taxonomy): Bacteria > Pseudomonadota > Gammaproteobacteria > Xanthomonadales > Rhodanobacteraceae > Rhodanobacter > Rhodanobacter fulvus. The sequence goes on from NZ_AJXU01000018.1 coordinate 35,640, forward strand.
AAAGGGGGCCGGCCATGAGCTGCGGATCAGGCGACAGCAGTTGCGAAAAGCCGCGACGCCGCAGCGCACTGCTTTTGCTCGGCGTCATGGCGCTGATCTTCATCGCCTTGTCGGTGTTCTCCTTCCTGCCCTCGCGCGGACAAGCCACTCCCGACCCGGTGAGCTTCGGCCCGTACCAGGCCAACGACGGCAAGCGCGTGTTTCAGGCCTACAACTGCATGGGCTGCCACACCCTGGTCGGCAATGGCGCCTATCTGGGGCCGGACCTCACCGAGGTGTACAAGCACGCGGGACCGGCGTGGCTGGCGGCGTTCCTGCCCTCGGCCGGCGGCTGGCCGACCGAGGCTGCGGTGCGCGCCCAGTTGCTCGACCCCAACCAGCACGCGGACACCGGCACCGACACGATCGACGCCTACCTGCAGAAATATCCCGGTGCGGCGGCCCGCATCCAGCGGCGCGGCGGCGGCAGCACGCTGATGCCGAACCTGCCGCTGAGCAAGGACGAGATCGGCCAGCTGATCGCCTACCTCAAGTACACCTCGTCAATGAACACCGAGGGCTGGCCACCGAAAGTCGAAGCCGGCACGCTCGACCGCCGCCTGCAACTGGCGCACGGCACGATCGCGCTGGCGCAGGCCGCACCCGCCGCGGCGGCCACGCCGGCGCCGGCCAGCGATCCCGCCGCGCTCGGCGCGCAACTGGTCAAGGACTACGGCTGCGTGGCCTGCCATGCCAGTGACGACAAGAAACTGGTGGGACCTGGCTGGGGCGGTTTGTATGAGTCCAGCGTGAGCCTGGCCGACGGCGGCAAGGTCAGCGCCGACGATGCCTACCTGGCCGAGTCGATCCGCCAGCCGAACGCGAAGATCGTGGCCGGTTATCCGCCAGGCGTGATGCCAGCCTACGACACCCTGCTCAAGAACGACGAAGTCAACGCCATCGTGGCCTACCTCCACACGCTGGAGAAGCAGTGATGCAGATCGAATACCAAACCCAACGATTGAGCCTGCGCTTTTTCATGCTGATGCTGGTTCTGTTCGTGGTGCAGGTGATCTACGGCATGATCCTGGCCGCCCAGCAGATCGACCCGACCCTCCTGCAGGGCTGGCTCAACTTCAACGTCGCCCGCGCCGAGCATCTCAACCTCGGCATCATGTGGATCGTCTGCGGCTTCATCGGCGCGATCATGTTCGTGGCGCCCTTGCTGGCCAAACGCGAGCTGGTCGCGCCGTGGCTGATCAAGTTCCTGTTCTACGCGGTCATCGGCATCGTGATCTGGAACTTCTTCACCCAGTTTCTGGCCGAGCGCGGCATCGCCGGCTGGTGGCTGGGTCAACCCTGGCTGCAGCAGGGGCTGGAATACCTCGAGGCGGGGCGCATCGCCGGCGTGCTGATCCTGGTCGGCTTCCTTATCCTCGCCTTCGTGGTGCTGCGCACGTTCCCGCGCGTGCGCGAATGGAACGAGGTGCACTGGGGCCTGGGCCTTGGCGTCGGCGCGCTGGCGGTGGTGTGGGTGTTCGGCCTGTTCTACGTGGCGCGGCTGGACCTGCAGGAGTACTTCCGATGGTTCGTGGTGCACTACTGGGTGGAAGGCGTGTGGGAGGTGATCCACATCAGCCTGATCGGCTACTTCCTGGTGCTGATGTTCAAGGCCGACGTGAAGTCGGTGGGCTTCGCGGTGTTCTGGGGCATCGCGCTGGTGTGGCTGTCCGGACTCATCGGCAACGCGCACCACTACTTCTGGATCGGCACGCCGGAGTTCTGGCAGTTCTGGGGTTCGCTGTTCAGCGCGCTGGAGCCGCTGCCGCTGGTGTTCTGCTTCTGGCACATCTACCTGGATGCACACACCAACAAGCGGCCGCTGGAGAATGCGCCGGCCTTCTATTTCCTGCTCGGCTCGACCGTACTGGAGCTGGTCGGCGCGGGCATCCTCGGCTTCGTGATGACCTTCGCGCTGACCAACGTGTGGTCGCACGGCACCTGGGTCACGGCAGGGCACGCACACCTGGCGCTGTTCGGCACCTTCGGCATGCTCGGCATCGCGGCGGCGTATTACGTGGTGCCGATCCTGCGCAAGGTACCGCAGTTCGACCAGCGCCTGGGCAAGCTCGGTTTCTGGCTGGTGTTCATCGGCGTGCTCGGCATGGGCTTCGCGTTTGCCATCGGCGGCACGATCCAGATCTATGTTTACCGCATCCTCGGATTGGACTGGTTCGGCGGCGACGTCAACCGTGCCATGGCCACCTACAAGGTCATGCTGCCGCTGTTCGGCCTGGTGCTGAGCAGCGGCGCCGGCGTGCTGGCGTACGACCTTTTCACCATGGGCCGGCGCCTGCGCCCGCAGGCTGCCGACGACGTCGACGCGCGCCCGGCTACCGGCTGGCGCCGGCCGCTGACCGGTTTCGAGGCGGGCATCTGGCTGCTGATGATGTGGCTGTTCGGCACGATCATCACGCTCGGCTTGCTCGCCTTCAACCTGCCGCGGGTACGCGTGGAGGGCGATCCGACCCTACCCTACGTGCTGGCCGGCGTGGGCTATCCGGGGCTGCTGCTGGTCACCCTGCTGTTCGTGTGGCGCTTCATCGCATCGCTGGAGGCGCGGGCTGCCGCGCCGGCGATGTCGCCGCCGCTGCGGGTGCTGCCGGCGCAGGGCTGAGCGGCTCGGGCGACGGGTGCCACGCAAACGCAAAGGCCGCCGGGTCGCCGGCGGCCCTTTTTAACGACACATCTGCGACACCGTCGTGTGCGTCGTTTAACCGCGTGCCGGATCCCCTTTCCCCGCCGCAACCATCGTATGCTTGCCGTTGGGAGAGAGCGCTTTCTTTGTGGAAGCGCGACCCCGCCCAACCACTGGCGGCTTCGGCCGTTCGAGGCGCCGATGGAAACCCCCGCCACCGTGTTCGACCTCAACCAGCTGCGCCGCAGTTGCAGCTCCTGCGCGTTGTACGAGTTGTGCCTGCCGGCGGGTATTGCCGGCGACGACCTCGACCGCCTCGACGCCACCGTGAAGGACAAGCGCGCGCTGGATCGCGGCGCCATGCTTTACCGCGAAGGCGACCCGTTCGAGGCGCTGTACGTGGTGCGCTCCGGTGCGCTGAAGACGTTCGTGCAGAACGAGGCGGGCGACGCCCAGATACTCGCGTTCCACCTGCCGGGCGAAATCCTTGGTTTCGACGCGCTGGCCAGCAACCTGCACGTCAGCCAGGCGGAGGCGCTTGAACGATCCAGTATCTGCGAACTGCCCTACGCCAAGCTGCAGCAGGTCACCAGCGACGTGCCCGCACTGCATCGCCAGCTGATGCGCGTGATCAGTCGCGAAGTGGTCGAGGAGCACCGCCATCTGGTGATGATGGGTCGGCAGCAGGCGCAGGAGCAGTTGGCCACTTTCCTGAAGAACCTGGCCGACCGCTACGAACGGCTGCACCGTGACGGCACTTCGCTCAATCTGCCGATGTCGCGCTACGACATCGCCAATTACCTGGGGTTGGTGGTCGAAACCATCAGCCGCCTGTTTTCGCGCATGGAGGAAATGGGCGTGCTGGAGGTCAACCGCAAATCGGTACGCATCCTGCGACCCGACCTGCTGGCCACCCTCTGCCGCACCGACGCCCCATCGCGGCGCAACGACGTGGGCTGATCGCGGCTGCATGACACGGCGGTCAGTTGACGGAGGTCAACTGACCATCCTCGTCGTCGGCGTACAACGGACCGTGCAGCAACCGGTCGCCCATGTCCGCTGGTCGGACCTCGTGGCCGTTTCGACCACTGCAGCGAGGACCATGCCATGTCCGACATTCCCCACGCCCGCGACGACACCGGCCCCGTGGAAAAGCTCGACGGTTCCCACTGGATCGAGTCGCTCACCGACGGCACGCAGGTACTTATCCGCCCCTTGCGCGAGGAGGACCGCGAGCGCGAGGAAGATTTCATCCACCGCCTGTCGCCGGAATCGCGCCGACTCCGTTTCATGGGCGGGTTCAAGGAAGCCAGCCCGGCCCTGGTCGATCAGCTGATGGATGTGGACTACATGGGGCACATGGCGTTCGTGGCGCTGGCACATGACAACGGCAAGCTGCGCGAGGTGGGCGTGAGCCGCTACAGCGCCACCGACGAGCCCGGTCACTGCGAATGCGCGGTGACCGTCGCCGATGACTGGCGTGAACGCGGTCTGGGCGTGCTGCTGATGGGGCGCCTGATCGAACAGGCCCGCCAGAATGGCTACCGGCAGATGATCTCGCTCGATGCTGCCGACAACGAGGCCATGCGCGATCTGGCCGACTATCTGGGTTTCCACCGTCGGCTCGATCCGCTTGATCCGAGCCAGGCCATCCACACGCTTGAGCTGTGACCGCCTGCGACGCATGACTGCCAACGCCGACGTTGCATCGCCACGATCAGTCTGGCAGCAACGCCTGGCCGATCTTGCGCAAACCGGCTGGATCCAGCAGTTGCAGCTCGCGCCCTTCGATCTGGATCAGCTTCTGGTTGCGGAAACGGCTCAGCACGCGGCTGACGGTTTCCGCCGCAAGGCGCAGGTAATTGGCGATGTCGCCGCGCGACATGCTGAGATGGAAGCGGGTGGCGGAGAAGCCGCGCGCGGCGTAGCGGCCGGCCAGGTCCATCAGAAACGCCGCCACGCGCTCGTCGGCGCTGTGGTCGCCGGCCAGCAGCGAGGCGGTGCCCAGCTCCTTGCTCAACATGCGAAACAGGTGCTGCTGCACCGCCGGCACGCGCGAGGCCAGCGCGCTCATCGCGGGGAACGAGAAACGGCAGAAGAACGCCGTATCCAGCGCCACCGCATCGCAAGGAAAATGCTCGGGGTAGATCGCGTTGAGGCCGATCACCTCGCCGGGCAAATAGAAGCCCAGCACCTGCTCGCGACCTTCCTTGTCCACCATGCGGGTTTTCACGGTGCCGCCGCGCACGGCGAAGATCGCGCGGAACGGATCGCCGGTGCGGAAGATGTGCTCGCCGGCCCGGAACGGCCCCACGTGCTCCACCAGGCACTGCAATTCGGCCAGCTCGGGCTTGTCGTAGCCGGCGGCAATGCAGGCGCTGGAGAACGCGCAGGTGCCGCAAAAATGCGTCTCGTCACCGTCGTCGGCGATCGGACTGGGCGGCTCGGGCAGGCGGCCTGCCGGGTACTTGGATGACATGGAGTTGGGAACGCCGGTTTTGGAGCGCGGATCAGATCGCGCGTGAATAACGCGGTGTGTGCGCCTGCCCATCAAGATAGGCGTCGAAGCACATGGCGATGATACGCAACAGCAGGCGTCCCGGCGAGGTCACCTGCAACGATGTGCGGTCTTCGAGCAGCAGGCCGTCGGCGATCAACGGTTGCAGCCGCTCGCGCGCGGCGGCGAAATATTCGTCGAACAACAGCCGATGGCGCTCGCCGAAACGCCGCTTGTCCAGGCTGCCGTGGCACATCAGCTCGCCGATCAGCTCGCGCCGGATCACGTCGTCCTCGTCCAGCAGCAGGCCGCGGGCCACCGGCAGGCGGCCGGCATCCAGCGTGGCGTAATAGCCGGTGAGGTCGCGCGCGCTCTGGCTGTAGCTGTCGCCGATGCGGCTGATGGCGCTGACGCCCAGGCCGATGATGTCGCAGTCGCCGTGGGTCGAATAGCCCTGGAAATTGCGCTGCAGCGTACCGGCGCGCTGGGCCACGGCCAGCTCGTCGTCGGCGCGGGCGAAATGGTCCATGCCGATGTAGACGTAGCCGGCGGCGGACAATTGCGCCAGCGCGCGACCGAACAGGGCCAGCCGGGTGCCGGCATCGGGCAGCTCTTCCGCGACGATTTGCCGCTGCGCCTTGAACATCTCCGGCAGGTGCGCGTAACCGTAAACGGCCACCCGATCCGGGTGCAGTTCCACGATCTGATCCAGCGTGCGGCTGAAACCGTCCACGCTTTGTCTGGGCAGCCCGTAGATCAGATCCACGCTGACCGAACGAAAGCCCGACTCGCGCGCGGCCACGATGACTTCCTGCGTCTGCTCGAAACTCTGGATGCGGTTGACCGCCTCCTGCACCGCCGGGTCGAAATCCTGGATGCCGACCGACATCCGGTTGAAGCCCAGCTCGCCCAGCGCATGCACGTAATCGCCATCGGCAAAGCGCGGGTCCAGCTCGATACCGTACTCGCGCTCGGCCTGCTGGCTGAAGCTGAAATGGCGCGCCAGCGATTCCATCAGCTCGCGCATGCGCGGCACGTCGAGGAAGTTCGGCGTGCCGCCGCCGAAATGCAGCTGGCGCACCGGCCGATCGCGGTCGAACAGTGGCGCCGCCAGCTCGATCTCGCGGTACAGGCGCTCCAGGTAGCGATCGGCCTGGCCAATGTCGCGGGTGATCACCCGGTTGCAGCCGCAGTAGAAGCACGGGCTCATGCAGAACGGCACGTGCACGTAGAGCGACAGCGGGCGCGGGATCGGCTCCTCGTTGGAGGCGCGGATCACCTGTCGCAATGCGGCCTCGTCGAACGAGGGCGTGAACTGCGGTGCGGTGGGATAGCTGGTGTAGCGCGGGCCCGCCACGTCATAGCGGGCAACCAGCGCGGGATCGAATTCGGGAGGAATGATGGAAGTGGCCATGGGGCAAGTCTGTCGATGCACCCGCCGCAGCACATTGATCCGGATCAATCACGGCCACGATCGCGATGTGGGAGCGACTTCAGTCGCGATGCTTCTGCTCTGGAGCCCCAAGGCAAGAGCATCGCGACTGAAGTCGCTCCCACAAATAAGGAGGCCAAGCCCCTTCGTTCAGTTTGCCAGCGGCTCGACCTGCTGCTCGATCGAACCGAAGATCGAGGCGCCGGCGGCGTCGGTGACGTCGATCTTCAAGCGGTCGCCGAATTTCAGGAACGGCGTGCTGGGCTGTCCGTCGCGCAGGGTTTCCACCGTGCGCTGCTCGGCCAGGCAGGACGCGCCCTTGCCGGTGTCCTGGTTGGCGATGGTGCCCGAGCCGATGATCGTGCCGGCGGTGAGCGGGCGCGTGCGCGCCACGTGCGCCACCAGCTGGGCAAAGCTGAACTGCATGTCCACGCCGCATTCGGCTTCACCAAACCACTGGCCGTTGAGCCAGGTACGCATCGGCAGGTGCAGCTTGTCGCCCTGCCACGCGTCGCCCAATTCATCCGGCGTCACCAGGACCGGCGACAGCGCGGAGCGCGGCTTGCTCTGCAGGAAGCCGAAGCCCTTGGCCAGCTCGCCGGGAATCAGGCCGCGCAGGCTCACGTCGTTGACCAGGCCCACCAGCTGGATGTGTTCCGACGCCTGCGCCGGCGTGGCCGCCATCGGCACGTCGTCGGTGACCACCACCACCTCGGCCTCCAGGTCGATGCCGACATCCTCGCTGGGCACCACCACCGGATCGCGCGGCGCCAGAAAGCCCGCACTGGTGGCCTGGTACATCAGCGGGTCGGTATAGAACGACGCCGGCACCTCGGCGCCACGGGCGCGACGCACGCGCTCGACGTGCGGCAGGTAGGCGCTGCCATCCACGAATTCGTAGGCGCGCGGCAACGGCGACGCCAGTGCGTGCATGTCCAGCGCGAACGCGCCCGCGGCGGTGCCCGCATTCAGATCCTCGGACAGCGCGTTGAGCCGCGGCGCGGTGTTGGACCAGTCATCCAGCGCAGCCTGCAGCGTCGTGGCGATACCGCTGGCGCGTACCGCGCGGGTGAGATCGCGGCTGGCCACCACCAGCGTGCCGTCGCGGCCGCCTTCCTTGAGACTTGCAAGTTTCATCGGGACTCCAGTATTTCGCTGTTTCTTGAATGGGTTTGTTCTTTCGCCGCCAGGGAACGCGGTATCAACTAACCACAGCCTTCCACGTAATCGACTTGCGGCGGCACACCCGCACGCCACCGCGTTACCTTGCCCTGCGCATCGGTTTCGAACACCAGTGCGCTTTCGCCCTGCGGCGCGGCGACGCGCAGATAGCCGGCGCCGGCCACGTATTTGTGCGGCTGCGCTTCGACGCGCTCGCCGTACAGCGCACGGATTTCCGCCTCGTCCATGCCGACCTTGCCGCCACCGGGCGCCGTTTCCCTGGCGGTGCCGACGTCGTAGCGCACGAAGCGGCCGTCTTCGAACATGAAGGCGAAATCCACCGGATGCTTCACCCACCGGGGCGTCTTGTAGAAACAGCTGGAACCGGGCTGGGGCGCCCCGTTCAGCTCGCCGCCCCAGGCGGTCGCGAAGGCCGCTTCGTCCATGCCGAAACGCATGTCGCCGTAGCCGTCGTAGCGGGCCATCGTGGCCGGCTGCACCGGTGCGTTCGGCACCACGGGGGTGGCGGTAGCGCTGGCCGCGGCCACGGGCGCAGCAGCCGGCGTGGTTGGCTGGTCGGGGTTGCTGCACGCGCTCAGCAGCAGCACACCCGCGACGAAAACCACGCGCATCATGGCTTGTTGCCGCCATCGAAATGCTTCGCGATGCCCTGCCAGCATTCGTAGTAGTTGCCCTGCAATTGCGGCGAGTCCAGCGCCTGCCGCGTGGGGCGGATCACCTTGCGCGTCTCGAACATGAAAGCCATGGTGCCGCCGATCACGTCCGCTTTCGACAGGTCGGCGTTCGACGCTTTCTCGAACGTAACCGCATCCGGCCCGTGCCCGCTCATGCAATTGTGCAGCGACGCGCCGCCTGGCACGAAACCCTCGGCCTTGGCGTCGTAGACGCCGGCGATCAGCCCCATGAACTCGCTGGCCACGTTGCGGTGGAACCACGGCGGCCGGAACGTGTGCTGCGCCACCAGCCAGCGCGGCGGGAAAATCGCGAAGTCCACATTGGCCGTGCCCGCGGTATCGCTGGGCGAGGTCAGCACGGTGAAGATGGACGGGTCGGGATGGTCGTAGCTGATCGAGCCGATCGCGTTGAAGCGGCGCAGGTCGTATTTGTACGGCGCGTAATTGCCGTGCCAGGCGACCACGTCCAGCGGCGAGTGGTCGATTTTCGCCGACCACAGCGCACCCTGGAATTTCGCCACCAGCTCGAACGCGCCGTCGACGTCTTCATAGGCTGCGCACGGCGTGAGGAAGTCGCGCGTGTTGGCCAGGCAATTGGAGCCGATCGGGCCGAGATCAGGCAGCCGCAGCAGCGCGCCGAAGTTCTCGCATACGTAGCCGCGGGCCACTACTGCGCGTCCTGCGCCCGTGGCACTTGCACTTCCCTGTGCGTCGGCCTCGCCGTCGATCACATCCACGCGAAAACGCACGCCGCGGGGAATCACCGCAATCTCCTGCGGCTCGATATCGATCACACCCAGCTCGGTGGCCAGCCGCAGGCGCCCCTGCTGCGGCACGATCAGCAGCTCGCCGTCGGCATCGTAGAAAAACCGCCCTTCCATCGAGCAGTTCGCCGCATAGAGGTGAATGCCGACGCCGGCCTGCTCCGCCGCACCGCCGTTGCCCGCCAGCGTGGTGAGGCCGTCGATGAAATCGGTGGGCGCTTCAGGCAGCGGCAGCGGATCCCAGCGCAACTGGTTGGGCGTGGCCGGCGCCTCGTCGAAGCGGTTGTGGAAGCTGGCGTGCGCCAGCGGCTGGAACGGCTCATGCACCGCCGCCGGGCGAATCCGGTACAGCCAGCTGCGCCGGTTGGCGTGGCGCGGCGCGGTGAACGCGGTGCCGGAGAGTTGCTCGGCGTACAGACCGTGGGCCACGCGCTGCGGCGAGTTCTGGCCTGTGGGGAGCGTGCCTTCGATCGCCTCGCTGGCGAATTCGTTGGCGAAGCCGGATTGGTAGTTGGATGGCACGTTCACTGCTGATCCTCCGATTCCGATGTTCGACGCTGGCTTGCCCTTCGACTCCGGCCCTTCGGGCCTACGTTCAGGGAGAACGGCTTCGGAGGAACCCATGCCGTTCACGCTGAGCGTAGCTTGCGCAGCAAGCGGAGTCGAAGCGTCTCGCAGCATGCGTTGATGCCAATGTTTTCCCTTGGCCAGATCACCAACCGCCTTCCAGTCACCCGCCATGTACGCCAGCTTTTTCGCCCTGCTCCAACCCTTCAGCTTGCGCTCCATGGTCAAGGCTTCGTACCGTGTTTCAAAAGCTTCGGCGTGAAGCAATTTCAGTGGGCGCCGCGTTGAGGTGTAGATGCAGCCCTTGCCTTCGTCGTGTTGCGCCAACCGCTTGCCGAGGTCGTCTGTGTGGCCGATGTAGAACGAGCCATCGGCGCATTCGAGGATGTACAGGGTGAATTCCATTTTCTGGCTTCCTTGCCGGTTTCGCCTGACTGCCCTTCGACTTCGCCGCTGCGCGGCTACGCTCAGGGCGAACGATGAGGGAATTTGCTCAGGGTAAACGGTATGGCAGTACCGTCATTTCTCCTCAGCCGATCCCCCTGAGCGTAGGCCCATAGGGTCGAAGTCGAAGGGCCGCGCCGCCCAAACTTACAACACCCCCCGCTTCATCTGATCCCGCTCGATGCTCTCGAACAGCGCCTGGAAATTGCCCTCGCCGAAACCCTCGTTGCCCTTGCGCTGGATGATCTCGAAGAAGATCGGGCCGATGCAGTTCTGGGTGAAGATCTGCAGCAGTTTGCGCTGGTGGGTTTCGGGGTCGGCGTCGATGAGGATCTTGTTGCGCGCCAGCCGCGGCACGTCCTCGCCGTGGTTGGGCACGCGCTCGTCGATCACTTCGAAGTACGCGTCGGGCGTGTCCAGGAAGGCCACGCCGGCGGCGCGCATCTTTTCCACCGTGTCGTAGATGTCGTCGGTGAAACAGGCGATGTGCTGGATGCCCTCGCCCTTGTACGCGTCGAGGTATTCGTTGATCTGGCTCCTGGGATCGTCCGACTCGTTGAGCGGGATGCGCACGATGCCATCGGGCGCGGTCATCGCCTTGGACACCAAGCCGGTCTTGGCGCCCTTGATGTCGAAGTAGCGGATCTCGCGGAAGTTGAACAGGCGCTCGTAGTAATCCGACCACTTCTGCATGTTGCCGAAATACAGGTTGTGGGTGAGGTGGTCGATGAAGGTGAGGCCGAAGCCGGCCGGGTTCTGCGCCGCGCCGTCGACAGGCTCGTAATCGCCGTCGTAGATGCTGCCGGCGTCGCCGTAGCGGTCCACCAGGTACAGCATGCAGTTGCCGATGCCCTTCACCACCGGCGCGTTCACCGCCCTGGTATCGGCCTTCTCGGTGAACGCTTCGCCGCCATTGCCCAGTACGGCCCGCAGCACCTCGGCGGCCGGTTTGCGGAAGCGGATGGCGAAGCCGCAGGCGCTGGGGCCATGCGCCTGCGCGAAGGCCACGGCGAAGGAGTCGGGGTCCTCGTTGACGAGGAAGTTCACGCCGTTCTGGCGATAGACGATAATCGGGCGGTGCTTGTGCCTGAGCACGGCGACGAAACCCATGCGCTGGAAAAGGGTATGCAGTTCGGCGGCGCGCCCGGGGGGCGCGGCAAACTCGACGAATTCGAAACCGTCGATACCCATCGGATTCTCGAACGTGGCGACCTGCATGCCGGGATCGGGCTTGGTGTTCATGGCACTCTCCGGTTCAACACGGGCGAAATGACTCTGAGCGCCGCAAGGATGCGCTGCTGCCCGCGAAAGGATTTGCATGCCAATGTTATAGTTACAACTGAAACCAGTTGCAAGGAGCACTGCCGCAGTGTCGACCGACCGCAAACGCATTCCCGCCAGCGCCGAGCACGCGCCGCTCGAACTGGAACACTTCCTCCCGTACCGGTTGTCGATCCTGTCCAACGCGATCAGCCAGTCGATCGCCGACGACTACCAGCGCCGCTACGACCTCAGCATGACCGAGTGGCGGGTGATGGCCGTACTGGCCCGCTTCGACGGTTTGTCCGCCCGCGAAGTGGCCGAGCGCACCCTGATGGACAAGGTGGCGGTGAGCCGCGCGCTGGCGCGGCTGGTGGAAGCGGGTCGGGTCACCCGCGCCACCCATGCGGGCGACAAGCGCCGCTCCGTGCTTGGCCTGTCCGAAGCCGGCTGGGCCTTGCACGACGAGGTGGCGCCGATGGCGCGTGCGCGCGAGCGCGAAGTGCTGGCGAAACTGGATTTCGAGGAGCAGCACTGGCTGACGCGGATCATCGACAAGCTGATGGTCTGACGGCTCACGTCCCGGTCGGCGAAGGGTCCAGCAGCTGGCGCAACATGTAGGGCAGGATGCCGCCATGGCGGTAATAGGCCGCCTCGGCGGGCGTGTCGATGCGCACGATGGCGTCGAACGCGATCTGCCTGCCCTGCGGGTCGGTGGCTTTCACGCGCACCTCGCGCGCCGGCGCCTCGCGACCGGCCAGGCCGGCGATCTCGAACGTCTCCTCGCCGGACAAACCCAGCGTGTCCGCATGCTGGCCGTCGCGGAATTGCAGCGGCAGCACGCCCATGCCGATCAGGTTGGAGCGGTGGATGCGCTCGTACGATTGCGCGATCACCGCCCGCACGCCGAGCAGCGCCGTGCCCTTCGCCGCCCAGTCGCGCGACGAGCCGGAGCCGTACTCCTTGCCCGCCAGGATCACCAGCGGTGTGCCGGCGGCGACGTAATTGACCGACGCGTCGAAGATCGTGCTCACCGGGCCGCCTGGCCGGGTGAAGTCGCGGGTGACACCGCCTTCGGTGCCCGGCGCCAGCTGATTGCGCAGGCGGATGTTGGCGAAGGTGCCGCGGATCATCACCTCGTGGTTGCCGCGACGCGAGCCGTAGGAGTTGAAATCCTTGCGCTCCACGCCGTGCGCGACGAGGTACTGCCCCGCCGGTGAATCGAGCTTGATCGCGCCGGCCGGGCTGATGTGGTCGGTGGTCACCGAATCACCCAGCCGGGCCAGCACGCGCGCGCCGCGGATGTCGGTCAACGGCGCCGGCTCGCGCCCCACGCCATCGAAATACGGCGGCTGGCGCACGTAGGTGGAATCGGCATTCCACTGGAAGGCATTCCCTGCGGGCAGCGGCAGGCTGCGCCAGTTGTCGTCGCCGGCAAACACGTCGGCATAGCCGCGGGCGAACATGTCCGCCTTCACGCAGCTGTCGATGACATCCTGGATCTCGCGGGTCGAGGGCCAGATGTCGCGCAGGTACACCGGCTTGCCGTCACGGCCGGTACCCAGCGCATCCCGCAGCAGGTTGACGTGCATCGTGCCGACCAGCGCGTAGGCCACCACCAGCATGGGCGACATGAGGAAATTCATCTGCGTCTGCGGATGGATGCGGCCCTCGAAATTGCGATTGCCGGAGAGCACCGAACAAACGTTGAGGTCGTGTTCGGCCACCGCCGTGGCCACTTCGGGAATCAGCGGACCGGAGTTGCCGATGCAGGTGGTGCAGCCGTAGCCGACCAGGTTGAAGCCAAGCTGGTCCAGGTACGGCGTGAGCCCGGCGCGGTCGTAGTAATCGGTAACCACGCGCGAACCCGGCGCCAGCGAGGTCTTCACCCAGGGCTTGCGGCTCAGGCCCTTCTCGACCGCACGCCTGGCCAGCAGGCCGGCGCCGATCATCACCAGCGGGTTGGAGGTGTTGGTGCACGAGGTGATGGCGGCGATGACCACGTGACCGTTGTCGAGCTGCGCGCTGCCGCCGCTGGCCAGGGTCACGTCGACCGGTGCATGCGGCCAGTCGTGCTCGAGGTCGCAAGGGCCGGGTGACTGCGGCGCGTCGCTGGCGCTACTGCGGACGATCGACACCGGGTCGCTGGCGGGAAACGATTCGTCGATCGCTTCGTCCAGACGGCCCTGGGTGGCTTTTTCGTACGTCTGCCCCGCCAGCAGCGCGCCGACGGCGCCGGGCGCCACCCGCACGGGGATGCGATCCTGTGGCCGCTTGGGGCCGGCAATGGAGGGCTCCAGCGTGCCGAGATCCAGCTCCAGCGTCTGCGAGTAGTCGGCGTCCTGCTCGGGGTCGTGCCACAGTCCCTGTGCCTTGGCGTAAGCCTCGACCAGGCGAACCTGCTGCTCCGAGCGGCCGGTCAGGCGCAGGTAGGCAAGCGTCTCGTCGTCGATCGGGAAGATTGCGCAGGTGGCGCCGTATTCCGGGCTCATGTTGCCCAGCGTGGCGCGGTTGGCCAGCGGGATGCGCGCCACGCCCGGCCCGTAGAAATCGACGAACTTGCCGACCACGCCCGTCTTGCGCAGCAGTTCGGCGACGGTCAGCACCAGGTCGGTGGCGGTGGTGCCGGGCGGAAACTCGCCGGTGAGCTTGATGCCGACCACCTGCGGAATCAGCATGCTCATCGGCTGCCCGAGCATGGCCGCCTCGGCCTCGATGCCGCCCACGCCCCAGCCCAGCACGCCCAGCCCGTTGACCATCGGCGTGTGCGAGTCGGTGCCCACCAGCGTATCGGGATAGGCCTGCAGGCCGTCCGGCCCTTCGCGGGTGAACACCACGCGCGACAGGTATTCCAGGTTCACCTGATGGCAGATGCCGGTGTCCGGCGGCACCACCTTGAAATTGTCGAACGCCTGCTGCGCCCAACGCAGCATCTGGTAGCGCTCCACGTTGCGCTCGAATTCCCGCTGCGCGTTGATGGAAAAGGCATCGTCCTGGCCGAAGGCATCAACGATGACGGAGTGATCGATCACCAGTTCGCTGGGCACCAGCGGATTGATCCGCTGCGGGTCGCCACCCAGCGCGATGATCGCGTCACGCATGGCCACCAGGTCCACCACGCACGGCACGCCGGTGAAGTCCTGCATCAGCACGCGCGCCGGCGTGTACTGCACTTCCTGTTGCGCGGCGGCGCGCGGTTGCCAACCGGCCAGGGACTGGATCTGCTCCCGCGTCACCAGATGGCCGTCTTCATTGCGCAGCAGGCTTTCCAGCAGCACCTTGAGGCTGTAGGGAAGTCGATGCGCGGTCTTGACCCGATCGAGCCGGTAAATCTCGTAACCGGTGCCGTCGACGACCAACCGGTCGCGCGCGCCGAAGCTGTCGCCGCTCATGGAAATCTCCTCATCGAGCTTGAACGAACCACTGCCACCCGCCTGCGCTGCCCCGCCGCGGGCGGGTCAGCGAAATATCAGATGCATGCCGGGAAACACACCGATGGCCATCAGTGCCAGGCAGGTCAGGCCGGTCGCGACCAGCGCCGCAAACTTCACATGACGCGCAGGCTCGGTTTCATGTGCCGAACAGCGCCGCCAGCAGCACCGCCATGGTCACGGCCACCGCGGCTCGCCCCAGCTCGGGCAGCGCTGTTTACCCGGCCATCGTGGTCTGCAGAGGGTGAAACCCCGGTCAAGAAGCGCGGCTCCGTTGTCGACATTGCGCCAACCGGTCACCCCAAAGCGCGCCCGAACCGGCGGCCAGCGGCGTCACGCGCCACCCTCGCGCGCAATCGCCAGTGATCAATCACCGGGGGAAAATGCGGGGCGCTCAGCGCACCCCGTGCATCAGCTTGTTGATCAGCGGCGCGATCAGGAACAACACCACGCCGCCGCCCAGCAGGATCCAGAAGCCCATGGTGTAACCGGACAGCGCCGATTCCACCGTCATGCCGGTCTCGCCGCTGACGTGGCCGGCAAACAGTCCCGCCAGGTTGTTGCCGATGGCGGTGGAGAGGAACCAGCCGCCCATGCCCAGGCCCACCAGCCGCAGCGGCGCCAGCTTGGTCACCATCGACAGGCCGATCGGCGACAGGCACAGCTCGCCGGCGGTCTGCAGCACGTAGCACAGCACCAGCGTCCACAGCGGGATCATGCCGTCGCTGCCGACCAGGTTGGACAGCGCATACATCAGCACCGCAAAACCCAGCGCGTTGCCGATCAGGCCCAGGCCGAACTTGCGCGGAATCGACGGCTCGGCGCGACGCTTGTCCAGCCATGCCCACACCAGCGTCACCAGCGGCGCCAGCAGCACGATGGCCACCGGGTTCACCGACTGGAACCAGCCGATGGGGAAATCCCAGCCGCCCAGGTTGCGGTCCACAATGTGCTGCGCCAGGAAGTTGAACGAACTGCCGGCCTGTTCGAAGAACATCCAGAACAGCACGTTGAAGGCGAAGATGATCAGCATCGCGATCACCCGCTGGATCTGCACGCGGCCGGTGCGGATGGCCTCGACCACCAGCATCACCGCCACACCCAGGAACAGCACCGTCAACAGCCACTGCAGCACCACCGCGCCGGCGCGATCCATCAGCAGATACACCAGCGGAATGGCCACCAGCACGCCCAGCGCCACCCACACCACGCGCACGCGGCTGGCGATTTCCGGTGCCGGGCGACCCACCATGCCCAGCTGGCGGCGACCGAACCAGAACCACACCAGGCTGATCAGCATGCCCACGCCCGAAGCGGCGAACACCACGTGGTAGTTCTGGTGCCCCGGCGTGCCGAACACGCGCGTGGCCAGCAGGCTGGTCAGCACCGGCGCAATCAGCGCGCCCGCATTGATGCCCATGTAGAACAGCGTGAAGCCGCGGTCGCGGCGCGAATCACCCGGCGCATACAGCTGGCCCACCATCGAGGAAATGTTCGGCTTGAACAGCCCGTTGCCCACGATCACCGTGGCCAGGCCGAACATGAACACCTGATGGTTCGGCACCATCACCATGAACAGCCCCGCGGACATCACCACCGCACCCAGCAGGATCGATCGCTGGTAGCCGATGATCTTGTCCGCCACGTAACCACCGAACACCGCGGTGGCATACACCAGCGCCAGATACGCGCCGTAGGTGCGGCTGGCGGAAGCCTGGCCGGCATCGTCGCCGCCGTAGAACTGCGCCACGATGTACAGCGTCAGCGCCCAGCGCATGCCGTAGAACGCAAAGCGCTCCCAGAACTCGGACATGAACAGCATCCACAGCGGCCGCGGGTGGCCCAGCAGTTGCGGGTAGTCAGGCGCGCCGCGCGGCGCGGCGGTGTCGGTAGCAGGAGTCATGGTTTCCCCTCAAGCGTCAGGTCGGCACTTCACGTGCGGATCGATTCAATATGTGCGCGAAGGTGTACCCGCTGGCCGCGCGCGCCGTCAAATGCGCCGCAGCATTTGCAGCCCTGCCACTGCAGGGCCGGTTGATCAGCTGCCCAGGATGGTGCGCACGTCCAGCAGCTCGGGGAAAAATTCCAGTTCCAGCGCTTTTTTCAGGAAACCCACGCCCGACGAGCCGCCGGTGCCGCGGCGGTGGCCGATGATGCGTTCCACCGTCTTCATGTGCCGGAAGCGCCATAGCTGGAAGCTTTCCTCCACATCCACCAGCTGCTCGCACATGTGGTATTCGGGCCAGAAATCGGCGCGATGCTCGTAGATGCGCTTGATCGCCGGCAACAGCGCCTCGCTGCGCTGGTACGGCTGGGCCCAGTCGCGCTGCAGCAGGTTCGCCGGCACGGCGTGGCCGCGACGCGACAGGTAGCGCAGGAATTCGTCGTACAGGCTGGGCGCTTCCAGGATCCCGCGAAGCGCGGCCTGGGCCACCGGATCATGGGCAAACACCGCCAGCATCGCCGGCTGCTTGTTGCCCAGCAGGAATTCGATCTGCCGGTATTGCAGCGACTGGAAGCCCGACGACGGGCCCAAGGCGTGGCGGAACTCCAGGTACTCCGACGGCGTCAACGTCTCCAGCACCGCCCATTGCTCGAACAGCTGGCGCTGGATCTGCTTCACCCGGGCCAGCACCTTGAGGCAGGCGTCGATCTGGTCGCGCTGCAGGTGATCCACGGCGGCCTTCATCTCGTGGATCATGAGCTTCATCCACAGCTCCGCCACGTGATGCTGCACGATGAACAACATCTCGTCGTGATACGGCGGATCGCTCAGCGGTCGCTGCGCCGACAGCAGCGTGTCCAGTTGGAGGTAACCGCCGTACGTCATCCGCCCGTCAAGATCGGTCTGGATGCCCTCCTCAAGCTCACGCTGGTTGTCGCTCATGCCGGTTCCGTATGCCGCAAAGCGGCCATGGTAACGGCTGCCCGGCGGTGCGGTCTTGACCTATGGCAGGCGTACCGACGCGGGCGGGCAATTACAATGTCGGTTCCACGCCTTGAGGAAGCGCCTTAAAACAGCCATATAACAGAGGCTTACACGATTTTCATACAGCCGCCGATGTTGCGCTGTACCTTGCCGCCCCACGAACGGGCCTGTTATCAAGCGCGGTCTTGTCTGGTCGGTTTCGTGCGCCGGGATGGTTTTCCAGCCGCCATGGCGCCGTCCACCGCCTTTGTTCCCCCTAGATTCCCCACCTCGGAGCGAGTCGTGACTATCGCCGCCAAGTTTGAAATTGAATACCTGCAATACCTCGATGCCGAGGGCAAGCAGATCCGGGACGACCTGCCCGCTTTCGCCAACGACCTCGAGCACATGGTCGGGCTGTACAAGACCATGCTGTCGACCCGCGTGTTCGACGCCAAGTCGGTGGCGCTGCAGCGCACCGGCAAGCTGGGCACCTACGCCAGCTGCCTGGGTCACGAGGCGGCCCACGTGGGCGTCGGCAGCGCCATGAAGCCCGAAGACGTGCTGACCCTGAGTTATCGCGAATACGGCGCGCAGCTGTACCGCGGCGTGCAGCCGCGCGAGGTCTACATGTACTGGGGCGGCGACGAGCGCGGCAACGATTACCAGAACGAGCCGGCCCGCCACGATTTCGCCTGGTCGGTGCCGATCGCCACCCAGTGCCTGCACGCCGCCGGCTCTGCGCTGGCATTCAAGATCCGCAAGGAGCCGCGCGTGGCGGTGTGCACGGTGGGTGACGGCGGTTCGTCGAAGGGCGATTTCTACGGCGCCATCAACATCGCCGGCGCGCAGAACCTGCCGATGGTGGCGGTGATCGTGAACAACCAGTGGGCGATCTCGGTACCGCGCCGGATCCAGTCCGGTGCCACCACGCTGGCACAGAAAGGCATCGCCGCCGGCCTCGACTGCATCCAGGTCGACGGCAACGACATCATCGCCGTGCGCAAGGCGATGGGCGACGCGCTGGACCGCGCCCGCAAGGGCGAGGGCGCCAGCGTGGTCGAGCTGGTCACTTACCGCTTGAGCGACCACACCACCGCCGACGACGCCCGCCGCTACCGCGGCGAGGATGAGGTGAAGGACGCCTGGAGCAAGGATCCGATGAAGCGCCTGCGCAACTGGCTGACCGCCAGGGGCGCGTGGGACGACGCCAGGGAAGAAGCCTGGAAAAACGAATGTGATGAGTGGATGGACAACGAAGTGAACGCCTATCTCGAAACCAGGAGCCAGCCGGTGACGGCGATGTTCGACTACATCTTCGCCGAAGTGCCCGCCGATCTCGCCAAACAGCGCGATTACGTCCTTTCCCTCGAACAGAAGGGGCACTGACCCATGGCGCAGATCACACTGGTTGAAGCAGTAACCCAGGCACTGGCCTACGAGATGGCCCACGACGATTCCGTCGTGGTGCTGGGCGAGGACGTGGGCGTCAACGGCGGCGTGTTTCGCGCCACCCAGGGCCTGCAGGAAAAATTCGGCGAACTGCGCGTGCTGGATACGCCGCTGGACGAAGCCACCATCGCCGGCGTCACCGTGGGCCTCGCCGCGCAGGGCATGAAGGCCGTGGCCGAAGCGCAATTCGAGGGTTTCATCTACCCGATGATGGAGCAGATCGCCTGCCACGCCGCCCGCATGCGCAACCGCACCCGCGGGCGCATCACCGTGCCGGCGGTGTTCCGCGCACCGTGGGGCGGCGGCATCCGCGCGCCGGAGCATCACTCCGAGGCGAACGAGCACCTGTTCACCAATATCCCCGGCCTGCGCGTGGTGCTGCCCTCCTCGCCCGCGCGCGCCTACGGCCTGTTGCTGGCGGCGATTCGCGATCCCGATCCGGTGATCTTCTTCGAGCCCAAGCGCATCTACCGCCAGTACAAGGAAGAGGTGCCCGACGACGGCGAGGCGCTGCCGCTGGATGTGTGCTTCGTGCTGCGCGACGGCACCGACGTGACCCTGGTGACCTGGGGTTCGCAGGTGAAGGAATGCCTGGAAACCGCCGACGAACTGGCCGCCGAAGGCATCAGCGCCGAAGTGATCGACGTGGCCACGCTGACCCCGCTGGATTTCGACACCATCGCCGAATCGGTGCAGAAAACCGGCCGCTGCGTGATCGTGCACGAGGCGCCGAAAACCGCCGGCTTCGGCGCCGAGATCGCCGCGCGTCTGTCCGAGGAATGCTTCTACGACCTGCTGGCGCCGGTCGAGCGCGTCACCGGCTTCGACACCCACATCCCGCTGTTCCGCCTGGAAATGAAATACATGCCCAGTGTGGAACGCATCACCGCGGCCGTGAAGCGTACGCTGGCGGTCAGCTGAGCTGACCGCCGGGAATCGGGATTGGGGATTCGGGATTCGTCAAAGCAGCACCCGCTCCGTCTCGCCGGTTTCCCGGTCCTTTTTGCCAATGGAGCGGGAATCGCCAAAAATCGACAGCCCGCGCCGCTTTTCCCAATCTCAAATCCCGTCTCCCGAATCCCGGAAAAAAAATGGCTGACCTCAAGACGTTCTACCTGCCCGACCTCGGTGAAGGCCTGCCCGATGCCACCGTGGTCGAGTGGCACGTGAAAGTGGGCGACAGCATCAAGCTGGATGCGCCGCTGTGCTCGATGGAAACCGCCAAGGCGATCGTCGACGTGCCCTCGCCGTACACCGGCAAGGTCACCAAGCTGCACGGTGCGCCGGGCGACGTGATCGAGACGGGGGCCGCACTGGCCGAGTTCGAACCGGACCCCAACGCCAAGCAGCGCGCCGAAGCCGAGTCCACCGGCCATCACCACGGCCCGCGCAAGAGCGTGGGCAGCCCGGCGCCGGACAACCGCCAGAAAGTCGTGGCGTCGGATGAAGGCGGCGAAGTGGCCGTGCACGGTACCGACCGCGAGGACGAAGGCACCGTGGTCGGCGCGATGGTCAGCGGCAACACCGTGCATGTGGAACAGGCCGCCTCGGTCGGCGGCGTGAAAGCCGTGCCCGCGGTGCGCGCGTTGGCGAAGAAGCTGAAGGTCGACCTGGCCCGCGTGGCACCCAGCGGCGCCGACGGCGTGGTCACGCTGAAGGATGTGAAGGAAGCCGCCGCCAACGGCTCCGCTCCGCTCCCCTCTCCCGGTACCGGGAGAG
>NZ_AJXU01000019.1 GCF_000264315.1 Rhodanobacter fulvus Jip2
GGCTGGGGGAGAGGGTACGGCCGGAGCGCGGCACTATGCTTCGCCCGAACCCTCTCCCGGCGCTGCGCGCCACCCTCTCCCGACATCGGGAGAGGGGAGAACCGCCGTTTCGCTGGCCGGCAAAGCCGTCCGCACCGCACCTCCCTCGCAGCAGGCCAGCGGCCAGCCGGAACAGCTCAAGGGCGTACGCCGCAACATGGCCCGCGTGATGGCCGACGCCCATGCCCAAGTGGTGCCCACCACCCTGGTCGACGACGCCGACCTGC
>NZ_AJXU01000020.1 GCF_000264315.1 Rhodanobacter fulvus Jip2
TGGTCGACGACGCCGACCTGCATGCCTGGATCGGCAAGCAGGACATCACCGCCCGCCTGATTCGCGCCATCGTGGCTGCCTGCAAGACGGTGCCCGCGCTGAATGCCTGGTTCGACGGCAAGAACCTCACCCGCACCTTGCATCCGCAAGTCGATATCGGCATCGCGGTGGATACCGACGACGGCCTGTTCGTGCCCGCGCTGCGCAATGCCGACGTGCTGGATGCGGCCGGCGTACGTGCCGCGATCAAGCGTTTGCGTGCTCAGGTCGAGGATCGCTCGATCCCGTCGTCGGAGCTCTCCGGCTACACCATCAGCCTGTCCAACTTCGGCATGTTCGCCGGCCGCTACGCCACTCCGGTGGTGGTGCCGCCCACCGTGGCCATCGTGGGCGCGGGCAAGCTGAGCCACGACGTGGTGGCGGTCATCGGCGGCATCGAGGTGCACCGCCGCCTGCCGCTGTCGCTGACCTTCGACCACCGCGCCGCCACCGGCGGCGAAGCCGCGCGCTTCCTCAAGGCCATGCTGGACGATCTGGCGTTGCCAAACTGATCGGCGTCGCGGGCCTGTTGTGGGAGCGGCTTCAG
>NZ_AJXU01000021.1 GCF_000264315.1 Rhodanobacter fulvus Jip2
CTGTTGTGGGAGCGGCTTCAGCCGCGATGCTCTTGCTGTGGAACTCCAGAGCAAAGGCATCGCGACTGAAGTCGCTCCTAAAGCGGCCAGGCGCTTGCCTCAATAATCGCGCACATCCAGCACGATAAAGCAGCGGGCGGTGTAGGCGCGTTCGCCGTCCGGCCACGCCAGTGCATCCAGCGCCTGCGTGCCGGCAGCCCATGGCTCGTTGTCGAGCAGCGCTTCGCTCTGCCCTGCGCCATCGGGCGCATGCCGGTGCGCCAGCCGCAGCCAGTGCAATTCGGGCGTCAGCGATTCGCGCTTCACCGCCGTTTCGATCGCGGCGGTCACCTCGTCCAGCATCTCGATGTCGGTGATATCGACGCCGCGCAGCGAGAACGGGCCCATGAAGACATCCCAGCTGCGCACACCGATGTCCCACGCGGCGATGCGCATGCGGCGGTCGTCGGTGACGTACCAGCAGGCGGCCAGCAGCGGATGGAAAGCGTCGTGCTCGAACGTGCGCAACGCATCCCGGCAGGCTTCGTCGCCCGTGCCCACGCCGGCAAAGCTTTCCTCGATGCGGCGGTCCTCGCCCAGCACCACGTCCACGTCCAGGCGGCCGGGCTCGCCGCCGGCGCCGTCGTGCCATTCGGCGCGGACGGCGGGGAAATCGTCATCGGTCACCAGCCAGCCGTCCTCGTCGGCGTCCAGTTCCACCCCATGCCGCTCGAACAACTGCCGCAAATATTTTTGTAGCGCCGCACTATCCATCGTCATTCCTGTTCGGTTGGCCCGGATTCCCCCGGCCGTTCTCCCTGAGCGTAGCGCAGCGCAGTCGAAGGGCCGGTCGGCGCGAATGCTGGCCTTCGGCTGCGACCCGCGCTCAGGGAGAACGGCTTCTTTCCGGCTCTTCAGCTTGCGCGCTGATTCGCCAAATCCCGCCATGTCAGATACATGCGCAGGTCGAACTCGCGCTGGTGGTATTCCGGCAGCATGTACTGGCACAACTGGTAGAACGCCTTGTTGTGGTCGTGCTCCTTCAGGTGCGCCAGTTCGTGCACCACAATCATCTGCAGGAATTCCGGCGCCGCGGCCTTGAACAACGCAGCCACGCGGATTTCCTTTTTCGCCTTCAGCTTGCCGCCCTGCACCCGCGAGATCGCCGTGTGCAACCCCAGCGCGCGCTGCACCACGTCCAGCTTGCTGTCGTACAACACCTTGTCGATCGCCGGTGCGTTGCGCAGGTGCTGCTGCTTCAGCGCGGTGGTGTACGCGTACAGCGCCTTGTCGCTCTGCACATCGTGGCGGGCCGGATAACGCCTGGCCAGGTGCTCGCCCAGGCGTTCCTGCGCGATCAGTTCGCGCACCTTGTCCTGCGTCGCGGCGGGGTAGCCCTGGAGATATTTCAGCACGGTCATGCGGGCATTCTCGCATTCGCCGCGGCGCTAGATGTCGAAGCGGTAGCTCAGCTTCACCAGCAGTTGCTCGTCGTCGCGCAGCGAGAACGTGTTGCGGAACACGCCGCCGGTGCTGTGCAGGTCGCCCTGGTCCAGCGCGTAGCCGCCGCGGCCGTAGACCACGTACAGGTACGACAGCGGGGCCAGCTCGTAGCGGTAGCGAAGCTGCAAGCCCAGGTTGCGCACGCTGAAATCCTCCACCGGCTCGTCGGTGGCCACCGCGCGGCCGTTGCCGTCCACGCGATAGGCGTCACGCAGGCGCGCGTCCAGCCCGATCGCCTGCAGCTTCAGGCGCAGCTCCTGGCGGTCGTCGATGCTCCAGTCGAAACCCGCGTTGAGCTGCAGCGTGTGCTGGTCGAAACTGCCGATCAGGTTGTCGTGCTGCCACACCAGCCAGTCGGGCGTGTGCTCGTAGTACGGGCCGGCAAAGACGCTGAACGCGTCGCTGACGAAGTAGGTGGGCGTGAACTCGATGTCGTAGCCCATCCGGCGGTTGCCGCTGAGCCCGCCGCTGACGAACTCTCCCTCCAGCTCGTAGGCCCAATCGCCGTGGCGCGGGCTTGTGCGCTCGAACGCCAGCGCCAGCGACGGCGGCAGGAAGATCGCGCCGTGCCCGCGCGTCAGCAAATCATCCCAGGCGGCCGTGTTGAGGTTGAGCTGCACATCCTCGTTGGCGCCGTTGCGCAGGGTGCTGGAGCGGCTGATGCGCAGCTGGCGGCGCAGGCGCAGGCCATGGTCGTTGTCCAGCGCGTCGATGCGGAAATGCCAGTCGTGCGAGCTGTACGCCGAATCGGGCGCCAGGCCGGTGATGCGCTTGCGCACTTCCCAATGGCCGTAGTTGAAATTGTTGCGCTCCAGGTAGCCGAAGTCGTTGATCTGCAATTGATCGCCGAAGTGCATGCCCAGCCATTGCTGGCGCCAGCCGTTGCCCATTTCGAGGTCGGCCAGCAGCGTGCCGCCGCTGCCGCGCGTGTGCGAACCGCGCTGAAGGATGTCGCTCATCACCGCATTGGTGGCCACGGTGAGCCGCGCCGTGGGCTGCCAGTGGTGATCGACGCCCAGTACGGTCGCCTCGCGATCGAGCCAGGGACGGTCGACCCGGGTCAGCATCGCGCCCAGGCTCTGCACGCCGAAATCATGGGTGACGCGCGCCGCGCCGAAGAAGCGGCCGGCCTCACCCCGCTCGTCCGCCGCCAGCACGCCGTAGCTGGTGCCGCCCACGCTGCCGTTGAGCTTGACCGCCGCGTCGATGTCGGCCGCACCGTGGCCATCGTCGGCCGATGCGCCCACCCGACGCGTGTAGATCAGCTGGCTGTTGTCATCCAGCAGGCTGAAATCGAAGATGCCCTGGTTCTCGGTGAAAAACGGCCGCTTGTCGCTGACATAGGTTTCGGTGGCGCCGAAATTCACCACCAGGTCGTCGCTTTCCACCTGGCCGAAATCCGGGTTCAGCGCGGCGGTGAGCTGGAACTGGCCGCTGGGCTTCCACAGGATGTCGGCGCCCTCCTGGAA
The DNA here is from genome assembly GCF_000264315.1 of Rhodanobacter fulvus Jip2. Lineage (GTDB taxonomy): Bacteria > Pseudomonadota > Gammaproteobacteria > Xanthomonadales > Rhodanobacteraceae > Rhodanobacter > Rhodanobacter fulvus. Next base: position 2,952 of record NZ_AJXU01000021.1, read on the forward strand.
GTGGCTGCGCCCGCGCACGTTGTCGTACAGGCCGGAGACGTACGGCGTCACCGCCAGCAGCGACTGGCTGTACGCCGGCACGTCCACACGCTGGAATTCCGACAGGAAGCGCGGCCGCTTGAAGCTGGCCGCCGGCCACGCGTCGCGCTCGCCGCTGGAGCCGGTGACGCGATCGAGATAGATGCCCAGCGTGCGTTTGCCGTCGCGGCTGGCATGCATCGGCGCGATGTACCACGGAATCAGCATCTCCACCGTCCAACCGGCGGCATCCTCGCTGACGGCGTGTTGCCAGGTGCTGTCCCAGTCCTTGCTGAAATTGCTCTCGTTGGTGATCACGGCGTCGTTGATGCCGCCGGTGGAGCTGACCACGAAGTTGTAGCCGGTGCGACCGGTGCCGTCGAAATCCACCATCAGGTTGACCCGGTCGACCTGGTCCTCGAAGTCGCGCTGCACGCGCTGCGGTGTGCGCGGCACGCCCGGCGGCTGGTCGCAGCGGAACGCCACCGCCAGCCCTTCGGGCGTGGCCAGCAGCCACGCTTCGGTGCGCAACGAGGCCGGTTCACCGGTCAGCGGCTGCACCTTGCGGAAATCGGTGACGTGCCGCGCGCCCTCCCACTCGGCCGCGTCGATGCGGCCATCGATATCCACGGCCAAGGCAGGCGCGGACACCGCGGAAAGGACGAGGGTGAACAGGCATGCAAGACGCATGTCGAGGGTTCCGGAAGCGGCGCGGGCTACGCGAGGAGGATGGCGCACCGGGGATGTGCTCACCGGCAGATGCACAGCATGCCCAAAGCGTTCGGCCGTCTCGACGGCCACAAGTCATGCGCGATGCACGATGACTGCCACGGCAGAATCAGCGGCGACGGCCCCAGCACACGTGGCGCCACACCATCGCCAACGCCAACACGCCCGCGAACGCGCCATAGCCATACAGCGCGGGCAGCACCTGTTGCCAGATGGCGCCGCTGGCGCGGCCGAACCCGTCCACCGCCGGCAACGCGGCGCGATCGAAACCGAGCAGGGCGCACTGCACCGCGGTGACCAGTGCCAGCAGCAATGCCGCCACGTCGAACACGCGACGGCCGGCCGACCGCGGCAGACTTTTGGGGTACGCCCAGTAACCCCAGCACAGGATCAGCAAGGGGGGCGCAAGCAGCATCAGGGCCAGATAACGCATCGATCAGATACTCCACCGCGCCATGCGGTACGTCATGCCTTGGCGGCCAGTTGGCCGAGCGCCTCGCGCAAGCGCCGCAGCGCTTCATCGCGGGCGGATGCATCGGCGTAGTCGGGGCTTTCCGCCACCGTCTCGCCATCCACGTCCAGCGTCATGCCGAGCTCATTCATCTGCAGCAAGGCATCGGTGGCGCCCAGGCTACCGATGCGCTTCTGCAAGGCACCGGCCGCCTTCGGATCGGCAAACGCCATCGACAGCAGCAACTGCTCGCCTTCGGCCGACAACAGGCGAAAGCGGAACTTGCCCTCGGCATCGCGGAAGCTGGCGAAGCGCGGCATCTTGCCCACCCCGGCCACTTTCTTCGTCGCGCTCGACGCGCCGGGCGCGGCGCTGGAACGCAAGCCCAACGCTTCGCGCAGCGCCGCCAGCTTGGGCGTGGCGATGGCGCGCGCCTTGGCGGCACCACGCAGCAGGATCGCCTCGATGCCGGCCGGGTCGGCCATCAGCGCCTCGTAGCGTTCGCGCATGGGCGCCACATCGGTTTCGATGCGCTCGTACAGCACCTGCTTGGCCTCACCCCAGCCCATGCCTTCTTCCAGCGCCTGGCGATAAGCGGCCGTTTCGGGCTCGGTGGCAAAGGCGCGAAACAGGGTGAACAACGCGCTGCCGTCCGCATCCTTCGGCTCGCCCGGTGCGCGCGAGTCGGTGACGATGCGCATGATGGTGTCGCGCAGCGCCTTCTTGCCGCCGGCGAACAACGGGATGGTGTTGTCGTAGCTCTTGGACATCTTGCGGCCGTCGAGCCCCGGCAAGGTGGCCACCTGTTCATCGATCTGCACCTGCGGCAGCACGAAGAACTCGCCGCCATGCAGATGGTTGAAACGCTGCGCGATGTCGCGCGCCATCTCGATGTGCTGGATCTGGTCGCGCCCCACCGGCACCTGGTTGGCGTCGAACGCCAGGATGTCGGCCGCCATCAGCACCGGGTACATGTACAGCCCGGCGGTGATGCCCGCATCGGCGTCCTCACCCGTTTCCGCATTGCGATCCACCGCCGCCTTGTACGCATGCGCGCGGTTGAGCATGCCCTTGCTGGTGATGCAGGTGAGAAACCAGGTCAGCTCGGGGATCTCGGGGATGTCCGACTGCCGGTAGAACGTGGCCTTTTCCGGGTCCAGCCCCGCCGCCAGCCAGGTGGCGGCGATCTCCAGCCGCGAGCGCTCGATCCGCGCCGCATCACCACTCTTGATCAGCGCGTGGTAGTCGGCCATGAAGAAAAACGCATCCACGCCCGGCTCGCGGCTGGCCACGATGGCCGGGCGGATCGCGCCCACGTAGTTGCCCAGGTGCGGGGTGCCGGTGGTGGTGATGCCGGTGAGGACTCGTGTGTTCATGCCGTGCCGCGCGAGGAAAACGCCAGTTTACGTTTATCGCCTCAACCGCGCAGCAAGGTGGATTTGCCGAACATCGATTCCACCAGATCCACCGCGACTTTCGCCGTCTGGTTGCGCTTGTCGTAGGCGGGATTCAACTCGACGATATCCAGCGACGCCAGCGCGCCGGTGTCGGCGATCATCTCCATGCACAACTGCGCCTCGCGGTAGTTGGGGCCGCCGCGTACGGTGGTGCCCACGCCGGGCGCGATGCTGGGGTCGAGAAAATCGACATCAAAGCTCACGTGCAGGTGGGTGTTTTCATCCATGCCCTCGAGCGCCCGCTCCATCACCCGGCGCATGCCGATCTCGTCGATCTGGCGCATGTCATGGATCGCCACGCTCGCCTCGCGCACCAGCTTTTTCTCGCCCTCGTCCACCGAGCGGATGCCGACCTGGCGAAACACGTCCGGCGTCACCGCGGGAGTGGTGCCGCCGATGCCGGTGAGCACATCCGGCCCGTAGCCGCACAGGCAGGCCACCGGCATGCCGTGGATATTGCCCGACGGCGTCGCCTGCGCGGTATTGAAATCGGTGTGCGCATCCAGCCACAGCACCCGCAACGCCTTGCCCTGCTCGCGGCAATGGCGCGCCACGGCACTGATCGATCCGATGCCCAGGCAATGATCGCCGCCCAGCATGATAGGCAGCCGGCCGTTCGCCAGCTCTCCATAAATGGCCGTATGGACGGCCGTATTCCACGCCACCACTTCGGCCAGGTGACGATACCCATCCACCGGCGGCAGCCACGGATTGAACGGCCCCTGCAGATTGCCGCGATCGACCACCTGCAACCCCAGCTTCGTCAACTTCTCCGCGATCTGCGCCACCCGCAACGCCTCCGGCCCCATCGACGCACCGCGATGCCCGGCGCCGATGTCGGTCGGCACACCAATCAGGGAGAGGTTTTTGCTGCTCATGCCAGCGGTCTCTTGATAACGGAATCAAGAACCAGTCTAGCGGCTCGACCTGCACGATTTGGTGACAGACCCGTTGCCGTGGCTGACAACACGTGAGCGATACGAGATGTGTGGTGCCGGCACCAGGAGTCGAACCCGGGACCTACTGATTACAAATCAGTTGCTCTACCAACTGAGCTATGCCGGCGCACTGGCGGCGGATTCTAGCAGGCGGGGCCATTCCCGGCCATGTGCGGGCGGCGTGCTTCAGAAGCAGGGGATGCGGCGGGAATCGATGCCGCGCGGCACATGGTTGTGCCAGCGTGTGCCCGCATCACCGGGCAGGACCAGGTCGAGCCAGTACTCGGCCACGGTCTCGCTGCGCTCGGTCACCTGGGCCGGGAAGCCAGCGGCGATCACCTCGGCGCGGCGCTTGCGCGCATTCCCCTGATCCTTGAACAGGCCCAGCGAGATGGTGTTGGGCTGTTCGCCGGAACTGACCACGAAATAGTCGTCGATGTGGTGATCGGCCAACTCGCGCGCCCGTGCCAGCGCCTGGGCGCGGGTGGCCATGGCAGGCAGATAGACCCACCAGCCATGCGATTGATTGACCTGCTCCTGGCGCGAGCGCATGCGCCGGGCCTGGCCCGAGAGCGCCTCCCGCGCGCGCCGCACATCCTCCGGCGTGGTGAACGGGCCCAGCGCCACACACGATGGCGCGGGCGCCGGGCCCTCGATCTTCGCCGCGACCACCGGTTGGGGCACGGAAGCGGGGGGCGTGGTGGGAACCGGACCGGACACGGTCGCGGACGCGACCGGTTCGGGCAATTCGGACAGCAGGCGCAGCTCGGTCACGCCCGGGTCGGTGGCCATGCCGGTGCGCGAATACGGCTGCCCCAGCAGCAGCCACGCGCCCACGGCAATGTTGAGGGCGATCAGCAAGACGAACATCAAACGCAGAAACATCGAACCCCCGTACCCGTGCCGAACGCCTTCACCGGATGCTACTCGTCTGCATCGGCCCACAACGCCAGGCCGCGCAACACCGCATTGTGGGTGACCTGCGCCGGCAGCGACAGCAGCGGCACCAGTTGCTCGGCGTCGCCGCCGCTGAGGCACAGCGTGGGCGGCGCACCCAGCTCATGGGTCGACTGCCCGACAAAGCGTTCGATCAGCGCCACCGCCGCCAGCCAGCAACCGGAGACCACTGCGTCGGTGGTGTTGTCCGCCCGCTCCTGAACCCGGCCCGCCGCGTCCATCCGCACCTGCGCGGTGGCGCTGAGCAGGGTCTGCTGCATCAGCATCGGCCCGGGTGCGATCAAGCCGCCCAGATGGCGACCGTCGGTCGCCAGCGCATCCAGCGTCAACGCCGTGCCCACGCCAACCAGCACGTGCGGCCCGCCACCATGCGCATGCGCCGCGACCATCGCCAGGAAGCGGTCCACGCCGAGCCGCTGCGGTTCGGCATACGCGTTGCGCACGCCGCAAGCGGCCGCGGGCGAACGGCGCCAGTCGATCGGCTGAGCACACAGCCGCATGACGATGGCGGCGACCAGGGCTTCACGACTGGCATCCGCGACGGAGGCGGCCAGCACGAGGTCAGTGCGCGGCCAGGGCGCCAGTGCTTCGGCCAGCGCCGCGTCGAGGTCCTCGTTCCAGCCCACGGCGCCCTGCGCCAGCCAGCGGTCCGACGTCAGCGCCCATTTCAGGCGGGTGTTGCCCAGATCCAGCAGCAGTTTCATGCGCGACGCACCGAGACGTCGGCGCTGTCGACCTTGCGCCTTTCGCCGTCCGGCAGGCGCACCAGCAAGGCGCCGCGGCTGTCCACGCCGTCACCGATGCCTTCGAATTCCCCCTGGCCGCCGCTGACGGTGAGCGGTTGTCCGCGCAGCAGGTCGTAACGCGCGTAATCGGCGGCGAAGGCCTCGAAGCCATCGCGCTCGAATGCTCGGAGACCGTCGATCAACGCCCCGACCAGCGCGGCGGCCACGCGGTTGCGATCCGGCGGTGTGCCGCCAGCCAGGGTGGCCAGGTCGCATACCGGCTGTCCCGCCTGCTCGCGCAATTGCGGGGTCAAACGCACGTTGAGGCCTACACCGATCACCGCCGCGCACGGCCCCTGGTATTCGCCGCTGAGTTCCACCAGCACGCCGGCAAGCTTGCCTTCGGTGGCGAGCACATCGTTGGGCCATTTCAGGCCGGCCCCGGCGATGCCGAGCTGCTCCAGCGCGCGCAGCACCATCACGCCGATGGCGAGGGAAAGACCGGACAAGGCGGCGAAACCGGCATCGAAACGCTTCAGGCAGGACAGGTAGATGTTGAGCCCGGGCGGCGACAGCCAGGTACGCCCGCGGCGCCCGCGCCCTGCGCTCTGGGTTTCCGCAAACACCATGCCGAGATCCGCGGCGGCGGCGATGCGCCGCTGCAATTCGCTGGAGGTGGAATCGAGCTGCCAGTGCACCTCGAGCCCACCCAGGGCGGCGACATGATCGGCGCTCAGGGCGGCACGAATCCGCCCCGCCTCCAGCAACTGCAGCGGCCACGGCACCTTGTAGCCGGCGCTGCCCGATGCCACAGGCAAGCCGAGCGCGCGCAGCGTTTCGATCTGTTTCCAGATCGCCGCACGGGTCAACCCGGCCCGCGCCGCCAGTTCCACACCAGACACCGTCTCGCCACTGGCCAGCAGCGGCAGCAACGCCTCGACCGCCATCAGAAACCGCCGCTCATGGCGGCGCGGGGAGGGTGGGATCGGGGAGAAACGGAGAGAGGAATACGCATGGGGCAGATAGTAACGGGACAGTTCAGGGAGCGGCAGACCCAATTGTTAAAACCAAGTTATTCAAGGCACTGGCACTGTCCGAACATTTCTGACACGATCCCGGACCTTCGCATGCGGATCAAGGATTTGAGTCGCCATGAATGTAAAACATTGGTTCATTGGCTGTGTGGTCGGGTTGGCGGGCGTCGGCGCCACGCTGACCGTGCACGCCAATCAGGCCGACCCCACCACCAGCGCGCGCATGTCGCCTGACCGTGGTGCGCGCATCGTGGCGGACCCGGATGGCGCCTGCCCTGCACGCGAATGCCCGACGACGGACGAAGCGGCCGGAAACGACACCCAGCGGCCGGATACGCACAGCAACCGTTCCGGCGGCGGATCGGCGACGCCATCCAGCTCCGGCCGTCGTTCACACCTGGGTTGGCAGTCGCTGCTGCCGGGCTCGATCCAGTAGGCGAAAGCCGCCGCGCTCAGGCGTGGGTCAATTTCACGCAGAAGCGGGCGCCGCCGAATTCCGGCGAACGGTCCACGCCCAGCTCGCCGCGATAAGCCCGCACGATGTCCTGCACGATGGACAGCCCGATGCCGTGGCCCTGCACTCTCTCGTCGCCACGCACGCCGCGCTGCAAGACCTTGTCGATCTTGTCCTCCTCGATGCCGGGGCCGTCGTCTTCCACGCTCAGCACCAGGTTCGGCCGCAGGCGGCCGGGCTGCGGCTCTGATTTCACCACCAGCAACACATGGTGGTTGGCCCATTTGAAGGCGTTCTCCAGCAGGTTGCCGAGCAATTCCAGCAAGTCGCCCTGCTCGCCGTAGAACACGGCGCCTTCGTCGATATCGAATTCGCACAAGACGTTCTTGGCGGCGTAGACCTTTTCCAGACTTTGCACCAGATCCTCGGCGTGTCCGGCGATCGGCACCGCGCTGGCGAATGTTTGCCGTCCGGAGGTGGCTGCGCGGGACAACTGGTAGGCCACCAGTTCGTCCATCCGGCGCACCTGGTCGAGCACGGCGCTGCGACGCTCCGCCTCTTCGCCGGTGGTTTCCAGTTGCGAACGGATGACCGCCAGCGGCGTCTTCAGGCTGTGCGCCAGGTCGGCCAACGTGTGCCGATAGCGCGTGCGCTGCTCGCGCTCGTTGTCGATGAAGGCATTGATGCGGTGCGTGAGGCCGGTCAACTCCAGCGGATACTGGCTGTCCAGATGTTCGCTGTCACCGCGCTCGACGCGGCTCATGTCGTTGGCCACCTTGCGCAACGGCGTCAGGCTCCAGCGCAGCAACAGCATCTGCAGCACGATCAGCATCACGCCCAGGATCGCCAGCCACATCACCAGGGTGCGCCGGTACACCGCGTTCTCGCCTTCGAACTGATCCTCCGTCTGCGCCACCATGAAGGTGAGCTTGACCGAGCGGTTGTCCGAGCTGTCGAAGGCCACGCCGTAGGCGTAGTAGTAAAGCCGACCCATGCGGGTATCGACGGGGCCCACGAACTGGCTTTCGCCCGGCTGCAGCGGCTTCAGGAAATGGAAATCACGGCCGATCGCCGACGAGGACTCCCAGTGGTAGCCACGCTCACCCAGCGCCATCGCGTACAGGCCGGAACCGGGCCGCATGAAGTTGGGGTCGGGCGGGGAATCGGGCAGCAACACCTTGCCGTACCGGGTCACCTCGGTGCCGGCCAGGTAGGCGATCACGAAATTCTGCAGCCGATCCTGCAGGCTGCTGCGCGCGGCCCGGTACTGGGCCTGCGACAAGGTCAACCCGACGATGCCCAGGAACGCCGCCAGCGCGAAGCCGGTGGCGATCGCCGCGCGCGCCGCCAGCGACAGCGGGCGGCGCGGCGGCACCGGGTTATTCGTCGTCGCCGTCGGTGCGCGGGATGGCAAAGCGATATCCGCGTCCACGTACCGTCTCGATGGGTTTGAGGGTGCCTTCCGGGTCCAGCTTGCGGCGCAGGCGGCCAATGAACACTTCCAGCACATTCGAGTCGCGGTCGAAATCCTGCTGGTAGATGTGCTCGGTGAGGTCGGCCTTGGACACCAGCTCGCCCGCGTGCAGCATCAGGTATTCAAGCACCTTGTATTCGTAGCTGGTCAGGTCGACCAGCTTGCCCTCGACCGACACCGTCTGCGCAGTCGTGTCGAGCTTGATCACGCCGCACGCCAGCACCGGCTTGGACCAGCCGCTGGCGCGACGCACCAGTGCATTGATGCGCGCCAGCAACTCCTCGACGTGGAAAGGCTTCACCAGGTAATCGTCGGCGCCGTGCTTCAGCCCCTCGACCTTGTCCTGCCAGCTGCCGCGCGCGGTGAGAATCAAGATGGGATAACGCTGGCCGTGCTCGCGCAGTGCCTTGACCAGCTCCATACCCGACATCTTGGGCAGGCCCAGGTCGATGATCGCCAGGTCGAATGGCACCTCCCGCCCCAGGTAGATGCCCTCCTCGCCGTCCTGCGCCGCGTCAACCGCAAAACCGTCCCGCTTCAGGCGGGCCGCCAGCGTCTCGCGCAATGGCGCCTCGTCCTCCACCAACAGGATGCGCATCAGTGTTTCTCCTTGCTGCCTCCGGCCCTGCCGGAGGAACTTCTGGTTGACCGGGTCGAGCCCGGTGTCTTTCCCGTTTCCGACGATACCGCGACCACCCGCACATGTCCTTCCGGCGTGAGCACCTTGATGCGGTACTCCAGGCGACGGCCGAGTCGATGCGGCTCGGCCGACAATACCTTGCCGCCGGTATCGCTCTGCACCTGCCTCACCGCCTGGTCCAGCGTCACCGCCGGCGCCGCCTGTGGCTCGGCCATGGCCGCGAAGGCCCACATCAGCAGCGCCGTCAGCGCCACACTCCTGCCCATGTTCATCCTCAACCGTCCGCACGTTACCTGCCCAATTGTGCAGCCTAGGTAACAAGGCCTGAATAGCGCCCGGCCGGGCGCGCGCACGCCACCCATCAGTTGACCTGCAACGCCGCCTGCTCCAGCACGTTCCAGCCCGCTCCCGGCAGGTGCGCGTTCTCGCTGATGACGCGACGAAACCCACGCGCACCCGGCTCGCCCTGATACAGCCCGAGCACATGCCGGCTGACGTGTTTCAGCGCGGTCCCGCGCGCCAGCTCCGCCTCGATGTAAGGCCGCATGTGCCCGAGGATGTCGTCACGCGAAGGAAGCGGCCGACCGTAGAGCGCCGCCTCGATCTGTGCCAGCAGGTAGGGGTCGTGGTACGCCGCCCGGCCCAGCATCACGCCATCCACCTGGCGCAGATGCGCCTGCACCTGCTCCACCGTGACGATGCCGCCGTTGATGACGACGATCAGCTGTGGAAACTCGCGCTTCAGCCGGTACACCCGCTCGTAGTCCAGCGGCGGGATGTCGCGGTTCTCCTTCGGCGACAACCCCTGCAGCCAGGCCTTGCGTGCATGCACCGCCAGCACGCCCACACCCGCCTCCAGCATGGTTTCGGTGAAATGCTGCAGGTCGGCGTAATCGTCCTGGTCGTCCACGCCGATGCGGCATTTCACAGTGACCGGAATGCCCACCTCCTGCTGCATCGCCCGCACGCAATCGCCCACCAGCGCAGGCTCGCGCATCAGGCAGGCGCCGAAACGCCCGGATTGCACCCGGTCAGACGGACAGCCGACATTGAGGTTGATCTCGTCATAACCCGCATCGGCCCCCAACCTCGCCGCCAACGCCAGCTCGCGCGGATCGCTACCACCCAGCTGCAACGCTAGCGGATGTTCCTGCTGACTGTGTTCCAGCAACCGCAACTGCCCGCCACGCACCAGCGCCGCGCTGGTCACCATCTCGGTATACAAGCGCGCTCGCGGCGACAGCAGGCGATGGAAATAGCGGCAGTGGCGATCGGTCCAGTCCATCATCGGGGCGATGCAGACGCGCCAGTCGGCAGCGTGGAGAGGCGACGGTTGGGGCAGGGAAACGGCAGACATCCCTACATGTTCGCCGAAAATGGCGCCGCTGTCGCCACATCGTGGCGCCCGCGCCAGAGCAGCAACCGTGCGGCCGAACCGCGTATGGTGGTTCGACGCAATGCGGCCGGAGCCCGAGGTAAACCTTCCCCAAACAGAAGGTATAGATCGTTCAAAGTGTGACGCAATTCACTTGCTTATGTTACCTTTCCCGTTCTCAAACCCACCAATATGGCCGTCATGAAGAGTCTCTGCAGTCTCCTCACGTTGTCTCTCGTCCTGCTGCTTGCCGGATGTGCCTCCACGCGGGGGTCGAACCAGGCTCCGGTGCTCAACCCCGAGGCCCACGCGGTGAGCTCGTACCACATTGGTGTAGACGACCAATTGCAGATTTCCGTGTGGCACAACCCGGATCTCAGCGTCAGCGTGCCGGTGCGTCCGGATGGCAGGATCACGGTGCCGCTGATCGGCGATGTCGAGGCCGGTGGCCATACGCCCGAGGAGGTCGCCGCGGTCATCAAGGACAAGCTGCAATCCTACGTGCGTGATCCGCAGGTGGCAGTCATCCTCACTCAGCTTCGCAGCCATGAATACCTCTCGCGCGTACGCGTGACAGGCGCCGTGCGTACGCCGGTATCGGTACCTTATCGCCAGGGCATGACCGTGCTGGATGCCGTGCTCGCTGCTGGCGGCACCACCGAGTTCGCCGCGCCGGACAGGACCGAGCTGTATCGCAAGAGCGACGATGCCACCACCAAGTCCTATGCCGTCCACCTTGGCGACATCCTGCAAAAGGGCGCGTTGGACACGAACTACCCAGTGCAACCGGGCGACGTCATCACCGTGCCACAGCGCTCGTTCTGAGCCAGGCCGGGGATGCAGGGGATCAACATGAATGAACAACCCACCTCGTTGCAGGCCCTGGTGCCTGTATTGCTGAGCGAGGCGCGGCGTCATCGCGTCGGCCTTGGCGCGCTGTTTGCCGTCATTGCGCTGGCCGCCCTGATCGTCGGGGTACTGTGGCCAAAGAAATACGACGCTTCCGTCACCATCCTGGCGCAGGAAAGCAGCATCATCACGCCGCTGATGGAGGGAGCCGCCACACCCACTGGCACGGCAAACCGTGCCGGCATTGCGCGCGCCGTGATCTTCAGCGCCAAGGTGATGGATGAAATCCTCGTCGCGGGCGGTTGGATGGCTACACATCCCAGTGCGATCGAGCAGGATCGCATCATCGACGGCATCAAGGGCCGCACGACCATCCGGTACGGTCGCGACAACCTGATCACCATCAGCTACCACGACGTCGATCCCAAGCGCGCGTACATCGTCACGCGTCAGTTCGGCCAGCTTTTCATCAGCGAGAGCCTGGCGTCCAAGCAGCGTGAAAGCCGCGATGCCTACGAGTTCATCAATGGCCAGGTCGAGACCTACCGGGAGAAGCTGACCACGGCCGAAAACAAGCTCAAGGAATACCGAGAAGCCAACGTCGACGCCCGGCCCGGCAGCGAAGCCGATACCGCCTCACGGATCAGCCAGTTGCGCACGCAGGTCGAAAATGCGCACATGGACCTGATGGAGAAAAGGTCGCAGGAGGCGTCCCTGGTCGCTCAGCTTTCAGGTGAATCGGAGATCAGCTCCGTACAGACCGTCGAAGGCGTCTATCACGCCCAATTGGCAGACCTGCAGACCCAGCTCGACAAACTGCTGATGACCTACACGAGCGAATATCCCGACGTGGTGCGCGTTCGCCATCAAATGCAGGATTTGCGTCAGCAGCTGACGCAGTCCGAACAGCGCAAACAGAGCGCGCGTCTCGCCGGCACGCCCACCACCATCGACAACAACGCAAAATTCAACCCGCTTTATCAGCAATTGAAAAGCCAGCTGTCGGCGTTGCGCGGCGACATCGCCGCCACCAACGCCCGCATGGCTGCAAGCCAGACCATGCTGAAAGCCGAGCTGGAGCGCAGCAAGCGCATCGCCGGCTCCGAGAACGCCACGTCCGAGCTCACCCGCGACTACGACGTCAACCGGGATGTCTACCAGGACCTGCTGAAGCGGCGTGAGAACGCACGGGTTTCGATGAACCTCGACGCCGGCCAGCGCGGCCTGACCTTCATCGTGCAGAATCCGGCCGTGATGCCGCTGACTCCTTCGGGTCTGCGCTTCATGCATTTCGGCCTGGCCGGCATGCTCCTGGCACTGGCTGCGCCGTGCGGCCTGCTTTTCACCATTGCCCGGTTCGATCCACGGATACGTTCGGCGGAACAGCTTGAGCGATTGACCGGCCTGACCACGCTGGCGACGGTTCCGTTCTATTCCACGCCGCAGGATCAACGAAAGGGACGGTTGCAGAATATGGCTGTCATATTGACCGTGGCCGGCGTCTTTGCTGCCTACGCGATTCTTTTCTGGCTCAAACTGCGGGGGATGGCATGAACGCGAAGAACCGCGGAAGCACGCCGCCGGGTAACGGAGCCAGCGTCGAAAACGACGCCGCCCTCGTCGTACCTGCTGGCGCGCTGCCCAACCAGGGTTCGCCCAGCAACTCGATCGCGCTGATGGCCGAACCGGGTCAGCTTGCACCACAGCAGTTGGGCCAGCGGCGACTCATCCATCGCGATCCATCGGTGCGCAAACAATCGGACGCGTTTCGCGAAATCCGCACGCGTTTGCTGGAACTGGCGGGTACACAGAATTTCGTGACACTGCTGGTGTCGGTAAGCCCGCGATCCGGCAGCAGCTTCGTGGCGCGCAACCTCGCCGCCGCTTTCGCCTTCGATGAAAGCAAGACCAGCTTGCTGATCGACTGCAACCTGCGCTACCCGGAACAGCACAAGGCGCTGGGCGTGGACGCCAACCAGGGTGGATTGATCGATTTTCTCGAACACCCGTCGCCGGGCATCAAGCCCATGATCTACCACACCGGCATTCCGCGGGTGCGGCTGATCCCCGCGGGACAAGCCCGCGAGAACAGCGGCGAATACTTTTCATCGTTCCGGATGCGCGCGGTCATCGATTCGCTGCGCTGCCGCTATCCCGACCGTTACATCTTTCTCGACGGTCCCACGATCAAGGGCTCGCCGGATGCGCGCATCCTGTCCGAACTGGCTGATTTCGTGGTTGTCGTTGCCGGCTATGGCCGCGACACGCCCAAGGCGATCAACCAGGCAGTCGCGCATTTCGACCCGGAAAAACTGGCCGGCGTCGTGTTCAATCACGCGCCCTGAGCGGGCGACGCAAGGGTCGAGGTTGGCGCGCGGTCATTCGTAATCGCGCGCCCGGCGCGAACCGTGAAGTCATCGGCAAATCAGTTTCAGCTTAGAAAAATACGCCGCAATACCGCCATCGACCGTCCTCGCACGCTCGTCCACAGGGAGGGATGAACATGTCGACACCCAGCAAGCTGGCCAGCGCCATTGCGCTGACTTTCGTCCTCGCTCCAAGTGCGACCATCGCCGGTCAGCTCGATTACAGCCTGTATGGTGGCGTCGCGCACAGCGACAACATCAACCTGACGGCGCATGACCCGATCAGCCAGACCATGCTGATCCCCGGCGTCAATTTCACCTATAACCAACAGGGTGAGGATCTGCAGGCCAACGTCATCGGCGACGTTGAATACCGCGATTATCTCGGCAACCGGTTCAAGGACCAGACCCAGGTCGAATTGGCCAGCCAGCTCAACTGGAGCGTATTACCTGACCGGCTGGATTTCGCGGTGCAGGACTACGCCGGCATCCAGCCACTGGACACGCTGGCCAGCGATGCACCGGGCAACCAGCAGCAAACCAACGTGTTTGCCGTGGGCCCCATCTACCATTTCCGGCTGGGCAGCACGGTACGCGGCCAGGCCGAGTTGCGCTATATCGACAGCTATGCGGAGAAAACCCGGGAGTTCAATTCCCACCGTAATCAGGGCGCGCTGCGCTTCGCCAAGATTCTGGGGCCGACCAGTCAGCTCTCGCTCAACGCCACCGTGCAACAGGTCGATTTCTACAACAACAGCGATTCGAACTACGACCGCAACGAGTTGTACGTCCGTTACGTCAGTCAACTGACTTTTTTCGACATCGACGCGGCGCTGGGTGAATCGCAGATCAATTACGATCGCGCCGGCGCGCGCACACAATCGAGTCCGTTGGCACGTGCCACGCTGAGCTGGCGCCCCACCGAAAGCAGCACCTTCTCGGCCAACGTAATCCGGCAATACTCCGATGCCGCGCAGGACATGATGTTGATGCCGGGTCAGTCGCCACTCGCCAACACCACGGGCATCAGTACCGGCGACGCCGTGGTCAGCTCCGAGGTTTACCTGGAGCGCAGCGTGCGGCTGACCTATGCGCTGCGCACCGAGCGCCTGACGTTCTCGATCAGTCCGAGCTACCGCAAGCTCGGTTACGGCAACGACCCCACCTACGACCAGACCGGGCGCGGCGGCAATGTCGCCATCGACTACCGGTTGCGCCCAACCATGACCCTTTCGGCTTTCGCCAGTGGGGAGCAACTGAAATACCACACCCTTTCCCGACGCGACAAAACCGTCACCTACGGACTGGAACTGGCAGACCAATGGACCGAGCACTGGAGCTGGCGTGCAGCACTTACGCAGCAACGCCGCACGAGCAACGTGCCTGATCAGGGTTTCCACGAAACCCTGGCCTACGTTGGAATCGTTTTCAAACGATGATTGCGCGGCACGATGCCGAGCGCCCCCTCTTTTTCGGGGCGGACCAGGGCTTGTTCGGCATCTATCATCCGCCCGCCGTGCCTGCCACGCAGGCCGTCCTGCTGTGTCCGCCACTGGGGCAGGATCACATCCGCAGCCACCGGCTCTATCGCCAGTTGGCCACGGCGCTGGCCGCCGCGGGCGTGCCGGCGCTGCGTTTTGATTTCCATGGCAGCGGGGATTCGGCCGGCGACAGCACGGACATCCGCTGGAATCGCTGCCTCGCGGACACCACCGCTGCCGCCGCCGAACTGCGACAACTCAGTGGCTGCGAGCACATCGCGCTTTTTGGCGCGCGCCTCGGCGGAAGCATCGCCCTCGCCGCCGCCGCGAACGTGAAGCCCGATCGGATAGTCGCCTGGGACCCGGTGCTGAACGGGCCCGACTACGTGGCCCGGCTCGATGCGTTGCAAGACAGCTTGCGCATCGATACCCGACGTTTCAACCAGGCCAGGACGGCAGAGGTGGCCGCCGGGCAGTGGCAGGGTTTCACAGTCGATGCCCGCCTTCGCCAGCAACTTGCGGAACTTCGTTTGGAACCGCCTGCCGTACAAGTGCGCCTGATCGAATCCGCGCTTCCGGTAACGACGTCGGCGGATCGGCAAAGGTTCATCGCCACCGGCGCGACCGTCACGACCCTGTCCTCATCCACACCCTGGGAGGAGCTGGAGCGGCTGGAGATGGCGATCATCTCGCATGAACTCGTTCAGTCCGCCAGCGGGCTTTTGCGGGAGCCGACATGACCGAGCAGGCTTTCCGTTTCGGACGCGCGGGACATCTGGTCGGCATTGCCGGATTGCCGTCGGTGGTATCGGCGCAAACCGGCATCATCCTGCTCAATGCCGGCCTGGTGCACCGTATCGGTCCCTTCCGGTTGCATGTCGCCATTGCGCGTCGACTGAGCGCTCGTGGCTACCCCACGCTGCGCTTCGACCTTTCCACGCTCGGCGACAGTGCCGCCAGCGACGAATCCCTGCCCCGCGCACAACAGGTCCGCGCCGATGTGGCCGATGCCATGGACCTCCTGGGCAAACAGGCAGGTTGCACCCGGTTCGTGCTGATCGGGTTGTGCTCCGGTGCGGAGAACGCCCATCTGGTGGCATGCAGCGACCCTCGCGTTGCCGGCGCCATCTTCCTCGATGGCTTTGCCTACCGGACGCCGGGTTTTCTGTTGCGGCACTACCTGCCCAAGCTGGCGAATCCCGTCCGCATCTGGCGCTTCGTACACCGCCGGCTGCGGCCCTCCAGGCAGGTTGCCGCACCGGATTTCGGCGTGGTCGCACCACCGCTGGGACAGGTCCGGGGGGAGCTTGCCGAGATGCTGCAGCGCGGGCTCAAGCTGTGCTTTGTCTACAGCGGCGGCACCAGCGAGTATTTCAACCATCGCCGCCAGTTCCGGGAATGCTACGGTGCCGTGGCGAACCATCCGGGAACCACCCTCGAATATTTCAAGGCGGCCGATCACACCTACATTCTTGAAGGTGACCGGCAACAGTTGGTCGATACCATCGAACGCTGGCTGCTCCTCAACCTCCCGCAGGTCACCGCGGGCGGCAGTGCGTAACCGGCGATCACCACGCATGTTCTGACTGCGGCAGGGATGCCGCAGTAGCGAAAAGCCCCATTCCCCAGACCGGTTGGATCCTCATGTTCCGCACTCTGTCATACGGTTCGACCCGCTGGGTACCAGCCCTGCTCACTCTTGTCGCGTGGATGTTCGCCAGTTGCCTCCACGCCACCCAGGTCGCGACCCCAGGCAGCAGCGCGCCGGCCATCGCATCCAGCGCGGCCGATCGCAGCGTGGTGCAACTGGGGCAAGTGGCCGTAAGCGCCATCGCCGAAGCGGATTCACGCTGGCAGACGATCACGTTGCATCGCCATGGTGCCGAGGGCAACGCCGTCGCGGTCACCCTGGGCATCCCGTTTCCGCCGCACATGCTGCGCGACGCCAGGCGCGTGCTTATCCTCGATGAAGAAGGCCAGACGATTCCCGCGCACGTCGAACCTACGCTGCACTGGTACATCAACGGCGGCGGCATCCGCTCCGTGAAGGTGCAGTTCCGGACCACACTGGACGGCAACACCCGCACGCTCCACTTCGCCGTGGGCGATCCCGACGGAAAAACGGCCGACGGCTGGGCGTACACCGACGGCTTGATCAAGGACGCGGACGGTGTGCTGGTGCCTGCCGTGCTTGCCACGCTGAGCCCCGAGTGGATGTCGACCTCGCTGATCGCCGGACCACAGCGTCCCGCCGTGCCCAAATCCGCCTACGATCGCTACTTTGCCACCCAGTTCCGCTGGGCCGAGGCGCTGCCCCGCGAGAACGGTGCCGCATGGCTGTTCGATCGCCCCACCACGTTGTTCCAGCAATACGTCCGCACCGGCCGCGTGGATTATCTGGCCGCGGCCACACAAAGCTATCGTTTCTACATGGAGCACATCCGGCGTCACGGCGCGCCCGGCTGGCCGCTGTGCGGCGGTGGCTGGAGCCTGGGCGAGGTCAATGTCTGCGACCCCAAGTACGTCTATATCGAACCGATCCTGCTTGCGCTCGGGCTCACGGGCGACGACAGCGAACACGACGCGGACCTGATCCAGCGCATGATGGGTGCATGGGATACCGGCGGCTGGAGCATACCCGTCGGCCCCTACCTCAAGCCGGACCAGTTGTTCACCGAACGCCAGGCCGGGCTCGGCCTGATCGCCGCGGTCAGCGCGTACGAAATCACTGGCGAGAAACGCTATCTCGACGGCATCAAGAACCGCCTGGGCTGGCTCTACCAGCACCAGCAACACAACCTCGATGGCCTCGGCGTTGACGGCTCCTGGCGCAACAGCTGGCAGGTGCATGAAGGTAACGACCACGACCCCGCCACCGACATCCGCGGCTCATCACCCTGGATGACCGAGAACATCATCGACGGCCTGTGGCACGCCTGGCTCGCCACCGGCGACAAGCGCATTCCGGTGATGATCACCGCCTTTGGCCGCTACATGGAGCGCTACGGCTGGATTGACCCGAAAGTGATGAAGGAAGCCGGCGTCGACTGGCGCAACCCCTGCAGCGGGCCGAACGGACAGATCAGCTGGTACTGGTCGTCTGCCCACGCCACAACGCAACAGTTGATCGCCGTGCAGAGTTCCGAAGGCTGGTACAGCGACTCGCACAACGTGGAAATGACCTTGCCGGTAGCTGCCGCCCGCTATTTCGAGACCGATCCCGAGCAGCAGAAGGCGCTCGATCGGCGACTGAAACTGCTGTCCAGTTCATACAACCTCGACTGCGCCGACGGGCGCGCCACGCCGCGGCGCTTCAATTGGAACAACCGCGGCGTGGGCGTGGTGCAATGGTTCATGGAGCAGTTCGGATCAGGCGCGGACTGAGTTTTTCACAAACCGACAACCGGCGAGAAAGCCGCAACCTTTGCAGAGGCTCGCATGAGTCAGCCGAACATCGATGACGGTCGCCGATTCGCCGGTGCAGCCCCTTCGGCCTATACGCAAATCGATGCCAACATCGAGCAGGACCGTGCGACAGCGGCAGGCGTCTGGGATGGCATTCTGGGCTGGACGGGGCGCTTTCCCGAGATGTACGACGCCTTTTACCGCGACTGTCCTGGCGGTCGGCCCGTGCTGAAGTTCTTGCGCCACGAACCGAGTCAGACGATTGTCGGTACCGGGGGGGTGGGACCGCGCCGCGTATTGTGGCGCGATCTGGAGATCCGCGCGGGCGTGCTGGCTCATTTTTGCGTTACGCCGACACACCGCTCGGTGAAGCCTGCCATCTTCATGCTTCGGTCGATGGTGGAGGCCGCGAGGGGCCGGTTCGATGTGTTGTATGGATTTCCAAGACCCAAGGCCGCGGCGATCTGCAAGCTCGCCGGTTACAAAGTAGGCGGGGAACTGATCCGGCGCGTGAAAATACTGCGCCATGAAAATTACGCTGCACGCTTCCTGCCACGCCCACTCGCCATCCTCGTCGGGCGGCTGATCGACTTGGTCTTTCGCATCAGCGACATCGCCCGCCACCCCACTGGGCGCGCCACGCCATTCGCCGAATGGACAGACGCCGTCGACCCGCGCATGGGTGAACTTTGGGAGAAAACGGACCACGGAGACGGCTGGACCGCGGTCCGCGACACCGAAACGCTGCGCTGGCGTTTCGACCGCCTGCTTTCTACCAGGCGTTGCTATCTCTTGCTCGGCGATGCTCCCGGGGGCCCGCTTTCAGCCTGGTTTGCGTGCGACACCCATCCACGCGATGCGAGCATTCTCACCATCAACGACTTCTGGTCCAAGGATGGCCTGAATGCCATCGATCCCAGCGCGGTAAGGACCCTGTGCCGCGCCGCGCGTGACGAAGGTTTCCATGCACTGGAGCTGCGGTTCACCGGTTCGGAACAGGCCCACGCAAGCTGGGCCAACGAGGGATTCACCGAACGCGGAAGACAGCCGCTGTACGTACTTTGGCTCAACCCCGACTTGGCCGGCGAGCTCGCGGGCAAGATGCACATCACCGACATCGACAACGACGGGTAGCCCCTCGGGCGGAGCCGCTCCATGGGTGCTCTTCAAATTCCAGCAGATGGCCGCGGCCTCTCCAGCCGGCTACGCCGCACCCAGCGATACAGCGGCCGCGCCCAGCGCTTGAGAGGTTTCTTCAGGTTCCACGCCAGCCACTGACGCTGGCGCGCCATGCCGCTGCCCAGCGCCAGCTCCAGCGCACGCTGCGCGGGCATGCCGCGCCAAAGCGTGTAGCGGCCAAGGACTAGACATCCATCGACGATATGAGTGCCCACCGTGGGCTCCGACGTGAACAGGTAGCGGATGCCGGCCGCCGCTGCCGCCTGTGCCACCTGCCGCGAGTAGAACCCGCCCGGCACCGATGCCACGGTTACCGGCGCGCCCAGCAATCCGGACAGGATGTCGACGCTCTGCTGCCACTCGTGCTCGAGTTCGGCCATCGAGAGGCGGGAAATTTCCGCCGGGTGCGTGTGCGAATGACTTCCCACCACATGACCGGCGGCGTGCAGCGCCACCACATCCTCGGCGCTGACAAACCCTTGCTGGCCAATCTGCGCCGTGGTGACGAGGAAGTGTCCGACCATGCCCCGCCTGGTCAATGCCGCCGCCACGGCGACGGCACTCGCACCGCCATCATCGAAGGTGAGCAGGCCGTTGCCCGTTGCCGCAGCAGACGATGCCCCGGTGACCGCCGCAAAGCGCGGACCACGTGCAGCCAGCACCCCCAGATGCGCGTCGAACTCGGCCACGTCGAGCTTGTAGTGGCCCGCCGCGCCACCCGGAAAACCGCTGGCGTCAGCCTGCCCCGGCTCGACCACGTCGTGGTACATCAGCGAAGGAATCTTCATCGTGCAGTCGCCTTGGCCACGGCACGGCGCCAACCCAGGTAACGAGTCAACCACGGCTGCCCCCAGTTGGCGCTGGCCCTGCCATGCGTATCGATCGGTTGCGCCGTACCGGCGGCGATCTGGCCGAAGCGGTCGGCCAGTGCGTCGAGGTTTTCCGACACCACGCGATACTGGATCACGTTGTACGACTCGCGCTTTTCATCGAAGGGATAGCTGTAGTGGCCGTAGACCGGACCGGTGTCGACACCCGCATCGACCTTCAGCAAGGTCATCCCAACCCGGGTCAGGTCGCGCTCCGCCAGTGCCCAGAAGCAGCCGTGGGCATTGCGGTATTCCGGACAGATGCCGGGATGCAACACGAAACAGCCCAGCCGAGGCAGGTTGATCAGTTTCTTCTTCAGCAACTGCTTGCAGCGGGCCAGCATCAGATCCGGCGCGATGCCGCGCAAAAACTCCAGTACCTCGGCATCGTTGACGCTGGCAGCCACGATCTGCGGCACCACCGGCGGAGCCCCGTAACGACGGCGCATGTCCGCCAGCGCCTGGCGTGTCCAGGCATGATCGCGCGCTGCGATCGCCAGGCGCTGATAGATGCGCATCGCCACCACATCCAGAAAGCGCAGCACGCCGACACGGCGCAACTCGCGCCGGAACCGCGCACGCTTCTGCGCCGCCGTCTCATCGAGCAGCACGATGCCCGCCAGCTCGGTGAAGGACCCCAGCCAGGCGGCCAGGCCCTCACGGTCGAAGTCGTCGCCGGCATGACAGATCAGCACGCTGCGCATGGGCTTCATCGCGCAGCGTGCGGCGGAGGCGGCAGTTCGAAATCGCGCCAGTCGTTCGGATTGCCGCTCTTGCCCGCCTCCGCCGCCTTGATGATGTTGTACATCTCGCGCGCGGTCACGTAGTGCAGCACGTGGCGGCTGCCGTCGTTGTACGCCGTTTCCAGATGGCGATGCATGGTGTGTGCAGCCTCGCCCAGCAAGGTATCCATGTCGCGCTCTTGCGTGCCATGCGTGTGCACCTTGATGAAGATCCACTCCGGCCGGCCTTCGACGTGGATGCCGGTGCGCACCCAGTCGTCCACGCGCGCCGGCGTGGGCGGACAGGCACGGCGCACGTCCGAGGCCTCGATGCGGGGAATCAGGCCGAACCGCCGCTCACGCCAGTTCAGGCCCAGCGGCCCCTGCACGATCATCAAGTCACCGCTGGGCTTGCCACCCACCCGCACCAACTCGCCGGTGTTGTGCGATTTCGGGCGCAGCGGATCGTCGGTGGCGTAGTAGATCGCGTTGATCATCCGCGTCTGCGTATCGCTCGGTGCCGACGGCAGGGTGAAATCGGCATAGCAGCCCAGCTCACGCAGCAGGGTCAATTCGTTGTTGATGCCGCACCAGCGGCCGTCGGCGCGCGAGTTGTCCAGGCTCCAGTTGCCGTGGATAAAACCGAAGCGCAACTGTCCGGTGCGCGGATCGCGCGGCAACGCGCCATGGCGCTCGTGCAGCAGCTTGTTGAAGCGGTCGATGGTCGCGTTGAAGTTTTCGGCGGTATCGTTGTCGTGATGCAGGTGGATCTCGATCTCGCCAAAGCCGTCGGCGCACAGGCTGGCGAGCTTGTCGAGATGTTCCTCGACGTACTCTTCCTCGGGATAGAAGAAGCTGTGTTGCGGCGGGCGGCCATCCGCATCGCGATGCGCGCCGGCCAGCGCGCGATAGTCGCGGCACCAGCGATCCACCCGCGCGCGCTGGGTGGCCATGTCGACCCGGCCCCAGTTCGGCTCGAAGTGGTCGACGAAACAGAACATCACGTGGACCGGCCCATCGACCGGCGGTGGTCGCTTCCGGCGCAGGTAACTGCCCAGCCATATCTGCATGTTGCGGGCGCGGATCGCCCAGCTCAGCAACGCCGCCGCCCCGATCAGCAGCAGTACGAAAAGCGTCAACACGACAGTCCACATCAGCGTGTTACCTCCGCCGGCACCAGCGTCAGCAACTGCTCGGCATTGTTGCGCCACTGGCGCTCGCGGGCGATATAGTCGCGCGCCGCCGCACCGACGCGGCGACGCTCCTCCGTCTGGGTTGCAAGATCCAGCACGCGCTGTACGCAGGCATCGGTCTGTCGGCGCGGAAACAACCAGCCGGTGCGGCCATCGTCGATCACTTCGGCAACCGGCGCATAGTCGGGTGCCACCACGGCCACGCCCATTGCCATCTGTTCGAACAGTTTCATCGGCGAACCGTACTGGTTGGAATCGGGCAACACGGCGTAGTCCATGCAGGCAATCCAGCTGGCGATTTCGTCATGCGCGACGCGACCGGGCAACAGCACGCGATCGCTCAGCCCGCGGCTGGCCACCAGCTCGCGCACGGCCGGCAGGGTGCGTCCATCGCCGACCAGCACCAGCGCCAGCTGCGGCGCTTCGGCCAGGCGTTGCGAGATGGCCTCGACAAAGCCATCGACGCCGTGCCAGCGCGCGAACACGCCGATATGGCCGCACACCACCCGCCCGGCCAGGCCGCGTTGCTCGCGCAGTTGCTCGCGGTCGAAACGGCTCGGGTCGAAACGCGCCAGATCCGCCGCATTGGGCGAGACTACCGACGGTGCGACCTGCGGGTAGGTCGCCTCGGCCTGGTCGCGGAAATAGCTGGAAATGAAAACCAGACCGGTGCAATGGCGCAGACACCAGCCTTCGATGCGACGCGCAAGGCGTTTCAGCCGCAAGGGACGCACGCGTTCCACCAGCGCTGAATCGTTTATTTCGAGCACCACGGGAATGCCGTGGCGCCGTGCCAGCCAGATGGTGGCGCACAGGAACAGCGAATAGCGCTCGTAGATCAACTGTGGTTGCAGGCGGCGAATGGCAGCGGCCATGCGGAACAGAGTGACCACGTTGTAGGCCAGTTCCATGAACTCGAACAACACGCCGGGCAACTTCGCCACGGCGCCAGCCAATCGCCCCTTGCCGGCCGACGCCTGCGCCGTCGGAGCGGGTTCGTGCTCGGGATCGGCGCCGGGAAACGACATCACCGTGACCTGGTGGCCCAGCTCACGCAACGCGTTGACGATGCCGCGGATATGCACGCCCTCGACATGCCTGCCGCGGGTGCGATGGTGGTAGAGAATTCTCATGAGGCTTCCGGAAGCAGGGCCTGGAACGCGTGGCCTTCGGCACACCATTGCGGCAGCAGCATGGCCAGCGCTTCGCCGGCCAACGCACTGTCATCGTGCATCAATACGATATCGCCGGCCTGCGGCGGCCGGCGCCGCAACCGGGCGGCAAGCTCTGTCGACGACTGACCGCGATAATCCATGCTGTCATACGACCAGTAGGCGATGCTGCGGCCACGACGGGCGAGGTGCAGGAACAGCGGCAGGGGCAGGACGCCTTGCGGTGGCCGCACGCGGTGTCGGGGCTGATGGTCGAAGCCGGCCAGCAATACGTCCGTTCGCTCCAGCTCCGCCACCTGCTCGCGCAGGGACAACCGTCCGAACCGGTTGTGACTCCAGGAATGGTTGCCCAGCAGGTGCCCCTCGGCCACGATCCGCTCGATCACGGCGGGGTGCCGCTCCGCCCGATCGCCCACCACGAAAAAACTTGCCCGGATATCGTGCGCGGCCAGCAGATCCAGCAGGCGCGGGGTGTGTTCCGGATGCGGGCCATCGTCGAAGCTGAGAAACCGGGCATGGCGCGGGCCATGGGTTTGCACCAGCGTATCCGGCAGCAAGCTCAACAGGTGTTGCTTTTTCAGTTTGAAATTCATGCGGCCGAACCGACGCGAGGTGGATGGACGGCTGTCTGCAGAATGCCGCTCAGCCGAGCCACATTATCGTCCCAACGAAAGCCGCTCGCGTGCGCGGCGATCCGGCTGCTGTCCCATTCGCGGGCAACGGCTTCCACCAGCGCCGCAGACAAGGCAGCCGGGTCCTGCGGCGGCACCAGCGACCCGGCGTAGTCGGGAACCACCTCGGGAATGCCGCCCACGCGGGTGGCGACCACCGGAATGCCACAGGCCATCGCTTCCAGGATCACGTTCGGCACGCCTTCGTTATGGCTGGGCAGACACAGCAGGTCGGCCGCGCGAAACCAGTCGCCCAGCGCTGCGTGCGGCACGGCACCGGCCAGCGATATGCGATCAGAACAAGCCAGCGCCGCCGCGCGTTCCAGCAATGCATCGCGGCACGGACCAGCACCGACGTAGATCAGTCGCGCCTGGGATTGTGTCGCCAGCAATGCCGGAAACGCTTCCAGCAGATCCAGACAGCCCTTGCTCGACTTCAAATTGCCCACGTAGAGCAGCAGCGGCTCTTCCGACGAAAGACCCAATCGCGTGCGTGCCTCGCTGCGCGAACCGGGGGCGAAGCGATCGCTGTCGACGCCGTTGTAGATGACGTGCACGCGATCGGGCGCCGCGCCGATCGCCACCGCCTTTTCGGCCAGCGCGCGGCTCACCGCCACCACCGCGCCCGCGCCGCGCAAGGCGGAGCGTATCTGCCGGCGGCGCAGCGGATAGCTGGCCTGCACGTTGAGGTCGCTGCCGTGCACCTTCACCACGTAGGGAATGCGCAATCGCCGCGCCAGCCAGCCTGTCGCGGCAGCATCGGGATAAGCCCAGCTGACCAGGATGCAATCGTAGCCAGCCGCGCGCAGCCGGCGCCCACGCTGCAGCCACAGCGACAACAACCACGTCATGGCATGCAACGAGCGGCCGAAGCGCGGCGGATAGAAGAACGTGAAGTAATCCGTGCGCAAACTGTCCACGCTGACCTCGCCGCGCACCCCGCGCAGGCGTTCGCGGAAATCCACCGCGGTAAGCACGTCGATATCGTGGTGCTGCCCCAGCCGCTCGAATTGCTGGCGATTGAACGCGCCGCGCAACGGATCCCATGGCGTCGGAAACAGGTTGGTGAGGATCAGTATCTTCAATCGCACGGCTCAGCCCACCGATGCCCGATACAGATCGGCATAACGCGCCGCCATGCTTTCCAGCGAACCATGCGCCTCCACCCACGTTCGCGCCGCTTGTGCCACGGCGTCAGCCCGTGCCGGTTGTGCCAGCAGCTCCCGCATTCCCGCCGCCAATGCCGCCGCGTCATTGGCAGGTACCAGCCTGCCTGTTTTTCCATCACGAATGATTTCACCGTTGCCACCGACATCGGTGGCCACGATCGGCAACGCCACGGCGCAGGCTTCCAGCAAGGCCATCGAATAGCCTTCGCTCACCGACGACAGCACGAACAGATCAAGCCCCTGCAGCAGCTCGCGCACATCATTGCGATCGCCGAGAAAATGCACGCTGTCCATTACCCCCTCGTCGCGCGCGGTTTGCTGCAGGGCGTCGCGCAACTCGCCGTCCCCGATCAGCACCAGCACCGTGTCGGGCTGCGGTTCGCGCAGCAGGCGGAACGCGCGAATCAGGCTGGCCTGATCCTTCGCCCAGTTCAGCCGGCCCACCGTGCCGATCACGCGGGTGGTGGCAGCGACACCGAGCAGTTGGCGCAACGACTGGCGCATGGCTTCCGATGCCTGGCGGAAGGACGCCAGTGGAATACCGTTCGGCACCACCCTGGCCTTTTCCCGCGGAACGATGCCGCGCTGGATGGCGTCCTTGCGCGCCGCCTCGCACACGGTGACGACAGCGTCCGTGCGCACCAGCGCGCGCCGGTAGAACCACTCGCGTCGCGCCGCCCGCCGGTTGCCACCCATGCCGTGGCGGGTATTGATGATCCGCCGCAAACCGAGCCCGCAGGTCGCCAGCACCGCCTGGTAATGGGCGACTGCATTGTGAGTGTGCAACACGTCGGTGGCATGCTCGCTGATCCGGCGCCGCGCACGCGCCAGCGCGCGCAGATCCAGGCCCTGCCGCTTGCCGCAGGCATGCACCGGAATCTGCAGTGCCGCCAACTCGTGCGCCAGCGTGCCCTCCTCGTAAAGGCACACCACCTGGCAGCGGTGCCCCTGCCGATGCTGGATCTTGACCAGTTCCAGAACCATGCGTTCCAGCCCACCGCGATTCAGGTTTTCCACGAAGTGCGTGATGTTCAAGACGGTAACTCGGACACGGTGACACGCAGCTTGCCGCTGGGCGTCAGTGGAATGTCGTCGACGAAACGGCAATCCAGTTCGACGCTGTCACCCAGTACCTTGACGACTTCGCGGCGGATGTAGGTCAGCGAGGCCTCATCGAAATCCGCGCCGCGCACGATGGCAAGATCGAGCCGATCCAGTTGACGCTGCACCAGCTGGAAGCGCTGAACGCCCGGCACGTCCTTCAACATATGCGGGAAAAACTCGCCGGGCAGCACGTGACCCGACGGCGTGCGAATGGCGTCCAGCACACGCCCGTCGACCCGAGTCAGCAGCGGCAGGCCACGACCGCAGCTGCAAGATTCGGTGGCCGCCGTAGCCATGTCGCCATTGGCATAGCGCAGGAACGGCATGCCGTAGTTGAACAGATCGGTGATCACTACCTCACCCGTGTGCGTATCCGGCGGCGCGTGCTGCGGCTTGTGCAGCTCGACCACCAGGTGATCGGCGTTCACGTGCAGGCCGTGGCGCTTCTCGCACTCCGCGGCGATCAGCATGAATTCGCGGCAGCCATAAGTATTGAAGGCCGGCGCGCCGAAAGCCTGTTCAATGATTTCACGCTGGAACTCGTGCAGGGCCTCGGCCGCGCCGATAATGCCCTGCGGCCGCCAGATGCGGCGCTTGTTGGCAATCAGCCACTGCGCCAGCCGCACCAGCGGGCCGACATACGCGACGATGATTTCCGGGCGGTAGCGATCGATGGCGTCGGCGTACTCGGCCATGTTGGCCTCGGTCATGTGGAAGCTGTTCAGCACATGCCGGGCGAAAAGCCGGTTGTAGATGGCGTCCTTCCATTGGTGCGTGCGGGTCGGCTCGCCCACCGCGCCGCCCCACAGAAACAGCGTGCGCCGCCCCATGCGCGAACCGGCCCACTCGTAGCCACGCCACATCACCGCCGTGCGCCGGTCGTTGCTTTCGCGCGTGTAGCCGAAACGCATCGGCTCGCCGGTGGAACCACCGGTAGCCTTGGTCAGCAGGCGGCCGCGCCAGGAGTCGGCCTGCAATTCATCGAAGTTGGCGCGGATATCCGCCTTGGTCAGCAACGGCAGCTTCGCGTAATCATCGAGGTTGCGTATATCCGCCGGCACCACACCCAGTTCGCGCCAGCGACGCTGGTAATAAGGCACTTCGCGATGGCAATGCTCAAGCAATCGCTTCAGGCGCTGCCACTGCAGCGCGGCGACCTGCTCCGGCGCCAGCCACTGGTCGCGCTGGTAGTCGGCCAGCCAGGCCAGCGTGTGGCGTCGTCGCAAGCCGCTTTCGTAGGCAGGAAACAATACGCGCCGAAATGCCGTTTCATACCAACCGCTCATCATGGATGCCTCGCTGCACGCGCACCGGCCCAGCCCAGAAACTGCCCCAGCATGCGCGGATGGCCACCTGCAAAACGCAGATGCAGCCCCTGCAACTGGCCGATGTCATCCTCGCTCCAGCATCCCAGTACCAGGGTCAGGCACAGATACGTGACCGATACCAGCACGCCGCCCAGCAGCAAGGTCCACAACGGCAGCAGATGCAAACCGAGCACGGGAAGGGCGACCATTGCCGCGCCAAGCCCCGAGAGAATGATGCGCAGCAAGCGGCCCCACTGCAGTCCCGTTCCACCCACCCGCACGCCGATGGCGACATACGCGGTCGAGCCGATCAGGGTTCCGGAAAGGATGGCGGCCACTGCGCCGTACAACCCGAAGTGCCGGATCAACACGACATCCAGGATGACTTTCATCAATCCGAAAATGATCGTGAGTATCAGGATGGTCTGTTGCCGGTCCGCACTGATCAGAAGGCTGCTTGCCCCTTGCGTCGCCGTGCCCACGCCGCCGGAAAAAATGAGCAGCGCGAATACCGGAGCCGCGGCGGCGTAGGAACTGCCATACAGCAAGGCGATCACCGGGCCGGCAAAACACACACCGAAGGTCACCACCGGAACCGCCAGCAACACGAGGTAGGACGTCACCATCGCGAAACGCCGCCCGGCCACGGCCTGTCCCTGACTCAACGCCTTGGCCATCATCGGCAACAACAAGGCACCAAACACGCCAGGCACCAGCAGGATGATGCCCGAAGCGAGCTGATAGGCCACCTTGAAATAGCCAGCCGACCTGGCGCTGTCGTACATGTTCAGAAACAGGATTTCCACGTCGCTGGCGATCAGGAAGCTGATAACCACCGTGGCGGACACGATGCGCAAATGTCGGCGCATGCGTTGCACCAGTGCCGCCGGTAGCGCGCCAAGCTTTGGAAGCATGGCCATCACGCGCTGGGCCTGGACATGCGAAACCGCCAGGAAAACCACGCTGGAGACGGCATACACCACCACAAACAGGAAGATGTCCCCCTTCATCAACATCGCAATGACGACCATGGCCAGGTTCAACGGCGCGGCCACCAGAGCCACCTTGGCCGTCGCGTCGAAAGCTTCGAAGCCCTTGGCCACCGCAATGTTGAACATGTAGGACGCGCGCATCACCATCGCGCCCAGCAGCAGCACGAACTCGAGCCGCTTGATGGGGATGGGAAAGCGGCTGCCCATGGAGAAATACAGCACCACCCCGATGCCCACCGCGGCGAGCATGTGCATGCGTTGAACGCGGCGCAAACGCCTGACCACGGGCACGATCAACTCGTCCTGGCCACTACCGCGCAATTCGGCCACAAACTTGATCACGCCGGTGGTGATGCCCGAGTTGGTGATGACCATGCCCACCGAGACAAACCACATGAACAAGCCATAGACACCGTAGAACTCGGGTCCGAGATGGCGGGCGATCATGATCGCCGCGAGCATGCCCAGGGCATACTCCGTATAGATTCCGACCGAGGAAAACACGGTATTGCGTAATGTCAGCGCGCGATTGCTCATGAGGTGTGCATCAATACTTCGACGATGACGAACAACGCGAAGATGCTGCCCAGGGCTATCGGTATCCAGCGCCACCAGCCTTCGGCCAGGCTGAAGGAAGGCAGCGACGGGTAGCGTTTGCGCACGCCGACGTAATAGCCCACCAGCACCGCGATCAGCAGGTACATCACCACCGTATAGCTGCGGCTGAGAAAGAAGGCGGCGGCAAACAGGCCCAACTGCGACAGCAACAAGGTCAGGGCCAGCGTGCGTTCGTCCGCCCATGCGCCAACCACACCCTCAGCCGCGGGCTGCGGCGGGCTCCGCAATACCTTCAACATCATCCAGAAGCCGTAGCCCACGAAGGCAAGCCAGGTAATGAAACCGAAGAAGCCGGTTTCGGCCAGCACCAGCACAAACGAGTTGTGGGCGGTGAGGTAGTTGTATTCGGTGAAGTTGCCCGCTCCCACGCCAAACAGCGGATGCGAAAGGAACATGTGCAAGCCTTCGTACCACGCATCAACGCGACCGGCAGCCGACGACTCGTCGGCGTCCAGCTCCTGCATGCGCGATGACAGAAGCTGCATGGCGACCAGGCCGACGCTGCCAAGTATTCCGGCTGTCACGATGCCGCGCTTGTACCAGACATAGGCGCCACCGATCGCCAGCACCGCAAGGAAGGCGCCGCGCGAATTGGTGAGGTAAACACCGTAAAGCAACAATCCCGCGGCCGCCAACCAGAAGATCCGGCGCAAAAAGCCACCCCGTCCGCTGAGGAAACAGGCCATCGGCAACACCGCGGCGAACAGCAGTCCCAGGTCGTTCGGGTCGTTGAAGATGCCCACGTACTGGATGCGGCCGTCCTCGGCCATGCCCACGCCGGTCCAGCCGATACCGTTCAGCGACTGGTCCACGCCGTGCAAGGCCAGCACGCACGCGCACAGGACGAATACCGCAAACGTCGTCGCAATGCGGCGTGGACTGTTGGCCGTCACCGTGGCCAGCACGAAGAACGCGATCATGGTGGGGCCAAATGCGGACAACACTTCCAATGCCCCGCCAGCCCAGCCCGCAGCTACCTGCGACATCATCATTGCCAGCAGGAAAACCGGCAGGATCATGAACTGAGGCGCAGCAAACGTCTTGGCCGACGACAGCAGCCAGCTGAAAAACGCCAGCAGCAGCACCACCGAAAGTATCGGCAGGCCGGTAAGCCCCGGCATGTAGTCCTGCGGACGAACGATGGTCAACGCGAGATAAAGAAGAATGAAAATGAGCATGCAACATCGAGCCTGATCAGGTAATGCGGCTGACGGTGGGGTAACTCATCAGTTCCGGTAACGTCAGCATGGATGCGAACCAGCCCGCGCTCATCTCGCGCTCGACCGGCAAGCGGTACAAGGCGTAGCGGTTCGCCGATGGCATGGGGTTGGTGCCGCTGATATAGCTGCAGCCGGCGCGGTAACCCGCTGCAATGGTGGCCTGCACGACGCGTTCGTCGAACGCCGCATCGCCGCCTACCGGATAGGAAATAAGCGTCGCCGCCCCGCCGAGCTCGCGCTCCAGCGTCGCCTTCGAGTCGCGCAGTTCGCTCTCAAGTTCGCTCTGCGGCAACTTCGCCAGCATCCGGTGATTGACGCCGTGCGAGCCGATCTCGAAACCGGCCGCGTGCATTTCGCGCAACTGGTCCCAGCTCATCGGTTGGCAGGCAGGGTGCGCTCCCGTCATGGGCACATCCAGGTCGGCGGCGAGCCGGGCCAGCAAGGCCGACTGGATCACGGCCTGGAGTGCCTTCAATCGATTCAGTATCTCGCCGGCGAGCTGGCGCCGGCCGATGCGTTCTTCCGGCAACGGCAAGTCCAGACCAAGCTCGGGGATGTGCAGGCGGCTTGCCGTCGTGCGCAAGACCATGTGCACCAGCCAGTCGTAGTCGTAGGGGCGGCCGCTATCGACGTGCCCGGTCGACACGAAGAAGGTGGCCGGCAGATCCAGTTCGCGCAATATCGGGTACGCGACATGGTAGTTGTCGTCGTAACCGTCATCGAAAGTCACCACCACGGCGCCAGCCGGCAGACCCTGCCCTGCTTCCATTGCCGTCACCACGTCCCCGAGGCGCATGGGGACGAATCGCTGCTTCAGCAGCAGCATCTGTTCACGGAACTGTTCGGCCGAGGCACTGACAAGATCGAGGTCGAAGTCGAACGTGCGTGCATCGGTCACCGTCACCACCCGGTGGTAGGCCAGAATGCGCAAGTCGCGGTACTTCCAGGCGCGCATCCGTTGCAACACATGCAGCAGGCCACTGTTGTGACAGAACTCCCCCAGCCGGCCCCGAATACCCGGCGAGTGAACCCTTTCATCGTTTTCTTCCGTGCGGTTCACCACAGGTGCAACCTCCGATTCCGGACGAAAGCGACGAGTGCCTGCGCGGCGAACAGATTGAGATAAAAGAAAGCCCCAAGCAGGCGAATCGGTGCCAGTTTCCCCAACGTCGGCCTCAGCTTTCCTGCCACGACCAGGGCCACGCCCACGGCCAGCAGCAGTACGGCTGCAGCGTAGATTACATGGCGCGATGCCAACGCGGCGGAACTTGACGCAAACAACAGCAGCAACCACGGCGCCAGCAATCGCAGCAGCTTGTGGCTGACGAAGCGGAACCACAGCGGATTGCCTGTCGGCGACAGCAACCAGGGCGCCAGCTGGATCAACTGGTAGTTGCCGGCCAGGGTGCGGATCTTGCGTTTCTGCTCCTGCGCCGCGTGTTGCGAGGGCCGGTCCCAGGCCAGGGCCAGCGGCTCAAACACCACGCGCTTGCCAGCCGCAACCACCTGCATCGGCACCAGCACGTCGTCGAGTACGGTGCCCGCAGGCAATGGCTGGAACAGATCGCGACGCATCGCATACAGCGCCCCGCTGACGCCGACGGTCGAGCCGGCGCGGCTTTCGGCATGACGGATCAGCTTTTCATAGCGCCAGTAGGCATCGACACCTCGCGCAAAGCCGGTTTGCGCATCCTCCAACTGGAGTTCCCCACTGACGGCACCCACCGACTCGTCACCAAGGTTGGCGGCCAGCTCGCGCAGTGCCACCGGCGCCAGCCGCTGGCGAATGTCCGTCAGCAGAAGCACCTCGCCCGTGGCGGCGGCGATGCCATCGTTGAGACAGGCAGCCTTGCCGCGACGTTCGGCAAACTCCAGCACGCGCAGGCGCGGGTCGCCAAACCGCCGGCAGCGTTCCGCCGTGTCGTCGCCGCAACCATCGCAAACGATCACGATATCCAGCAGCTGCGACGGATAGTCCAGCGCGTTGAGGTTGGCCAGCTTGGCCTCGACCTCGCCAGCGCCATCGTGAACGGCGATGACGATCGTCACGGTTGGCGTGATGTCACGCTTGCGCACGGGCTGCGGCGCCAGACTCGCCATCAGCCACATGCATACCGGGTAGCCCGCAAAGACATGCACGAGCAGCAAGGCGCTGCCCCAGAACGCAAGCTCCAATGCGCTGGTCATGGCATAGGTCTCCCGCGAGGCTGGTCCATGTCACTTGATCCCGAACAGCCGGCGCAGGCGCATGCCCAGCGACGCGTCGCCTGAACCCGCAACAGCCTTCATCTCGGGCAGCTCGGCGGCCAACGCCGCCAGCGTGCTGGTGGCCACATCGAGCAACGCAATGCGCACGCCGGTTTCGCGCTGCACGCGATTGGCAAACTCGACGGCCAGCAGCGAATGTCCCCCGATATCGAAGAAATTATCGTTGCGCCTTATGTCGCTTACGCCAATCAGATCGCCCCATACCTCGGCCAGATAGGCTTCCCGCGGGTTATCGAGCGTGGGGGCGGTCGCCGTCGTGGTGCTGTGGCCGATGGCACCGGCGGCCGAGGGTTCGGGCAAGGCCTTGCGATCGATCTTGCCGTTGGGTGTCTTGGGCAGAGCGTCGAGCAGCTCGACATGTTGCGGCAGCATGTAGGTTGGCAGGCGCGCGCGCAGGTGCTCGCGCAGCGCTCGGGCCACGTCCGTGCGATCACCATCGACGACGGCGTACAGCACCAGCCGCAAGTCGTTGTCGCCGAAGCGGTGCGCCACCGCGACGCATTCGCGCATGCCCGCATAGGCATCCGCCGCAGCCTCGATGTCGCCTGGCTCGATACGGTATCCACGAATCTTGATCTGGTTGTCGACGCGCCCGTTGAAATACAGCACGCCATCGCGCCAGCTGCCAAGATCGCCGGTGCGATACATGCGCGCGTCACCACCGACAAACGGGTCGGCGAGGAAACGTTCGGCGGTCAGCTCAGGCTGATGGAGATAGCCGTCCGCCACGCCATCGCCGCCGATCCAGATTTCGCCGATGAGGCCAGGCAGCGTCGGCTCACCATTGGCGTCGAGCACGTAAATGCGGGTATTGGCGATCGGCTTGCCCAGCGGCACCTCGGTCAGCCCCGGGCGAACCCGGGCCACGGTCGACCAGATCGTGGTCTCGGTGGGGCCGTACAGATTCCAGAACTCGCGGCAACGCCCGGCCAGGCTGTTGGCCACTTCCAGCGGCAGGGCTTCGCCACCCACGAACAGGCGCAGGTTGCGCACCTCGTTGTCACGCCCGGAATCCATCAGCAACCGCAGCAGCGAAGGCGTCGTCTGCAACACGTTGCAGCCGCTGCGCTCCACCAGATCCCACAGCGGTTGCGGCTCGTGGTGTTCTTCCTCCGTGGCGATCACCAGGCGGGCGCCCACGATCAGCGGCAGGTACAACTCCAGCCCGGCGATATCGAACGACAGCGTGGTCACCGCGCACAACACGTCATCCGCCCCGAAACCGGGCTCGTGGCTCATGCTGAGCAGGAAGTTGACCAGGTTGCGATGGGTGATACCCACGCCCTTGGGCTTGCCGGTGGAGCCGGAGGTGTACAGCACATAGGCCAGGTTTTCGCCGCTGACCGTCGGCAGCGCCGTCTGTTCTTCGGGCTCCTTCAGCAACTCCGTGACGTCAAGCAGGAGGCGATTCGACGCCACTTCCTGTGGCAACAGTTCGGCGTCAGTCACCAGCACATGCTGCAGGCCGGAATGCTCGGCCATGTAGCGCAGGCGTTCCGCCGGGAACGTGGGATCCAGCGGTACGTAGGCCGCGCCGCTGCGCAGCACGCCGACCACCGCGATCAACATTTCCAGGCTGCGCGGCACGCAGATACCCACCAGCTTGCCGCGCCCGATACCGCGGCGCGCCAGCGCGAGGGCCAGCGCGCGTGACGACCGATCCAGTTCGGCATAGGTGATCGTTTTTCCGCCGCATTCGGCAGCCACGTTCTGCCGCACCCGGTGCATCTGCGCCTCGATCAGCGCCGTCAGTCCCAGTTCGCACGAATACGGCGTCACCGTATCGTTCCAGTGTTCCAACACTTCGCGCCGGCCCGTGGTTCCGAGCACGTCAATGTCGGCAAGGCGGGTGCCGGCGCGGGCCGCCGCATCTCCCAATCCGCTCACGCTGGAAAGCAATGCCTCATAGAAGCCGATCCAGCGGCGCACCGTGCTCGCGTCGTAGCGGACCGTCGCGTAATGGAGGTTGAGTGCCAGCGTCTTGCCGCTGTCGCTGAGGTTCAGGCTCAGGTCCCAATCCATGGCTGCACGTGCGCATTCGCGCAATTGATGGTCCAAGCCCTCGAAGGCCACCGAGGGCATCCGCGGCAGCAGGTTGAACTCGACACCGGTCAAGGCCGCTTCGCCGTGACTGGCGCGCACCCCCAACATGCGCTGGATCGCGGTCAGCGTCAGACCCTGGTGGTCCGCTGCCTCAAGCAAGGCCGCATGGGTGTGGGACACAAATTCATCAAACGGCAAGGCCGCATCGGTTCGCATCCGCACCGGCAGCGAACTCACGCCGTCACCCATCGACGCCCCGCCATCCGCGAGCGCCAGGCCGGCGAAGGGTACGGCCACCGCAAAGTCGCTCTGGCCGGAAAGCCGCGCCATCAACACGCCGAAACCACTCAGCAACAAGCTGAAGAGGCTCACGCCCCGCCGGCCGGCCTCACTCCTCAGTCGCTCGGTCAAGGCGGACGAAAATTCATGCCGTTCGGTGGCCGCCGCATAATCCGGCTGTTTCGGCATCGGCCGGTCGGCGGGCAACCTCAGGGGCGAAGGCGGCACGGCATGAACCTGTCGCCAATAGTCCAGATCCGCCGCCTCGCGTGAAAGGCGATGTTCGCGACGGTCGATCAGGTAGCGCCGGAATGAACCTGGCGCAGCCATCGCCGGTTCGCGCCCGGCACGGAAAGCGTTGTAGCCCTCGGCCAGCTCCGAGATGAGCACCGCCAGCGACCAGCCGTCGAAGACCAGGTGATGCGCGATGACATGCAGCGCATGGCGCTGCTCGCCGAGCCGGATCAGCGTGAAACGCACAAGCGGCGCCACCGTCATGTCGAACGGCTGGCGTACCTGCTGATCGCAGAAGGCAGCCAAGCGCTCATCCCCCGTGTTGGGCGGCGACGCGTAGTCGAGCTCGCCCAAGGGCAACGGTGCGTCCTGCTGGAAGTGTTGGCGGCTGCCGTCCGCAGCGAAACTGAAGCGAAGCGCTTCATGCCGGCCCCATATCATGGCCAGCGACCGCTTCAGCGCGTCGGCATCCAGGACGCCATCCAGATGCAGCACCGACGATTCGTTGAACGTGAGCGCCGCCATGCCACCGAACTGGCTGACGAACCATTTCTCCATCTGACCGTCGCTCAGCGGCACGTCCGTCGGCAGATCGATATCCCTTTCCGCCGGAACTGGGTCGGCGTCCACTGCCGGCGCCAGAGTCATGGCCGACAGCGCCTGCACTTGCCGCCTCGGTGTGCGCAAGGCGTAGATGGCCGCCGCACTCGGCGTTCCGCCTGCCATGGCGCGCAGACGGGTGACGAACGCCATCACCAGCAGCGAATCGGCACCAGCATCGAACACATCGTCGTCGGCAGCCAGCGTGGGCGCAACCAGCAACTCGCGCCATAGCGCCAGAACGCGCTCCTCCAGCGTCGCGTCGACGGCCAGATGCGTTTCCTCGAGGCGTACTTCGGACACCGCTTCGAGCTGAAGCCGGTCGATCTTGCCGTTCGGTGTCAATGCCAGTGCATCGTGGAACAACAACTGTTGCGGGCGCGCAAACGGCGGTAGCCGGGCAGCGAGATGCGCCGCCAGTTCGGCACGCAATGCCCCCTCGGCTTGAGCCTTGTTCATGGGCACGACATGACCTACCAGGCGACGTCCCTGCCCCACCACTGGCGCCACGACAGCCGCTGCACGCACCGCCGGATGGGCAATCAGCACCGATTCGACCTCGCCAAGCTCGATGCGGTACCCGGCCACCTTGACCTGATCGTCCATGCGCCCGAGAAACTCCATGCGCCCATCCGGCTCGCGGCGAACGCGATCGCCACTGCGATAGACGCGCTCTTGCGTGCCATCCTGATGACGGAACCGCACAAAACGTTCGGCATCGAGCTCGGGCCGATGGATATAGCCATCGGCAAGGCTGTCGCCACCGATCAACAATTCGCCCTCGCTACCATCGGGCAGGGCTTGCAAGTATTCGTCGACGACATGCAGGCGCACGTGCGGCAGCGGTGCGCCGATGTCGGGACGCTCGGGCCAGAACACAGGCGCGCCGGACAACGGCTTGCTGGTAACGAACACGCAGGACTCCGTCGGCCCGTATTCGTTGTGGAGCTCGGCGTCGGGCAACGCCGCGAACAATTGTCGAATCGCCGGCGTGATCGACAGCGCCTCGCCACCGGTCATGAGATCGCGCAGATTTCCCGGCAAGGTGCCGCCCTCGGCATGGGCCTGCGCCAACGCGCGAAGCGCCACATAGGGCAAGAATGCGCGTTCGATGCGCTGCTCTCGCATCAGCTCGAGCATGCGGAACGGATCAAGCCGCTGCGGCCCCGACGCCATGATTAGGGAACCGCCGGTGGCGAACGTTGCAAACACATCCCGCACCGACGAATCGAACCCCAGCGTGGCAAATTGCAACACCCGCGCTGCCTTGCCCAAGCGCGGATGATTCCGGTGCCACGCCACCATTCGACCCAGCGCACGGCGCGACAGCACAGCGCCTTTGGGACGTCCGGTAGAGCCGGAGGTAAACAGCACATAGGCAGGCCAGCTAGCGTCCACGGCTACCGGCTCGTCCAAGGCGTTGGCAGGCTCCCCCATGGCGGATTCGACAAACGGCAATTCAAGCGAGTGCAGCAGCTCACCCGGCGCGCCGGGCACAAGCACGCCAAGCCGCGGACGGGCATCCTCGAGCATCTGGACAAGACGGGCCCGTGGATAGGACAAATCCAACGGCAGGTACGCCGCACCGACTGCGTACACCGCAAGAATGCCAATCACACTCTCGACGGAACGGTCACAAGTTACCGCAACCACGTCGCCGGGAATCACGCCGGCGACACGCAACTGCCCCGCCAAGGCCAGCACGCGCGTGCGCAGCTGGGCGTAATCCAGCGTGCACTGATCGTCCGACAGCGCCGCGCACTCGGAAACCGGCTGAGCCCGATACAAAAAGCCCAGTGTCAAGCCATCAGCAACCATCACTTTCCCCTGTCCGCCGACCTGTTCATTGATCGACCAGCAGCCCACAAAAAGATCGACCCGTCGCTTGGGCGCACAAACGCGGCCTCAGCGACACAGCCTTTCATCAATTCCAAACAATCGGCAAACCTTGGTGAATTTCACCGCCGGAACCACGAAATCGTGACGTCTATCGCAGACTATTACACGGTAGCTATGGTCTCACATCGAAAGTCCCGATCAAATCGGGGCTCGCCTCGGCTTCCAAGGCCAGGCGCTAGAAAAAATCCGAGAGTAGCGCCGTGCGAGCCTGCTCCGTTACGTGGGCGGGCACTGGCAGACATCGAGCATAGCGCGATGCGCCAGAAGGCTCATCGACCCGGTTGTGCCGGGCCTATTCTGCTTACTGGCGCTGCTTTAGCCGATTCCCAACAGCCGACGCAGCCGTGCACCGAACGAGGGCGTACCGGGCGCAGTCGCCGCCGCGGTTTCGGGCAATTCCCTGGCCAGCGACGCCAGCGTGCCGGTGGCGATATCGAGCAAATGGATGCGCACACCGGTCTCACGCTGGACCCGGGTGGCAAACTCGACCGCCAGCAGCGAGTGGCCGCCGACGTCGAAGAAATTGTCGCTTTCGCGAGCATCCTCGACACCGATCAACTCGCGCCAGATGCCGGCGATGTAGACCTCGCGCGGGCCCATCAGCGCCGATTGTTTCGACGGCGCCGGCGAGGCCGCTGACGGCGCAGCGAACTCCGCCGCTCGCGCGGGCAGCGGCAGCGCCTTGCGGTCGATCTTGCCGTTGGGCGTCTTGGGCAGGCTGTCGAGCCGCTCGATGTGCTGCGGCAGCATGTAGGCAGGCAACTGGTCGCGCAGTCGATCGCGCAGCTGGGCGAGCCAGGCCGGGTCGTCCACCGCTGCCGCCACGTACAGCACCAGCCGCACGTCGTTGTCGCCGAAGGATTGCGCCACCGCGACGCATTCGCGCACGGCCGGGTCGGTGCCCGCCGCCGCTTCGATATCGCCCGGTTCGATGCGATATCCGCGAACCTTCAGCTGATGATCCACGCGGCCGTGGAAGAACAGCACGCCATCGCGTTCACTGCCCAGGTCGCCGGTGCGGTACATGCGCGATCCGTCCGTCGCGAAGGGATCAGGGCGAAACCGTTCCGCGGTGAGGTCGTCGCGGAACAGATAACCGTCGGCCACGCCATCACCGCCAATCCAGATTTCACCCACCTCGCCTTGCGGCACCGCTTGCTGCTGCTCATCGAGAATGTGGATGCGCGTGCGGGCGATCGGGCGGCCCAACGGCACCGGGCCCGGACCCGGCTGCACCTGGACAAGGGTGGACCAGATCGTGGTTTCGGTGGGGCCGTACATGTTCCACAACTCGCGGCATTTCCCGGTCAGCAGGGCGGCGGTGGCCCGCGGCAGTTCCTCGCCGCCCACCAGCAATTTGAGCTTGCGCATGACGCCAGCGGCATCATGGTCGGCCAACATCCGCAGCAGCGCGGGAGTCGTTTGCAGCACGCTGGCCTGGCACTCGCGCAGCAACTGCAGCAGCGCGTCGGGGTCACGCTGCCGCGCATCGCTGGCCACCACCACACGGGCACCGGCGATCAGGGGCAGGTAAAGCTCGAGGCCAGCGATGTCGAACGAAAGGGTGGTGACCGCGCACAGCACATCCGCTTCGTCGATACCCGGTTGTGTACGCATGCTGGTGAGGAAGTTGGCCAGGTTCCGGTGCGAAACACATACGCCCTTCGGCTGACCGGTCGACCCGGACGTGTAAAGCACGTAGGCCAGGTCGCTGCCTTCGACCACAGGCAAGGTCGCCGCTGCTGGCGGACCGGCTTCGATATCGGCGATGGCCAACAGTTCACGACCACGGGCCAAGCTCGCCGGCAACGCATCGACCTCCGCCGTCAGCACATGCCGAAGCTGCGCGTGCTCGGCCATGTAGCGCAGACGCTCCTCCGGAAACGCAGGGTCGAGCGGAACGTAGGCCGCACCACTTTTCATCACGCCCAGTACCGCAATCAGCATGTGCTCGCTGCGCGGCATGGAAACGCCAACCAGCTGGCCCCTGCCGACGCCGCGCGCTAGCAGTGCCTGCGCAACGGCGGTGGCCCGCCGGTCCAGTTCGGCATAGGAAAGCGTGCGCCCTTCGCACGCCACGGCAATGCGCTGCGGCGTCCTTTTCACCTGCGCGTCGATCAGCGTGGTCAAGGTATCCCGGGCGTCCGTCCGCCCGCTCCCGTTGGCCACTTGGCTGCCGTTGCCAACCATGCCCGCAAGCACGGCTTCGTACGTCTGGATCCAGCGACGGATGGTGGCGTTGTCGAACCTGGCGGTGGCGTAGTGAAGATCCAGCGTGAGTGTTTTCGCGGTGTCGTTGAGGTTGAAGAACAGATCCCACGCCAGCGCGGCGCGGCGGCAATCGTGGAGCTCGTATTCCAAACCGCTGAAGGCGACATCCGGCACACGCGGGTTGAGGTTGAAGATCACTCCGGTCAACGGCGTGCCGCCGGCGCGGCGGTGCAGGCCCAGCGCGCGCAGGATGTTCATGAAGGTGACGTCCTGGTGCTCGGACGCATCAAGCAGTGCCGCATGCGTGCGGCTTACCAGCGCCGCCGTGGTCGCGGCGGGATCGACCTTCAGCCGCACCGGCAGCGTGTTGACACCATCGCCGATCAACGCATGACTGCCTGCCAGCGCCTGGCCGGCGAACGGGATGCCGACGGCGAAGTCGTGCTGCCCGGTCAAGCGCGAAATCCAGGCGCCGAAGCCGGCCAGCAGCAGGCTGTACAGACTCACGCCCAGCCGGCGCGCTTCCTGTTTGAGCGCGATGGTCAGCGCGGGCGAGAACGCATGACGCTCGGTCGCTGCGGCAAAGTCCGGCGCCGCCTGCGGGTGGTCGCCGGGCAATTGCAGCGCAGCCGGTGGCGTCGCATAGATGGCCTTCCAGTAATCGAGTTCGCTGGCCTGCGTGCGGGTTTGCCGCGACCGCTCGTCCAACACGTAGGCACGGAACGACTCCGCCACCGGCAGAGCCGGCGCGCGGCCGGCGACGGCGGCGCTGTAGCAACTGGCCAGTTCATCCATGAACACGGCCACCGACCAGCCATCCATCACCAGATGGTGAGAAATCACGTGCAGGCCGTGGCTTCGTTCGCCCAACCGCACCAGGCTGAAGCGCACCAGCGGCGCCCGGGTGGTGTCGAAAGGCAGGCCCATCTGCGCTTCGCAATACGCCGTGAAGCGTGTCTGCGCCTCGTCTCCATAGCCCGCGTAATCCATCTCGGCCAGCGGCAAGGGCGTGTCATCGTTGATCCGCTGGCTTTTGCCATCCGCCGCGAAGCTCAGGCGGAACGCTTCATGGCGCGACCATACCGTTTGCAGCGCCTGCCGCAGCGCAGCCACGTCCAGCGTGCCCTCCAACCGCAGCGCCATCGATTCGTTGAATGCCAGCTCGGCGGCGCCGCCGTACTGGCCGCCCAGCCATTTCTCCAATTGCCCTTCGCTGAGTGGCACTTCCATCGGTAGCTCGGGGGCGGGCGCCTGGGCCGGTTCGGTCGATGCGTCGCGGGGCGTCAGCACGTGGCCGTCCATCAATGCATCTACCGCCGCCGTAACCGCTTCCACGATCCGCGCCACCTCGGCGTCGCCATGCGCCACCGACAGGAAGCAGTTGAACTGTTCGTAGACGTGCAGGCCTTCATGGCGCAGGCGGTACCAGAACAGGCTGGCGCAGGGCTGATCGTCATCGACCAGGATGCGCCACAGCGAGCTGTAACCCAGCGCGGTGAGCGGCGCACGGCGTGACTTGAACACCGCATTGAGCTGATCGATCAGCCCGGTCGTGCGCGCATTGAGGCCGGTCTGCAGCGCCGGCCCCTGCTGCTTGACCCAGCTCAGCGCGGCGTGGGCCGCGGCCAGCGCCAGCGGATGACGCACGAAGGTGCCGGCGAAATAGGTGACGCCCGCCTCGGGATAGCTGTCATCACCGAACTGCCAATGGCCGCCATCCAGCGCATCCATCCAGCGCGTGCCGCCGGCGATGGCCGCGAACGGCAGGCCGCCGCCGATGATCTTGCCGTAGGTGGCAATGTCCGCGCGTACGCCGTAGTACTCCTGCGCACCGCCGGGCGCCATGCGGAAACCGGTGATCACCTCGTCGAAGATCAGCGCGCAGCCGCCGTCGTCGCACAGCCGGCGCAACGCGCGCACGAACGCATGCGGCTGCAAGGTGGGGTGCTTGCTCTGCACCGGTTCGATCATCACCGCGGCCAGCTCGTGGGCGCGCTCGCGGATGATGCGCAAAGCCTCGTCGCTGCCGTAATCGAGCACCAGCACGTTTTCCACCGCGTTGGCGAGAATGCCCGGCGCGGCCGCGATCGAACGCAGCGTACGCGTGCCACGCACGATCACTTCGTCGAAGATGCCGTGATAGGAATCGCGGAAGATCACGATGGTCTTGCGCCCGGTCACGGTGCGGGCGATGCGCATCGCACCCATCACCGCTTCGGAGCCGGTGTTGCAGAACGCCACGCGCGGCATGCCGGTCATGTCGTTGATCAGCTGTGCCACATCGGCGGTCAGCGGGTGCTGCGGCCCGATCTCCATGCCGGCGTCGAGCTGCGCATGCAGCGCGGCGGTAATGAACTCGGGCTGGTAACCGAGGAAGTTGACGCCGAAACCGTTGAGCAGGTCGATGTATTCGTTGCCATCCAGATCCCACAACCGTGCGCCCTGCGAGCGCTCGACCACGATCGGGTAGGTCAGCTCCTTCCACAGCGGGTTGAAGCCGGTGACCACGCGCGGGTCGGCCATCAGGGCGCGGTGCTGCTGGCTGAAAGCCTTGGACCGCGCGGTGCGCTGGCCATAGGCGCGACTGAACGCATCCACCCACGCACGCTGCGCCGGGTTCAATTCGCCATGACGCGCGGTGACGATGCGGGCGGACGCGCCGAACGGCCGCTCCACCAGATTGGCTTCCGGCACGATTTCGCCGGCGACCGGAGTCGAGGTTTCAACAGGTGCAGCGGGCACCGCCGTTCCGCCGGCCAGCGCGCGCAGCAATTCGGCTTGCTGGTTCATCAGCGCCATCTGGCTCTGGATCAGCTGGGCCAGCGCCGACGGATCGGAGCTGGCACCGGTGGGCGCGGGCGGCGCGATCAGCGGGGCAGCGACCGCGACAGGCTCGGCGGGGAGCGTTTCATCGAGCAGCGTCACCAGCCGCGAAACGCTGTCCAGATCCTCCATCAGCCGGCGGAATTTCAGCTTCACGCCGTAGCGCCGCTCGATCTCCAGCGTGGCCTGGGTGAGCGCCAGCGAATCCAGCCCCAGGCTGAGAAAGCTGTCGCCCTCATGCGCGGGAGCGATGGCTTCGCCGCTGAGGTTCTCGAACAGTTCGCGCAGCTCCTGCGCCAGACGCGACGCGCGCGCCGGCACTGCTGGCGTGGCGACGGGGGCGATGGTCGATGCCAATCCTTCGTGCATGGTGATCTTCCCTTCCGTGATGTGTTGCGTTGCCGGGGCCGCGGCGGGCGGCTCGATCCAGTAGCGCTCGCCGCGAAACGGATAACCGGGCAGCGGCACGCGCTGGCGTTGCTGACCCGTGAAATAGTCTGCCCATGCCGGTGTGATGCCGGCGCACCAGCATTCGCCCAGCGCTCGCTGCATGTGCTCGGAGGCATCGCCGGGACGCGCTGCCGGGCCCAGCGACGCCACCGCGCGGCCACGCCCATCGAGCATGCTGCGCGCCAGGCCGGTCAGCGCCTGCGCCGGGCCGACTTCCAGCAGCACCGCTTTTTCCTGCCGCGCCAGCACGTCCTGCACCGCCTCGACAAAATGCACCGGCTGGCGCAACTGGGCGCACCAGTAATCCACCGAGGTGGCCTCGGCGGCGGTGATCGGCGCGCCGCGGACGCAGGAATAGAACGGACGCTGCGGCGCGTGCAACGACACACCTTCGAACGCGCGACGAAAAAACGGCAGCGCGCCGTCCATCGCGGCGGAGTGGAACGCATGGCTCACCCGCAAGCGGGTCGAGGCGATGCTGTTGTCTGAAAGCGCCTGCGCAAAGCCCTCGATGGCCGCTTCGCTGCCACTCACCACGGTCAACGCGAGTGCATTGTGACCGGCGATTTCCACACCGGGCGGCAACCGCGAAGCCACGCCTTCCGCATCCAGCCGCACCGCCAGCATGGCGCCGCGGGGTTGCGCAGCCATCGCCGCGCCGCGAGCGACCACCAGCGCCAGCGCGTCGTCCAGACTGAACACGCCGGCACGGCAGGCGGCCACGTATTCACCGATGCTGTGACCGATCATGGCGGCCGGCTGCACGCCCCACGACTCCCACAGGTCGGCCAGTGCGTATTCCACCGCGAACAACGCCGGCTGGGTGAAACGTGTATCCGCCAGCGCGGCGTTTGCCGCTTCCTCCTCGCCGGCCGC
The DNA here is from genome assembly GCF_000264315.1 of Rhodanobacter fulvus Jip2. GTDB lineage: Bacteria > Pseudomonadota > Gammaproteobacteria > Xanthomonadales > Rhodanobacteraceae > Rhodanobacter > Rhodanobacter fulvus. The sequence continues at coordinate 47,204 of NZ_AJXU01000021.1, forward strand.
GGGCAGGATCAGCGAACGCAGGTCGCGATCCAGACAGGTGGATGCGATGGCGCAGCAGCGCTCGAACGCATCGCGGAAAACCGGCTCGCTGTCGATCAGTTCGCGGACCATGTGGGCATGCTGCGAACCCTGCCCCGGAAACAGGAACACCGCGGAAACCGACGCCGCCACCGGCGCCTGCGCGGACAGTTCGGCCAGCCTGGCGCGCGCGTCGGCCACGTCGCGGGCCACCACGCAACCACGCACCGGCAGCGCGCGCCGTCCCACTGCCAGCGTGTAACCGATATCGGGCAGCGAGGCGTCGGGGCGATCCGCCAGTGCGTCGGCCAGCTCGGCGGCACGGCGCAGCAGCGCAGGTTCATCGCGTGCGGACAGCGGCAACAGCGTGAACGGCCGGCCCGGCGCGGCGGTTTCGGGCAACGGCGCCTCCTCAAGGATGACGTGCGCATTGGTGCCGCCCACACCGAACGAGCTGACACCCGCACGCCGCGGCCGTGCGCCGCGTGGCCAGTCGATCAACTGGTCGACGACCTTGAACCGGCCGGAGGCGAAATCGATCTCCGGGTTGGGCACGCGGTAGTGCAAGGTAGGCGGAATCTTGCCGTGGTGCAGCGCCAGTGCAGCCTTGATCAAACCGGTCACGCCGCTGGCGGCATTGAGGTGGCCGAGGTTGCCCTTGACCGATCCCAGCCAGCAGCTGTTGCCGGTAGCCGGAGACGCGCCGAATGCGCGGGTCAGCGCGGCAACTTCGATGGGATCGCCCAACGGCGTCGCCGTGCCATGCGCTTCCACGTAACCGATCGACTCGGCGTCCACATCGGCGCTGGCCAGCGCCTGGGCGATCACCGCCGCCTGCCCGCGCACGCTGGGCGCGGTGAAGCTGGCCTTGTCGCCGCCATCGTTGTTGACGCCCACGCCGCGGATCACCGCGTAGATGGTGTCGCCATCGGCGATGGCCTCGGCGACGCGCTTCAGCGCCACCACCGCGCCGCCGGACGAAAACAGCGTGCCGCTGGCCGCCGCATCGAAGGGGCGGCAATGGCCGTCCTCCGACTCCATGCCGCCCTCGACCGGCAGGTAGCCGGACGCCTGCGGCACCACGATGTTGATGCCGCCCGCCAAGGCCAGGTCGCACTGCCAGCTCATCAGTGCGTACCAGGCTTGCGCAATCGCCACCAACGAGGTGGAGCAGGCCGTGTGCAGGCTCAGCGCCGGGCCGGTCAGGTCGAGTCGATGGGCCACGCGGGTGGCCACGTAGTCCTTCTCGTTGGCCAGCATGGTGGCGAATTCGCCGGCGGCCTGGACCAGGTCCGCGCGTGAATCCACCAGCTTGCGGTAACCGTTGTTGGAGGTGCCGGCATACACGCCGATGCTGCCGGGAAACCGTTGCGAATCGACGCCGGCGTTCTCCAGCGCGTTCCAGCACAGCTCGAGAAACACGCGCTGCTGCGGATCCATCAGCAACGCTTCGCGCGCAGGGATGCCGAAGAACGCCGCGTCGAAGCGATCGGCATCGGCAATCACGCCGCGTGCGGGCACATAGCGTGGATGCGCGCGCAGGTCGGCCGCGATGGACGGCGACAGTTGATCGGGGGTGAACCGGGTGATGCTCTCGCGTCCGGCCAGCAGGTTGCGCCACAAGGCATCGACCGAATCGGCGTCGGGAAAACGCCCGGCCATGCCGACGATGGCAACGCCTTCGATATCCTGGTTCATTGCATGCCTCCACGCCTGGGCGCAAACCGCGCCAGCGCCGCGCGCTGACGATTGCCACGTGCCAATTCATCGGCTGACGACGGCGCCGCAGCAGGCGCGTCCGACAACAGCGAGGCCAACCGGGCGACGCTGGGATGCTCATAAATCTGCGCGGCGCTGAGCGTGTGAAAACCGCGGCGGCGCAACTCCGTCAACGCCCGCACCACGGTCAGCGAACGCGCGCCCAGGTCGAACAGGTTCTGCTGCACGTCGATCTCGGCCAGGCCCAGCAGTTGCTGCCACAGGCCGCGCAACTGCTGCTGCAGCGGTGCGTCCTCCTGCCAGGTCAGTGGCGGGGCGGTGTTCGCGGTCGCCAGCGCGCGTCGATCGATCTTGCCGCTCGCGGTGAGCGGCAGCAGCGGCACCACCACGAACGCGTGTGGCTGCAGATACGCGGGCAACCATTGTTCGCCATGCGCGCGCAGCTCCCGCAGCAGCACGGTCTCGTCCGTCTGCGCATCGCGCGGCACCACATGCGCCACCAGTCGCCGGCCTTGCGCATCATCCACCGCCACCACGACCGCCTCGGCGACGCCGGGATGGCGGCCCAAAACCGACTCGATCTCGGCCGGCTCGATGCGGAAGCCGTCCAGCTTGATCTGCTGATCCAGCCGGCCTCGGTAGGTCAGCACGCCGTTGCCGGTATCGCACACGCCATCGCCGCTGCGATACCAGCGCTCGCCATCGAGCTCGATGAAACGTTCGGCGGTGAGATCCGCTCGATGGATGTAGCCGGCGGCAAGGCAATCGCCGCCCAGCAGCAACTCGCCTTCGGCCGGGGCGTCGACATCGCGCAGTGAATCATCGACCAGGCGTACCCGCACATGCGGCAGCGGTTGCCCGATCGGCGGCAGCTCGGGCCAGTTCGTCGCGTCGCCCGCCAGCTCGTGCGCCGTGACCACATGCGTTTCGGTGGGGCCGTAATGGTTGTGCAGCACGCCACCGTCGAGCGCGGCAAACAGCGTGCGGATCGCGGGTGTCACGCGCAACTGTTCGCCCGCCGTCACCACGTCACGCAAGGTGGCTGGCATCTGGCCGCCGGTCGCCACCGCTTCAGCCAGCGCCTGCAACGCCACATAGGGCAGGAATATCCGCTCGACGCGTTGCCGCGCGATCAACGCCAGCAGCGCGTACGGATCGCGGCGCTCCGCTTCCGTGGGCAACACCAGGGTGCCGCCGACGGCGAAGGTCACCAGCATTTCCTGGAACGACACATCGAAGCTCAGCGGCGCAAATTGCAACGTGCGCGCGGGGTGCCCAAGCCGCGGATGCGACACATGCCACGCCACCAGATGCCCGAGCACGGCGCTGCGCATGGCCACACCCTTGGGGCGCCCGCTGGAGCCGGAGGTAAACAGTACGTAGATCCACTCACCCGCCGCCTGCGCCGCAAGCGGCGCCATCGCCGCCGCCACCGTTTCGAGCTGATTGCGATCAATGCGCGTCGTACCGTCGGGAAGGTCGTAGCCTGCCTGCGCGTCCGCGATGAGCAATCGCGGCCGCGCATCTTCCAGCATGGCCGCCAGCCGGACCGGCGGATACGCCGCATCCAGTGGCAGGCAGGCGCCGCCGGCCAGCGCAATCGCCAGCATCAGGATCAGCGTGGCGGGGTCGCGCTCGGCCACCAGCGCGATCACATCACTGCGCTGCATGCCTTGTGCCTGCAATGCAGCAGCCAGCCGCCCTGCCCGCTCCAGCAGCTCGGCGTAGTCGATTGACGCATCCAGCGCACACAAGGCGATCGCCTGCGGGCGCAGGTGTGCCTGCGCGCGGATCAGGTCCAGCATGTGCGCGGCGGCATGCTCGCTGGGCGGCATTGCGGCGATGGCGACGGACATCAGCGGTTTCCCCAATCTCGCGATCGGTTCGCGCCGAAGGCCTCGCCCACGCTCAGCACCGGACCCAGCAAGCGCAGGTACGCGCCCAGCAAAAACCCCTTCAGCGGATGCCTCAGCCGCCGCCGCTGTTCAACCACGTCGCCGATGAACGCCGACCAGTTGTCCGGCCCCAATTGATCGAACGCGATCGAGATCGTCATGTTGAGGCTGCGCGCGGTGTGCCACCAGCCGCACGGCAGGAACAGCGTTTCACCCGCCCGCACCACCACCTTTTGCGATTTCGCCTGGCGCAACAGCGGGTAGCGTTCGTAATCCGGGTGATGGTGGTCCTGGATGCTGGATTGCCAGGGGATGTCCGGATTGACGTAGAGCAGGTGCTCCTGCCCCGGCGCGTACACGGTGAATTCCTTGTCGCCGTGCAACTGGGTGATCCACGCGTGCAGGCGCATCACGTCGTAATGCAGGTAGGGGAATTCGCCACCCGGGCCACCGAAGAAGATCTCCAGGTTGTTGACCGACCGGAACAGCTGCTGCGGCAGCAGCGGATTGGCCTGGCGATCGGGCAGGCTGTAGCGGAACCGCGGCGTGACCTCGGACACCAGTTCGCGGAAATCCCTGGCGATCTCGAACTTGCACGGATACGGCGCCGGCTGGTCCACCGTGGAGGCTTCCAGCAGGTCGATCAACTCGCCCAACGCGTAGTCGCGGCCGCGTACCCGCACCGTGCGACTGCCGTAGGCGCGGCGAAAATGGTCGGGCGTGGCGCGCCCATAAATGGGCCACTCGCGGGCGGCATCCACCAGAATGACCGGCCGCCGGGGCTTGCGATGTTCGGCGATGAACTCGTCCACGCCCATGCCGGCGATACGCTGCACCGGTACGACATCATCCGACGGCATCAGGGCCTCGGACGCAACCGCTGCGGAAATCTGCTCGTTCATTGCACTCGTCCCCTGTGTGCCGCACTCGTGTCGGCAATATCCATGATCAATGCATACCCCAGTCGCCGCGGCGACCGGTCCCCGACCGCCTGGCGCCCCACCGCTCGGCAAAATCCAGCCATGGGCCCAGCATGCGCAGATAGACAGCCAACATGACAGCCCGGCCATTACGCTGCGCCCGGCGCTCGGCAGCACACACCTCGCCCACGAACTCGGCCCAGTTGTCGGCCCCCAATTGATCGAAAGCAACGGTGATGCCCACGTTCAGGCAGCGCGCCGTGTGCCACGTACCGCAAGGTAGAAACAGCGCCTCACCCGCATGCACCACCACCTTGTGGCAGCGCGCCTGGCGAAACAGCGGAAAGCGATCGTCATCGGGGTTTTCCGAATGCTCCACGCGGGACAGCCACGGTTTCAGCGGGTCCACATAAAGCAGCGGCTCCTGTCCGCGCTCGTACAGGGTGAACTCCTTGTCACCGTACATCTGCGCGATCCACGCATGCATACGCAGATAGTCATAGTGCAAATAGGGGAACTGGCCGCCCGGCCCGCCGAAAAAGATCTCCAGGTGGTTGACCCACTCGAACAGCGCCGTGGGAATCAGCGGATTGGCGTGGCGGCTTGGCAGGCTCTGGGCGAAGCGCGGGCTGATGTCCGGCAGCAGGCTGGCGCAATCGGAAAAGGTGCACGGGTAAGGCCCCGGATGCTGCTCGTCGGACGCCTCCTGCTGCTCGATGACCTCGCTCAGCCGGTAATCGCGACCACGTATCCGGATCAGCCGGTCGCCGTGCTCGCGCTTGAAGAAATCGGGCGTGTAGCGACCAAGGGCCGGCCATTGGCGCAGCGCATCGGTGAGGATCACGGGGTGCCGTGGCTCGCGGTAGCGACGGACGAACTCCTCCTGGCTCAGGCCGCTGACACGCTCGATCGCTTCAGCCGCGTCGACATCGACGCGAGGCGGGGCCACGACGGCGCCGGAATAATCGAATGTCATGCTGCCCCCTTGTCCGCCCGGGACGTCTCATGCGGCGCGGCCCGCCCGCCGCTGCCAGCGACTGTGTCGCCCTGAACCGGCGGCGTCTGCCACCCGTATTTGTGTGATCCATATCACATATCGGGAAAGCTATCTTATACTTGTCGTTGGTCAAGGGCGATGCCCGGACGCTGTTCCGGCCAGCCTTTGGTGGCGCCGCGCCACAACATCGAAGTTGCGCGACAGGGGCGCGCACGCGGCGCCGGACAGGGGGATGCACCGTGGCTCGCGACACCGATTTTCTTGAGCTGTACCGGAACCTCGGGTTGAACCCCGACTGCGGACTGATCGAGTTCAAGCAGGCCTATCGCCGTCGCCTGGCCGTCCTGCACCCGGATCGGCAAACCGCGGCCACGCGTACGTCGCCGGCCGAACTGCAGCGGCTGACTGCGATGTACGGCGCCGCCATGGAATTCCAGCGCCGCCACGGTCGCCTCCCGGGCGCGCCGCAAGCGCGTCCGGCCCGCAGCGTGATGGCCGGCCGGTCGTCACGCCCTGCCATCACCGCGGCGCCCAACGGCCGTTCGCGGCGCATGTTGGTGTTGCTGGGGGTCTCGGTCGCGGTGTGGCTGCTGTGGAACAACGAGCCCGCGCAACAACCGCACATGACCTGGTCCCTCGCCGCACCGTCGCACCCGGCGCCACCGGCGAAAACCGCTGCCAGGGTTTCTCCGCTGGCGCCGGGGCTGGGCGAGGACGCCGTGCGCGCGGCGGAAGGCGAGCCGCTGATCATGAGCGACGGCCGCTGGGAATACGGCCCCTCATGGGTTCGCCTCGAGGATCACAAGGTGGTGGACTGGTACAGCTCGCCGCTGCGTCCGCTGAAATCCGCGCCGTCATCGTCGACCTCGCAGCCATGACCTTCGCCGACACGACATCACGCCTTCACCTCCACGCCGACAACGGCGGCGATGAAGCCGTCCCCGCACCCTCCCGCCACGCCTTCATTCGGGCCTGATCACCAAGACACCGGAGTCCGCGTCACATGTGTGGAATCGCAGGCTTTTCAGGCGTTCCCGCAGCGCCCGAAACAGCTCGGGCCACGCTGGAGCGGATGATCCATACGCTGCATCACCGCGGCCCGGACGGCTATGGCTTCCATGTGGGCGATGGCGTGGGGCTGGCCCATGCGCGGCTTTCGATCATCGACCTGGCCACCGGCCAGCAGCCTATCCACAACGAGCGGCGCACCGTGTGGACGGTGTTCAACGGCGGGATCTTCAACTACGTCGAACTGCGGGAGCAGCTGGAGCGCCAGGGCCATCGCTTCTACACGCAATCCGACACCGAAGTGATCGTGCACCTGTACGAGCAGCACGGCGATGACTTCGTCAGCCATCTCAACGGCCAGTTCGCGATAGCGCTGTGGGACGCCGAGCGGCGCCGGCTGCTGCTGGCGCGCGACCGCACCGGCATCCGCCCGCTGTTCCATACCCGCGCCCATGGCCGGCTCTGGTTCGGCTCGGAGATCAAGGCCTTGCTGGCCGTGTTGCCGCAACGGGCCACGCTCGATCCGACAGGCCTGGCGCAGACGCTGAACTACTGGGGCCCGGTCGACCCCGCCACGGTCTTCGAGGGCATCCACAGCCTGCCGCCCGGCCATGTACTGACCGTGGACGAGGGCAATCGGGAAACACTGCGCCGTTACTGGGACTGGAGCTTCCCGGTCGCGGCGGAACAGACCATGGCTAGCGCCCGGCGCATGTTCGGCTCGGAGGAGCAGGCCGCCGCCGAGCTGCGCGAGCTGCTGATCGACGCCGTACGCCTGCGCCTGCGCGCCGACGTGCCGGTCGGCGCCTACCTCAGCGGCGGACTGGACTCGTCCGGCATCGTGGCGCTGATCCGTCGTTTCACCGACACGCCGGTGCGCACGTTCTCGGTCGCGTTTGCCGACAGCGAGTTCGACGAAAGTGCGGAACAGGCCGCCATGGTCCGTCACCTTGGCACCGAACACACCACCATGCACTGCTCGCGCCGCGATATCGGCATGGCCTTTCCGCAGCTGATCCGCCACACCGAGACACCTATTCTGCGCACGGCGGCGGCACCGCTGATGCTGCTCTCCGGGCGCGTTCGCTCCGAAGGCTACAAGGTGGTGCTGACCGGCGAAGGCGCGGACGAGGTATTCGGCGGTTACGACATTTTCAAGGAAGCCAAGGTACGCCGTTTCTGGGCGCGGCAACCGCAGTCACGCTTCCGCCCACGATTGCTTGAACGTCTTTACGGCTATCTTGAGAATTCGCCGGTCGGCAACGCGGCGTTCGCGCAGGCCTTCTTCGGCAAGGGCATGGAACACATCGACCGGCCCATCTTCGCGCATGCGCCACGTTGGGCTACCTCGCAACATGCGCTGCGGTTCCTTTCAGCGGACATGCGCGCCAGCATTGGCGACTGGCAGCCGCTCGACGGCTACGAGCAACGGCTGCCCGCGTCCATCATGTCCTGGCACCCGTTGGCGCGCGACCAGTACGTGGAGGCCAAGTCGCTGCTGGCGGCGTACCTGCTGCCGGCGCAGGGCGACCGGGTAGCGATGGCCAACTCGATCGAGGGGCGTTTTCCCTACCTCGATCACCGGTTGATCGAGTTCGCCAACCGCCTGCCACCGAGCTGGAAGATCCGCGGCCTCACCGAAAAATACCTACTGCGCCGCGCGCTCGATGGACTGCTGCCAGCGGACATTCTCCACCGCACCAAGCAACCCTATCGCGCACCCGACCAGACGAGTTTCTTCTTCGATGGCAAACCGCTGGATTACGTGGCCGACCTGATGAGCAGCGAACGCATCCGCGCCGCCGGCTACTTCGACGCCGACGCCACCGGCCGCCTGTTCGACAAGTGCCGCCACGGACGCGCGATCGGTTTCGCCGACAACCAGGCGTTCGTCGGCATCCTCTCGACCATGCTGCTCGATGAAACCTTCCTGCGTCGTTCCTCCAGCGATCCGCACGGCGCCCTTTGCAGCGACTGAATCTCCAACCCAAGGAAAACCATGTCGAACGAACCCAAAGAAATCGAAGCCAAGATCCGCAGCTACATCCTGGAAAACCTGCTTTTCAGCAACGACCCGACCGAACTGCCCAACGACGCCTCGCTGCTGGACCGCGGCATCATCGACTCCACCGGCGTGCTCGAGATCGTGCTGTTCCTCGAAGGCGAGTTCGATATCCAGATCAAGGCCAGCGAGATGTTGCCGGAGAATTTCGATACGGTGAACAACATGGTCGCCTTCGTGCAACGGCTGCGGGTTGCCGTGCAATGACGATACCGTCCCAACGCCTGCTGCAGGACGCCCTGCTGGCCCGCGCCACCGACCCCGCGTTCGCGGACAAGCCGGTGGTGGTGATCGAAGGGCAGCCTTACCGCTATGCCGAGCTGCTGGACAGCACGCAACGCCTGGCCGGCGCACTGGTGACGCGCGGGGTGGCGCGCGGCGATCGCGTGGCGATCTACATGGACAACAGCTGGCCGTGCGTGGTGTCCATCTTCGCCGTGCTGCTGGCCGGCGGCGTGTTCCTGCTGATCAACCCGCAAACCAAATCCGAAAAACTCGGTTTCATTCTCGATGACAGCGGCGCCCGCCTGCTGCTGACCGACGGACACCTGGCGCAGGAGTTCGTGCCGCTGTTCGGCCATGGCTTGTCTCCCGCCCAGCTGGTCAGCTCGGGCAAGCTGCCCGATGGCCACGACATCGCCGCGTTCGACGTGGTGATCCACGCCGCTGCACCGCTAGCCGTGCCGCCGGCCACGATTCCGCTGGACCTGGCCGCCTTGATCTACACCTCGGGCAGCACCGGCACGCCCAAGGGCGTCATGCAGACGCACCAGTCGATGGTGTTCGCCCGCGACAGCCTGATCGAATACCTGCGCCTGGCCGCGCACGACAACATCCTGTGTGCCCTGCCGCTGGCGTTCGACTACGGCCTGTACCAGTTGCTGATGACGGTGCAACTGGGCGCCACACTGGTGCTGGAACGCTCGTTCACCTACCCCGCGCAGGTGTTTGCGCGAATGGCTGAATTCGGCGTCACCGTATTCCCCGGCGTCCCCACCATCTTCGCGATGCTGCTGTCGGCGCACCGACGCGAACCTCTGCATTTCCCCGGCGTCACCCGGGTCACCAATACCGCCGCTGCCCTGGCCGACGACGCCGCCACCCGTCTGCGCGAGATCTTCCCCCACGCGCTGATCTACAAGATGTACGGGCTCACCGAATGCAAGCGGGTGAGCTATCTCGCGCCCGAGCTGGCGCAGAGCAAGCCTGGCTCGGTAGGCAAGGCCATTCCCGGCACCGAGGTATACCTGCTTTCCGTCGACGGCCAGCCCACCGCCCCGGGCGAAACCGGCACGCTGTACGTGCGCGGCCCGCACGTGATGCGCGGCTACTGGAACCGCCCGGAATTGTCGGCGCGCATGCTCAAGCCCGGCCCGCTGCCCGGCGAAATGGTGCTGTGCACGCAGGATCAATTCCGCATGGACGCCGAGGGCTTCCTGTATTTCGTGGGCCGCAGCGACGACATCATCAAGACCCGCGGCGAAAAGGTGAGCCCTGTCGAAGTGGAAAACGCCATGCATACGATCGATGGCATTCGCGAGGTGGCCGTCGTCGGTATCGATGACGAACTGCTGGGTCAGGCCATCCGCGCGTACGTGGTGCTGGAGTCCGGCGTCGCCCTCAGCGGCGGCCAGATCCGCGCGCAGTGCATCAAGCGACTGGAAAATTTCATGGTTCCGCAGCAGATCGTGCTGTGCGCGGACCTGCCCCGCACCGCCACCGGCAAGGTCAGCAAGAAAGCCCTGCTGGAGCAGACCGCCTGAGGGAACGCCTTTGAACGCTACCTATCTTGCGCTGCGCGACCGCCTCGCCAGCGGCCTCGACGTGCTGCCGGACAAACCCGAGGAAACGCCGGATAGCACGCTGCGCGCCTTGTGGTTCGCCGCCACCGGCAGCCCGCGCTCGGCCACAGCTGCGGCCCTTGGCGAGCTGCCCTCGCTGGCGCACAACCATGCACATGCGCTGGAACATTTCGTCACGCGCCGGCTCGCTGGCGAACCGCTGGCCCACATCACCGGCCGCCAGCATTTCATGGGGCTGGAAATGCTGAGCTCGCCGCAGGCGCTGATACCGCGTGCGGAAACCGAGCAGCTTGCCGGCGCCAGCATCGACCTGCTGCGGTCCTCGACCTCGCCCCGTCCCGCACGAGTCGTCGACGTCTGCACCGGCAGCGGCAACCTGGCGTTCGCCATTGCCCACCACGTGGCCTATGCGGAGGTGTTCGGCAGCGACCTCAGCGCAGAAGCGATCGACTTCGCGCAGCGCAACGGACGCCACCTGGGGCTAGCGTCGCGCGTGCAGTTCCGCACCGGTGATCTGCTGGCTCCGTTCGAGACGGCGAACTTCATCGATCACACCGACCTGATCGTCTGCGCGCCGCCGTATATCCGCAGCACCAAGGTCGAGCAGATGGCCACCGAGATCGCCGGTCACGAACCACGCCTGGCCTTCGACGGCGGTCCGTTCGGCGTCACCATCTTGATGCGATTGATCGAAGATGCGCCGCGCTTTCTGCGCCACGGCGGCTGGCTGACGCTGGAAGTCGGCCTTGGCCAGGGGCCCGCATTGACCAAACGGCTGCAACGTGACGGGAACTGGCAGGAGGTCCGTGCGCTGGCCGATGCCAACGGCGACACGCGCGTACTGCTGGCCTGCCGAAGCTGAGAACCGGGCGGCAACGCCCGGCAAGAACCACTGTGGTCAAGGGGAAATCCGTGGATGAATTGAACTGGGGTGTGCTCGATCTCGACTACGCGCAGGAAGCCGAACGCATCGCCGCCCGCCTGCGTGAAGCCACCGCGCGCACGCTGCACAAGCGCGGCCTGGTGGTGGCGATTTCCGGCGGCGTGGACAGCTCGGTCTGCGCTGCACTCGCGGTCAAGGCGCTCGGTGTCGAACGCGTCTACACGCTGATCCTGCCCGAGCGCGATTCGGCCGACGCCAGCGCCGACAACGCGCACATCCTTGCCGAACACCTCGGTGTGCGCGCGGAAACCTTCGACATCGCCCCCGCGCTGGCCGCCATCGGCTGCTACCGCGCACGCGACGAAGCGGTGCGCCGCGTGCTGCCCGAGTACGCCGACGACTGGCGCATGAAGATCGCCATCGCCGGCGGACTGGATGGCCGCATCAACCATTTCAACCTGATTGCGCAGGCACCCGACGGCACGCTGCACGAAAAGCCACTGGGCCTGTCCGAATACCTGCAGATCGTGGCCGCCACCAGCTTCAAGCAACGCCTGCGCAAGACACTGGAGTACTACCACGCGGATCGCCTGAACTATGCCGTTGTCGGCACCCCCAACAGACTGGAATACGACCAGGGCTTTTTCGTGAAGAACGGTGACGGCTCCGCCGACATCAAGCCGATCGCGCACCTCTACAAAACCCAGGTCTACGGCATGGCCCGCTACCTTGCCCTACCCGAATGCGTCGCCACCGCCGCGCCCACCACCGATACCTACAGCCTTGCGCAAGGCCAGGACGAGTTCTATTTCGCCCTGCCATGGCAATCGATGGACCTGGCGTTGTGGGCGCTGGAGCAGCAGTTGCCATCCGCCAGGCTGGCGCACGCCCTGGATATTTCTCCGGCTGCCGCCGAGGCGGTATACGCCGACATTCAAAACAAGCGGCGCAGCACGCGTTACCTGCATCAGGCGCCCATCCTGCTGGACGAAGGAATGGGAGCCGCGGCGCCGTGACTGACGACACGCCCCAGGGCTCTCGCGATTACGTCGTTCACGCGGGCGACGTCACGCGCGAACGCGATGCCGTTATCGAGGTGTGGCACGGAAATCTGGGCACATCCGGCCGTCACGCGCCCAAGTTCGACTGGTTCTATCTCCACTGCCCCTATGGCGAACCCTTGGTGAAGCTGCTTCGCCACCAGCCATCCTCGCGTTGGGTGGGCGCCTGTGCCGCCGGCCCGCGCCGCATGGAGTGGCGGAGGCGTGAGCTTCGCGCCGGTGTACTGGTGGACATGGCCGTCGATGCACAGCACCGGACGCTGGGGCCGGCCATGATGCTGCAGGCCGAGCTCATCGAGACGGCGAGGGGGAAGTTCGAGTTGCTTTATGGCTTCCCCAATCGCAAGTCGTTGCCGGTCGTCAAACGGCTCGGTTACGACGTGTTGGGATACATCCCCCGCTTCTCTCGCGTGTTGCGGCACGCCCCGTACCTCGAACGGCATCTGCCGCCCTGGTTGGCACGATCGACGGGATGGTTGCTCGACACCTTTCGCGACATGTGGCGTGCACTGAGCAGGCCACATGGTGCACATCCCTCGGCCGTCTGGTCCGACCAGGTCGACCCGCGCATGGACGAGCTCTGGCAGCAGTCCAGCCACGGCGACGGGCCGATCACGGTGCGCGACACCACCTTCCTGCGTTGGCGATTCGACCAATCACCCGCGGCGGCGACGACCTATCTGCTGCTTGGCGACCAACCCGATGGCTCCTTGCAGGCCTGGTTCGCCTGTCAGGTCGACGGCGACACGCTGAGGGTGCGCGATTTCTGGTCGATGGATGCCAGCGTGGGTGTCGGACGCCGGTGGATCGAGGCATTGATCCGGTGCGCGCGACGCGATGGGCATTCCGCCGTTGCACTCGAATACGCGGCCTCTGCACGAAATCTTACCCACTGGCTCGATGCCGGCTTCAGCGAACGCGAAAGGCGACCGATCATCGGAAAATGGATGCGGGACCTACCCACCGATACGCCCGGTGCCATCGAGTGGCATCTGACGGCAGCGGACGAAGACGAGTGACTGTGCGTGCTGGCGTGCTGGCGTGCTGGCGGGTGGCGGGTGACGGGTGACGGGTGACGGGTGACGGGTGACGGAAGCTTGCTGTGCTATCGCGTCGAAGCTGCCGACCCGCCGCTCATTCGGGAAGCCGCGGCGTGCAGCCCATTGCCGAACCGAAATCGCAGTTGGCGATCATCTTCTGGCACGCCAGGTTGTCGGCCGAGGTGTCGATGTAGAACGTCGACAGCCCACGCCCGATCAGCTCGTTGATGGCGCGCTGGGTGGCGTACTTGGCCAGGCCCTGCCCCCGCGTGCCCGGGGCCGACCAGATCGGCCCGATCACCACGTCGCCCGGGCCCACCTTGTAATGGTTGCAGAACGACACGCTTACCCAGCCGCGGTGCAGGATCACCCCATCACGAAGCAGACAATAGAACATGCGCCCGCCCACGTTGATGCGAACCAGCGACTTTACCCACTCTGAGGTGGTCACCACGCGCCGCAACGGCAACGCCAGCGGCAGCAATTGCGGCAGACTGGAGACAAACCGGAACTCGACATCATCCCTGGCGGGGGCGTCGAACAGTGCAGTTCGATGCATCCGGTAAATCAACTGATACGGCAGGTTCGCGGGAATCCGCAATTCAACCAGGCGATCGGCCATGCTGGCGGCAACAGAGTTGGACAAGATCAATCTCCCAGTATCCAGCGAGCCCGATGGGGCATGAAACCGAACTTCCGCTTGAAGCGCTGCATCGTTTCGGTGGCGCCGAAATACGTACCGTATGAATAATATTTGACGTCGGGGTGATGCTTGATGACCCACTCGGCCATATCGATGATCATCATCGGCACGATGCCATCGGCCTGATGATCGGCGTGACCATAGATGGTCTCGATCGAACACAGTTCGCCCGCGATCAGGCAGCTGGCAAACGCATAAAGGTGTCCATCGCGAAGGATGCCGAAGTAAGGATAATCATGCAGCGCGGACGTGGATGGCGGATCGTTGGAAGCCACCGTCTCGCGGGTGAACAGCGCCGCCGGCATGGGTCGGCCCTGCCGCACCCGGGTCGAGCGCAGGATGGTCGTGATGTCGTCCAGATGATTGTTGTAGTCGATGCGGTCGAAGCTGTAACCCAGCCGCAGGGACTTCTTGTAGTTGCGCCGCGCCGCGCTCTCGATCGACTTGAAATAATCATTGAAGTCGTGCGTGAGGTGGCAGGCGGTGACGCCGTACTGGTAATTGCGCACCAGCGGAAACTTGCGATGGCGGCGCATCGCGTCACGATAGAACTTGCGCACGATACGCTCAAAAAAGGGATCGTTTCCGGCCGTTTCCGCACAACGAAGGTTGACCTCCAGCGGTGGCAATGCACGCAATTCGGAGATCAGTTTCGTAACGCGGTTGAACACAGTGCGATTTCCATGGGTGGTTTTGGGTACGTCCGCCTGGCTCGGCGGCCTGACGCACAAGATGGCGACCCCCTGCTCGGCACATGGTTCAAGGCTTGTAGCCCCGCGGATAGCCTTTCACCGGAAGTGAACTCACCGGTAGTCCGGTGTCGCCGCCCTCGGTAACGGTGCCGCTGGCATCCACATAAAAGTTGAGCACGCCCTGCGCGCTGCTTACGTAGGTGCCACCCGGGCTGATGCTTACGGTCTGCCCGGTGCCACCCGTGACGGTAATGTTGTAACCGGTGGCCTTGGCCAGCTCGGTAACGACATGGTGTGCCGGTCCCGGCACGGTGTATGCCACCGTGCCGCTGATCGCAGTACCCGCCGCCCCGGTACTGTTGATCACCACGCTGTCGCCGTCACTGCCGGCAATCCATGCCCCAACGACGCTTCCCTGGGTGATCGTGACCGGGCTGATCGCCGCCACATCCGACGCCTGGCTCGAAAGATCGAAAACCGTCATCCAGCGCTGGCTGACACTGGTGGTGGACGGGCGCACCTGCACCTGCCAGACCTTGGTGGTACTGCTGCTCGGATACAGCGGCACCGTGGTGATGGTTGTGTTCGCGGGCAGCAACGTGGTCATGGCACCGGCATACTGTCCGTTGTAGCTCACGTCGAGTCGCTTCTGGCCCGCAGCGGCCACGCCCGCGACCGGATTGGCGGGAAAATGCCAGGCCATGTACTGGTCGTACGAGGCGCTACCCGACGTGGTGCGGTCATAAACCACGAAGCGGTTCGGTCGCAGATAGACGATCTGTCGCGACCATGCCGCCACACCCGGGCCAGCGGAAAATTTGCGGTACATGTCCTCGAGATTGGTCGACTGCACGTAGACGTAATCGCCGCCGTCTTCGAATGCCGACACCTTCGTGCGAACGTTGTCGTCCTCGGTCGTGTAGGCGGCCTGGCCAAAACGATCGACTACCGTGCTGCCGCTCATGTTGCGCACGTAGAACACGTTGTACATCTGCCGATTGCCCAGGTACAGCGTGTTGTTGAACGAGCCGAACAGATCGCTGTACAACAGGTTTTCGTCGGCCGAACCATTCGGTTCGTGCGCCATCCAGCCAAAGGTGTTGACCAGCAACGGCACATTGCCGCGCACCAGGGCGAGGCTGCCCTGATCGAAGCCTTCCTCGCCCTGAGCCGGATTGTTGACGTAAGCGGCGGCCCGGAACGACATCCAGCTGGCGCCTGTCGTCCAGTTCGAGCGCGCGGCGACCGCACCCAAACCCTTCGCCAGGTAGGAGCGCGGCATGGTGCCTACCTCGACGGTGGGCGCCGAAGGATAGGACTGCAGGAACAGCAACCATGGCGCCGCCGGGTTGTAGCCGGAGGTCGCCGCACTGACCTCGTTGAGATACTGATGAAACACGCCGACGCGTGGCGAGCCCCAATAGTTCAGCGCGCCAAACAGCTGTTCGTACATGCCCACCGGGGTCGTCCCCACGGGAGGGTTCGCCGTGCCGCTGGCGTGGTTGGTATCGCGATCATCGAAATAGGCACGGGAAGGCCAGGTGAAGTGCATCGCGTAATCAGCGCTTTCCAGCGGGAAGCTGTACGGTGCCGCGGCGTGCACCAGATCCACGCCCGTCGCCGTTTTCACCTCACGCGCTGGCAGGCTCATGTTGAGGATGGCCAGCGGCGCGTAGTTGCCATAGCCCTCGGGCCAGCCGCCGCCGCTCAGGTGCAGCGCAAAATACGGCTGCACCCGCTGGCTGAACTGGTTGCCGTACCAATCTTCCCATTGCGCGGCGGCGCTGGAATTTTCGCCATAGGTTGCCAGCGCGATCGCCGCCTTCGCATGGAAGTAACCGGCAAAGTAATTGCTGTGCGGATGCACGTACTCGAAATTCGCACAGGCCGACGGACTGGGGTCTTCCCATGCGGTCAACCATGCATTTGCGGCGGTATAGACCTGCGTCCGCTGGGATGAGTTCAGCAGCTCATACACCCAGTCGTAGCCGAGCCCGTAACCGACACCGAAGAAGCGGATGCCGTAGCCGTTGTCCGTGCAGGGATTCTGCCCCTGGCTGCCGCTGCCGGTGTACGGCGCGGACATCTTCATCAGGATATCCACCGCCTTGGCACCATAAGGTGCTGCCGCGGCGGGGTTGCTCGATTTCAGGACCTGGTAGCACATGCCCTCGGACAGCAGGGCCGGAAGATACGACTCTCCCTGATAACCCGAACCCAGGTTGGGGAGGTTCGGATAGCCGCTCTCACTTGGATAATTGACCGTGCCGCCAATGAAGGAATCGCAGGTGCTTTTCAGCAGTTGCCATTCCGCCGTATTGGCGGCGGCATGCGCGCGCATGTCACTCAGCGTTGCGCTGTCCAGAATAAGGCGCGGGTGGGCCGCCGTGATCGCGGGCGCAACAGCGGCAGCCCGAACCGGAAGGGCGACCATCGCGTTCGCATCCAGTACCCGGCTCGGACGCGATCCGACGCTGGCGATCGGACCGGATTTCATCGGGCTTGCCCCGATCGGGCTCGCTCCGAGCGAACCGGCTTCAGTGGACGCAGGCGTTGCGCCCGCAGGGGCCGAGGCTGACAGGAACACGCCAAAGCCGGGCGTCTGGGCCCGATAGCTGCCTGCGCGTGGTGACAACGGCGTATCGGATTTTTCTTGCGAAACCGATGTGTCGGCGTTGGACGATGACGCCATCTCGGTGATGACCAACGGCGACGGCGACTCAGCAATGGAAGATGACGGGGACGGTGCCGACGAGGCCGACGCCAACCCGGCAGACGCGGAAGAAACGGGTGTGCTCACCGAAGAGACCGGCGAGCTTGACTGCGCCGCAGCCTCGGGTGCCTGAGATGGTGCCTGCAAAGCCAATGACGATGGCGTTGGCTCGATGACCTGTGCCATCGCGAATGCACCCAGCAGACAGGCTATGCCGACCATGGCGAGACGCTTGTGCAAGCTGTAGCGCGCACGTTTCGCGGGCACGCCAACGATGACATGATCGACCGTTGAACGATCATCACGCTTCAAATGTGGGTCATGGATGGGCACGTGGAGCTCTCCTGCATTGCCACGCCGGCTATCGCCGACCGACCAGTCTTCCATCAGGGACGCGAGCTTGATGCCCGCCTGAACCAAAGTTTGCAGCCAACGCATTTCCGCCGGCCCGGCCCCCACACTTCACGCCGAAGGCCTATCGGGCACCGCGACTGAACAACACGACCTCGATTGTCTGAATGAGTATCAGCAGATCGAATAACAGGTTGTGGTTTTTTACGTAGTACAAGTCGTATTTCAATTTTTCGGCGGCATCTTCATCCGATGCGCCGTAGGGGTAACGTAGTTGCGCCCAACCGGCCAAACCCGGTTTCAGGCAGTGGCGCAGGTTGTAATAGCGAATCTTGGTAGCCAGGTCGGCCACGAATTGCGGGCGTTCGGGGCGCGGACCGATAAAGCTCATTTCGCCCTTGAGCACGTTCCACAACTGCGGCAACTCGTCCAGCCGCACCTTGCGGATGAAGCGGCCGACCCGGGTCACCCGGTCGTCGTTCTTGCTGGCCCAGCGCGCCACGCCATCGATTTCCGCATCGGTGCGCATGCTGCGGAACTTGGCCAGGCGAAAGCTCTTGCCGCGCACGCCAACGCGCTCCTGGAGGTAGAAAATGGGTTGTCCGGCACCCGACTCGATGCGGATCGCCAGCGCCACCAGCAACATGAAGGGCCAGGTCAGCAAGAGCACCAGTGTGGCGATACCCAGATCGAAACAGCGCTTGCTCAACTGACGCAGCGGCGTGACGTTGAAGCCGCCGGAAAACACCAGCCATGACGGGTCGGTGAGCGAAAGTTGCACGCGACCGGACTCGCGCTCGAAAAAGGTGGTGAGATCGGTAACCGCCACGCCATGCTGGCGGCATTCCAGCAACTCTTCCATCGGCAGGCCGCCACGACGGTCGTCGACGCCCACCACGACTTCGTCGACCTGTTCGCGCTCCACCAGTTCAAACAGCGTGTCCGCCGTCAGCACCTGCTCGACAGGCACCACCAGCTGCTCGCCCGGGCGCGGCACGAAACCGACCACGGTAAACCCGCGCCGGTCGGAACGCCGACGCATGCGGCTATGGATTTGCGAGGCACGCACGCCGGCGCCGAGAATCAGTACGCGCCGCTTGAACGATTCCACTTCCACCAGGCGCAGGAACAACGCGCGCAATGCGGTCACCGCGATGAAACCGATCACCAACGCGATACCCAGCACCCCGCGTCCCACGTACGCTTGCGGTACCACGTAATACGCCACGACCAGGCCCAGACCGCCCAGCACGAATCCCACGCCCTGACGCGCAAGCAGGCCGAACCAGGTCGCCCGCATATGGGTTTGATATTGACCCAGCGCAGCCAGGCCAAGAAGCAGCATCACCGCGAAAACCAGCGAACGCTCCGGCATGTGGCGGGAGAATTCCTCCAGTTGATCCGGATACCGGAAATAACGCAGATACGTGGCCACGTTCAAGGACGCGGCCAACAGCAATGCCTCGCCCAGGCCCAGCAAAAGGAGCCAGCGCATGGCCTGCTTATGCAAAAAACGAAACATCCCTATCCCCTGCCCGATTCAGCGATGGCATTACGCGAGCCAACAGGCGAGAGTATCGCCCGTTTCAGTCGAGTTTCCACGCGCCGGTAAGTCTATGCCTTTCGATTATGTCGTGCGGATCCGGCGGAAAAAATCGCCACCGCACGTCCTGTCCAGCTTCGGACGCTGACCAGGATTTTCATTCGCCGGCGCTACCGTCCCCGGCCATTGGCCGATCAAGTATATGCAAATACCGCTTGCCCGACCCGACCGGCACAGCCAGCGCCCCCACCACCGCTGTGGGTAGCGGCAGTTCATGCACGCTGCATGGCGGGCACGCGAGCTCCGGTGGTGGAGCCACGCAAGCGCCAGGCAAGGCTTCGAACGTTGCTGGCGGCGGCCCGCTCAAGCCGGTGCCAAAGGCCTTCAGCAAGGCCTCCTTGCGCGTCCACAAGCGGAGCATGGCGTGCTCGCGCGCCGCTGCCGGGAGAGCACGCATGTCGATTGCCTCGCGCGGCGTGCAGACCGTGGACACGAGATCGTTCAAGGCACGCAACGGCGGTGAACGCTCGATGTCCACGCCCACTACGGCGGTGCAGCCCACGGCCACCGCCACCCAGCTTCCGCTGTGGCTGAGGCTGGTCGCCCAAGGCGTACCGGGCAATTGCGGCTGGCCGGTAGAGGTGCTGGTAATCCGGACCGCCGCCGCTTCACACCCGAGGCACCAACCCAGCACCGAACGCCACATGGCATGCGCCAGGACATAGGCCACACGGTCATGCGCGAACCGGAAGCGCGCCGCGCGCTGGCACTCGCCGCTATCCAGCAGGTGTTCCGCGGCAACGACCTGGTCGAGCCACGCCGCGGTGTCGAATACCAGCACTGCCACATCGTCCGCGGTGGGCGGGCTGAAACCCGCCCGTAAAAAGGCGTGCGCGGCAAGCCGTGGAAACGCCTCGCAGACCCGATCCGCCGCGCTCACAGTGACGGCGGCCTCGCCGGCAGACTCAGGCCTGGACACCTTCCCGGCTCGTGATGAAGTCCACATACCATGGCATCGCCTCGCCCAATCCCAACTGCAGGGTGTGCGTGGGCGCGTAGCCCAGGCGCGCGTGCGCACGGCCGATATCGGCCAGCGAGTGGCGCACGTCGCCGGCGCGGAAATCACGATAGACGGGCTGCTTGCCGTAGTTGACGCCCTGGCCGGCCAACTGCGTTGCCAGGCTTTCGAAAAGCTCGTTGAGGGTGGCGCGCTGGCCGACGGCAACGTTGAACACCGGCTCGCAATCGGGGTCGGCAACCAGCGCCGCCAGCAGGTTGGCCTGCACCGCGTTGGCGACGTAGCAGAAATCGCGAGTGGTTTCGCCATCGCCGTTGATGAACACGTCGTCGCCGCGGATCATTGCCGCCAGCCACTGCGGAATCACCGCCGCGTAAGCGCCGTCGGGATCCTGGCGGCGGCCAAACACGTTGAAATAGCGCAACCCGATGGCCTTGAAGTCGTAACAGCGGGCAAAGACCTCGGCATAGAGCTCGTTGAACAGCTTGGTGGCGGCATACGGCGACAGCGGGCGGCCGATCCGGTCCTCCACCTTGGGCATCGTTGGCTCGTCACCGTAAGTCGAGCTGGACGCCGCGTACGTGAAGCTGGCCACGCCCGCGTCGCGCGCCGCCACCAGCATGTTGAGGAAACCGGTGACATTGGCCGAATGAGTGTCCACCGGATCTTCGATCGAACGGGGTACCGAACCCAGCGCCGCCTGATGCAGCACGTGGCGCACGCCCGCGCAGGCCGCCTGGCAATCTTCCGGTCGACGGATATCGCCCTTGATGAAGCGGAACCGCGACCAGGCTTCTTCGCCCACCAACTGCCGCACCTCATCCAGATTGCGCTGATGGCCGGTGGCGAAGTTGTCCAGCCCGACCACGCGCTGGCCCAGCCGCAACAGTGTCTCGACCAGGTTCGAACCGATGAACCCCGCCGCGCCGGTGACCAGCCAGGGGGCGGTTTCGGCGCGCACCCGTGCCTGCAGTGTGGCCGGCAGCCCGGCTTCGATCGTGGTCATCACAGTCTCCCGTCCACGGCTTCGCGTGGCAGTACGTATTTGACGTCATAAAGCACCATGTCGGGCTTGCCGAACGCACGGATGCCCGTTTCGCCCAGCGCCACAAACTGCTTGTGGCCTACCGTCACGACAACGGCATCGTAGGTGCCATGCTGCGGCTCGGACACTGGCCGGATACCGTATTCGTGCTCCGCCTCGTCGGCGCTGACCCAGGGGTCGTGCACATCCACCTCGGCGTTGTAGCCGCGCAATGCATGCACGATGTCGACGACGCGCGTATTGCGCAGGTCCGGACAGTTTTCCTTGAACGCCAAGCCCAGCAACAGGATCCGCGCGCCCACCGGATTGATCCCCTTGCACACCATCAGCCGGATCACTTCGTTGGCGATGTACGGACCCATGCTGTCATTGGTGCGGCGGCCGGCCAGGATCACGTCGGGGTGGTGGCCCACCTCCTGCGCCTTGTGGGTGAGGTAGTACGGATCCACGCTGATGCAATGCCCGCCGACCAGGCCCGGCCGGAACGGCAGGAAATTCCACTTGGTGCCGGCTGCCTGCAGCACTTCCAGCGTGTCGATGCCCAGCTTGTTGAACAGGATCGCCAGATCGTTCACCAGTGCGATGTTGAGATCGCGCTGGGTGTTTTCGATCACCTTGGCCGCCTCGGCCACCTTGATGCAGCTGGCCTTGTGCGTGCCGGCGGTGATGATCGAGCCGTAAAGGTGATCGACGAAATCAGCCACCTCCGGCGTCGAACCGGACGTCACCTTGAGGATGCTGGTTACCCGATGCAGCTTGTCGCCGGGATTGATCCGCTCCGGGCTGTAGCCGGCGAAGAAATCCTGATTGAAGACCAGGCCGGAGCCCTTGGCCAGGATCGGCACGCACACTTCCTCGGTGCAGCCCGGATACACGGTGGATTCGTACACCACGACATCGCCACGCTTCAGTACCTTGCCCAGCGTTTCGCTGGCCTTGATCAACGGCGTGAGGTCGGGGCGTTTGGCCGAATCGATCGGCGTGGGCACGGTGACGATATAGACGTTGCAGTCGCGCAGGTCGTCCAGCTGCGAGCTGAAGCGCAAATGCGTCGCCGCAGCCAGCTCCTCGGCATCGACCTCCAGCGTGGCATCACGGCCGGCGCGCAGCGCCTCCACACGCGCTGCATTGATATCGAAACCCATCGTCCTGTAGTGCTTGCCAAACTCGACAGCCAACGGCAAACCGACGTAACCGAGCCCGACAATGGCGATCCTGGCTTCTTCAAGATTCCGCATGCATAACTTCCCGTTCTGATGTCCATCGGAAAAGACGCCACGCCCGCCAGCAGCACCGCGGGCATTGCGGGTCAACGCAACATGATAGCGCGCTGTCTACCGAGTCTCACTTTCGGACTTTCCCTGTTCACCTGCCCTGAATGCGCCGTCGGCAACCGCGACATTTCCTGGCGGCCAAGGCCAATTCGCCGCACCCCGACGGCGTGATGAAATCGTGGTGGCGGCCCCCGGCGTGGCATAATGGGCCGTCACGGTTGCGCGGCTGCGCAGCACTCGTCAGGCACCGCGGCCATGCCCGCCCTCCCCACGCGAGTTTGTCATCCGGCCTCGGCCGGACGCCACCGTATGGCACTCCTGTTCATCGACCGACGGTAAAGATCATGGTGGCAATGGCGACCGAGCACGTGATTGACGTGCACCACTGGAACGACACGCTTTTCAGTTTCCGCACCACGCGCGACCCGGGCTTCCGTTTCGACAGCGGCCATTTCGTGATGATGGGGCTGGAAGTGGATGGCCGCCCGTTGCTGCGCGCGTATTCGATCGCCAGCGCCAGCTATGAGGAGCACCTGGAGTTCTTCAGCATCAAGGTGCCGAACGGCCCGCTCACCTCGCGCCTGCAGCACCTGCAGCCGGGCGACCCGGTGATCGTCAGCCGCAAACCCACCGGCACGCTGGTGCTCAACGATCTCAAGCCGGGCAAGCATCTTTATCTGCTGGGCACGGGTACCGGCCTGGCGCCCTTCCTCAGCCTCGTCCGCGACCCCGAAACCTACGAGCGCTTCGACCGGATCGTGCTGGCGCACGGCGTGCGCACGGTCAGTGACCTCGCCTATGCCGATTACCTCGAACGCGAGCTGCCGCAGCACGAATACCTGGGCGAACTCATCCGCGAAAAGCTGATCTATTACCCCACGGTGACTCGCGAAGCCTTCGCCAACCGCGGCCGCATTACCGATGCGATCGCCGATGGCGTGATGAGCCGCGTCACCGGCCTGCCCCCGCTCAACCCTGACACCGACCGGGTGATGCTGTGCGGCAGTCCGGCGATGCTGGATGACCTTGCCACCCTGCTGGACGGTCGTGGCTTCCAGGCATCGCCGCGCACGCGCGAACCGGGCGATTACGTGATCGAGCGTGCGTTCGTCGAGAAATAAGCTGCTGCCGGCAAGCGAGGATCGGCGAAGGGCGGACGGCTCAATCGCGTACGCGGCCCTTCCCTTCGTTGTCCCAATAGCCGAAAAGACGCCGCGCAATCAACTTGTACAAGCGCTTTCCCGTGGCGCGCCATAACCGCGAATGCAGCGCGGGGGTGTCCAGGATGGCGCGCTGGCGAGCGCTCAGCGCCTGCGGGCAATAGGTCCGCTTGTGCTTGAGCAGGTGGCGCAGGTCTTCCCGCGCCAGGACGCGATAAAACGCGCCGCGGCGACCACGCGTCCAGGCGATCTGGAAATCCACCAGCGCCGGGCTGCCGTCCTCGTCCATCAGCCAGTTCGGCTCCTTCGCCGAATCGTTGTGCACGACGCCACGGCGGTGCAATTGCGACAGCAACAACAGCGCCTGGCGGTAATAATCGCGATCTGACGGCCGTGCCTGCTGCATCGGCGCGCCGGGAATGTAGCTGCGCAACAACTCCGCGCCGTCCCAGCCGAGCAATCGCGGCACACCGGCCACATCGGCAAGCCGCATCAGCGCCCGCGCCTCCCGCGCCGCCGCGCGGCGCGCCAGCGGTCGTGCCCACCAGCGGGCGGCCCGAATGTCGCGCCGGATCACCGGCACGCCTTCGTGCACCGCAATCTCGATACGACCCAGTTCATCGGCCTTGAGTACAGTGGGCTCGGGAATGTTCAAGCTGACTTCGTCGACACGTGCATCAGCCCATGATGGCGCATCGTTGGTGAAGGTTGCGGACCATCGCGCCGCATGACCAGACAGGATGACCAGACACGGAGCTTTGATGGAACTGGCGTTGTACATTCTGGCCGCCGCACTGATCGTCGGTGGACTGCTCGGCTCGATCCTGCCCGTGCTGCCGGGTATTCCGATGGTGTTCGGCGGCATCTGGCTGGCCGCGGCGGTCGACGGTTACCGGCATATTGGCGTCTGGTGGCTGGTGGTCATCGGCGCGCTCGGCGTTGCCGGCATCGCGGTCGACTTCGTCGCCAGCACGCTGGGCGCCAAACGCGTCGGCGCCAGCCGGCGGGCGTTGTGGGGCGCGGCGCTGGGTACGGTCGTCGGCATGTTTTTCGGTATCCCGGGCTTGCTGATCGGCCCCTTCGCCGGCGCCCTGATCGGCGAACTTGCCTCGGGCAACAGCGTGCTGCGGGCCACACACGTGGGTGTCGGCACCTGGCTTGGCCTGCTGTTCGGCACGCTCGTCAAGCTGGTGATTTCGTTCGTGATGGTGGGGTTGTTCGGGCTGGCCCTGCTGTTTGGTTGAACCGGGTCAGGCCACCGCATCCGGAATCACGTACAGCACCACCGCCAGAAAATGCAGCACGCTGCCGGCCAGCACGAAGACGTGCCACAAGGCGTGGTGATACGGCAACCGCCGCCACAGATAGAACGGCACGCCCAAGGTGTAGGCCAGGCCACCGCCGAGCAGCAACAGCGTGCCCCCCAGTTGCAGGTGCTCGCTCAACGGCCTGAAGGCCACCACGCCTATCCAGCCCATGCCCACATACAGCACCACTGCCCACCGGTGATAGCGTTTGAGCAGGCCCAGCTCCAGCACGCTGCCCAGCAACGCCAGCGCCCACACCGCCGCAAACAGGCGCCAGCCCCAGGGATCGGGCATCGCGATCAGGGTGAACGGCGTGTACGTGCCGGCAATCAGCAGATAGATCGCAATATGGTCGAGCGCCCGCAGCGTCGGCTTGGCGGATGCCAGCGGGATCGAGTGATAAAGCGTGGACGCGGTGTACAGCAACACCAGCGTGGCGCCATAGACCGCGCTGGCCACGACCACGCGGATATCACCGTGCAGGGCGGCAAAGGCCACCAGGATGGCCAGCCCCGCGATACTGAGCACGATGCCCACGCCGTGGATGATGCTGGCGGCCAATTCATCACCGAAGCTGTAGCCGGTGTCGGTAGCGATGCGGGGCAAGGTGGGCATGGCGGCAAGAATACTGGAGCCGGATGCGAAGCGGCGGTCCGCCCCGCCGGGCTTCCATGCGCGACGTCGCGGAAGCGGCGTTTGCGGCCGAAGACTCCGCTGCGGCCCGGAGCAAGTCCGTCAGCGGCCATGGTCGCCAGATAGCAGGCAGGGGGCCGGAGTGTGCGCAAAGTCTCAGGATCTTCGCGGATAAACACCGTTTTTACAGTATTTGAACGCTCGTTCGATATTCCGTCGGCGACACTAACTGTCGTGGATGCTTCAACCTCCCCGCATCCGCTTTCCCCGCCCCATGCGGGGATTTTTTTGTGCGCCGAAAACCCGGCTCGCCATTGCAATCAAGCCAGCGGGTAAGGTCATTTATTGCGGCGAAAATGACCGAGGCCACCGTGCGGCGACAACAGCCACCCCACGGCGATGCCGACCCCCACGCCAAGGAATTCGCACAGCACCCGAAGGCCGATGCCGTCGGGATCATGCACCATGGCCAACTTGGCCTTCAGCAACTGCAACGATTGCAGCTGGGCGTAATTGAAATAGAACAGATTCCACAGATCGCCGCTGACCGTCAGCACCGCCGCCGACAGAAAGGTCCAGCCGATCTGCGGGCCGTAGCTCCATCCGTTGCGGCGACCCAACCAGTGGAAAAACCCAAACAGGAGCGTGGCGGCCAGGGCGGCAATGGCGCCGGCTTGCAAACCACCGACGATGCCATAGCCCATCCACGTTTGGTCATACTGCATTTCGGCTCCGTTTGAATGATCGGCTGTCGCATTATGCCTGCCGGTTCACGCACCCATCGGCCAAACCAGGGACCCAAGCTAGAATCCGTGATTGTGTCCAACCATGCGACGAAACCCTTCATGCCTGCCGATACCGCGCTGATCGTCGTGGATGTGCAGCCGGACTTCATGCCCGGCGGCGCATTGGCGTGCCACCAGGGCGACGCCATCGTGCCGGGTATCGATCGACTGCTGCGGCGCGGCCTCTATCGCCACGTGGTGGCCACCCAGGATTGGCACCCTTCGGGGCACGCCTCCTTCGCCAGCTCGCATCCGGGTACCAAGGCGTTCGGCCAGATCCTGCTGCATGGCCAGCCGCAGACACTGTGGCCGGATCATTGCGTGCAGGGCACGCCGGGCGCCGCGCTGCACCCGGGCATCGACTGGTCGGCCGCCGATGTCGTGATCCGCAAGGGCAGTCATCGCGAGGTCGACTCCTACAGCGGGTTTCGCGAAAATCACGGCCCGCAGGGCGAGCGTCCCAGCACCGGGCTGGCCGGCTGGCTGCGCGACCGTGGTGTCACCGAAGTGCACGTCTGCGGACTGGCGCGCGACGTGTGCGTGTTGTGGACCGTGCAGGACGCCGTCGCGCTGGGATTCCGTGCCCGCCTGCTGTGGGATCTCAGCCGCCCGGTCACTCCGCAGAGCGATGACGCCACACGCGACGCGCTGCATGCCGGCGGTATCGGCGTTATCGACACGACGGACTGAACGGCGCGCTGTCGTTCGCTCAGGCGTCATTTTCACCGCTGACGTGGACGCTCGGCATGCCCTCCTCGTCCACGCTCACATCCAGCGTGATCGGCCGGCAACAGACCTGGCAATCCTCGATATAGCGCTGATGGGGAACCGAGGCATCGAGAAAAATATCGATCGACTCGCCGCAATACGGGCAGTCGATGGTGTGGGGAACGAGCATCGGCACATCTCTCCGGCAAGGTGCGGTTACGACACGTGATCGGGCACATGGGGCGACGGTTCAACCAGCGACCACGCGTGGGGCTGCAGGATCGCAAACCGGCAGTCGCGCTGGGCGCGGCTGGCCAGCTTCAGCAACTCCTTGTCCTTACTGAGCAGCCACCTCGCTCCCGTCTCCAGTGCCAGTTCCAGAAATTTCTGGTCGTCGGGATCGGCGCAGCGCGGCAACGAAGGCGCGACGGCGGGGGTCAGCGGCGCGGGCGTCAGGTGGCTCAAGGCGTCGAAGGCGGCGATCAGTGCCGGTCGTGCGTCGTCATCGACCGGCAAGCCCGGATAGTGCAGCACGCGCAGCCATTCATCGCGGCAATCCGGCCGGGTCATGGCGTGTACCGCGCCACGCTGCAAGGCGTCGTGCAGCGGCGTGCAGGCGGGATCGCGGAACACCAGCAGGTCCAGACACACATTGGTATCCAGCACGATGCGCGGCACGGAACAGTCATCACCAGTCATCCCGCCATGATGACGCACTGGCGGCGCGCTATACACTGCGGGTTTTCATCGGGACAGGAACCATGGCCGAACGCGAGTTCCCCAACTTCACGGTACGCTCCGGCGCCACGCTGGAAGGTTCGCGCTATACCGCCTATCTCGCGGTCACCCCGCGCAGGAGCGGTTTCCCCGCGTACTACGCCATCTGCGAAAACCGCAGTTTCCGGACCAGCGATGTGGCTGAAACCGCGGCAGCCAAGGCGTTGCAAGACATGTCGGGCCTCGAAGACGACGGTACGCCGATCTTCCCTGACGGCTATACGGGATTTGACGACGATTGACTGAAGCGGCGCCGGACCGGAAGCAGACGACAAAAGGCCCCGCGTACGGGGCCTTTTGTCTTTCAACGATGAACTTTGGCGTACTTACTGGCCGATGTGACGCAGCGGCTTGCCAGCCATCAGGTTACGCTCGATATGCTCCAGCGTGACGTTCTTGGTTTCCGGAATCAGAAAGAACGTGATCAGGATGAACACCACATTCAACGCGGCGTACAGCCAGAAGGTGGCCGCGTTGCCGATGCCGTTGAGCAAGGTCAGGAACGTGGCGCCCACGATCATGTTGGCGATCCAGTTGGTGAAGGTGGAGCAGCCGATGCCGAAATCGCGGCCCTTCAGCGGCTGCACTTCCGAGCACAGCGTCCAGATCAGCGGACCAGCCGACATCGCGAAGCCCACGATAAACATCAGCAGCATCGCCACGGTGAAGAGCTGCTCACCATGCGTGGTGATGCCCAGGTGCATCATCGTGCCCACCAGGCCCAGGCCGATCGCCATCACGGTGAAACCCGCGTACAGGATCGGCTTGCGGCCCAGACGATCGACGAAACCAATCGCAATGAACGTGGCCAGCATGTTGGTAAGGCCCACCGCTGCGGTAAACCACATCTGCGCGGCCGTGTCATAGCCCATGTCCTGGAAAATCCGCGGCGCGTAGTACATCACCACGTTGATGCCGGTGAGCTGCTGAACGACCTGCAGCAGCACGCCCAGACCCACCGAGCGGCGGAAATTGGCATTCTCCTTGAACAGGTGCCAACCCTTCTGCGGCATGCGCAACTGCTCCTCGATGTCGGCCACTTCATGGCTGACATGCTCGGCGTCACCGCGCAGTTTTTGCAGCACCTCGGTCGCCATCTGCTTGCGACCCCGCATCATCAGCCAGCGCGGGCTTTCCGGCAGGAAAAACAAGCCAAGCAGAAACAGCACGCCGGGAATCGCGATGATGCCCAGCATCCAGCGCCAGCTGCCGCTGTAGCTGAAGGCGGTGTTGGACAGGAACGCCACCAGGATGCCGGTGGTGATCATCAACTGGTACAGCGAGATCATCGAGCCGCGGATGTTCTCCGGCGCCACCTCGGCCAGGTACAGCGGCGCAGTGAAGCTGGCTATGCCGATCGCCAGGCCCAGCAGCACGCGGGCGGCAATCAGGGTTTCCGGCGACCACGCGCCGCCGCTGAGCAAGGAGCCGACGACAAACAGAACGGCAGCCAGGATCAGCGAGCGCTTGCGCCCCAGCGTGGCGGACATCCAGCCCGCGCCCAGCGCGCCGATCGCCGCGCCCAGCATCATCGAGCTGACGATCCACTCGATCACGTGGTCGGTGATCTGGAATTCCGCCTGGATGAATTGGGTGGCGCCGGAAATCACGCCGATGTCCAGGCCAAACATCAACCCGGCCAACGCGGCCAGCGCGCAGGTGAATATCACCGTGGTTTTCGGACGCGCGTTGAGCGGTTCAGCGATAGCGTTCATGTCATTCCCCGTATTCGATAAACGTTCGACTTCTATGGATTGTTCTTATGCAGGCGGCAGATGGATCTGCCGCTGCGGTCGAGCGGAAAAAGTCGCACGCCCCGCACGCGCGACTGGATGCCTCAATGGGTGGGGCAAGCCACCAGCTTGTCCACGTCCGTACCCAGTGCCACCCGGGCAATCGAAAGCGTGGCCTTGGCCGCGCTTTGCAGGCGGAACGGTACGTCAATCTTCGTCATGTCCGCTCCAGCCTCACGGAAACATTTCAGCGGAACGCCAACACGCAGCCATTCCCCCTTGGGCAGCGCCGCCAGCATGGCATCCAGCGGTACGCTGGCGCCACACTTGTCACCGCAAGCCACGGCAAGGCTGATCTTGCCCGGAGCCAGCGCATCCACCTTCATGGTGGTCACCAGCAGAACGTCGCCATTGGTCTGGCGATCCTGATCCAGCTTCGATGCCGCATGCAGTGCCACCGAAGCGGCGCCAGCGCCGGACCACTCGACACGACGGGCGTCTTCCTGCGCCTGGTAGTCGATGGCGGTGATGCGAATGCTGCCGTCGCGCGAACGTGCCGGTGCGACGACCTCGTCGACGCTGGTGCCATCGGCACCCGTCAATTGCAGGGCCAACCCGGTAACAGGCTTGCCCCGCTGCAGGTAAAGGCCCGGTGCAACGACACTGTCCTTGACGCCGGAAACTTCCGACAAGGTGCCCAGCGTGTCCTTGTCCTTGTAGGTCAGGCCATAACCGAACGCGAACTGCGGGTTGTAGTTCTTCTGGCCCACGTTGAGCGGCGTCTGCACGGCGGTACGCGGCCACGAATACGCCAGCTTGCCGTGGAAATCGTGGTCGATCGCGCCAGCGGCAGTACGCAGGATCACGTCGGCCACGCCGCCACCCTCGGAACCGGGCAGCCATGCGGCCACGAACGCGTTGGACGCATTGATTTCGGGGTTCACCCACAACGGCCGCCCGGACAGGAACACCGACACCACCGGAATCCCCTGCGCGCGCAGGCGCTTGATCATGTCCAGATTGCTGCTGTCGCCAGGCGAGAACAGCAGGTTGGGAATGTCGCCCTGGAATTCGGCGTACGGATTCTCGCCGTAGACCACGATGGCAACGTCGGGCTTCTGGGTGTACTTGCCATCCACCGACAACTGCGCCGTACCACCGGCGGCCACAACCTGCTCGTGTATGCCACCCCAGATGGATTGGCCATTCGGGAAATCGGCGTTGGTGATGCCGGTGCCCTGCCAGGTCAAGGTCCAGCCACCGGACTGCTTGGGAATGTTGTCCGCGCCATCGCCAGCCACCAGGATCCGCTGCTTCGGATTCAGCGGCAGGATGCCGTTGTGGTTTTTCAGCAGCACCAGCGTTTCACGAACCGCGCGTCGCGCGATGGCGCGATGCTCCGGGCTGCCCAGGGCATAAGACGGGTTGTCCGAAATCTGCGAGGACGGTGAGCCCTTGTCGAACAGGCCCAGGCGCATTTTTACGCGCAGGATGCGAGACACCGCGTCATCCAGCCGCGACATCGGAATCACCCCGGACTTCACTTCCGCCAGCGTGTTCTTGTACAGCCCACGCCAGCTGTCCGGCGCCATGAACATGTCCATGCCGGCATTGATCGCCTGCGGGCAATCCTCATTGGTGCAGCCCGGCACCTGGCCGTGGCCGTTCCAGTCGCCAACGACGAAGCCCTGAAAATCCATGCGCCCCTTCAGCACATCGGTCAGCAAGCCCTTGTGGCCAGACATCTTCTCGCCGTTCCAGCTGGAGAACGACGCCATGACGGTCTGCACGCCAGCGGCGATGGCCGGCGGATAGCCGGCGGAGGCCACGTCGCGCAGGTTCTCCTCGCTGACTTCGGCGTCGCCCTGGTCCTTGCCGTCCTTGGTGCTGCCGTCGCCCACGAAATGCTTGGCCGATGCAATGACGTGCGCATTGTCGAGGAAGTCGGCACTGCCGGGCTTGCCCTGCAAGCCTTCGACCACGGCGGCGGCGTAGCTCGCCACCACGGCCGGATCTTCCGAATAACCCTCGAACGCGCGGCCCCAGCGATCATCCTGCGGCACGGTGAGCGTGGGCGCGAACGTCCAGTTGATGCCCGTCGCACGCGCCTCCTCGGCGGTGGCGGCGGCGATTTCGGCAACCAGCGCGGGATCGCGCATCGCACCCAACGCGGAGTTCTGCGGGAATATCGTGGCGCCGACCACATCATTGTGGCCATGCACGGCGTCCACGCCGAACAGCACGGGAATCCCCAGGCCGCCGTCGGAAGTGTCGACGGACGCGTGATAGAACGCGTCAGACAATTCCAGCCATGCCTTGCCGCCGGACAGCTTGCCGCCGGGCTTGGAGTTGCCACCGGCCAGGATCGAGCCGAGGCGGTACTTGCGCACCTCGTCCGGGGTAACACTGGCGATGTCGGCCTGGATGATCTGGCCTACCTTGTCTTCGTCCGACATTTTCGCCAGCAGGCTTTTCACGCGCTGTTCCAGCGCCGCATCGTGCGCGAACGGCCACTTCACCTTGGGCCATGCATCCGGGTGCACTACGGCCGAGTGCACCCCATCGGTCGGTGTGGGCTTGACGTCCGCGCTGCAGGCGCTGGCCACGGTGAAAGCGCAGACCAGCGCTCCTGCCGTCGTGAAAGCCCGTTTGATCGACACCCGTCGATCACGAAAGACAAGCTGCATGGTGACTCTCCCCAGCTGTGCGCCATGGCGTGATTGCCACACGACCTCGTATCCGTTCGAGTATTTGCCGAATGTGACAGCGCTGTCAATCAACCGCGGCGCGGCGCGGCGTGTTCCGAAAAACGCCCGGGCGAACTTCCTCGCGTCAGGGGCGCACGCGTCTGGGCGCCACGCCCGTGGACTGCCGCAAGCGCAACGTATACGGCACCGACACCATCTGGCCCGGCTTTCCACTCTTGATGGTGCGCAGCAATTGCATCGCCGCGATCCGCCCCATGTCCTGGCTGGGTTGCCGCACCGTGGTCAGCGCCGGCCATACCTGGCGCGCAAGCGGAATGTCATCGAAGCCACAGACGGAAAGGTCCTTCGGCACCTTGAGCCCCCGTTCGGCCGCAGCCCAGAGAATGCCCGCGGCCGTGTCGTCATTGGCGCCGAAAATCGCCGTGGGCCGGTGTTCCAGGGCAAACAGACGACGCGCGCCCGCCACTCCCGAATCAAAAGAGAAGCGGCCTTCGACAACCAGCTCCGGATCGTAGGCAAGGTGCGCCTGCTCAAGGCCGTCGCGATAACCGCGCAAGCGCCACACGTTGCCACCATGCGTCGGGTGCCCGGTGATGTGGGCAATCCGCCGATGTCCCAGCGACGCAAGGTGCAGCACCATTTCGCAGGACGCCGAACGCTCGTCCAGCGTGGCGCCCACACCCTCGGTGTAGTTTTTGGGCGAAATACTCGCCCAGGGGACATTGCGCGTGCGGAGCATATCCAGCAACGCCGGATGGTCGCAGATAGGTGGCGTCAACAGCAGGCCATCCGGCCTGAACTGCGATATCAACACGTCCACCCGCTCGACGAAATCGGGCGCACCCGATACGAGCGGCCGAACCATCATGCTGTACTGATGCGCGTCACACGCCTCCAGCGCCCCCTGCTGCACTTCCATGACGTAATGGGGTGACGGGTTGTCGTACAACAAGGCAACCAGGAACGCGCGGTTGCTGGCGAGACTGCGCGCGGACGGGTTGGGGCGATACCCGAGCATCTCCACCGCCGCAAGAATGCGCTCGCGCATCTCATTCCGGACGTTCGGCTCATTGTTGAGCACGCGCGAAACCGTCTTCGGGGATACCCCGGCTTCCCGCGCCACGTCCTCGATGCGAGCCCTCATCGGCAACCTCCCCTGGTACCCATCAATGAATGCCCTATTCCCGGGTTCAACCGAAGCTGCCGGCATAACCATTTGGCATATGCATATATCAGCTCGGCATCATCCCCTGATCGACGCTGCCATGCGGATTCCCGAAGGCCATATTACGAAAAATTGACAGCGCTGTCACACTCATGTACACCGTCGTCATGGCAGCCGTCATGGCAGTGCATTCGCGGGGAACCCACCGGAAATGAGGCATCGCTATTCCACCCACCCTGTTGCGCCAGAGGCAGCAAGTGTCACCAGCTCCGGCAGCCTCGGCGCTGGCGTTCCGCGTGCCTCGATTGCGAGCCCCACGGCGCTGGACAGGGCATGTGGGCTGTGATAAAGATGTTAACGCTAACATCAACTGCACTCGCAACCCGTCCAACGCACATAGGCGTTCGGTGGGCGAGTCAATGGGACAAAGGGTGCCCGCGGGCGTCCGACTGAGGTTGTTCGGGGAGTCCGAGGGAGGCAGAAAAGGCGGACCAGCGTCCGCAGGCGTTTCGGGGATGGAAACGTCTATTGGTCAACCAGCAGTCACCTGAATGCCGGACCGGAATTCGGTGGCGCGAACTTGGTTGAAGGCCATGAAGTGGGTGGACCCACAACGTGGATAAGAAACTTCGCACGCACCATTGTTTGCTATTGAGTTCAATTAATTGGAAGGGGAGTGCACACGAATGAACCACAACAAGTTTAAGCATCTCAGGTCGAAGGTGATGTTCACCATCGTTGGTGGTGCCGTCATCATCAACCCGCTCTACGCGCAAGACGCGCAGCCGGCCGCACCGGCGGCACAGCAGTCGCAAAAGCCAGACTTGACCACGCTGCAGACCGTCACGGTCAGCGGCGTGCGCAACAGTCTCGAACAGTCGATGAACATCAAGCGTTACGCCATCGGCGGTGTCGATGCGGTCAGCGCCGAAGACATCGGCAAGATGCCGGACACCAACCTGGCCGAATCGCTGCAGCGCATCACCGGCGTGTCGATCGACCGCCGCAACGGCGAAGGCTCGCAGGTCACGGTTCGCGGTTTCGGCCCGAACTTCAACCTGATCACCATCGATGGCCGCACCGTTCCCGGCGCGGATGCCTTCGGTGCTGCCGGCCAGGTGCCGATCGGCGGCGTCAACGGCGGTACGCGCTCGTTCAACTTCGCCCAGCTGTCGCCCAACGGTGTCAGCTCGCTGGAGGTCTACAAGACCGGTCGTGCCGACGTCGCCAGCGGCGGTATTGGTGCCACCATCGACATCCGGACCGATCGCCCGTTCAATCACGAAGGCGGCAAGCTCATCGGCTCGGTCGGTTCTAAGGCCACGCTCGACAAGTCGCAGCCGTTCGATACCAGTATCCAGCCGGAATTCTCGGGCAACTTCAGCTACGCGAACCCGGACAAGACCTGGGGTATCGGTCTTGATGCCAGCTTCGCCAAGCGTCACGGTGGTGCGGTGGAAGCGACCGAGAACAACTGGGCCATCCAGCCGTGGACTGGGGCGGCCAACGGCTTCAACTTCGACCCCACCAAGGGTCCCGTCACCAACGTCACCAATGCACCGGCTATCGGCCAGCTCTACGGCATGCCGAACGACATTCGTTATGCGGTCAACGACTTCGAGAGCAAGCGCACCAACGCTCACGCCGTGCTGCAGCTGGCTCCGGTCGACGGCCTGACCATGACCTTGGACTACCTGTATTCGCGGTACGATCTCGACTCCAATCGCGGCGAGCAGTCGATGTGGCTGCAGCAGCAGCGCTTCAGCGACGTCACGTTCGACACCAGCGGTGCGGTAGCTACGCCAACGTACATCCGCGACGTCGTGCAGACCAAAGACTTCGGCATGGAGCAGCAGACCAACCGCCAGAAGTACAAGCTGGACGATATCGGCTTCAATGCCGAGTGGCAGGCCACCGACAGCCTCAAGCTGACGCTTGACCTGCACGATGCGAAGAGCCAGAGCCTGCCCAACGACGGGCTGACCGGTGGCGGCGCCACTGCCGTGGGCCTGGCTGGCACCAACAACTGCGCCGCCGGCCCGCAATGCGGCGGTTCGTGGGCCCAGGAATTCTTCTTCAACAACAGCCTACCCATTGCCACGCGCACCTGGTACCCGACGACGGATTCCAGCGGTCCTGGCCTGGTCAACCAGCCGTTCGGCGTCAACAACCTCGGCATTCAGCCCGTACGTATCGACGCACAGGCGCAGACCACCGAAGTCAAGGAAGCGAAGTTCGGCGGTGAGCTGGAGTTCGACAACGGTCGGTTCCAGTTCGGTGCCGACATCATGAAGACCAAGCTGCATCGCACCCAGGCGGCCCAGAACTACCAGGCGATGGGCGACTGGAGCGTGAACGATGCCGGCGCCTACCCGGATCTGGCGGACAGTCTCGTCCACCAGGTCAACACGGCCGGCCTGTTCGACGATTTCAGCACCAAGGGCATCGCGCAGAGCACCTGGATCGGCAACGCCGACGCTCTGGCCAAGTTTGCGGTCAGCCAGTACCCGGGTACCAACTACCAGGTCAGCAAGACCCTGTCGGCCGACAACACTGTGATCGAGAACACGAAGGCGGTGTACGCACAGCTCGTGCTGGAAGGCCAGTTGGGCGACCTGCCGACCACCACGCGCTTCGGCATGCGCTACGAGCAGACCGACGTGAGCTCCAACTCGCAGGTCGCGTTGCCGAGCGGGATTCTCTGGTTGTCCAACAACGACTTCCAGAACCCGAGCGGCACCACGGTGCAGCCCGTCAGCGCAAGCGGCAGCTACAGCAACCTGCTGCCCAACATCGACTTCAGCATCGACTTCACCGATTCGCTGCAGGGCCGCGCTTCGTACAGCAAGACCATTGCACGTGCGCCGTACGGCAACCTGTACGCGGGCGCTGGCGTAAACAACCCGAGCGGCTCCATCCTGGTCAATGCCGCGTCGCAGGCTACCGGTAACGACAACGATCCGAGCCTGAAGCCGCTGAGCTCCGACAACCTCGACCTTGGCCTGGGCTGGTACTTCGCACCGTCCAGCTATGTGTCGGTAACGTTCTGGGACAAGCGCGTCAACAACTTCATCGGTACCTCGGTGGTTAACGAGAGCCTGTACGGCCAGCGTGACCCGACCTCCGGACCGCGCGCGCAGCAGGCAATTGCCTTCCTGAACAGCGCCCAGTGCACCGCTCAGGCGGGCGCTCCCTGCCAGGTCAACGACACGACCTTGTTCGACGCAATCGCGTTGATCGACGCCCAGGGCAAGGGCGGCCTGGGGAACGGCGGCCTGGCCGATTTCAACGGCACCGATGCCCAGAACCTGGCCCTGGAAAGCGCTTACGACGTTACCGCCAACCCGGACGACCCGCTGTACATCTACAAGGTCTCCAAGCCGGCCAACGTGCACAGCGCCATGCTGCATGGTTGGGAGTTTGGTGGTCAGTACTTCCTGGGTGACACCGGCTTCGGCATCCTGGCGAACTACACCAAGGTCGATGGTGACGTTCACTACAACGATGGTGGCGACCCGAGCGTCGATCAGTTCGCGCTGACCGGCCTCAGTGACAGCGCCAACGCCGTGCTGATGTACGAGAAGTATGACTTCTCCGTACGTCTGGCCTACAACTGGCGTGCCCAGTTCCTGACGGCAGCCTCTGCCACCAACCCGACCTACGTCGATCAGTACCACCAGATCGACCTGAGCGTGAACTACAACTTGAATGATCACCTGTCGTTCCAGTTCGAAGGCATCAACCTGACCGGCGAAGACGTGCGCTGGCGTGGGCGTACGGCCAAGCAGTTCGTGCGAGTGGTTGACCAGAAGCCGCGTTACGGGCTTGGTGTTCGCTACAAGTTCTGATTGCGTCAGTAGCGTAGAAAACGGGGGCCACTGCTTGCAGTGGCCCCTTTTTTTGTGCCGCCTGCGGTAAGATCGAAGGCTGACAACGATTCAAAATAAGTGTGCAAAAGCAATTCCTTGGGGGAGCCGAATGGCACGTTACGAAATGCTCAACAATGTGGCGCACAAGGACCTGCGCGTTGCCACCCGCTTTGGGGCGTCCTATGGGGATGACATCGGCATGGTGCCGGCCTACCCCACTGAATATGCCGAGCTGGTGCGCGAATACCCGATCTTCTTCCGCAAGAACGAGGACGGTGAATACCAGTCAGTGGTTCTTCTTGGTTTCGGCGTCAACGAAAATCTTTTTCTCGACGGCGAACAATGGAAAGCGACCTATTTGCCCGCCCACATTGCGCGCGGCCCTTTCCTGATTGGTTTCCAGGAGCAGGACGTCGACGGCGAATTACGCCACGAAGCGGTTATCAACGTCGATCTGGACCACCCGCGCGTCAACTTTGAAGAAGGCGAAGCGGCTTTTCTTCCCCAGGGTGGCCATAGCCCATACCTCGAACACGTCACCACGATGCTGCGCGGCATTCGCGACGGCATGGAAGGCGGCAAGGCCATGTATGCAGCCTTCGATTCCCTTGACCTGATCCAGCCCCTCACGCTTGATATCAAGTTCGACAACGAGCACGGCGCCAACGTCACCGGCCTGCTCGGCATCGACCGCGAACGACTGGCCGCCCTGGACGCGGAATCGCTGCATTCGCTGCATCGCTCGGGTTATCTCGAGGGCGCCTACCTGGTGTTGGCCTCGATGCACAACATGCGCCGGCTGATGGCCGAAAAGCAGCGCCGCCTGAGCCAGGAGACAGTCGCCGCCAACGCGGGTTGATTGCCATGAGGGAATTAGTTGCCAGCGTCCGCGAGCGATCGGATGTTCGCGCCGACGCACTTCCTGTCGACGAATTGCTCGAAGCAGGACAACCCGTTGTACTGCGCGGGCTGGTGCGTGATTGGCAGCTGACGCAGGCAGGACAGCGCTCGACGAGCGACGTCACGGCCTGCCTGGCCCGTTTTTACAATCAGCGACCGATCCAATACTCCTACGGCGCGTCCGATATCGCCGGACGCGTGTTTTACAACGACGACTTCACCGCCATCAATTGCCAGGTGCTGCGCGGCACGCTTACCGAACTCATTGACGAGATCGGCGCACATCTGGACGACCCGCAGCCGCCTACCTGGTACATGGCCTCGGCGCCAGTCGACGCCTTGTTGCCGGGCCTGCGCGATACCGACGATCTGAATTTCGCGGCCAGCGGCATCGACGCCCCGCCACGCATCTGGATCGGCAACCGCACGATCGCCTCGGCACACTACGACGCGATGAACAATATCGCCTGCAACGCCGTAGGTCGCCGTCGATTCACGCTGTTCCCGCCGGAACAGATCAAGAACCTGTATCCCGGACCGCTGGAACCGACACCGGGGGGCCAGGCCGTCAGCGTCGTCGATTTTGCTGCACCCGATTACGAGAAGTACCCGCGTTTCCGTGAAGCCCTTGCCTCGGCGCAGAGCGTCGTGCTGGAGCCGGGTGATGCGATATTCATCCCGAACATGTGGTGGCACCACGTGGAAGGCCTCGAGCCATTCAACGTGCTGGTGAACTACTGGTGGAGCAGCGTGCCCCACTATGTGCCGACACCCATGCACGCGCTTTACCACGCGCTGTGGGCCATCCGCGACCGCCCCGAGCAGGAGAAACGCGCCTGGCACGAGGTCTTCGACTACTACGTTTTCGGGCCGTCGGAGCGCGCCGGCGAACACCTGCCCGAGGGGGCACGCGGTGCGCTGGGGCCGCTCGACGAAACCGGGATCCGGCGGCTGCGTGCCATGCTGATCGACCGGCTCAACCGATGAACGCCATCGATGTCGACGGGCGCTTCAAACCGCCCTAGAGCGGGCGCGGCAAAACGTCTCAAGTAATACGGATCCCCGCAAAAGCGGGGAAAATGCAGTACGACCAAATGGGGAGGGGTAGACGTGGGTGACAACAGAATTCGCAAGGTGGTTATTGCCGGCGGCGGCACGGCGGGGTGGATCGCGGCGAGCGCGCTGGCGTATCAGCTGCAGGGTCAGATCGAACTGACGCTGGTCGAATCGTCCAAGATCGCCACCGTCGGCGTGGGTGAAGCCACCGTGCCGCCGGTTCGCAATTTCCACCGGTTCATGAACATCGACGAGCAGGAATTCCTGCGCGCGGTAGCCGGCACTTTCAAGCTGGCCATCTCGTTCGAAAACTTCGTCCGGCCAGGCCATCGCTACATCCATCCCTTCGGTAACACCGGCAAAGGCACGCTGGTCGCCGGGTTCCAGCAGTACTGGCTGGAGAGCTTGCGCCGTGGCATGAAATCGGATCTGGGCAATTTCAGCCTGGAAGCGATGGCGGCACTGGAAGACAAATTCGCGCTGACCGAAAACCCGGAAATCAACTACGCATACCACATGGATGCCGCGCTCTACGTCGAGTTCCTGCGCAAGAAATTCGAGCGTTACGGGATCAACCGCATCGAGGGCATGATCAAGGAAGTGCGCCAGAATCCCGACAGTGGCTACGTCGAAGCGCTGGTGCTGGACGATGGCCAGGTCATTGAAGGCGACCTGTTCATCGATTGCACCGGCTTCCGCGGTCTGTTGATCGAGCAGACGCTGAAAACCGGCTATGAGGACTGGAACCACTGGCTGCCCTGCGACCGCGCGATTGCGGTGCAGACCCGTTCGGTCGACCCGTCGCCGGTGCCGTACACGCGCGCCATCGCCCATGAAGCGGGCTGGCGCTGGCACATCCCGGTGCAGCACCGCGTTGGCTGCGGACTGGTGTACGACAGCCGTTACATGTCCGACGACGAGGCACGCGCCAAGCTGTTGCACGATGTTGGCGCCGAGCCGGTCAGGGACCCATGGCAGGTGAAGTTCCGCACCGGTCGCCGGCTCAAGGCCTGGAACAAGAACGTGGTGGCGTTGGGCCTGGCCAGTGGTTTCATCGAGCCGCTGGAATCGACCAGCATCCACCTGGCGATGAGCGCGGTGATGCTGCTGGTTGAGCTGTTCCCGTCCGAAGGCATCCCGGATTCGCTGGTCAAGCGCTACAACGACGTTTGCCGTGGCGAACTGGAACACGTGCGTGACTTCATCACCCTGCACTACCACGCCAACCAGCGCGACGAAAAGATGTGGAAGGACTGCCGCGAGATGACCTTGCCGGATTCCCTCCAGATCCGCATCGACGCTTGGCGTGACCGCGCGCATGTCTGGAAGGACCAGGGAGAACTGTTCGCAACCACCTCGTGGATGCACGTCCTGCTGGGCCAGGAAATCATGCCGAACCAGCATCACCCGGTAACGCGGGAGATATCCGACGCCGACCTGCGCCGCCTGCTCGACAGTATCCGCGGGCCGATCGACCGCACGCTGCCGCTGCTGCCCTTGCAACAGGAGTTCATCGATCGCTACTGCAAGTCGCCGGATGGTATCTGGGACATGCACCGGTTGGGCTGAGAGGTCGGCTTTTTCAACCGCTCAACTCCGGCCATGGCAAGGCAAGGGCATGGCGAGGGCATGGATGCCCGAGTTGAGGCAACGCTTGGATGCAGTTGCCCGATGCCCGAGTTGAGGCAACGCACGGAGCAGTTGCCCGATGCCCGAGCGCGGATTGATCGCGCAAGTGACGAAATCGCGTGCACGCGTTCGGGCATGTACCGGACGCGCCATTGGAAAAAAAGCCACGGGAAGTGGCTTTTTTCACAACCTCCGGGACCTTCATCATGCTGATCGAACGCCATGCCAACATGCGCATCGAGAAACGCATCTTCGGCAACGAAGGTGC
The DNA here is from genome assembly GCF_000264315.1 of Rhodanobacter fulvus Jip2. Taxonomy (GTDB): domain Bacteria; phylum Pseudomonadota; class Gammaproteobacteria; order Xanthomonadales; family Rhodanobacteraceae; genus Rhodanobacter; species Rhodanobacter fulvus. The sequence continues at coordinate 88,646 of NZ_AJXU01000021.1, forward strand.
GGTCCTGCTGGTCATCGACCATCTTGTCGCTGATCCCGAACGGCTGGTCCGCAAGGCCGCGCGGCGTCCCTTCGATCTCCGGAGCAACTATTTTCCGGGCCCGCGTACGCGGGCTCCGGCCATGTATTCGCCTTTTCTCGAATCGGTACTCAATCCGCTGTTGCCCGAGCATTTCGGGATGCAACCCGGGCGCTTCAAATTCTCGATGTGCCATTACTCGCTGGTAGCCACGCCTCCGCAGGAATTGAAGTTCCTGCAACGGGTACCGCATATCGATTCGACCGGCAGCGACGGATTGGCAACCGTGCATTACCTGTTTCACGGCCATTGGGGCGGCACCGCGTTCTACCGCCACCGCCAGACCGGTTTCGAGTCCATCGACGATGGGCGCAGGGAAGCCTATTTCCGTCAGCTCGAAGCGGAAAGTCAGGGTGCCGACGCCCCTGCCCCCGGCTATATCAATGGCGACACCGCGCTGTTCGAACAGACCGCCAAGGCCGATGCCGTGTTCAACCGCATGCTGGTCTATCGGCGCAACTCGCTGCACTCGGCCTGCATCGAGAATCACGACATTCCGCCGCCCGATCCGATAGTGGGACGACTGTCGATCAACAGCTTCATCGACGTGATGTGACCACACATGCGCTGGGGTTTTTCGAGGGTCCTTGTGGGAGCGACTTCAGTCGCGATGCTCTGATGTCTGACGCAGGAGCATCGCGACTGAAGTCGCTCCCACAGGCATCTGCGAGGTGCGGCACACTTTTAAGCCCTTCGTAAGCGAAGCCCGGGATAATCCGGCGACATGTCATGCTTGCCGCGGATCGGTTCGCGGACCTGACCTCGAAGGGAACGCCGTGCACATCATTCTGGTGGAAGACGATACCCAGCTCGGCACCGCCATTGCGCGGGCGCTGGAGCGTCTGGCCTATACCGTCACCTGGCTGCGCGACGGCCGCGAGGCGCTGAGCGCGCTGCGCGACCAGACCGCCGACCTGGTGTTGCTGGATCTTGGCCTGCCCGGCAAGGACGGCATGGAGGTGCTGACCGAAGCGCGCCGCAGCCACGTCACCACGCCGGTGATGGTGATGACGGCACGCGACAGGCTGGACGACCGGGTTAGCGGTCTCGATGCCGGCGCCGACGATTACCTGGTCAAACCGTTCCATCTGGACGAGTTGGCGGCACGCATCCGCTCGTTGACCCGGCGCGCGCAAGGGCTGGCGGCCAACCGTATCGAGGCCGGTGCGCTGAGCCTCGATCTCGGTACATCCGAGGTGAGCTTTCGCGGGGAAAGGGTGGAGCTGACCAAGCGCGAATTCGCCCTGCTGCAGATCCTGATGGAGCGTGCCGGACGACTGGTGCGCCGCGAGAGCCTGGAGAATTCTCTGTACGGGCTGGACAACATCGTCGGCAGTAGTGCACTGGAAGTCCTGGTGCACACGCTGCGTCGCAAGCTCAGCTTCGACACCATCCAGACCGTACGCGGCTTCGGCTACATGATTCCGCGCGAACCCAAATGACATCGACCCGTCCACGAAAACCGGCAAGCCTGCACGGCCGACTGCGGCTGTTGATCATCCTCGTGTTGCTGGCGGTGCTGTTGCCGCTGGGCGTATTCAGCTTCCAGCGCACGATTACCGAGGTGGACGAGCTTTCCGACGGCCGGCTGGCGCAATCGGCACGTACCCTGCAGGTGCTGATCGAACACGCCGGCCTGTCCGCGCTGCAAGGCCGCGACGGCGCCGGCATGCTGGTGCCGATCGAGGTCAGCCAGACCCAACAGCCCCGGCAGCATCGAACCTACGAATCCGAAGTGGGCTTCCAGGTATTCGATCACGCCGGCCGCACCGTGCTGGCAACCACCAATATCGCGACCCTGCCACCACCGAACGATACCGACGCCGATTTCCGTGACGTGCGCCAGGGCAGCTATCGATGGCGCATATTCACCCTGCGCGACGATGTCGACCACGTGGTGATCCGCACCGGCGAGCGCTACGACAGCCGCAACGACATCATGCGTGCGGTATGGCTGGAACACAGCCTGCCGTTGCTGATCGGCCTGCCCTTGCTGGCCTGGCTGGTGGGCTGGGCGGTAAAGCGCGGGCTGCGCCCACTGGAAACCCTGACCCGCGAACTCTCGACCCGGGAACCGGGCAGCCATGCACCGATCCGTCTACCCGCCGCGCCGCAGGAATTGCAGCCGGTACTCACCGCGCTGAACGGGCAACTGGCGCGACTGGAGGACGCACTGGAACGCGAACGCCGTTTCAGCGCCGACGTGGCGCATGAACTGCGCACGCCACTGGCCAGCGCCATGATCAACCTCGAAAGCGCCATGATCGCCACCGATCCTGCCGAGCTCAAAACCGGCCTGAGCAGCGCCCAGCACGGCATCGCGCGGCTGGCGCGGCGGATTGAACAACTGCTGGCGCTGGCCCGGCTGGAAGCCGGCGCGGCATCGGGTCAACGCAACAACGTCGACCTGGTCGCCGTGGCCATGGACGTGATCGAGGAGTTGTCGGCCGTGATCGCCGACAGCGGGGTGGATCTCAGCTTTGCGCGGCTGACACCGCGCGTGCCCGTGCAAGGCTACGAGGCCGCACTGGCGGCGCTGCTGCGCAACCTGGTCGAGAACGCGCTGCGCCACGTCCCGCGCGGCGGCCAGGTGCAGCTGGCGATCGAACAGGGCCCGGGCATGGCACTGATCGACGTCATCGACGACGGCCCCGGCATCCCCGCCGAACGCCGCGCCAGCGTATTCGCCCGCTTCCATCGCGAAGCCGGCAGCCACGGCGACGGCTTCGGACTGGGCCTGTCGATCGTGCAGCGCGCCGCCCAGTTGCATGGCGCCACCATCGAACTGCTCGACTCGCCATTTGGCAGCGGCCTGCGCGTCCACGTGGCGATTCCGCTGCGGTAGCCCCCGCCGCCATGGTCACTGTCGAAAGCGCCGCTACGACGATCTTGACCGGCGGAAAAAACGGCGCCCGCCTGACCTGCCGCTGACCACCCTCGACGATCTTTATTGAGCCCGATGCCATCCATTGGTTAAGCTCCGTGGGCTTTACCGCCTGTTGCGCAGGCTTTCTCCGGGGTTTTTCTTTGAGCGCCAACGCAGCAAAGCAGCACAGCCGGTTTCCGTTGCTCTCCGCCGTGGTGCTGGCGCTGATCGTGGCGTCAATGAACATCGGGTTGTGGTGGTGGGGCAACCTGCCGCACGGGCCGGAGGATTGGCACGGCAAGATCGGCGGTTTCGCGCTGTCGGCCTTCCAGCGCTACCAGAGCCCGCTGAAGAGCGATTTCCCCAGCGACGAGGAGATCGACAGCGACCTCAAGCTGGTCAGCAAGTACACCTCGCGCGTGCGCACCTACTCGATGCTGCAGAACCCGCAGGTGCCGCGGCTGGCCGAGCGCGAGGGGCTGAAGGTGATGGCCGGCGCCTGGATCGACCGGCGGCTGGACAACAACGAGAAGGAAATCGACACCCTGATCGCCCAGGCCCGGCATTACCCGGGCACGATCAATCGGGTGATCGTGGGCAACGAGGTACTGCTGCGCAACGACATCAGCCCCGAGCAGCTGATGACCTATCTGGATCGCGTGCGCGCGTCGCTGCACCAGCCGGTGTCGACTGCCGAGCCGTGGCACATCTGGGAGAAGTATCCCGAGCTGGTGCAGCACGTCGACTTCATCACCGTGCACCTGTTCCCGTACTGGAACGGCATCGACCGCAAGGATGCGCTGGCCGACGCGCTGTCACGCTACAACCACCTGCGCCAGCTGTATCCGAACAAGCCGGTGGTGGTGGGCGAGATCGGCTGGCCGTCCAACGGCGACCGTTTCCAGTACGCCACGCCGTCGGTGTCGAACGAGGCGATCTTCCTGCGCCAGTGGTTCAACGCGGCGCGCGAGCAGAACATCGACTACTACGTGATGGAAGCGTTCGACCAGCCGTGGAAGGAAGGCCTGGGCGAAGGCCGCACCGGCGCGTACTGGGGCATGTTCAACGCCGACCGGCAGCTGAAATTCCCGTTCACCGGCCCGGTCACCGAGGACACCGCCTGGCCATGGAAGGCATTGGCGGCCAGCCTGTTGGCGCTGCTGCCGATGATCCTGTTCGCGCGCCGCTTCAGCCGCTTCAAGCTGATGGGGCGGCTGTTCTTCTGCATGCTGATCCAGCTGGCCTGCGGCTTGATCACCTGGTCCGCCACGCTGCCGTTCAACTTCTATCTCAGTTGGGTCGACTGGACCATGCTGGTGCTGTTGTTCCCGGCGCAGATCGCGATCCTGGCGATCCTGCTGATCAACGGTTTCGAGTTCACCGAGGTGCTGTGGCGGCGGAAATGGATGCGTCATGCCGGCATGCTGCGGCCCGATCCGCCGGAAAAGCAGCCGTTCGTGTCGATCCACCTGGCCTGCTACAACGAGCCGCCGGAGATGGTGATCGTCACCCTCGATTCGCTGGCCGCGCTGGATTACGCCAACTTCGAAGTGCTGGTGATCGACAACAACACCAAGAACCCGGACGTGTGGAAGCCGGTGCAGGCGTACTGCGAGAAGCTGGGCAAGCGCTTCCGCTTCTTCCATCTGGAGCCGTGGCCCGGCTACAAGGCCGGCGCGCTGAACTTCGGCCTCAAGGAAACCGACCCGGCCGCCGACGTGGTGGCGGTGATCGACGCCGACTATGAAGTGCGCGCCGACTGGCTGGCCTCGCTCACCGGTTATTTCCATGATCCGAAGGTGGCCGTGGTGCAGTGCCCGCAGGCGCACCGCGAGTTCGAGAACAACACCTTCCGCCGCATGACCGCGTGGGAATACGACGGTTTCTTCCGCATCGGCATGCATCACCGCAACGAACGCAACGCGATCATCCAGCACGGCACCATGACGATGGTCCGGCGCAACGCGCTGGAAGGCACGGGCGGCTGGTCGGAATGGACCATCTGCGAGGACGCCGAGCTGGGCCTGCGCCTGATGCACGCCGGCTACGAACTGGTCTACGTCGACGAACTGATGGGCAAGGGTCTGACCCCGGCCGACTTCAAGGCGTACAAGAGCCAGCGCTATCGCTGGGCGTTCGGCGCCATGCAGATCCTCAAGGGTCGCTGGAACTGGATGACGCAGCGCGGCCCGCTCACGGCCGGCCAGCGCTTCCACTTCCTCACCGGCTGGTTCAGCTGGTTTGCCGATGCGCTGCACCTGATCTTCACCCTGATGGCGATTTTCTGGACCGCCGGCATGGTGGCGTTCCCGCAGTTGTTCAGCCTGCCGATGCAGCTGTTCCTGATCCCGGTGATCGGCTTCTTCTTCGCCAAGGCGATCTTCGGCATCGTGCTGTATCGCGCCCGCGTGCCGTGCAGCTGGTACGACACCTTGATGGCCTCGCTGGCCAGCATGGGCCTTTCGCACTCGATCGCCCGCGGCATCCTGCACGGGCTGACGCGCGAAAAGACATCCTTCGTGGTGACCGCCAAGAGCCGCCGGCTGGGCGAATCGGGCTTCGCCGCGTTCGCGCCGGTACGCGAGGAACTGCTGATGGCGATCGCGCTGGTGCTGTGCGTGATCGGCATGGCCACGGGCTTCGGTACGCGCTACATCGAAGGCACGTTGTGGATCTTCATCCTCAGCGCGCAGTCGATCCCGTACTTCTCGGCGGTGATCGGTGCGTGGATCGCGCACAAGGCTGGCGACAAGGCCGGCTGATCACCGCTGCCCCACGTCGTGCGCCACCTTCATGCGCGCCCCACCCGCATGTGGGTAAGCTCGACCGACCCACGCACACGCCCCGAGGATGGCACCCCCCACGCATGCGCCGCGCCCTCCGACGCCTGAGCCTGTTGTTGCTACTGCTGAGCCCGCTGGCGCATGCCGGCGTGCAACTGGCGGTGGACGGCGTCGAGGAGCCACTGAAGGCCGCCGTGATCTCCGCCGTGGAGCTGTCGCAGTACGCCACGCGCGATGTCAGTGACGCGCAAGTGCGCCGCCTGTACGAGCGCGCGCAAAGCCAGGCGGCCACGGCACTGGAGCCCTATGGCTACTACGACGCCACGGTCAGCGGCGAGCTGAAGCAGGCCGGCGAGAACTGGCGCGTCACCCTGCACGTGAAACCCGGTGCACCGGTCAAGGTCACCACGGTTGCGGTGCAACTGGACAAGACCGCGCTGGCGCTCGGCCCGATCCATCGCGCCGAGCGCGCCATCGAACGGCTGAAGGGCAAGCCGCTGGACCATGGTGCGTACGACGCCGCGCGCGACGCGCTGAGCGCGCAGCTCACCGCCAACGGCTTCCTCGATGCGCGGCTGGTCACCCACCGGGTCGAGGTGACCCGCGCCAATCACAGCGCCGCGATCAAGCTGGCGTGGACGGCCGGCCCGCGCTATCGCTACGGCAAGGTGCACTTCGAGGGTTCGCAGTTCAACGACGGCTTCCTCGACCGCTACGTGCCGTTCAAGTCGGGGGACTATTTCTCGCAGAATCAGTTGCTGACCCTGCAGCAGGCCCTGAACGGCGCGGACTATTTCGCCGTGGTCAACGTGCTGCCCGACGTGGACGAGGCCCGCGACGGCGTGATCGACATCAATGTGCAGTTGGCCCCGGCAAAACGCTCGATCTACACCGGCGGCCCGTTCATCGGTACCGATACCGGCGTGGGCCTGCGCGCCGGGATGGAGCGGCGCTGGGTGAACCGGCGCGGGCACAAGTGGAAGAACGAGCTGGTGGCGGCGCAGAGACTGAAAACGCTGTCCACGCTGTACTCGATCCCGATGCCCGGCGACAACCAGCGCAGCTACAACGTGGGCGCCAACTTCCGCGATGCCGACACCGCCACCTCGCAATCGCGCACGCTGGAACTGGTCGGCAACGAAACCCGCCAGTGGCATGGCTGGACGCGCACCGTTGGCGTGCACGCGCTGTCCGGCACCTTCACCGTCGGCAAGCGCGGCAACGAGCCGGACAACACGCCCGGCATCGAGCGCGGCCAAAGCACCCTGGTGTTCGCCGAGGGGTCGCTGTCGCGCAAGCAGGCGGACAACGTCACCTTCGTGCGCCACGGCTGGTCGGCCAGCCTGACCGTGCGCAGCACCGCCGGCACCTTGTTGTCCGACACGCGCTTCAGCGACCTCATCGCCGACGCGAAATGGATCCGCGCCTTCGGCACGCGCCAACGCAACCGATTGATCCTGCGCGGCAGCGCCGGGATGACCTGGACCGACGACTTCGCCGCCCTGCCGCCGCAACTGCGCTTCTTCGCCGGCGGCGACCGCTCAGTGCGCGGCTACGGCTACCAGTCGATCGGGCCGCGCAATGCCGACGATCGCGTGATCGGCGGCAAGAACCTGCTGGTCGCCAGCAGCGAGGTCGAGCATTACTTCACCCGCAACTGGGGCATGGCCGCCTTCGTCGACGCCGGCAATGCGTTCAGCGGCACCGACTACCGCCCGAAGATCGGCGCCGGCCTCGGCCTGCGCTGGCGCTCGCCGGTGGGCATGATCCGCGTCGACCTGGGCACGCCGATCCGTGACGATCGTGCGCACGGCATCGAGTTGCATCTGGTGATCGGGCCGGATCTATGAGTTCGGGATTTGGAATTCGAGATTCGGGATTCGCAAGAGCGGCGCCGACGTCGCTCTCGCTGAGCGTAGTGCGAAAGCCAGTCGTCGGTGGCGGCCTTTCGACTTCGGCCCTTTGGGCCTACGCTCAGGGCGATCAGTGGCGGGCTTGCGGTTCATGCTTCAGCCTTTCCCGAATCTCGAATCCCGAATCCCGAATCCCGACTGACCCATGAAGTGGTTCAAGCGCATCGCCATCGCATTCGCCGCATTGCTGCTGATCGTGGCGGCGCTGCTGTGGTGGCTGCTCGGCACCGGCGCCGGCCTGCGCTTCGCGCTGACGCGGGCGCAAGCCGCCACCGATGGCGCGCTGCGCGTGCAGCAGGCGCAGGGCCGGTTGATCGGCCCACTGGACCTGGCCGGCGTGCGCTTCGACGACGGCAAGGGCACCGTGGTGAAGGTGGCGAAGGCCCACCTCGACCTGCGCGTCTGGCCGTTGCTGGCCAAGCGCCTGCACGTGCTGGCGCTGGACGTCGATGGCGTCGACGTAGCGCTGCCCAGGCCCACGGATGAAGCCACCAGCTCCGGCGGCCTGTCGCTGCAACCGCCGATTGAACTGATCCTCGACCGCGTCCACGTCGGCACGGTGAAGGTGACGCAGAACGGCCAGCCGCTGTTCGCCTCGAACACCCTCGACCTGGCCGGCAGTTGGACCAACAACGGCATCGAGCTGCGCCAGCTGACGTTGCGGGCGCCCGATGGCCACGCCAACCTCGACGGCAAACTGGCGATCGGCGAAAACTATCAGGGCAACGGCAAGGCCGCGTTCGGCTGGAAAGTCGGCGATACCGAATATGCCGGCAGCGTCGACGCCCACAGCGACGGCAGGCAGGCGCAGCTCGCGCTCAAGCTCAGCGCACCCACCGTGGTGCAACTGCAGTTGCAACTCTCCCAAAGCGGCGATTACGCCTGGACCGGCAAACTCGACGCACCACGCTTCGATCCCAAACCGATCCTTGGCAACAGCTCGCTGAAGGCGCTGGCGATCGCCGTGCAAGGCCACGGCGATCGTTACAGCGGCACGCTCGACGGTCGCCTCGACCTCAATGATTACCAACTCCTGCTGCAGCCGTTGCGCGCGTCTTTCAGCCACGACTTCGACACCCTGACCCTGCAGCAACTCACCCTCGGCTCGCCGCAGATCAAGGGCCGCGTGCAAGCCAGCGGCACGATGCATCTGGCGGCAAAGCCGCTCAGCGCCGAACTGGACATTCGCTGGAACGACCTGCTGTTGCCGGCGGACCTGGCCGGTCAGGAGCTGGCCAGCCACGGCCAACTCAAGGCCAGCGGCAGCGCCGAGAAGTACCACGCCACCGGCGATGTCGACATCGGCCCGCCCGGCAAACTGGCCAAGCTGACGCTGGATCTGGACGGCACCACGCAGTTGATCACCCTGCATACGCTGGCGCTGAAACAGGCGCAAGGCGGCCTGCAGGCGAACGGCACGCTGACCCTGCAACCGACCTTTGCCTGGCAGGCCGAGGCGACGGCCAACAAACTCGACCCCGGCCAGTTGTTCGCCGGCTGGAACGGCGCGCTGGATTTCGACATTGCCAGTCACGGCACCCTGCCCGCCAACGGCCCGGACGCCACGCTGGATATCCGCAAGCTGGCCGGCACGTTGCGCGAGCGGGCCGTCAGTGGCTCGGGCAAATTGCACCTGTCGTCGAACGAAGTCGTCGACGGCCAGCTCGAGCTCGCTTCCGGCGGCAGCACGGTGAAACTGGATGCCCAGCCCGGCGCCAGCAACGACATCGACCTGCAGTTGGCGATCGCCTCGCTGGGCGACTGGCTGCCGAATGCGAGCGGCCGTATGGACGGCCATTTCACTATTCGCGGCAAGCAGCCGGAGCTCAGCATCAACGGCCAGCTGCATGGCCAGTCGGTGGCCTGGGAGCAGCAGAAGGCGGATACGCTGCAACTGATCGTCGGCATCCCCGACATCAGTCACCCTGCCGGCAAGCTGGACCTGCAGACCCGCAACGTCTACCTGCAAGGCCTGCTGTTCCAGCAATTCAACCTGCTTGCCGAGGGCAGCCAGGGCGATCATCGCCTTGACGTGGACGCGCTTGGTACTCAGCTGTCCGGCAAACTTGCCGTGCATGGCGCACTTAAAGGCTCCGCATGGAGCGGCACGCTTTCCACGCTCAACCTGGAGCCGCAGGGCATGCCGGGCTGGCGTCTGTTGCAACCGTCGAAGCTGAGCTACAACGACGGCGCGATGAGCCTGTCCGAAACATGCCTGACCGCCGGAGACCCGCAACTGTGCGTGGCCGCCAAGCAGGACAAGGTCGGCAATCTCGACGCCAGCTATCGGCTGCAGGCGTTGCCGCTGGCCCTGCTGCTGAATGCCAGTGGCAACGCCGACCTGCCGATGCGCGCCGACGGCATGCTGGACGGCAGCGGCAAGATCCGCCGCAGCGCGGCGGGCGCGCTCAGCGGCAACGCCTCGATCCAGTCCGCACAAGGCAGCATCACCTATACCGATCGTCCCGATGAACCCCTGCTGCGTTACGACCAGTTGCGCCTGGCGGCCGAACTCGCTGCCGCCGGCCAGCGCGTCGAGGTGCATGCCGGGCTCGACGACGGCGGCCGTCTGGATGGCCAAATCACGATCCGCGGCGCGCAGCAGTCGCTGGGCGGCCAGCTCGACATGCGACTGAACAATCTCGCTTTCATCGAGCTGTTCAGCACCGAGGTGGCCAACGTCAAGGGCGGTGTCGACGGCAACTTCCGTTTCGCCGGCACGCTCAAGCAACCGGCGATCACCGGCCAGGCCCAGGTGCGCGATTTCGCCGCCGAAGTGCCCTCGGCCGGGCTCAAGCTGAGCAAGGGCCAGCTCACGCTCAGCACCACCGATGCGCAGCAGTTCCTGATCCACGGCCAGGTGACATCGGGCGCCGGCACGCTGGCCATCAATGGCAACGCCGGCCTCGGCACCAACGCGCAGACGCATTTGACGCTCAAGGGCAGCCAGTTCACCGCTGCCGACATCCCCGCCGCCAGGGTGGTGATCTCACCCGACCTGACGGTGAAGCAGGATGCCAGTGGCATCAACATCGGCGGCGCGCTCAGCATCGACAGTGCCGATATCAACGCGGAAAAATTGCCCGGCTCCGGCGCCACCCAGGCGTCGCCCGACGTGGTGGTGGTCGATGAAAAGCAGCAACAGGAGGCGGCCAGCAAGTTGCCGATCAACGCCCGGGTGAAGGTGGATCTGGGCCGCAAGACGCACGTCGTCGGCATGGGCCTGGACGGTCGCGTCGGCGGTGTGCTGACGGTCAGCGAACGCCCCGGCCGCGCTACCACCGGGCAGGGCCAGCTCGCCGTCAACGGCACCTACAAGGCCTATGGCCAGAACCTGCAGATTCAGCGCGGCCAGCTGCTGTTCGCCAGCACGCCGATCGACAACCCCGGGCTGAACATCCGCGCCGTGCGCAAGCTCAACCCCAACGCCACCATCGACGAAGGCCAGGAAGTCGGCCTGCTGGTTTCCGGTACCGCGCAGCGGCCGATCCTCACCGTGTTCTCCAACCCGGTGATGGAGCAATCCGATGCGTTGTCCTACCTGGTCACCGGCAAGCCGCTGTCGCAGGTGAAGGGTGGCGAAGGCGACATGGTCGGCGCGGCCGCGCAGGCGCTTGGTTCGGCGGCCGGTGACCTGCTGGCCAAGAGCATCGGCTCCAGGATCGGCGTGGATGACATCGGCGTCTCCAGCAACGAGGCACTCGGCGGCAGCTCCGCGTTCACCGTCGGCAAATACCTCTCGCCGCGGCTGTACCTCAGCTACGGCGTGGGCCTGTTCGAGCCTGGCGAAGTGATCACCCTGCGCTACCGCCTCAGCCGACGCTGGAACTTCGAGGCGCAGCAAGCCACCGAATTCAGCCGCGCCAGCCTGAACTACCGCATCGAGAAATGACCCAGTTCAACCCTCGCCGCTGCCGAGATAGAGCGGCGGCGTTGCCGCGAAACCGGCCCTGACATAGCGCGCCGTGTCGTCGGCCAGCACTTCGGATGCACCCGCCTCGATACCGTCGAGCACGGCCTGCGCGATGTCCTCGGCGCGCGACTTGGGGCTGTCGACGTCTTTCACCATGTCGGTATCGATATAGCCAGCGTGCACGCCGATCACCAGCGTGCCTTGTCCGCGCAGTTCGTTGCGCAATCCGTTGGTCAACGACCACGCCGCGGCTTTGGCTACCGAGTCCGCCGAACTTCCCGGCAGGCTGATCCAGCTGAGGGCTGAAAGCATGTTGACCAGCACGCCGCCGCCATTGGCACGCAACACCGGTGCGAACGCGCGGCTGGTCGCGAGCACGCCATGTAGATTGGTATCAAGCACCTCGCGCAGTGCCATCGCGCCACGCGCGCCAAGCAATGGTTCGTCAACGGTAATGCCTGCGTTGTTGATCACCACATCCACATCGGTGCACCGGGCAACTGCGGCGGCGATGTCCCCCGCGTCATTGACGTCGAATTTCACGGCCACCAGCCCGTGCAACGCAGGCACGGAGGTTGGATCGCGTGCGCCGGCATAGACCTTGCGTGCGCCGGCGGCGAGCAGTGCCTTGGCATAAGCGAACCCAAGTCCGCGATTGGCGCCGGTGACGAAAGCCGTGCTGTCCAGGATCTTCATGGATGGATACCTCTTGCGAAGGGATATGGCGCGCCAACGGCGCGCGGCAGTCACTTTCACAGGCTCCTGAAACCAATACTTGCCGGATTCGGACGGGGCACTTCGAAGAAAGAGGGGGAGGGGGGCGCAGCCTGCTCCGTTGCGGTAATGCGGCCGCCCCCTCACGGACTGCTGGCAGTCAGGCCGACCGGCACGGTCAACTCTCGAACGACGCCATGCTGGAAGCGCTCGGTGAGCGCCGCCAGCGACAACCGGGGCGACGCCGTGGATCAGCTTTACGTGAAGCCACGTCGCGGCTCGTCCCGGGCGGAAGTGCAACCGTTGGTGGAAATCTGATCGCCGCCTTCAACGACCACATCGACACGCTGTACTGGATAACGTCGGCACGTGCCAGAAGGCCAAGCTCGCCACCGGATTCAGCCGCGCCGCCCTGAACTGCCGCATCGAGAAGTAGCGTCGCCCTACCCGGGGCGACCTCAGCACGGAGACGGCGCCGGCCTTCAGCACCCGGGTCGGCGCCCGGTCGACGAACTGAAAGTACGCGACGACGCGCCCCGGTGGAATACCCGCCGGCGAGACGCGACGGAGCGTGGCCCGGCGACCTGTTGACGTCGATGAGGCATCGCTCGTATATTCACCCATATGGATGAATATAGTGCCCACCACCTCGATGACCTCTTTGGCGCCATGTCCGATGCCACGCGCCGCGCGATTCTGGCGCGGCTGGCGCAGTCGGATGCACGCGTGACCGAGCTGGCCAGCGCGTTCACGATTTCGCTGAACTCCACCTCCAAGCACATCCGCGTGCTCGAACGCGCCGGGCTCGTCACACGCTCGGTGCAGGGCCGCGAACACGTGCTGTCGCTCAACGCCGGCCCGATGGCGGAAGCCGCCGGCTGGCTGGAGTTTTATCGCCAGTTCTGGACTGACCGGCTGGCCGCACTGGAGGACTTCGTCGTCAAGAAACGCCACTTGGACAAACACGGGAGCAAGCAATGACACCAGCGCAAACCACCGTCGCCAGCGAAGGCGGCAAGATCGTGGTCAAGCGGACCATTCCCGCCACCGTCGACGAGTTGTTCGACGCCTGGCTCGACCCCGAAAGCCTGGCGCAGTGGATGCGGCCAGGCACCGACGCGCTCAGCACGGCCACGGTGGATGCGCGCGTGGGCGGCACTTTCGAGGTGGTGATGCACTACCCCGACGGGCCAAAGCGCCACCACGGCGAATACCGCGTGATCGACCGTAACCGCAAGCTGGTCTTCACCTGGATTTCCGACGCCACGCACCACGCCGAGACGCTGGTGACGGTGGACTTCCATCCGGCCCTCTCCAGCACCGAGATCGTGCTCACGCATGAGCGCATGCCGGATCACGAAGCCGCCCTCAGCCACAGCCATGGCTGGACCGCTGCGCTGCAGCTGCTGGAAACCCTGCTCGCCCGCTGAGCACCACGCACGAAGAGGAAACGAGATGACTACCGACACGAGCCCGATTACCGTCACCGCCTATCCCTGGGTACCCGCCTTCGCGCGAGGCCTGGTGCGCGACCTGCGCGTGCGCTGGGCGCTGGAAGAAGCCGGCCTGCCTTATCGCGTCAAGCTGATCGACCTCAAGCAAAAGGACAGCGCGGAGTACCTCGCCTGGCAGCCGTTTGGCCAAGTGCCCGCCTACGAACAGGAAGGCACAAAGCTGTTTGAATCCGGCGCCATCGTGCTGCACATCGCCGAGCAGTCGGACGTCTTGATGCCGCCCGACGCCGCCGGCCGCGCTCGCGTGCGGACATGGCTGTTCGCCGCGCTCAATACGATCGAGCCCTCGGTGCAGGAACTGGTAGGCATGGATCTGTTCCACGGCGACGAAGCATGGGTCGAACAGCGCCGCCCGCAGGTGGAAAGCTTTGTCAAAAAGCGGCTCGGCGCGCTCGCCGCCTGGCTGGGCGAACGCGAATATCTGGAGGCACGCTACACCGCCGCCGACTTGTTGATGGTCACCGTGCTGCGCAACCTGCGCCATACCGATCTGCTGGCGCAGTACCCGACGCTGAAAGCGTATGGCGAACGCTGCGAGGCACGTCCGGCATTCCAGAAGGCCTTGCGCGACCAGATGGCGGATTTCGTGCAGGACCCGGTCGCCGCCTAGTACCGTCGTTGCGGGTCACCTGACGTCGGGCCAACACGATGTTTCCGGTTTATGGAGAGGAGTAACCAGCGCGCTCGGCGCGGGGTTCAGCGCATTGCATCCAACCGGCTGGTACGTATAACATACGTTATAACTTGCCCGAGGCCACCCATGAAACTGAAGATCACCACCATCGGCAACTCCGCCGGCGTCATCCTGCCCCGCGAACTGCTGGCCCGCCTGCGTCTGGAAAAAGGCGACGAACTGTTCGCGCTGGAGACGCCCGACGGCGTGCGGCTCACCACCTATGACCCTACCTTGGCACAACAGATGGGAGTCGCCGAGGAGGTCATGCGCAAGCGGCGCACCCTTCTGCACAAACTGGCGCAGTAGGTAGATGAGCATGATCATCTGGATCGGGAAGGCATTCGCCATCGCCATCCACGAACGTCAATTGGCCGAACATGGCGGCAGCGACGGCGTACGCGATGAAAGCCTGCTGGATTCCGCCCTCGCCCGCCCACAGCAAAAGCATGCCTACGGCGACCCCCCGCCAGATCTTGCCGACCTCGCCGCCAGTCTTACCTTCGGCCTGGCTCGCAATCACCCCTTCGTCGATGGCAACAAACGTACGGCGGCCGTGGCTTGCGAAGTCTTCGTCATGCTCAACGGCGGCGTGATCAACGCTGACGATCTCGAACTGTATCCGCGCTACGTCGCCCTCGCCGAAGGCACCCTGCCCGAAGCCGACTTCGCCCATTGGCTGCGCGAGCACATCCGGTTCGATGCCGGCAAACGCGTGAACGAGCCTCGCGCGCGTTACGTCCGCTGACAGCAGCCGTCCCTGACAGCCGGGCAAACGAACGGGCCGCAATCCGAGGGATCGCGGCCCGCATCGCTCAGCCATCCATGGCGCGCTCAGGCAGCTCGACCGAGCCGCGCGCAGCTCGGCTCGCCCGCCTTACTGCACGCTGATCGAACCCTTCATCAGCGCCGAATGCCCCGGGAAGCTGCAGAAGAACGTGTACGGGCCGCCGTCCTTGATCTTGCTGACCGGGAAGCTGACCGAAGTGGTCTCGCCGCCGCCGATCAGCTTGGTGTGGGCGATGATTCGCGGGTCGTCGGCTTTCACGTAGCCGTTATCCTGACCGGCAGCGCGACCATCGGCATCCACCGCTTCCATGTCGGAGGTCTTGGTGATCACCACGTCGTGCCCCATCGCCGCTACCGGCAGCTTGCCGGTGTGTTTCAGGGTGATCTTGAAGTCCGTGCACGAGGCCGGCACCACGATCGACGAGATGCTGTACTGCATCGCATCCGTACCCTCGAATTCGGTCGAGCAATCCGTGACCTGCGCGGTCGGCTTGCCGTTCGCCGCGGCGGCGGGAGTGGCCGGAGCGGGAGATGCGGCCGGGGTCATCGCCTGCATTGAATCCTGCGGCGCCGCTTCGGTCGGTGCCGGTGCCGGGGTTGCGGCGGTGGGTGCGGCTTCTGGCGCCTCCGCGGGTTGTTTGTCGCTGCATGCAGCCAGCGCAAACGCGCAGGCGGCGGCGAGAATGCCGAGCTTGGTATTGATCATCGTCTCTTCTCCGTGGCCAAAGCGACATCATCGGGCGGCGATGCTGTCGGCGACGTGAAGATGGGTTTTCCCATCCGCAACGAATCGCTCGCATGCCGCTCGCTTGACAGCATTGGGCGCTCGGTTGATGGTGGCGCGACCATTTACAGGGGATCCGCATGAAACGTCTTGCCCTATTCGCTGCATGCCTGTTGTTCGCCTGCGCCGCGTCCGCGCAGGAGCGCTTCCCGCTCTGGCAGGGCGGCGTGCCGGGCTTCGAGGCGCGCGCCTCCATTCCCGAAGTCTCGAAGGATTACTGGACCAAGCACGTCAACAACCCCAGCGTCACCGCCTACCTGCCCGAGGCAGCCAAGGCCAACGGCACCGCGGTGCTGGTCGTTCCGGGCGGCGGGCACACCTTGCTGGTGACGACGAGCGAGGGTTCGGCGGTGGCCGAATGGCTCAATCAACGCGGTGTCGCCGCGTTCGTGCTGCGCTACCGCCTGTTTCGTGAGAAGGGTTCTCCCTACAAACTCGACGATGCCCGCGCGGATACCGAGCGCGGCATGCGCTTCATTCGCGCGCACGCCGGACAGTTCCATGTCGATCCGCAGCGTGTCGGCATCATCGGATTCTCCGCCGGTGGCGAACTGGCGCGCATGGTGACCTTGAGCCCGCCCGTCGCGGCGCGCGGCAAGGGCGACAGCATCGACAAATTGAGCGCGCGTCCGGACTTTTCGATCCTGATCTTCCCCGGGCCGCTGCACGCCGCCGAGCACGTCACTCCCGACTCGCCGCCGATCTTCCTGGCCGCCGCCAATGACGACGAGTGCTGCTCGCAACCACCGATCGACCTGCTCAACGCCTATCGCAAGGGCGGCGCGTCAGCCGAGCTGCACATCTACCGGGCCGGCGGCCACGCCTACAACCTGGGCGAGCGCACGGATCTGGTGTCGCTGAAACATTCACCGCAGCAGATCGAGGACTGGCTCAGCGACAGCGGCTTCCTGGGCCATCCCGCACCGTCGACGTCGCCGCACCTCGATCCGCAGCCAAAAGCCAAATGACGACACGCGATGCACTCCCGCCGCTTCGGGTGCGGGAAGGTTGCAGATCCGGGGAGGCTCAGTCGCGCGGACTTCCCTCGATACCCAGCCCGTCAATGCTGGCAATGTTTGCCGCATCAAAGCCGGCCAGCGCACTGAAGCGGCGTCCGCGTTCCGCGTAGTCCTTGAACTGGTCGAAACTCGGTGCACCGGGTGACAGCAGGATCACCCCGTGCGCGGGCGTGTGCATCTTGGCAGCCTCGACCGCGCTGGCCAGATCGCCGACCAGCAGGATCGGACAGGCGGCGCTGGCGACGCGCAGCGCGCTTTCGATGCGTGCCCCGTTGCTGCCCATGCAGATGATCGCGTGCGCCGGCGCTTGGCGCATCGCATCGACGAACGGCGTCCAGTCCAGTCCGCGATCGTGCCCGCCGACCAGCACGGTCACCGTGCGACCGTGCAGGCTTTCCAGCGCGGCCAGGGTGGCCAGCGGGGTGGTGCTGATCGAGTCGTTGACCCAGTGCCAGCCGTCGTGGGCGCCCAGCGGCTGCAGCCGGTGCGGCAGTGGGCGAAAGCTGGCCAGTGCCGGCGCGGCAGCCCGCGCATCCATGCCCAATGCTTCCAGCGCGGCCAGCGCGGCGCAGGCGTTCAGCGCATTGTGCAAACCCGGCGCGGCCAGTTGCGCGATCGGGAATACCTGCTGCGTGCCGCGGCAAATGAAATCACCGGCCACGTGCCAGCCTTCCGGCCCGCCGAACAACAGGCGATGGGGATGCTGCCGCGTGCGCTGCAGCAGGGCCGGCTGCAAGGCGTTCACCAGCCAGTGGCGCGACACGTCGGCCAGGCGCAATTTGTCGATGACGTATTGCTCGCGCGAGCCGTGCCAGTCCAGGTGCTCCTCGTACAGGCTGGTGATCACGCCCAGTTCCAGCGGGCCGGCCTCGCCGGTCTGGAAGCTGGACAGTTCGATTACCCACAGGTCGGCGTGTTGCTCCAGCAATTCCAGCAGCGGCAAACCGATGTTGCCGGCCAGCGCGGTGCGTACACCCAATGCACGCGCCAGGTGCGCGATCAAGGCGCTGGTGGTGCTCTTGCCCTTGGTGCCGGTGACGGCGATCACGCGTGCCGCCGGATGCTCGCCGAACCACAACGCCGTGCCCGAGGTGAATCGCGTGCCCTGCGCCTGCGCGGCGAGCAGGGCCGGCTTGTACGCGGAAATGCCGGGCGACTTCACCACGATGTCGAACCGCGCCAGCGTGGCGGCATCCGGTTCGCCCGCGATCACCTCCAGCGCCGCGTCGAACGCATGCACGGCCTCGACCTCGGCGACGCTGCAGAACACGGTGAAATGCTGGTCGGGGCAGCGCTGGCGCAGCGCGCGGAGGGCGGCGCGCCCTTCGCGGCCGAAGCCCCAGATGGCGACGCGGCGGCCGCCTAGATCAGCGATGCGCATGCGCGCCGACCCCGTACCCCTGCACCGCCGATCCCTGTGGGGGCGACTTCAGTCGCGAAAGCTTCTCGGCCGCGCGCGAAGGAGCATCGCGACTGAAGTCGCTCCCACAGAAATGCGGGCCGATGCGGGGCAACTCCATCAACCGATGGTCGCCAACGCAGGTTGCAACCGGGCCGGCACGCGATGTTCGCCCAGCGGCTGCAACCAGGGTTCCAGCGCCAGTTGCGCGACATCGAGCTGGGGCAGGATGGTGCTGCTGAAGCGGGCGACCAGGGCATCTTCCTGCCATTCCGGCCGTTGGCTCAGGGCGTACATAGCGGCGCGCGCCTCGGCGCCCTCGCCCACGCATTCGAACGGCTTGTGATCCTGGTATTCCAGCAGCGCATCGAAGCCGGCCGTCTGTGTTTCGTCATCCAGCAGGTTGCGCCCGAAGATCGACAGCAACCGCGGCTTGGGCAGGAACGGCGCCAGCGCCAGGAACACGAAATGGCATTTCGGGCACTGCCCGCACCAACGATCCACCGGCTTGGGGCCAAGAATCCTGAAGTTGCGGTTGCAGCTGGAGAACACGTCGAAATACGGCGTCAGCTTCGCGAACGCGCGCGTGATCGCCAGCTCGGAATACGGACGCAGCAACGAGCAGTAATCGAGATCCGCGGCGACATGGCTGTGCAGCCAGTCGTTGAGCAAGGTCTCGAACAGGTAGCCCTTGCTCCATTGGTGGTTCACCTGCTGGCCTTCGTATTCCAACGTGGCCACCGAGGCCGAACGCTCGTTGGCGAAGGCGATGGCATCGTGGCCGTACAGGATCGCCGCCACCGCCAGGATCGCCGAGTTCACCGCGGTCACCGGGATATGGCCGTTCCACGCGCCGCGCTGGTTCAGCTCGAACAGACCCGGCGCCAGTTCACGCTGGATGTTCAGCATGGGCAGGCCGGTGCGTTCGGCGCAGGCGGCGATCAGCGGCGAATTGCCCACCCATACGGCGGTGGCTTCACCGCCGATGGCCTTGATTGCCTCTACCGCCACCACGGAATCCTTGCCGCCGCCGATGGGGACAAGGGTGTGCTGGGGGAGTCCCAATGATGGAGCTTGGGGCGAAGACGTGCCCTCTCCCCCGGCCCCTCTCCCGCCAGCGGTAGAGGGGGGAGAAGCGCGCGGGAACGCGATGCGGCCGCGCAGGTCCAGCCCGTTGCGGTAGGCGAACTCGGCCAGGCCGTGCAGGTACAAGGTGTCGAGCAGGTCGGCGGTGGCGTCGTCGAGCGGGCCATTGGCCAGCTCGATCTTCGGCGGTACGCCGGCCTTGTAGTAGCTGATGCCGGCGACCAGGTGCAGCAGCGTCAGCGCCGCCTCGAACGCGGCGGCGCGGGCGGCAGGAACGGCCGGTGCGTCGGGAAAGCTGATCCGCTCGACCAGCTCCTCGCCATCGTCGAACGCGTACGCCAGCTCGGCCACGCCATCGGCGTAGTTGCAGCGCACGAAGCGGAAAACCTGGGTCAGGCGGGGTTGGGTTGTCGTTGTCACTCTTCACTCTCCGGCATGCCAGGCCCCCTCTCCCCGGTGGGGAGAGGGCTGGGGTGAGGGGCCGGGCTTGCCACGGCATCCAGAATCACCTCAAGCACGCTCTCGATATTGGCCAACACATCATTGTTCCAGAAACGCAGCACGCGGTAACCCATGGATTGCAGATATTGGGTCCGATGCTCGTCGTAATCCGTCTGCTCCGCATGCTGACCACCATCCAGCTCAACAACCAGCATGGTCTCCGTACAGACGAAATCGACGATGTAACGGCCTACTTCGTGTTGCCGTCGGAACTTCCATCCCGACAGGTGGCGGTTGCGCAGGTGTCGCCACAACAACTGTTCCACATCCGTCATCGAACGACGCAATCCGCGCGCGCGATCCACATTGTGGCGTTTCATCCTTGAACGCTCCTTCGTTGCTGGCCTATCGCGGCGTGGCCCCTCACCTCAATCCTCTCCCCCGAGGGGAGAGGAGGCAGAAGCGCTACTCGATCACCACCTCTTCCGCCTCGTCGCGCATGTTGTACGGCGACGACATCACCTTGCCGTAGGCGCCCACCTGGGCGATCAGCATCACGTCGCCCTCGTTGGCCTCGGGCAGGCGGCGGTCGGTGCCCAGCACGTCGCCGCTTTCGCAGATCGGGCCTACCACCTGGTACAGCGCGGTGGCGGGCGCGTCGAGCTGGGTGAGGTTGACGATCTGGTGCCAGGCGTCGTACAGCGCGGGGCGGATCAGGCTGTTCATGCCGGTGTCGATGCCGAGGTAGCGGAACGCGCCCTTGCCCTTCTGCTGGGTGGTGCGCGCCAGCAACACGCCGGCATCGGCCACCAGATAGCGGCCCGGTTCCATCCACAACTGGTAATGCGGGTAGGCCGTCTTCACCTCGCGCAGCACGCGGTCCAGCCCGGCGATGTCCAGCGCCGCCTCGCCCGGGTGCGATGGCACGCCCAGGCCGCCGCCGATGTCGATGAAGCTGACGCTGCCGATGCGCTCGGCGAGGCTGGCCAGCTGGCCGTAGACCTCACCCCAGTGGCTGTCGTCGAGAATGCCCGAGCCCAGGTGCGCATGCAGCCCGCGCACGATCACGCCGTGGGCGTCGGCCAGGCGCAGGAAGCTGTCGAGCTGGTCCACCGGCAAACCGAACTTGCTGCCGCTGCCGCCGGTGCGCACTTTCTCGTGGTGTCCCAGGCCGCGACCCAGATCGACCCGCAGCACGATCTCCTTGTCGCGGAACAGTTCACCCCAGTACTGCAGCGGGTGCAGCGCGTCCAGCGACACGGTGGCGCGGGTGGTCAGCGCAAATTCGTAATCCCCGCGCGGCGCGAAGTTGGGCGTGAACAGCAGCGGCGCGGATTCCGGCACCGCAGCGATGACGGCACGCAGCTCGCCTGGGGATACGCACTCGAAGCCGAAACCTTCCTCGGCCAGCGCGCCCAGGATCGCCGGGTGCGTGTTGGCCTTCACCGCGTAATGCAGGCGGTCCACCGCGGCCAGTTTTTTCAGCTCGCGCGCCTGCTGGCGCACCGTGGGCAGATGGTAGACATAGCGCGGCGTCGCCTTGGCGGCGATGTCCAGCAGCCGCTGCCGCTCGTCGGTGCGCCACCACGATGCCGCCGCGGGGGCCACGTCGCCGCGGCCATAAAGCGCTTCCCAGCTGGGGCCGAACAGCGCGCTGTCGTCGGTGCGCAGCGCGCCGGCGCCGATCAGCAGGTCGTGCAGGTGCGGCACCAGCGCATCGACCACTTCCTCGTCCACCACGAAGGTGAGGTTGAGGTTGTTGGACGATTGTGAGATCAGGTGCACGCGCAACTGGCCGAACTCCGCCAGCACACCCGACAGCGTGTGCAGGATCGAGCGCATGCCGCGGCCCACCAGCGAAATCGCGGCGCAGGGCGCGATCACCTTGACCCGGCACACCTTGGCCAGGTCGGTGGCCAGCGCGGCGATGGCGTCGGAATCGAGCAGGTTCTCCGCCGGGTCCAGCGACACGGTGACGTTGGTTTCGGCCGAGCCGATCAGATCCACCGACAGCCCGTGCTGCTTGAAATAGGCAAACACGTCCGACAGGAAACCCACCTCCTGCCACATGCCCACCGATTCCATCGAGATCAGCGTGATGCCCTTGCGCGCGCTGATCGCCTTGATGCTGGGCGCGTGCTCGCGCACCTCGGGGCCGATCACGGTGCCTTCCAGCTCGGGCCGGTTGGTGTCCTTGATCAGCAGCGGCACGCGCGGCTCGCGCAGCGGCGACAGGCAGCGAGGGTGCAGCACCTTGGCGCCAGTGGAGGCGATTTCCTGCGCCTCTTCGTAATCCAGCCGCTGCAGCAGCCGCGCGCCGGTGACCTGGCGCGGGTTGGCGGTAAACATGCCGGCCACGTCGGTCCAGATCTCCACCCGCTGCGCCTTCAGCAGCGCACCCAGATAGGCGGCCGAGGTGTCGGAACCGCCACGCCCCAGCAGCACGGTGCGCCCGGCGATGCCGTCATCGCGGCCTTCGCGGGCGATGAAGCCCTGGGTGATGAAAACTTCGCCCAGGCCGGCCAGCCGTGCCGTCAGCACGGGATCGGGCCGCGCCTCCACCATCGCCGAGAGCAGGCGGGTGCGCTCGTTCTGGTTCGGTAGGGCGATTGCGGTGAGGCATTCACGTGCGTCCAGCCACTGCGTGGCCACGCCGGTGGCGCTCAGGAAAGCCGCACCCAGCGTGCTGGACAGCAGCTCGCCGTGCGCCTGCACCTGCGCCTGCCACGCCAGCTCGCCGAGCACGCGCGGACCGTCCTCGGCCAATTGCGCCAGATCGTCCAGCCGCGCCAGCAAGCCTTCGGGCGGCGCCAGCTGCATCTGCTCCAGCAGCTCGTGGTGACGCTGTTTTATCGCCGCGGCCGCTTCGATCCGTTTGCTCTTGTCACCCTGCGCGCACAGTTGTTTCAACGCGTCGGTGATGCCGGACAGCGCGGAAACGACGATCAGCACGCGTGCGCCTTCGGCACGGCGGCTGGCCACCAGTTCGCGGATGTTCTGCCAGCGCGGCAGCGTGGCCACGCTGGTACCGCCGAACTTCATCACGATCCAGGGGGCGTGGGAGGGCAAAGCTTGGGAAACGGAAGCGGTCACGGTCGGTCGCCGTTGTTGGAGGGATTGGGAAGTCTCATGCGCTGGCGCGTCATGCCGCGCCGGGGTCGAATCAGTGTTGCAACGCGTCATGATGAATGAACGAGCGGGGAACGGCAACCCGTTTGGACGTCCAAAGCGGGTGGTCCCTCTTCAGGTAGCTGGCGGGAGAGCCGGCGTTTGCCCTCCTCCCTCCCTGCGTCGGCGCTTCCCCTCCCCTCGCCGCGTCGGTGCCTTTCTCCCTCCCCTCGCCGCGTCGGCGCCATGCTCCCTCCCCTGCTCGCAGGGGAGGGCTGGGGTGGGGTGCTTTTTGACTTTGGCGTGTTTTGGATCGGCTTCGATGGATGGGTGAGGCTACCCTGCGCTCCCCTCCTCAATCCTCCCCCAGGGGGGAGGAGGCGATGGTGTGCGCTGCGCGCACTGCTTTTATTGGATAACCACGGGGATCTTTCCGATCCTTGCCTGCCATTCGCGGGGCCCGGTCTGGTGCACCGAGCTGCCGGCGGAATCGACGGCCACGGTCACCGGCATGTCTTCCACGGTGAATTCGTAGATCGCCTCCATGCCCAGATCGGCGAAGCCGACCACGCGCGAGGCCTTGATCGCTTTCGACACCAGGTACGCGGCACCGCCGACGGCCATCAGGTACACCGACTGGTGTTTCTTGATCGCCTCGATCGCCGTCGGGCCACGCTCGGCCTTGCCGACCATGCCCAGCAGCCCCGTCTGCGCCAGTACCTGCTCGGTGAACTTGTCCATGCGGGTGGCGGTGGTGGGGCCGGCGGGGCCGACCACTTCCTCGCGCACCGGGTCGACCGGGCCCACGTAATAGATGAAGCGGCCGCTGAAATCGACCGGCAGCGGCTCGCCCTTGTTGAGCATCTCGACCATGCGCTTGTGCGCGGCATCGCGACCGGTGAGCAGCTTGCCGCTGAGCAGCAGGGTTTCGCCGGGTTTCCAGCTGGCCACATCGTCTTTCGTCACCGTATCCAGATTCACCCGACGCCCCTTCGAGGCGTCGTAGGTGAGCTTGGGCCAGTCTTCCAGCGACGGCGGATCGAGCATCACCGGACCGCTGCCATCCAGCACGAAATGCGCGTGGCGGGTGGCGGCGCAGTTGGGGATCATCGCCACCGGCAGGTTGGCCGCGTGGGTCGGGAAATCCTTCACCTTGACGTCGAGCACGGTGGTGAGGCCACCCAGGCCCTGCGCGCCTATCCCCAATGCGTTGACCTTCTCGAACAGCTCGATGCGCAGTTCCTCCGCGCGATTGCTCGGGCCGCGGGCGATCAATTCCTGGATGTCGATCGACTCCATCAGCGCTTCCTTCGCCATCAGCATCGCCTTCTCCGCGGTGCCGCCGATGCCGATGCCCAGCATGCCCGGCGGGCACCAGCCGGCGCCCATCGTGGGCACGGTTTTCAGCACCCAGTCGACGATCGAATCGGACGGGTTGAGCATGGCGAATTTGGACTTCGCCTCGGAGCCGCCGCCCTTCGCGGCCACGATCACTTCCACCGTGTCGCCAGGCACGATCGACATGTTGACCACCGACGGCGTGTTGTCCTTGGTGTTGATGCGCTTGCCGGCGGGGTCGGCCAACACGCTGGCGCGCAGCTTGTTGTCCGGGTCCAGGTAGGCGCGGCGCACGCCTTCGTTGGCCATGTCCTCCAGGCTCATCGTGGCGTCGTCCCAGCGCACGTTCATGCCCACTTTCAGGAACACGGTAACGATGCCGGTGTCCTGGCACAGCGGCCGGTGGCCTTCGGCGGCCATGCGCGAATTGATCAGGATCTGCGCCATCGCATCCTTGGCGGCGGGGCTTTCCTCGCGCTCGTAGGCGGCGGCGAGGGCCTTGATGTAATCGACCGGGTGGTAATAGCTGATGTACTGCAGCGCGTCGGCGACGGACTGGATCAGGTCGGCTTGCTTGATGGTGGTCATGGGCGGCTTTCGATGGGTGGATAGCGGGCGCGTGCGGGCGCGTTTCGGGGCGCCAAACCTGCTTATTGTGCCGCAAGCGCGCGGCCCGGATCAGCGGCGGTCCGCGGCTGCGCGCCGCTATCATGGTTTTCCCACTCCGCCAGTGCCGCCTTCGCCATGCCCGACTCCCGCCGTTTCCTGCAACTGGATGTCTTCGCCAGCTACCTGTTCGACGGCAATCCGCTCGCCGTGGTGATCGACGCGGACGGGTTGGATGGCGACACCATGCAGCGCATCGCACGCTGGACCAATTTGTCCGAAACCGCTTTCCTGCTGCCGCCCACGCAACCGCAGGCGGACTACCGGGTACGCATTTTCACGCCGCGGCAGGAGCTACCGTTTGCCGGCCATCCCAGCGTGGGCAGCGCGTATGCGGCAATCGAGGCCGGGCTGGTCGATGCGGGCAAGCACGCGCTGGTGCAGGAATGCGCGGCCGGCCTGTTGCCGGTGCAGGTGGTCGGACACGGCGCGGCGCGGGTCATCCATGTACAGGCACCACCGGCGCGGCTCAGCGAGGCCGACGAAGCGCTGCGCGCCCCGCTCGCCGCCGCATTGCATATCGACCTTGCACGCGACCAGGTCATCCACGCCCACAACGGCCCGCACTGGATCCTGTGCAACCTGGCAGCGGCCGCCACGGTCCGCGCCGCGCAGCCGGACATGCAGGCTGTCGCCGCGCTCTGCATGCGGCAGCAGGCCGTGGGTGTCAGCGTGTTCGGGCGCGAATCCTCCGGCGCGGCGGCGATGGCCGTGCGCGCGTTCTGCCCCGCCGACGGCATCCCCGAAGACCCCGTCACCGGCAGCGCCAACGCCGCGATCATGGCCTGGCTGGCCGCGCGCGGCGATCGCGATGGCTACGGCCTGCGCTACCGCGCCAGCCAGGGCCGCGAGGTGGGCCGCGATGGCTACGTGGACGTGGCCCGCGACGACACCAGCGGCGCGATCACGATCGGCGGCAACTGCGTGATCGGTGTGCGTGGACAGCTGCAGTTGGCACCATTGCACTGAAAGGCTGAAAGCAAAGCGCTCCTCCCCCTGCATCGCAGGGGGAGGTTGGGAGGGGGTGCGCTTTTGATGTTGCTTCGACGAAGAGCAACCCCTCCCCAGCCCTCCCCTGCGATGCAGGGGAGGGAGCAGAGCCGGCCACCGGGCGCTTGCCCGCTGCGGTGGTGCCCGCCATGCTGCGCGCCTCTCTTTTGCGATCGACGCCATGCCGACACCACCCTCCAGCGATTACGTCCGCAGCCTGCGCCCCTGGGATGCCGCGCTGATCGTGGTGGGCGGCATCATCGGCGGCGGCATTTTCCTCAGCCCGGGCGTTGCCGCGCAGCGTACGGAGTCGGGGCTGGCGCTGCTGCTGGTGTGGGCTGGAGCGGGCGTGCTGACCCTGATCGGGGCGCTGTGCTACGCCGAGCTGGGTGCACGCCGGCCGCACGCCGGCGGCACCTACGTTTACTTGCGCGAGGCGTTCGGGCCGCTGGCCGGGTTTCTGTTCGGCTGGACCATGCTGCTGGTGATCTATTCCGGCTCCAGTGCGGCGGTGGCGACCATCTTTGCCAGCTACGCCGCGTCGCTATTCGGCCTGCCGCCGACGTGGTCGCTGCCGTTGACGGTGGGCGCGCTGGTATTCGTCGCCGGATTGAACCTGTTCGGCCTGCGCCTGGGCGCGCAGATCCAGAACCTGTTTTCCGTGCTGAAACTGCTGGCGGTGGCGGCGCTGGTGGTGGCGGGCTTGTTCCTTGCAGGGGCCAGCCACAGCCAAGTGCTGGCCACCGACCCAGCGCGCCACGGCGTCGGCTTCGTCAGTGCCGCGCTGCCGGTGCTGTTCGCCTATTCCGGCTTCACCTACCTCAACAACCTGGCCGGCGAGGTGCGCGATCCGCAACGCACGCTGCCGCGCGCGCTGACCCTGGGCATGCTGCTGGTGATCGTGGCCTACGTGCTGGTCAACGTGGCCTACCTGGCCGTGCTCGGCCACGACGGGCTGGCCGCCAGCACCGCGCCGGCGGCCGACGTGATGCAGCGGGTGCTCGGCCCGACCGGCGCGAAAATCATCGCGCTGGGCGTGGCGATTTCCACCCTGGGTTTCTGCAACATCACCCTGGTGGCCGGCGCCCGCGTGCTGCAGGTGATGGGCGAGGACGGCCTGTTCTTCCGCGCGGTGGCGCGGCTGCATCCGCGTTACCGCACGCCGAATACGGCGCTGCTGCTGTTGTCCGGCTGGGCGATCGTGCTGGCGCTGTCGGGCAGTTACGGCCAGTTGCTGGATTACGCCACCTTCGGCGACTGGCTGGCCTGCGCCGTCGGCGTCGCCACGCTGTTCTGGTATCGCCGCCACGACGGCGCCAGCGCCAGCTTCCGCGTGCCGGGTTATCCGTGGCTGCCGCTGCTGTTCATCGGCGTCGTGGCGTGGGTGGTGGTGATGACCATGCTGGACAACCCGCGCAACGCCGGCATCGGCGCGCTGATCATGCTGGCCGGCGCACCGGTGTACGTGATCTGGCGCCGGCTGTTCAGCCGCGCGGCACCCTGACCCGGCGGCGGCGATGTCACAATAGAGCGATACCCGCCAAGGAGACGATGGATGCCGCCCGCGCAAGATCAGGCCATGCCGACCCCGGACAGCAACATCGTGCCCGAGAAGATCCGCGATGGTATCGACGTGGTCATCAACGGCGAGCCCTTCCGTCATACCGGCGATCCGGCGATGCCCCTGCTGTGGTACCTGCGCGACGTGCTGCGCCTGACCGGCACCAAATACGGCGGTGACGCGCAGGCCGGCAACGGCGCCGACCTGGTGCTGGTGGACGGCAAGCCGGTGCCGGCCATCGGGCAACCGATGAAGGCGCTGTCGGGCAAACGCATCACCACGGTCGAGGGCCTGGCCGCCAACGACGGCACCCTGCATCCGCTGCAGCAGGCTTTCATCGACGAGGACGCGATCGGCTGCGGCTATTGCACGCCGGGCTGGCTGATTTCGGGAGTGGCCTTGCTGACCCGCACCGCGCAACCCTCCGACGACGACATCGACCGGCTGCCCAACCTGTGCCGCTGCGGTTCGCAGACGCGCGTACGCCGCGCCATCAAGCGGGCGGCAGCCGGCAAGGCGGGCCAGGCATGAGCGGGCAGATCCAGCTTTCGCGACGCCGCTTCCTGCAGGTGCTCACCGGCACCGCCGGGGCGTTGATCGTGGGCATCCGCACGGCCGGGGCGGTCGACCTGCCGCCGGCGCTGCTGGGCGGCACGTTCCAGGCACTGGGCCCCTACGTGCAGATCGACAGCGACGGCAACGTGCTGATCGGCGCGCGCGACCCGGACACCGGCACCGGCGTGGCCACGTCCCTGCCACGCATCATCGCCGACGAACTCGACGCGGACTGGAACCGCGTCAGCGTGATTCCGCTGGGCCTGGGCGTGCAGAACGATCAGGGCCAGCCGCGCTGGATCTACGGCCGCCAGCTCGGCGGCACCGGCGGCTCCATCCCCGCCGCCTGGCAGGAGCTTCGCCAGGTCGGCGCGCTGGCCCGCTGGCTGCTGCTGCAGGCGGCCGCGCGCCGGCTGGGCGTTCCGGCTGACCGCTTGCGCTGTGAATCGGGAACGGTGATCGCGCCGGACGGGCGCCGCGTCACCTACGGCAGCCTGGTCGAGGTAGCCGGCAAGATCCCGCTGAGCAAGTCCGCACCGCCGGTGAAAACGCCGAACCGCTACACCCTGATCGGCGCACCGGCCGGCGACGTGGACGCCCATGCCATCGTCACCGGCCAGGCCAGCTACGCCATCGATCACCACTACGGCGACGCGCTGGTGGCGGTGCTGGTGCATTGTCCCTGGCCCGACGGCACGCTGGCGCGCATCGACACGGCCGCGACGCTGGCGGTCAAGGGCGTGGTCAAGGTGCTGCAGTTGCAGCCGGAGAAGGACCAACCGCTCGGCGAGACGGCGATCGCCCCGGCCGTGGCAGTGCTGGCGCAAGACACCTGGTCGGCCTTGCAGGGACGCGACAAGCTGGAGCTGGAATGGAAGCCCGGCGCCAGCGGCACGCAAAGCAGCTACGCGCTGGAACAACAGGCACAGGCCTTGCTGGACGGCGATGACGCGCCGACCACGCGCGTGCGCAACGACGGCGATGTGGATGCCGCCGGCAAGAAGGCCGCGCGCCGGCTGGAAGCCACCTACGTGCAACCGTGGCTGGCCCACGCCACCGCCGAACCGATGAACTGCCTGGTGCGGCTGGACAAGGACCGCGCCAGCCTGGTCGTGCCCACCCAGGCGCCGCAGCGTGCCTGGGCCGTGGTGCAGCGACTGACCGGCCTGGCCCCCGACCACATCGACATCCGCGTGCCCCGCGTCGGCGGTGGCTACGGTCGCCGCCTCGACCACGACTACGTGGCCGAGGCGGTGATGCTGGCCAAGCTGATCGACAAGCCGGTGCGGCTGCTGTGGACGCGCGATCAGGATTTCGGCCACGACTTCTACCGCGCCGCCAGCGTGCACCGCATCAGCGCCATCGTGGGTCGCAAGCGCGAACTCATCGGCTGGAACCAGCGCATGGCCAGCGCCTCCGCACTGGTGCAACGCGGCGTGCCGGACAACCGCCTGTGGACGTCCGAAACCCGCGCCGACCAGCTGCCCGCAGGCCTGGTGCCGAACTACCGCAGCGACTGGTACGGCCTGGAGTCAGCCATGCCGCGCGGCCCGATGCGCGGCATGCCGCACCTCAGCAACGCGTTCGCGGTGGAAAGTTTCATCGACGAAATCGCGCACATGATGCGCGAGGATCCGCTGAAAACCCGCCTGCGCCTGCTCGGCGAACCACGCACGCTGGCGCTGGCCGGCGGCGGCACGCTCGACCTCGGCCGTCTCGCCAACGTGCTGAAGCTGGTCGCCGATCGCATCGAGTGGAAAAACTGGTTGCGCAGCGTCAACGGCCTGGGCATCGCCTGCTGGCATGTCGACGGTGCCTACGTGGCGCACGCGATCGAAGCGTCGATGCAGGGCGAAAAACTCACCATCGAACGCGCCGTGTGCGCGGTCGACGTGGGCCGCGTGATCAACCCGCTGGGCCTGCAAGGCCAGGTGGCCGGTGCCACCCTGGATGCGCTGTCCATCGCACTGAACCTGGCGGTGACCTACAAGGATGGCCAGGTCCAGCAGCACGACTACAAGAGCTACCCGCTGGCCAGCATGGCGCAGCTGCCCAACGACGTGGAAGTGATCACCGTGCCCGGCGACCGCTCGCCCGCCGGTGCCAGCTTCCTGGCCATGCCCACCGCCGCCCCCGCCCTCGCCAACGCGGTTTTCCGCGCCAGCGCCGTACGCGTGCGCCGGCTGCCGCTGATGAAGGAACTGCTGCGGTTGCTGTAGGGGCGGGGATTCGGGATTCGGGATTCGGGATTCGCAAAAGCATCGCGCGGCGGGATTGTCGACTTCAGTCGCGATGCTCTTTGCTTCAAATCCCCAGAGCAAAAGCATCGCGACTGAAGTCGCTCCCACGGCGAACTCAGCCGCCGCACAGCCGCTCCAGCAGTTCCGCCTGCGCGTGCCGGCCCGGCGTGGCGTCGGGCGCGGCGAGGCGCAGGTACTCGCCGTCGGGTTGCAGCAACGAGGCTCCGGTGTCGTCGGCGAGATAGCGCTGCAGTGCACTGAGCACGCGCAGCTGCAGCTTCTTGCCTTCGATCGGGAATGCGGCTTCCACGCGGCGATCGAGATTGCGTTCCATCAGGTCGGCACTGGCCAGGTACACCCGCGGCTCGCCGCCGTTGGCAAACCAGTAGATGCGGCTGTGTTCGAGGAAACGGCCGATGATCGAGCGCACGCGGATGTTTTCGGAAACGCCCTCGATGCCGGGGCGCAGGGCGCAGATGCCGCGCACGATCAGGTCTATCTGCACACCGGCGATGCTGGCCTTGTACAACGCGCGGATCACGTTGGGCTCGGTCAGCGCATTGATCTTGAGAATGATCTGTGCCGGCTTGCCCGCAGCGGCATGCGCGGCTTCCTGCGCGATCAGTTCCAGCAGGCCTTTCTTCAGCGTGAACGGCGCATGCAGCAGTTTCTTCATGTGCAACACCTTGCCCATGCCGGTGAGCTGGCTGAACAACTTGTGCACGTCCTCGCACAGCGCCTGGTCGGAGGTGAGCAGGCTGTAGTCGGTGTACAGGCGCGCGTTGCCGGTGTGGTAGTTGCCGGTACCCATGTGCGCGTAGCGCACCAGTTCGCGGCCCTCGCGGCGCTGGATCAGCATCAGCTTGGCGTGCGTCTTGATGCCCACCACGCCATAGATCACCATCGCGCCGGCCTGCTGCAGGCGCGAGGCGAGGCTGAGGTTGGACTCCTCGTCGAAACGCGCGCGCAGCTCCACCACCGCGGTCACTTCCTTGCCGGCGCGCGCCGCATCGACCAGCGCGTCGGCGATCTCGGAGTTCGCGTTGGTGCGGTACAGCGTCTGCTTGATCGTCAGCACCTGCGGGTCCTTGGCCGCCTGGCGCAGCAGGTCGACCACCGGCGTGAACGACTCGTACGGATGCAGCAGCAACACGTCCTGCCTGCCGATCACCTGGAACAGGTCCTCGGCATGCCGAAGCACCTTGGGCAGGCTCGGCGTGAACGGCGGGTACTGCAATTGCGGGTAGCGGACGTCGGTGGCGATGCGGAACAGGCGCGCCAGGTTCACCGGGCCATTCACCTCGTACAGCTCCGATTCGGTCAGGCCGAACTGCCTGAGCAGGTAGCCGATCAAGTCCTTCGGGCAATTGTCGGCCACCTCCAGCCGCACCGCGTCGCCGAAACGACGCGAATACAGCTCGCCACGCAATGCCAGCGCAAGGTCCTCGACGTCTTCCGGATCGAGCGTGAGGTCGGCGTTGCGGGTCAGCCGGAACTGGTAGCAACCGAGCACATCCATGCCCGGAAAAAGCTCCGCCACGTGGGCGTGGATCATCGACGACAGCAAGACATGGTTGTCGCCGCCATCGCTGATCTCCGGCGGCATCGAGATCAGCCGCGGCAGCACGCGCGGCGCCGGCACGATGGCCAGGCCGGAGTCGCGCCCGAACGCATCGACACCGTCCAGTTGCACGATGAAGTTGAGGCTCTTGTTGACCAGCAGCGGGAACGGATGGGTGGGGTCCAGCCCGATCGGCGTCACCAGCGGTGCCACCTCGTCGCGGAAATAGCGGCGCACCCACAGCTTCTGCTTGTGCGTCCACTGCGTGCGGCGAACGATGCGGATGCCATGCGCCGCCAGCTCCGGCAGGATGCGTTCGTTGAGGATCGCGTATTGCCGCTCGATCTGCCGATGGGCGATCTCGCTGATCCGGGCCAGCGCCAGCTTCGGCCGGATGCCGTCCGGGCCGATCATCTCGTGATCGAGCGCCACCTGCCCCTTCAGTCCGGCCACCCTGATCTCGAAGAACTCGTCCATGTTGCGCGAGAAGATCAGCAGGAATTTCAGCCGCTCCAGCAACGGCGTGCGCTCGTCCAGCGCCTGGTCCAGCACGCGGATGTTGAACTGCAATTGCGACAGTTCGCGATGGATGTACAGGCGGTGGTCGCCCAGGTCCACCGCGGGCAGCACCGCGCCCGCATCGTTGGCCGCCGGCAGCGTGGCGTCGGTCGGTGATGTGTCGCGAATCAGGCGGCTGTTCATCACCGGCTCCGGCAAGAGGGATCGTGGTGGCGCGCGTATGCGCCGGACGCCCAGTTTGCAAAGTTTTCTTGACCGGAAGATGACAGTCGCGATGCCCGTCGCGGCACGCCCCTTGTTGCCCGCCGCCTAGTGGAACTGGTCGCTGGCCGGCACCCACGAGCTGGAGGAGCGTGCCGGCGCGGCGGGTTTGAGCGCAGGCGCGAAGGCGCTTTCGCAACCGGGCGGCAACGGGCCGCCGGCGACGCGAGCGGCGGCGCACTCGGCGTCGTTGGTGAACACGATGGTCCGTTTCGGCGCGCTGGTCGCAGGTGCCGGCACGGTGGGAACGCCTGCCGCGGTCGAGGGCAGGTTGAGCCGGCGATAGACCTCCTGGCCCAGCGGCTTGGCCGGCGGGTCCGGGTTGCCGCAACCGAGCAGCGCGATCGGCAGCAGCGGTGAGGCGGAGCATTCGACGCGGATGCCTTGCGGCAGGTTGAAGGTGTGCTTGATGGTGGTTTTTTCCACCGCGCGACGCAGCGCGGTGTCGATCGAGCTTTCGTTCTTCGGCGCCCAGTACTTGTCGAGCGACGTCGCCTTGTAGGTGATGCCGGAAGAACGGTGACTCATCACGTCGGTGTCGCCACGGGGTTTCAGCTGCACGTAGTCGCCCAGCTCACCCTGCTTCTCGCCCTGCGCCGCGCCGGTCTGCTCGGCGCCCTGCTCGCCGACGCCGCGGCTCTTGCCGCTGGCGGTTTTCGTGCTGCCCTGCGCCGGCGCGGGTGCGGGCTGGCCGGTGCCATTGGCGACCGCTTTGTCGACGCCCGTGGGCGTGCCCGGCGTGGCGGTGTCGTGGCCCGGCGCGCTGGCGTCGGGCGCGGTGCTGACGCCGCGCCCGGCATCGGCCGTGCTGGTTTCCGCGCTGGCCGTGGGCTCGCTGGTATCGGCGGCGCTGGTGTCCTTCGTTGCGGGTGCCGCCTCGGCAGCGGCATCAGCGACGGCAGCCGGCTTGGCCTCGGCAGCCGGCTCCGGCGCGGGTTGCTCGCTGAGTTGCGGGCGCGCCAGTGCCGGGCGCTCGACCGCAGCCATGGCCTTGCGCGTGTCCTGCACCTTCACCGCCGATGCTTCCGGCGGTGCCACGGCGGGACGCGCCAATGCCGTTTGTGGCACCGGGTCGAGCTGCGCCTCGGCCAGCTCGATTGCGGGTGCCTCGATCCGCGGTGCTTCGCGCTGCAGCACCGGCGTGGGCACGCTGAAGCTCGCCTGCAGGTTGACCTGCGGCGACGGTTGCGCGGACAAGGGCACGGCCTGCATCTCGGGCACCGGCGGCGCGGCCGCCACGGTGGCGCGGATCGGCTGCACGCTGGGCGGCTCGGCGCTGCGCGGCACCTTCATGTCCAGCGCGATGCTGGGCGCGCTGACCGGAGGCGGTGCCTGTGCCGGCAACGGCGGCAGCGCCAGCGAGGCCGGCGGCGGCATCGGCCGGGTGCCTTCGAGCTGCGGCGGGCGCACCGCCTCGGGCTGGAACCTGGGTGGCACCGGCGGCTGCATCGACACCACTGGCGGCGTCACGCTGGGCGGCTCGGCGGCCAGCGGGATCGGTTGCAGATCAGGCGTAGGCGCCGGTGTGGGCAGGCTGATCGGCGGCGGGGGCGCCGCCGGTTTGTCCGGCACCGGCGCACGCACCGACGCGGGCGGGCTGACCACCGCCGGCTCGGGCACGACCTTCGCTTCGCTGACGCGCGCCAACGACGGCGCCGCCGTGCTGGCACTGGTGTGGCGCACGGACGGACGCGTCGCCGCCGGTCGCACGCGGGCCTGGTCCCGGGGGCCGATCTCTTTGGGCGGCGTGCCGCGCACGGGCGGCGGTGGCGGCGGCTCGGGCGCGTCGATCAGGCGCACCCGCAATGCCTTTTCCTGCGATTCGGGCGGCAGCTTCACCTCGTAGGCCGGGCCCAGCACGAACACCAGCAGAAACACCACGTGCACCAGCAGCGTGCCGACCATGCCGACGATACGGCGACCCGTTTCGCGCGGCTCGACGCGGGTGCGCTGGCGGTAGGCGATGGTGCGGCGGGCCGCCAGCGGCGAATCCATCAGCACACGTGCCGGACGATCAGCTGGGGGGCCGGCAGGTTGGTCCGAAGGCGGCAAGGGCATGGGCGCAAGTGTAGCCGGGCGCGTCGCGCCGGTGCGGCGATCAATGGGTCCTGGCGGCACCTGCGGCGCGGTCGCGCAACTCGGCATCCACCGCGCGGTTCGGCGTGTCGGTGGGGCAACCCCAGGGCAACGGTTTGTTGGCCCGGTAGATCGCGATGCAGGCCTCCACGCTGGGCGGTTTCGCTGCCTTGGGATCGGGCGCCAGCGGTTTGGATGGCGCCATGCTGAGACGTGCGTCGCCATCCTTGGCCGACGGCGGTGGCGGTGGATTGATGCAGTCGGGAATGGGCACGCCCACGACCGTCTTGCATTTCAGATGAATGCCACCCGGCAGATCCACGTCCGTGTCCTTGACCACCGCATCCACCACATGCCGCAACGCGGCGCCGCCCAGGGTTTCGTCCGGTGGCGGAAAATACTTGTCCAGCGAGGTGCCCTTGTACTTGATCGGATCGCTGTTCTGCATGATCCGGCGATCACCCTGCAACGCGTGCGACACGTAACCAGGCGTTGCGCTGCTGGCCGTCGGGGCGGGCAGCAGCGGCTGGCCGTCGCGGCCGTACAAGGTCACCGGCTTGCGTGCCGGCGGCGTGGCCGGCAGCTGAATCGTCATCGCCCGCTGGGTCGCAGGTGTTGTGCGTGCCGGCGGCTCTCGCTGCGGCAAGGGCGGCACGACGGGTGGTGGCGGCGCGGCCGTTTCCCTCGGCGCGCGCGTGATGAAACGCACCTGCAGGACCTGTTGCGACTCGGCCTGAACCACGCGTCGTGGCGGCCGCAGTGCCTGCCATGCCACCAGCGCCATCACCACGTGCAGCAGCGCCACCAGGCCCAGCAACCAGCGATTCCACGGCAGCACGCGCGGTGAAACCCGCCAGCGCCGCTGCCGCAAAAGCGCCAGCGACCCGGCGTCAAGATCGCTCCAGTCGCCACCTTGTGTCCGCTGCATGGAAGCGATAACGATGTCCCGGCTGCAAAGGGATGTCGGCAGCATGGCAAACCCTGCTTGAACCCGACCCTTCCCCGACCACTGCCGGCACGTGCGGGTTCCCGCGGCACCATGCGCAAGGCATCGATTGACGCCTCCGTCATAACCACATGACGCAAGATAACTTCCGCCGGCGAACCATTTGGATATCGTCGATGTACCGGCGCACGAGACGTCGAGCCACCCCGACGGGAATCCCCATGCACACCAGAACCCTGCTCGCCCTGAGCCTTCTCGGCCTCGCTCCCCACGCTTTCGCCGCCACCGACGAGTGGCCGACACGCGCGCATTTCGATGACGGCATCGAGCTGGGCGTGAAGGGTATTTTCCAGTACGACACCAACCAGTTCAGCACCGACCACTTTGACGACGCCACCACCTGGCGGCGCCAGGTCGTCAACCTTTACGGCGCAAAAAAGGGCGTTTTCGACGCCAACGTGGGCTACGACTTCCAGTCCAATGCGTGGCAGGACGTGTTCCTGGGCGCCACTACCGGCATCGGCCATTTCCGGCTCGGTGAATTCAAGACGCCGGTGGGCATGGAAGACGGCGCCACCTCGGCCAGCGCCACCACCTTCCTGGAAACCAGCCTCGCCGGCCAGGCGGTATACGAAGGGCGACGACTGGGCCTGGAATGGAAGTACACCGGGCTGTCGCGCTGGGCGTTCCAGCTGGCGTATTTCGGCCGCCACGATCTGAACGACGCGGCCAGCGGAAATACCGCGGCGGCCCGTGCCGTGTTCAATCCCGTCAATGAAGGCAACGAGGTCATTCACCTGGGGCTGTCCGCCTCGCGCGAGGCACGCGACGATCGCACGGCGCGCGTGCGCGCACGGCCCGAGGTGAACCTCACCACGATCCGTCTGGTCGACACCGGCACCCTCACCGGCGTCGACCGCATCGAGCGCGCCGGGCTGGAAGCGGCGTGGCTGCACGGCCCGTGGCTGGCGCAAGCCGAATACCTCACCCTCGATGCGCATCGCAACATCGGCAGCAATTACCGCAGCGACGGCTACTACGTCTCGGGCAGCTGGCTGTTGACCGGCGAGTCGCGGCGTTATCGCAATAACGCCTTCGGCGACCCGACGCCCGCCCGCGACTGGGGCGCACTGGAGTTCGCGCTGCGCTACTCCGCAGTGGACCTGGACGACGGCGTCGTGCGCGGCGGCGAGCAGCACGACTGGACACTGGGCGTGAACTGGTACCTGCCCCGCGGCTTCAAGCTGCAGGCCAACTACATCCGCGCCTGGAGCGACCGACGCGGAGTGAGCGTGGACCCGGAGATCTTCGCGCTGCGTGCGCAACTGGCGTTTTGAGGAAAGCCGCTATTGGCACCGCTGCAGGAGCGACTTCAGTCGCGACGCTTTTGCTCTTGGATCTGGCTCCAGAGCAAGAGCTTTCGATCGCCT
>NZ_AJXU01000022.1 GCF_000264315.1 Rhodanobacter fulvus Jip2
CCCGCTTGGCGCTTGCCGGGCGTCCTGCCCGGCAAGTCCGTGAGTCGGGGTCGGGCTTTTCGAGCGGGCTCCTGCCCGCGCGAAAAGGCGTTGCCATCCCTGGCAACGCCCGCTACGCGGCCTTGTCGCCCCCGCCTCACCGCCGCACAGGGGCCCCGGGTAGAGCGACGGGCCATCCTGGCCCGTACTCGGGATGAAGCCAGGGCAAAAGCAAAAGCGAAAGCAGAAGCAGAAGCGAAGCTGCTCACCCCAGCCGTTCTCCCTGAGCGTAGGCCAGAGGCCGAAGTCGAAGGGCCGCTCGCCTTCACCCTTCGACTCCGCCGCTTCGCGGCTACGCTCAGGGCGACCGGACGGTGAGGAAGAAAACAGAAGGCTCCACGCCGCGACGCTCTCGCAGCGGCGCAGCCGCTGCGCACCGAGTGCGCGCCACGATGGCGCGCTGCTCTACCCGGGGCCCCTCTGAAGCGGCGGGCGGGCGGAGGATCAGCCCGCAGGGTGGCCGGCAGGGATGCCGGCCAGTTTGGCGTCAGTCCATGGATGGACTGTCGACAAACCCCGTAGCCCGCACGCGTACCTCGCGGGCAGGATGCCCGCGAGGCGCGGAAGCGGGGTGGCCTTTCTCTTTGGTTACTTTCTCTTTGGCCACGCAAAGAGAAAGTGACTCGAGCGCCGCAGGCGATCGAAAGCTCTTGCTCTGGAGCCAGATCCAAGAGCAAAGGCATCGCGACTGAAGTCGCTCCCACAAAAAGCGACAAGAGCATCCCGCACAACGCGCGCTCTCACGGCGAGGGGATGCTCTGTCTACGAAGCAGCTTGCGGTTGCAACACGTGGCGTGCGGCGGCATCGGCGGCACCTCGTGCGTCGAGCGGAAACGCGGTGATCAGCCGTGGTTGCACGACAAGTGATTGCCCGGGCTGCAGGCCGCGTTGGGCCACCTCGTCACTGGACATGTCCGCCTCCAGCACCTGCCCCAGCGCGGGCACATCCAGCTCCAGGTGTGCCACGCCGCCGGCGAGATAGATGTGCCGCAGTTGCGCGGCCCAGCCATCCGTCGATGGCGTCGACGACACCAGCAGATGTTCCGGTCGCACGTAGCCGATGGCGCTGCCGACGGCGTTGCCCGGCCAGGGATCGGCACCGAGTTGCCGTTGGCCGCCGGTCAGCACACCGTTCGCGCGCTGCAGCGGAATCCTGTTGTTCTTGCCGATGAACTCGCACACGAACGGTGTGGCCGGTTGCTGGTAAATCGCCTCCGGCGTGCCGATCTGTTCGATGCGGCCACGGTTCATCACCGCCACGCGGTCGGCCAGTTCCAGCGCTTCCTCCTGGTCGTGGGTGACGAACACGCTGGTCAGGCCGAGTTCCTCGTGCAGGTTGCGCAGCCAGCGGCGCAGCGCCACGCGCACTTGCGCATCCAGCGCGCCGAACGGTTCGTCCAGCAACAGCAGGTCCGGCTCGACGGCCAGTGCACGCGCCAGTGCCACGCGCTGGCGCTGGCCGCCGGAAAGCTGGCTGGTGTAGCGCTTGCCCAGGTCGTCCAGTTGCACGCGTTTCAGCAGTCGCTCCACGCGTTCGTTGATTTCCGCGCGACCGGGGCGCGATTTGCGCGGGCGGATGCGCAGGCCGAACGCCACGTTCTCGCTCACCGTGAGGTGGCGAAACAGGGCGTAATGCTGGAACACCAGGCCCACCTTGCGTTCGCGCGCATCGACTGCCAGCAGGTCGCGGTCGTTCTGGCGCACGCTGCCGCTGTCGGGGTAATCCAGCCCGGCGAGGATGCGCAGCAAGGTGGTCTTGCCCGAGCCGGACGGGCCCAGCAGCGCCAGGAATTCACCCGGTTCGATGCACAGGCTGACGTCGTCCAGCGCGGCAAAGCCGGCGTAGCGGCGATGGAGATGGGACAGTTCGAGGGTCATGCGTTGTTCTCAATGGCCGCGCGTAGCGCGCGCGGCTAGTTCGTCGCCGTAGCGCCATTCCAGCAGCGCCTTCACCACCAGCGTCAGCAGCGCCAGCAGGCCCAGCAGCGAGGCCACGGCGAAGGCGCCCATGTAGTCGTACTCGTTGTAGCGCATCTCCACTTCCAGCGGCATCGTGGTGGTCAAACCGCGGATGTGGCCGGAGACCACCGACACCGCGCCGAACTCGCCCATCGCCCGCGCATTGCACAGCAGCACGCCATACAACAGCGCCCAGCGGATGTTGGGCAGCGTGACGCGGAAGAACATCTGCCAGCCACTGGCGCCCAGCGTGCGCGCGGCCTCCTCCTCCTCGCTGCCCTGCGCCTGCATCAGCGAAATCAGCTCGCGCGCCACGAATGGCAAGGTGATGAACACGGTCGCCAGCACCAGCCCGGGCACCGCGAAGATGATCGTGACGCCATGATCGGACAGCCACGGTCCGAACCACCCCTGCGCGCCAAACAGCAGCACATAGACCAGGCCGGCCACCACCGGCGACACCGAGAATGGCAAGTCGATGAACGCGCCCAGCAACGCCTTGCCGCGAAATTCGAAGCGCGTCATCGCCCACGCCGCCGCCACGCCGAACACCAGGTTCAACGGCACCGCCAGCACGGCCACCAGCAAGGTCAGCTTGATCGACGATACCGTCTCCGGTTGCGCCAGCACATCCATGAACGCGGCCACGCCCTTGCTCAACGCCTCGATGAACACCGCCGCCAGCGGCAGCAGCACCAGCACGGCCATGAACACCATGACCAACGCGATCAACGTGCCGCGCAACAGGCGATGGCGCCAGCTCAGCGGGCGCGTGGCGTGCAAGCCGCTCATGCCGCACGCTCCGCCCAGCGCCCGCTCCAACGTTGCAGCAACGCGATGGCCACCAGCAGCACCAGCGAGAAACCGAGCATTACCGTGCCCAGCGCGGCGGCGCCCGCGTAATCGAATTGCTCCAGTTTCTGCACGATCAGCAGCGGCGCGATTTCCGAACGCAGCGGGATGTTGCCGGCGATGAAGATCACCGAGCCGTACTCACCCACCGCCCGCGCCAGCGCCAGCGCAAAGCCGGTGAGCAGGGTCGGCAACAGCGCCGGCACGATCACCCGCACGAAGGTCTGCAGGCGGGTGGCGCCCAGGCTTTCGGCGGCCTCCTCCACGTCGCGGTCCAGTGTCTCGAGCACCGGCTGCAGCGTGCGCACCACGTACGGGAAACCCACGAAGATCATCGCCACCAGCACGCCAGCCGGCGCGTACGCGATCTTGATGCCCAGCGGCAACAGGTATTGCCCCAGCCAGCCGTTGGGCGCGTAGATCGCGGTCAATGCGATGCCGGCCACGGCGGTGGGCAGCGCGAACGGCAGATCCACCAGCGCATCGAACAGTCGCCGTCCGGGGAAGCGGTAGCGCACCAGCACCCAGGTCACCAGCAGACCGGCCACCGCGTTGAACAGTGCCGCGATCAGCGCACCGCCGAAACTCAGTTTCAACGCCGCCAGCGTGCGCGGCGCGGAAAGCAGTTGCAGCCAGCCGCTGAAATCCAGCGCCGACGCCTTCCATACCAGCGCCGCCAACGGCAACAACACGATCAGCCCGAGGTACGTCAGCGCGTACCCCAGGCTGATGCCGAAGCCGGGCAACACCCGTCGTCGCTTGTGACCCATGCGTCAGCTGCCCGGACCGATCTGGTCGAACACGCCGCCATCGGCGAAGAAGCGTTTTTGCGCCGCACGCCAGCCGCCGAAGGTGTCATCGATGGTGAACAGCTTCAGCTTCGGAAACTGCGCGCTGTACTTCGCCTCCACCGAGGCCAGCCGCGGCCGGTAGAAATTCCTGGCGATGATTTCCTGCGCGGCGGGCGTGTAGAGGAACTGCAGGTACGCCTCGGCCACGGCCTGGGTGCCATGCTTCTGCGCGTTCTTGTCGACCACCGCCACCGGCGGTTCGGCCAGGATGCTGATGGAGGGCGCCACGATCTCGAAGGCGCCCTTGCCCAGTTCCTTCTGCGCCAGAAACGCCTCGTTTTCCCATGCCAGCAGCACATCGCCCACGCCGCGCTGCACGAAGGTATTGGTGGCGCCGCGGGCGCCGGTATCGAGTACCGGCACGTGCTGGAACAACGCCTTCACGAAGGCCTTCGCGCTGTCGTCGGTGCCGCCGGGCAGCTTGCGCGCATAACCCCAGGCCGCCAGGAAATTCCAGCGCGCGCCGCCGGAGGTTTTCGGGTTCGGTGTGATCACCTGCACGCCGGGCTTGATCAGGTCGCCCCAGTCGCGGATGCCCTTGGGGTTGCCCTTGCGCACCAGGAACACGATGGTCGAGGTGTACGGCGTGGAGTTGTCGGGCAGCCGTTTCTGCCAGTCCTCGGCCAGCAGGCCGCGGTCCGCCAGCGCGTCGATGTCGTAGGCCAGCGCCAGCGTCACCACATCGGCGGGCAGGCCGTCCACCACTGAGCGGGCCTGCTTGCCGGAGCCGCCGTGGGACATGCGGATCGCCAACTTGTCGGCGGGGTGGCTGGCGTTCCACTGCGCCAAAAAGGCGGTATCCACATCCCGGTACAACTCGCGGGTGGGGTCGTAGGACACGTTGAGCAGGGTCGCGGCGGCAGCGGTGCCGGCCAGCGTCATTCCGCTCAGCAGCACGGCAGCGAACAAGAGCAGCGATGATCGTTTCATGGCGCCTCCACAGGGGTTGGGGGACTGGAGCGTATCGGGGCGTTGCCGGCCCCGCGAAATGGTCAAAGGCGATGACGATATGCCGCCCCGCGGGTGCGCAAGCCTGATCGGGAGATGAATGCAATCACGTTGCCGGTTAAGGTTCCGCTAGGAACGTGCCGCGGTAAAGCGGCCGCGCTGGAGCCGTGGCGGCGCGCGTTTTCCGGCACGCCGCAACCGCTTTTTTGCCGTCGTGCCGCGCGGCGTCCCTGCAGTGCGACTTGACCGCACCTGCGCTTCGCTCAAATCTAGGCGGGCGGCATCTGCCGCTTCCGCCATGACCGTCCTCGCTGCGTGCGGGCGATGCGCGACCATGACGGCCCGCCATCGTCAGCCGCCAGCGCGGCCTCATGCGGCGCCGCTCATGCCTGAGGCCACGCCCTTTCTGGGAGGGTCGCATCGTGTCGTATTCCACGGAACACATCCGCAACATCGCCTTGACCGGGCACGCCGCAGTGGGCAAGAGCACGCTGCTGGAGGCCTTGTTGCTCGCCGGCGGCACGATCCAGTCGCCCGGCAGCATCGAACGCGGCAATACCGTCTCGGACAGCGATGCCCAGGAAAAGGCCCGCGGCCATTCCATCGACAACTGCGTGGCCAGCATCGATCGCGGCGATTGCCACCTCAACCTGATCGACACCGCCGGCTACGACGATTTTCGCGGCGGCACGCTGTCCGCGCTGGCCGCGGTGGAAACCGTGGCGATCGTGGTGAACGCGGTCAACGGCATCGAACACGGCACCCGCCGCATGATGCTGCACGCGCGAGCGCGCGGCCTGGCACGCATGCTGGTGATCAACAAGATCGATTTCGACGGCGCCGACCTGGCCGCGCTGGTGGATGCGTTGCGCGAGGAATTCGGCACCGAGTGCCTGCCGGTGAACCTTCCCGCCGGACGCGGCAGTCGCGTGCTGGACTGTTTTTTCCACAGCGATGGCGCCACCGATTTCTCGTCACTGGCCGAGGCGCACCAGCACATCATCGACCAGGTGGTTGAGATCAGCGAAACCACGATGGACGTCTATCTGGATGCCGGTGAAGCCGCGCTCACGCCACAGCAACTGCACGATGCGTTCGAGCAATGCCTGCGCGAGGGACATCTGGTGCCGATCTGCTTCGT
The DNA here is from genome assembly GCF_000264315.1 of Rhodanobacter fulvus Jip2. Classification (GTDB taxonomy): domain Bacteria; phylum Pseudomonadota; class Gammaproteobacteria; order Xanthomonadales; family Rhodanobacteraceae; genus Rhodanobacter; species Rhodanobacter fulvus. The sequence goes on from NZ_AJXU01000022.1 coordinate 5,791, forward strand.
CAGCGCCCGCACCGGAGCAGGCGTGCGCGAATTCCTGGAACTGGCCGAACGGCTGCTGCCGAATCCGGCCGAGGGCAACCCGCCGCCGTTCGTGCGCGCCGACGGCACGCCGTTGTCCATCAGCGCCGATCCCGCCAGCCATGTGATCGCCGACGTGTTCAAGATCGTCAACGACCCGTTCGTGGGCAAGCTGGGCGTGTTTCGCGTGTGGCAGGGCACGGTGCGCCGCGACAGCCAGCTGCTGATCGATGACAGCCGCAAGCCGTTCAAGGTCGGCCATCTGCTGCGGCTGCAGGGCAAGACACTTGTGGAAATCGAGGCAGCCATTCCGGGCGACATCGCGGCAGTGTCCAAGGTGGAGGACATCCACTTCGATGCGGTGCTGCACGATTCCCACGACGACGACGCCATCGCGCTGGCACCGCTGGCGTTCCCGTCGCCGATGTTCGGTCTGGCGGTGCAGACCCGGCACAAGGGCCACGAGCAGAAGCTGTCCAACGCGTTGGCGCGACTGGCCGAGGAGGATCCCTGCTTCCGGGTGGAGCATCACAAGGAGCTCAACGAAACCGTGGTGCGCGGGCTTTCCGAATTGCACCTGAAGGTGATGCTTGAACGCATGCGCGAGCGTTACGGCGTGGAAGTCGACACGCACCCGCCGCGCATCGCCTATCGTGAAACCATCGCCATCAGCGCCGACGGCCATCACCGGCACAAGAAGCAGACCGGTGGCGCCGGCCAGTTCGGCGAGGTGTTTCTGCGAGTCGAACCGCTGGCACGCGGCGCCGGCTTCGAGTTCGTCGATGCGGTGAAAGGCGGCGTGATTCCCGGCCAGTTTCTTCCCGCGATCGAGAAAGGCGTGCGGCTGGCGATGGAGCATGGCGCCATCGCGGGCTTTCCGCTGCAGGACCTGCGGGTGACCGTTTACGACGGCAAGCATCACGCCGTCGACTCGAAGGAAGTGGCCTTCATCAGCGCCGGCCGCAAGGCGTTTGTCGACGCCGTGGGCAAGGCCAAACCGATCGTGCTGGAGCCGATCGTGAACGTGGAAGTGGCCGTGCCCGAGCACCACGTGGGCGACGTCACCGGCGCCCTGGCCGCCAAGCGCGCGCGCATCCTGGGTACCGATACGCAGCGCGGCGGCGAGCGGGTGATCAAGGCACAGGCGCCGCTGGCCGAACTGACCGACTACCCCACCGAACTGAAATCGATGACCGGCGGCCGCGGCCGCTACAGCCTGGACCTGAGCCACTACGAAGCAGTACCGCCAGCCGTGCAGAAGCAGCTCGGCGAGAGCTGGAAACCGCACGTGGAAGAGGATTGAGGCGGGCGGCCTTTCTGTGGGAGCGGCTTCTGTGGGAGCGGCTTCAGCCGCGATGCCTTTTGCCCCGGAGTTTCAGAGCAGGAGCATCGCGACTGAAGTCGCTCCCACGCGGGGTGCTTACGCGGCGCGCAGACGCTTGGGCTTCAACAGCGTCCCGGTGCACTTGGGCGAACCGCACAGGCACCGCCACAGCTTCTTCAGCCGCGCGGTATGCGGCACGTCCAGCACGATGCCGTAATCGTAGGTGAGCTCCTCACCGGGCTTGATCTTGCGCAGCGCCTCGATCACCACCTTGTCGCGGCGACGGTCGCCATCAGCGTTTTCCTCCACCAGCGCGCGGCAATTGGGTGCGCAACTGTGGTTGATCCAGCGCGCGCTGTTGCCGCCCTGGTTGGCGTCGATGATGTACTCGTCGTTGAGCGTGAACAGGAACGTGTGCCCGGTTTCGCCGCCATCGCCATACAACTCGTCCGCCTCGGCATGGGTCAGGAGCTTGCCCTTGTACTCGACGATTTCCTCGCCCCTGGCAATCGTGTCGACAGCGAAAACGCCATTGCCGTGGATGGGAGAACGGCGGGCGACGAAACGTCGTGGCATGGAATGGAACCTGCGGGGGAAAAGAAACATGATGCCTGTTTGCGCCTGGCCAATAAACATCGCACTGGCGTGCGCACGGCCAAACATGGTTAGAATCAGAGTTCAAACGATCGTTTGGAGAATCTGCAATGTCCGTATTGCGCTGGATCGTCCCCGCCCTGTTGTGTCTGGCGCTGGTCGCCTGCGGGCCGCCGAAGAAAAGCGTGTTTCCGCCGACGGTCACCGTGCAGCAGTTGACGGTGCTTCCCGGCGGGCAGTGGCAGCTGACGGTACGCATCCAGAACAACAGTTACTCCAGCATGGATTTCAGCGTGCTGGAAGGCAGCATGCAGGTGGCCGAGCTGATGCCGATCCGGCTGCATGCCAGCTTCACGCGGGACATTCCGGCGTTTGCCGGCGACGTGATCCAGCTTGATGTCCTGCCCACCGCAGCGATGACCCAGACGCTGCAAGCCGTCGCCGCCAAGGGCAGCCGTGGGTCGCTGGCCTATCGCATCGGCGGCAGCGCCCGCGCCCAGCCCGAGCAGGAAGACACGCCACGCGATTTCGATTTCAGCGGCAGGGACTGGCTGTCGCCGGTCCCCGGCATGCCCGGCACCTTCCGCTGACACCCTCTTCCCAAGGAACCGACATGACTGCCTACAAAGCCCCCCTCGATGACCTGCGCTTCACGCTTTTCGACGTCCTTGGCGCGGAACAGACCCTGCTGTCACTGCCCGGCGGCGACGCCCACAGCCGCGACCTGCTGGATGCGGTGCTGGAGGAAGCCGGCCGCCTCAGCGAACAGCTGCTGGCGCCGACCAACGGCCCGGCCGACGCCGAGGGCTGCCACTTCGACAAGGCCACCCAGACGGTGACCACGCCGAAGGGCTTCAAGGAAGCGTTCAAGGCGTTTGCCGAAGGCGGCTGGACCGGCCTGACCAATCCGGAAACCTACGGCGGCCAGGCCCTGCCCGGCGTGCTCGGCACCGCCACCACCGAGATCTTCCAGTCCGGCAACCTGGCCTGGAGCCTGTACCCGCTGCTGTCCGAGGGCGCCACCCACGCGATGGCCATGCACGGCGAGGAATGGCAGCGCGAGCGCTTCATGAAGCCCATCGTGGCCGGCCGCTGGACCGGCACCATGTGCCTCACCGAACCGCAGGCCGGCTCCGACCTCGGCCTGTTGAAGACCCGCGCCGAACCCGCCGCGGCGGACGCGGACGGCCATGCCGTCTACAAGCTCAGCGGCACCAAGATCTTCATCAGCGCGGGCGAGCACGACCTCACCGAAAACATCATTCACCTGGTGCTGGCGCGCCTGCCGGACGCGCCGGAAGGCAGCCGTGGCATCTCGATGTTCATCGTGCCGAAGTTCAAGCTCAACGCCGACGGCACGCCGGGCGAGCGCAACACCGTGGCCGCCGGCGCGATCGAGCACAAGATGGGCATCCACGCCTGCTCCACCTGCGTGATGAACTTCGACGGCGCCGAGGGCTACCTGATCGGCAAGCCGCACAAGGGCCTGGCGGCGATGTTCACCATGATGAATGCGGCGCGCCTGTCGGTCGGCGTGCAGGGCCTGGCGCTGGCCGAGCGCGCGCTGCAGAACAGCCTCAACTACGCGCGCGAGCGGCTGCAGTCGCGCTCGCTGTCGGGCGCGAAATTCCCCGACAAGCCGGCCGACAATCTGCTGGTGCAGCCGGACGTGCGGCGCATGCTGCTGACCCAGCGCGCGTTCGTGGAAGGTTCGCGTGCGCTGGTGCTGTACACCGCGCTGCAGACCGACATCGAACACCGTGCTACCGACGAAGCCGTACGGCAGAAGGCCGGCGAACTGGTCGCCTTCCTGATCCCGATCGCCAAGGGCATGACCACCGAACTGGCGCAGGAATGCACCAAGGAAGCGCTGCAGATCTACGGCGGCCACGGCTACATCGCCGAGAACGGCATGGAGCAATTCGTCCGCGACGCCCGCATCATCACCTTGTACGAAGGCACCACCGGCATCCAGGCCGCCGACCTGCTGGGCCGCAAGATCCTGCAGTTGCAGGGCGTGGGCGCGAAACACTTCCTGCAGGAGATCAGCGCGTTCTGCCAGCAGCACAGCACCGACGAATCGCTGCGTAGCCTGATCGGCCCGCTGGCCGTCGCCACCAGGGAATGGAGCGACCTCACCGTGAGCCTGGCCCAGCGCGTGGCGGCCAATCCGGAGGAACTCGGCGCCGCGGCCACCGATTACCTGTATTACTCCGGCTACGTCACCCTCGCCTACCTGTGGGCACGCAGCGTGGTCGCCGCCGAGGCCAGCCATCAATCGGCGGCGTTCAAGCAAGCCAAGCGCGACACCGCCGCGTTCTACTTTGCCCGCATCCTGCCGCGCACACTGATGCACAAGGCGGCGATCGAAGCCGGCGTGGACACGCTGCCCGCGATCGACTGATCCATCACGGGTATTCGCCATGAAAAAAAGCCCGGGGTGATCCCGGGCTTTTTTCGACTGAGGCAGATTCCCCGGCGTCCGCTACGGCGTCTGCTTCACCGTCTCCAACTGCAGCCGAAGAATCCGGCGCAACTCCAGGATGGCAGCCGGGGTTTCCTGCACGCTGTGCCAGGAGGGTATGGCCAGTTCGGAATCGGCGCCGTCGAGATGGGCGCTCCGGTACGGCACCACGCCGTCGCTGCTGTCCTGCAACGGCCCCTTCGATTTATACACGCCGACAATGGTGTGGTAGTGCACGCGCGGCGAGATCGGCAATCCGGCCGAGGCGATGATGAACGGGTCGGTGTCGCCGAGGTTGTCGATGCTGTTGGGGATGCGCAGTAGTGGCGCGTTGTTGCCTTCGTCGCCGTCGGTCTTGATCAGTTCGGTGAGACTGGCCATTTCCTTCAGCACGCCGACCGGCAGGCGGATCAGGTTGCCGATCCAGCGCGCCAGCCGATGCTGCGCGTACGGCGTGCCGCGATGCGGCGAGGCGAGGAATACAGCGCGATCCACCTGCGGCATCGGGGTGAACTGCAGGTAGCGGCTGAGCCGCGCGCGAAAGCGGGCGCGCCTTGCCGCCGACAAGTTCGGCCGCAGCGGAATCAGCTCCCACAGTTTGTCGCCGCTGGAGGACACCAGCAGCCGCGCGATGACGCCGCCCATGCTGTGTCCGATCAGGGTCATATCCCGCGAGGCACGTGCCGTGCCGGCGGGGTCGTAGTGATGCAGCGTGGCGTCCAGCGCCTTGCGGATGTTGGCAAGATTGATGGCAACCGGCGCATTGGTCGGGTAGTAGACCTCCCACACCTGGTAGTTGCGGCGCAGCTCCTCGTCGCCCATCACTTCGTTGGCGACGTTGATCCACGCCTCCGGGCTGCTGGCCAGGCCGTGCAGCATCACCACCACCAGACGGTTCGGATCGTACGGCTGCATCAGCAGCACGCGCGGGGTCTGGATGCCGCCCTCGCGCCCCAGCAGCGAGCGGATCGACTGGCTGGCGAAACCCGAGCGCGCCAGCCACACGCCATAGGCGGCGGTGAAGTTGGCGCCCAGCGGAACGCTGCGGCCGGCGATCGTGAGGGTGTCGTCGCGATACGGGTCGCGCACCACCAGTTGCACCTGCCATGTCGCCAGCACCTCGGCCAGCGTATCGCCGTCGAACATCAGCGCGCCGGTCATCGATACGTAATCCGGATCGCGCCACGCCACGTCATTGCCGGCTGCGTGGGGTGGCGCGACGGCGACGAAGTCCGAGCCGAAACCGTCACGCCGGTAGACGTTGCGCAGGCCACGGAAACGCAGGCCCGCCGCCGGGATGAGCTCGGCCGGCGCCCGTGCATCATCGGCCAGGCGCAGGTCGGTCTCGGGACGCAACACCGTCCAGCCGGCCAGCTCGGTCCTCGTCCATTGGCGGCCCAACTGCGGCAGCGTTTCGAAGAAGCGGCTCACGGCGCGCTGCACGGCGTAGTTGTAGAAGCCGATTACCTGCACCTGGCGCAGGTCGAAGGCGCGCGCGGCCAGCGGGCGCTCGGTGTAGAACAAATAGGCGTAGGCGTAGCGCGCGGACTCCAGGTACGCGTTGAGCGTCGCCGCATCCATCGGCGTCCTGTCGTTCGCGTGATCGCCGTCGAGGGCCCGGCCCATCCACAGTTCGGACAAGGCCGAAAGCCGCTGCTCGTCGGTCAGCCCGGGTGACTGCGCCACCGTGTCCGTGCAACCGACGAACTCGCGCTGGCAACTGTCGGCGGTCAACGCCACCACATTCAGCGCCTGTACGGTGCCGTCGCTGAGGCGGGCGGCACCGATCACGTCGGCACGCCGCTCGTTGGCGTAGTCGTTGTGCTTGACGCGACTGACCTCGACCATCGCGCAGGCATTGAGGCACAGCAGCACCGCGACGAGGGCGCAACGCGCCATCACGCGACCCAGCGCCGGCACGATGCCGCCCGGCAGGGAAAAGTGCACCGCTTCGCTCATCGGGCGAGTGTAGCCGCGACGCGTGCACGGATTGCCTTGCCGCGACCGAAGCCGCACGCTGGCACCATGGACCGCTGGCCCGAGACGTGATGAAGCAGAGAATCAGGATGATCGCGCGGATGCTGCTGGTTGGCCTGCTCGCCCTGGCCACGCTGTGCTCGGGCGCGTGGGGCGCGCTGGCCCTGTGGTACCAGTTGCCGGGCGGCACCGTGGTGAGGACTCTGGGCAGCGTGACCTGGGCGCTGGTGGTGATCGTGCTGGCCGGCATCGCGATCCGTCGCCGCAGCTGGCTTCCGGCGGGCATCTACCTGGCGCTGTACGCGCTGCTGCTGCTCTGGTGGAGCAGCATCGCGCCATCCAATCTGCGCGACTGGGCCGACGATGTCTCGCGCCCGCTCACGGGCCGCATCGAGGGCAGCCAGGTCGTGCTGCACAACGTGCGCGACTTCGCCTGGCGCAGCGACACCGACTACGACGCGCATTGGGAAACCCGTCGCTACGACCTGGACCACCTCGCCAGCGCCGACGCCGTGCTGTCGTACTGGGGCAGCCAGGCGATTGCCCACGCGATGATCTCGTTCGGCTTCGACGACGGCCGCCACCTGGTGTTCTCGGTGGAGATCCGCCGCGAGCGCCACGAGCAGTACTCGCCGATCGGCGGTTTCTTCAAGCAGTTCGAGACCACCCTGGTGGCAGCCGACGAACACGACATCATCCGCGTGCGCACCAACGTGCGCGGCGAGGACGATTACCTGTACCCGCTGCGCATGGACAAGCCCGCGATGCGTGCGCTGTTCCTGTCGTACGTGCGCGCCGCCAACCACCTGGCGACGACGCCGGCGTTCTACAACACGCTCACGTCCAACTGCACCACGATCGTCTACGACATGGCCCGGCAGATCGCGCCCGGCCTGCCGTGGGACATCCGCCTGCTGCTCACCGGCTACCTGCCGGCGTACCTGCACAAGGTGGGCGCGGTGGATCGCAGCGTGCCGGTGGATGTGTTGCGCGAACGCAGCCGGATCACCGAGCGGGCCAGAAGGACGCGGGCGACGGACGACTTCTCGCGGGCCATCCGCGAACGCACGCCGTGATCGAGCCCGGCGTCCTGCTCAGCTGTTCAGCGCGAAACGCGTCACCCGCCTGACCGGATCGGCCTCGACCAGGCTCACCTTGACGTCGGCACCGAGCGGCAGCGCGTCGATACCGGAAACGCCAGCCTCGATCGCCGGTTCGCGCACGATGACCGTGCCCTTGTGCGGGTCCTCGTGGTCCACCTCCACGATGGCACCCGGAAAAACCTCACCCACCCGCGACGCCAGCACCACCGCCTCGGCCAGGTTGAGCACTGCGCTTTCGTACTGGCCGGCGCGATGACCGCAGGCCTGCATGGTGGCCGGCAGCCCGGGCAGCGCCGCCAGCACCCAGTCGGGCACCGGTTGTCCTGCACATAGCGCCACGCAGATCTCGCCGGTGTAACGATCCACCAGCCGCCGCAGCGGCGCGGTGGCGTGGGTGTATTGCGCGGCCAGCGCCGAATGCATCGACTGATCCGGCAGCGCGCCGTTGAAGGCAGCGTAGCCGGCCCCGCGCAACACGCTGGTACAGGCGGTGAGCATCGCCACGTGCAGGCTTTTGGTCGGGTCCAGCGAGCGGATGAAGCCGGGGTAGTCGAGCGCGGCCGGCCAGTCGATGGCCAACGCCCGCGCCGTCACGCGCAAGCGTTCGATCGAGCGTGGATCGGGCGGCGGCAGCGTGCGCAGGATGCCGACCCCGGCCTGCACCATCAGATGCGCGGCAGCCATGCCGGTCAGCAGCGAGATCTGTTCGTTCCAGTCTTCCAGCGGCAGGCGGGCGCGAAAAGCCAGCTCCCATCGACCATCCACCACACCCACCTCCTGCTCCGGCAGCGGCAGGCTGACGCCGCCACGGGAAACCTCACGCCGGCGGCGCAGCTCGCCGATGTCGCGCAGCACCGCCCACATCGGATCGGTCGTGCCCGCATCGATGAGCTTCTGCACGCCGTCGTAATCGAGCTTCGCCCGGCTGCGCACCTTCGCCCGCCGCACGTCGACGGCGATGCCCTCGCCGGTGTGGTCCAGATCGATTGTCCACAACAGTGCGGGGCGCAGTTGATCCGGCAGCAGGGACGCAGCGTCCTCGGACAGCACCTTGGGGTGCAACGGGATCTTCGTCTGGCCGCCGTACAGCGTCTCGCCGCGCCGGTGCGCCTCCAGATCGATCGGGTCGCCCGCGCTGACAAAGGCGGCCACGTCGGCAATGGCGTAGTACACGCGGTAGCCGCCCTCGGTGCGCTCCACGTACATGGCCTGGTCCAGATCCATCGCGCCTGCCGGGTCGATGGTGACGAGGGCGATCTCGCTGCAATCCAGCGTCGGCCAGCGCGGCTGGGCAGCGGCGGCAACCGCGGCCGCCTCAACCTCCGGCGGGAACGCCGACGGCAGTTTCAGGTCGCGCTGGATGTCACCAAGGCCCCGCGAAAACGCCGTATCGGCTTCGGGCTTGATGTGGAGGCGGCGGGTGGTCGACATGAAGGGCTCCCTGGCTGGGTGGGTTTCGATGACTCACCGGACGATCCGTCGCGGCAGCGGCCTTTTCAAGATAACCCACACCGCCCGGGCTACCGCGCCGCGGTGGCAAGGTGTAGAAACGACAGCTTCAGTCCTGCCTGATCGACCCATGACCGACACCAGCCTGCTGATCCGCCTGGCCGAAGAGGAAGACGCCGATTTCATCCTTGCGCAGGTCACCCGCTTCGTGAATTTCACGCTGCCGCCGTGGCGGCGCAGGGAGGCATGCATCGGCGGGATCCACCGCGACCTGCTGCGGCATCTGGACGACCAGCCACCCAACAGCTACCTGTTCGTGGCCGAGGACGTCGACGGCGAGCGGGCCGGGTTCATCCATCTGCAACGCACGGTGGATTTCTTCACCGGGCACAACAACTGCCATATTTCGGACCTGGCCGTCGCCTCGCCGCATGAGGGTAGGGGCGTGGGCAAAGCCCTGCTTGCGCATGCCGAAACGTGGGCGGCGGAACACGATTGCCGGCTGCTGACGCTGGCGGTTTTCCCGGGCAACGAGCGCGCGCGGGCGCTGTATGCAGCGGCGGGTTATGCCACGGACCTGTTGCGCCTCGCCAAGCCCGTGGGCTGAGCGGTTTACCCGACAACGCGGCCGTTCCTTCCCCCGCTACGCAGGGGAAGCGAAAGCCCGCTGTCCCTTCCCCCGCTTGCGGGGGAAGGTGCCGACTGCGAAGGCAGGATGCCGAAGCGAACGGCAAAGCCGGCCCGAAGGGCGTGCCGCAGGAGCGGCACGTAAGGCGGATGGGGGCACGCGGCAAGTCGGTGCCGCTGTTGGCTTCACGGCAACCGAAGAGCACCCCCTTCAGCCCTGCGGGCAGCGTTGCTGCTCAAGATGGCAATCCTGCCATCTTGTCCCCGCAAGCGGGGGAAGCGAGAGCTCGCGGTTCCTCCCCCGCGGATCGTGGGGAAAGATGGCGCCCGAACCGTTCGGTTCGGGCGCGGTCGCTCAGTTGGTGGTCTTGTTGGCCGCTTCGGCCAGCTCGCGCAGGCTCAGGCGCTGGGCCACGCGGTCGATGTTGATCAGCGACAGCAGGTGCGCGTAGATCCAGCCCATCGCGCCGCTGACCAGCAGCTCCTGCGTGACGGTGGCATCCAGTGCGCGCAGCTTGTCCTCGTTGACCATGAACAGGCCGTTGAGGTTGATCGTCTTGCCGCCCTTCTCCAGCCGCAGGCTGCGCGGCTCCAGCAAGTCATGCTTGACGAGCTGCTCCATGAACCACTTGGTACGCGACACCTGGTCCTGGAACTCGCCCAGGAAACCGATCGCCTTGGTCAGCATTTCGCTGTTGGTGCCGTCTTCCTGGAACAGGCGCTCGCCTTCACTGGGGTTGAAGCCGCTGTAGGCCTCATCCAGAAACACGGTGAAATCATCGCCCTCGGTGCCGGCCGGCTTTTCGGCCAGCACGAACGGGTAGCGACGCACGAACGCCGGGATATAGGTGTCCTTCTCCCACTTGCCCTCGGCGTCCACATAGAGGTTTTCGTTCTCGCGCAGGCCGAGCACCGCCATCGGGCCAGCCTCGGCAATGGTCTTGCCGCCGAACACGATCATCAGGTCGCGCGCCGCCACCGCGAATTCGGCACCGGTCAGGGGCACCGAATGCGCATTGAGCGCGAACTTCAGGCTCTCCAGGGGTTTCAGCCGCAGATTCTTGTGTTCGTTGCGATTGAGCGGAACCGGACGCTCGTAGAAAAGGATTTCAGCCACGTTACTTACCTCTAGCCCCGCCGTGCCGGGGTCGCCACCGAAGCGCCCCCTACCAAACCCGGCGTCGGGGTCTGTGTTGATGGGCAACTATATCAGCGCCAATGCACGCCGGGAATCGGGGCAAGCCCTTTTAGAGACAGTGGCTTGCACGCGATGGGAGGGGCATTTGGTCTATGCTGGCTGCCGACTGCATCGCGCAAACGCTCTTTCGCTACCGCTGAAGGAATCCGTACATGCTGATGGAAGTACCGAACCGGCCCGATCTTCAGGCGACCCGCGTTCTGTCGCTGGATGTTTCCGGCCGCATCCTGGACTGGATCAGCTGGCAGGACGCGGTTTGCCTGTATGTCCGCGAGGCGGTGGCCTGGACCCTGGGCGACCCCTGCCTGACCGTGCATGGCGGCATCAATCGCCTGCATGGCGTGCAGAGCCTGCTGCACCTGCATCCGATCGTGGCCAGCACCGGCCACTGCCGCGACCACGCGGTGGACCCGGCGCCGGCACTGACCAACACCGCCCTGTTCGCGCGCGATCGCCACCTGTGCCTGTACTGCGGCGACCACTTTACCCGCGCCGAGCTCACCCGCGACCACGTGCTGCCGCTGTCGCGCCAGGGCAAGGACGAATGGGAAAACGTGGTCAGCGCCTGCGTGGCCTGCAACCTGAAAAAGAGCAACCGCACGCCACAGCAGGCCAACATGCCCCTGCTGGCGGTGCCGTACCGGCCCAGCTGGGTGGAGCACCTGATCCTGTCCAACCGCAACATCCTGGCCGACCAGATGGAGTTTCTGGTCAGCCACCTGCCGCGCAGCCGGCGCGGCTCAATGGCCGAGTTGAACGCCGCCTAGGAACCGGGCACCTGCAGGAGCGGCTTCAGCCGCGATGCTCTGGAGCATTGGAGCAAAGGCATCGCGACTGAAGTCGCTCCCACATGGGAAGGCATCTCGGTCAGCGCAAGATTTCACCCCCGCACCGGTTCAGGGCTTCTCCTCCTCCGTATCGGCTGCCGCTTCTTTCCGTGCCGCGGCTTCCGCGTCGCGCTGCTCGCGCAGCTCCTGCTCGATCTCATCCATTTCCTTGCAGGCCTCCTGCTTTTCCTGCGCCGCTTGCACCTTGCTGCCGTCGGTGGACGTGCCGGCCTCTTCCTCGAGCCTGGCGCCGAGCTTGCGATAATTTTCGCGGATGCGCTCCAGCGCATCCTCATCCAGGTTTTCCACGTCGAGCAGGCCGTTGTGCGCGGCGGTGGCGCGGATCAGCTCGTCCAGCTTGATCTGCAACGCCGCGCTGTCGCGGTTCTGGCTGTTCTGGATCAGGAAAACCATCATGAAGGTGATGATGGTGGTGCCGGTGTTGATCACCAGTTGCCAGGTGTCGCCGAAGTGGAACAACGGCCCCGTTGCCGCCCACAGGACGATCAGGGCGGCGGCGCCCAGAAACGCACCGGGCTTGCCTGAATAGCGCGCCGTCGCCTCGGCGAAATGGCGGAAAGATTGCGAAACCTTGCTCATGATGCAATTACCGATGCCTGGGTCGGCGCCAGCTTGCCGCGACGATCGTGTGCCAAACGTGCAGGAGACGCACCTTTGTGTGGAGGATTTCACGGCCCCACGCTTGCCCCACTTCGCCGCTGGCCCAACAATACGCCGATGAACGACCTTTCCCGTTACCCCCATCTCGCCACGATCGAGACCCCGGCGGATCTGCGCCGCGTGGCCGACGACGAGCTGCCCGCCGTGGCCGACGAACTGCGCCAGTATCTGATCGAGTCGGTCGCCAGCTCGGGCGGCCACTTCGGCGCCGGGCTGGGCGTGGTGGAACTGACGGTGGCGCTGCATCGCGTGTTCGACACGCCGCGCGATCGGCTGGTGTGGGACGTGGGCCACCAGTGCTATCCGCACAAGATCCTCACCGGCCGCCGCGACCGCATCACCACGATCAAGAAGAAGGACGGATTGGCGCCGTTCCCGCGCCGCGCCGAAAGCGAATACGACACCTTCGGCGTGGGCCATTCGTCCACCTCGATCTCGGCCGCGCTGGGCATGGCGATCGCCGCGCAGCGCCAGGGCGACCATCGCAAGGTGGTGGCGGTGATCGGCGACGGCGCGATGACCGCGGGCATGGCGTTCGAGGCGCTCAACCACGGCGGCGACGTGGAGCCGGACATGCTGGTGGTATTCAACGACAACGGCATGTCGATCAGCGAGAACGTGGGCGCGCTGACCAAGATGATGGCGCGCGCCATGGCCAGCCAGCGGCTCAACGAGTGGCGCGAGCGAGCCAAGCGGGCGATCCCGAAGCAGTCGTTCTTCGGCCGCCTGTTCAAGAACTGGGAGGAGCACGCCAAGGGCATGTTCGTGCCCAGCACGCTGTTCGAGGAGCTGGGTTTCCACTACACCGGCCCGATCGACGGCCACAACATGCCGCAGCTGCTGCAGGCGCTGCGCACGGTCAAGCAACTACCCGGCCCGCAACTGCTGCACGTGGTCACCACCAAGGGCAAGGGCTACGCGCCGGCCGAGCAGGCGCAGATCAAGTACCACGCGGTGGGGCCGTTCGACCCGCAGGCCGGGTTGGCCAAGAAAGCCGCGGCGGCCAAGCCCACCTACACCGACATCTTCGGCGACTGGCTGTGCGACATGGCGGCGGCCGATTCGCGCCTGCTGGCGATCACCCCGGCGATGCGCGAAGGCTCCGGCCTGGTGCGCTTCTCCAAGGAATATCCGCAGCGCTATTTCGACGTGGCGATCGCCGAGCAGCACGCCGTGACGCTGGCCGCCGGCATGGCCTGCGAAGGCGCCAAACCCGTCGTGGCGATCTACTCCACCTTCCTGCAGCGCGCCTACGACCAGGCCATCCACGACGTGGCGCTGCAGAACCTCGACGTGACCTTCGCGATCGACCGCGCCGGCGTGGTCGGCCCCGACGGCGCCACCCATGCGGGCAGTTTCGACCTCACCTTCCTGCGTTGCCTGCCGCACATGGTGATCATGGCGCCAGCCGACGAAAACGAATGCCGCGCGATGCTGACCACCGCGTACCAGCATCCCGGCCCGGCCGCCGTGCGCTACCCGCGCGGCGTGGGCTCCGGTGTGGCCATTCACCACGAACTGGAAACCCTGCCCATCGGCAAGGCACAGCGCCGTCGCCGCGGCCACGGCCTGGCCCTGCTCAGCTTCGGCGCGATGCTGGAGCCGGCGGCGGTAATCGCCGCCGAACTCGATGCCACCCTGGTCAACATGCGCTTCGTGAAGCCGCTGGATGAAGCGATGATCCTGGAGCTGGCGCAGACCCACGATGCGTTCGTCACGCTGGAAGACAACGCCGTCGCCGGCGGCGCCGGCTCCGCCGTGGCCGAGTGCCTGGCCGCCAACGGCATCACCCTTCCAATCCTTCACCTTGGCCTTCCAGACGTCTATCTGGAACATGGCAGCCGCGAGGAAGTGCTGAGTATGGCGGGCCTGGATCTGCCACAGATCCGCGAGGCCATCCGCTTGCGGTTTCCGCGACTGACGGCGACGCATGTGGCCCACGCGGGGTAAGCGGGATTCGGGATTCGGGATTCGCAAGAGCAAGAGCAAGAGCAGGAGCAGGAGCAGGAGCAGCAACACGAGCGTTCCCCGCAGCGTGTCGTTGCCGTGGGTTGCCCTCACATTCCGTTCGCCCTGAGCGTAGCTCGCGTGAGCGAGCGAAGTCGAAGGGCGAGTGCGGGAAACCCTTCGACTTCGGCCTGCGGCCTACGCTCAGGGGGAACGGTTGAGGGGTTGCGGTGAGCCTTCGCTTCTCGCTTCTCGCTTCTCGCTTCTCGCTTTTCGCTTCTCGCTTCTCGCTTCTCGCTTTTCGCTTCTCGCTTTTAGCTTTTAGCTTTTAGCTTTTCGCTTTTCGCTTTTCGCTTTTAGCTTTTAGCTTTTCGCTTATTGCTTTCCGCTCCCGCTCCGGCTCTTCACCGAGTGCGGGCCAGGATGGCCCGCTGCTCTACCCGGGGCCCCTGTGCGGCGGTGAGGCGGGGCCGACAAGGCCGCGCAGCGGACGAGTCCATGGATGGACTCGCCTTTTCGCGCGGGCAGGAGCCCGCTCGAAAAGCCCGGCCCCGCCTCACGGACTTGCCGCCCATGGAGGGGCGGCAAGCGCCAAGCGGG
>NZ_AJXU01000023.1 GCF_000264315.1 Rhodanobacter fulvus Jip2
AGCGCCAAGCGGGGTGGCCTTCTCTTTTGGTTACTTTTCTCTTGGCCACGCAAGAGAAAAGTAACTCGAGCGCCGAAGGCGATCGAAAGCTCTTGCTCTAGAGCCACATTCAAGAGCAAAAGCCTCGCGACTGAAGTCGCTCCCACAGACGCTCAAAGAGCGAGAGCTTTTTGGTGCACGACCGAAGTCCCTTGTGGACGGGTTGCGCTCCTACGCCGGGTTGCGCGCCCCTGAAACGCGGTCGCGTTGCTCCAGATCCTGCGCGGTGAACACGTCGTCATAACCAGCCTGACGCAGCAACGCGCGCGCCGCGTCGCCCTGATTCCAGCCGTGCTCGAACAACAGCCAGCCACCGGGTACCAAGTGTTCGCGCGCGGTGGCCACTATGCGGCGAATGTCGTCCAGCCCATCGCGCCCCGAGGCCAGCGCCGTGGCCGGTTCGAAACGCAGATCACCGCGCGCCAGATGCGCGTCGTCGGCTTCGATATACGGCGGGTTGGAGACGATGAGTTCGAACCGCGCATCACCCAACGGCACCATCCAGTCACCCTGCACGAAGGCCACGTTGTCGATCCCCAGCCTCGCCGCGTTGCGTCGCGCGACCTCAAGCGCCGCCGCGCTGGCATCGGTGGCGGTCACGCGGCAGAGCGGTAACCCGCTGGCCAGCGCCAACGCCACCGCACCACTACCGGTACCCAGGTCCGCCACCGCGCCAGCAAAATCGCGCGGCAGGCGTTCCAGCGCCAGCTCCACCAGCAGCTCCGTCTCGGGGCGCGGGATCAGCGTGGCCGGCGTCACCTCCAGGTCGAGCGACCAGAAGCCGCGCGAGCCGATGATGTAGGCCACCGGCTCGCCACGCGCACGACGATTCAGCAGTTCCGCATAAGCCGTCTGGACGTCCATATCGGGTACGTCGTCGGCATGCGTGAACAGCCAGCTGCGCGACTGCCGCACAGCGTGCAGCAGCAGCAACTCGGCCTCGGCACGATCACCGAGCTGTTGCGTGGCATCGACCAGCAGGTGGCGTACGTCAGGCATCGGACGAGGGTCCTGCGGATGGCGGCAGCGGCGGCGGCGCGACGGCTTTTGGCGCGTTCTTGCGCCAATAGTCGCCACGCGTCCACGCGTCGAATCCCCAGCGCAGCCAGCCGATCAGCGCGTTCGCCAGCCACAGCGCCCAGGCCAGCATGGCGATCTTGTAGACCCACAGCGAGACGCTGAGCACGCCGGCGCCAGGCAGCGCATTCGCGCTCTGATCGGCGAACCAGTGCAGGTTCCATGCACTGGAACCCTGGCCGGCCACATGCATGTCCGGCAGGCCCAGCAGGCCGGTCGGCACCGCGCCGATCAGCACGATCAGCGACAACAACGTGAGCCCGGCAAGACCGGCCTGCAGCAGGTTGAACGTCGTCACGCTGAGCCGCTCCAACGACGCGCGTGCACGCAGGCCCAGCAGGATCAGCCACAGCACCACCAGTGCGTAGGCGCTCCAGGCGAAGGCCGAGAAGCCCAGTCCAAGCAGCAGCCAGTGATGAAAGCGCAGCGGCGTGGGTGCGAACCGCGCCAGCAGCCAGGCGGCCAGCAGCAACACAATCAGCTGCGACCAGTACAGCACCGCCGGCCCCGCCGTCGGACCCCACGCCCACAGCACCCAGCGATCCTGCGGCAGCTGCAGGGTCAGGTCGATGTTGGCCACCGGCGCATGCAGGGCAAAGATCGGCGTGTGCACGCGGGTGGCGATGCCATGGGGTTCGCGCAGGCGCAAGCGGTAGCCGTGCTCGCCGGGCAGCAGCGGCAGGCTGAGCTTGCCGTCACGCACGGCGAGGTTGATCGGCTGCTGGTCGCGATGCGCTTCCAACAGCTCGACACCCGCCGGCAGGTCGATGGCATGCTCGCCGCCGCGGGTACTGCGCGCACGCAGGTTCAACACCGTTTCCGTCGCCCGTTCGCCGACCGTACTGGCCAGCTCGACACCGTCGAAGGCGAGACTGTCGCCCTTCATGGCTACCGGTTGGTTGAAGGCGAGCTGCAGGGTTTCGCCCGGCAAGGGCTGGTACAACAGACCATCCTCGCTGGCGCTGGTCGGCACGCCCTTCGCGTCGACATGCCACATCGGCGCCGCGTGGATGGCCCACACCTCCGCCCGCTCGCCCAGCGCCGGTGCCTTGAGTGCCAGCGAGATGGTCTGGTCGAGGCGGCTGGTCCAGCTCACGCTATCGCTGTTGGCGTTGAAGGTGATGCTGATCCGGCCATCCTGCACTCGCGCCTCATCGCCCTGCGGATGCTCGCCGGGCAGCAGCGGCAAGGTGGTGCTGAAACCACCCTCCTGCGGCGCGATGCGCTCCGCCACGTTCTGCACGGTCCAGTCCAGGCCCAGCACCAGGGTGCGGGTCAGCCGCACGTACGGCGGGAAACTCTGACTGGACGGCAGGCTCTTGCCGTCGTCGGTCGTGCGCACGCGATGCAGCGCGATGCTGTCGCCCAGTGCGCGACCGCCATCGACGCCATCCAGCGACCAGCCCTCGCCGCTGAACGTGACGCGCTGCGGCCGTTGCGCAAAGCGCAGGCTGGCGCTGTCCGTGTCGGCGAGGCGGTAGCGCAGGCTGATGCGGTGCACGCCGCGATCCAGCCGCACCAGCACTTGCCCGGCATCGCGGGTGAGCGGCGCATCCGCGTGGCCGTCCACCGCCACCGCGAGCAGTTGCAGGGCGTCATCGGCCTGCGGCAACGGCAGCGCCACCGCGGCGCCGATGTGCGCCTCCAGCTCGACGTCCAGCGCATCGTCGCTGGCGCGCAACTGCGCCTGCGCCAGCTCGGCGCAGCTCGGTGCACACTTCGGCGCTTCGGTGAGGCGCGTGCGCAACTGATCCAGCAACTGCTGGCTCGGCATCTCCTGCGCCCGTACGCCGTGCGGCAACAACGCCAATGCCAGCAGCGCCGCACCGGCTACGCCGCGACCACGCCAGTGCGGCCAGCGACCGCGCCACGGCAACCCCAACACCGTCACCAGCCGCCCCAGCAGCGCCGCCAGCAACAACACCATCGCCACGCGGAATACGCGCACCAGCCACGCCGGCGCAATCACCAGCCGGCTGCTCTGTTCCACCGTCACCGGCCCGGACCAGCCGAGGCGGTAGTTGTTGCCCTGATCCCAGCGCGGCATGCCTGCGCCGGCCTGAATTACGCTGCGGGGATCGATGCGATCGGCCGCTTTGTCGACGGCGGCAGCGGCGATACGGACATTGGCGTCGGACCGCGATGCCAGCCGCGGTGACGGACTGGCCATGGTCATCTTCTCGGCCATCGGCCGGGACGCCATGGCGGAAGCGGTTGGCGCCGCTGGCGCAGGTGGCGGTGGCGCGACGAACTCGTCCTGCACGATGCGCTCTTTCTCTTTCTGCAGATGAGCGTGCTCCACGCCCTGCCCCTCGAGCTGCGGATGCAACGCGTACTGCAACTGGCCGGCGGCGAACGGCAGGGTCGACAGCACGGTGAGCGCAAACACGACCATGGCGCCGATGCGCGCCGTTGCACGCAGGCGTCCTTCGGGCAGCGCCCGCAGCAGCAAGGCCAGCGCCAACACGCTGGCGATACCCCACAACGGCGCGCCGTTCTCGTGCTGCGCCAGCACCAGGTAGCCCGCAGCCAGCAGCGCCCACGGCCAGCCCAGCAACCGGCCCGCCAGCAGGGCGATCAGCGCCAGCACGAACAGGTCGAGCAGGCTCCACTGGGCCACCCACGAATCGGGCGAGCGATCCACGCCGACCGCGCCCAGCAGGCGATAGCCGGCCGGCAGGTGCAAGATGGCGTCGATGCTTTCCAGCGGCAGCTGCCAGCCGGCACTGGGGATCGCCCCCGCGTGCGCAGCCAGGCGCAAACCCGCGGACAGATCGAGCGTGCGATCGCGCAACTCGACGCCGCCGGCGCCGTGTTCGCCTTGCGTGATCAGCAGCGGATCGCCCGCCTGACTGGCGCGCTGCAATTGCCACGGCGCGGCCACGTCCAGTCGCTGGTGATGGCGCAGTTCGCCTGTCAGCGTGTCGGCCACGCTGAGGCCGCGGCCATCGAAATCGAGCCACATCTGCCGCTGCAGATGCAGCTGGTCGCCCTGCCCGCCTTCATCGCCACGGCTGCCTTGTTCGATCGACAGCCCCGCGGCGTCATCCAGCACAAACGCCGGCAGCTCGCTCCACCGGCCCGGCACGCCAGCCTGGGCGGCATCGGTGGCATGGCCTTCGACGCGCGTGCTGCGCAGGTCGGTGTCGTCGGCATAGCTCCAGATTTCCTGGCGCGGCCATGGCGCGGCGGGCAGCTTCAGCGTCACCTTGTGCAGCGGCGCCACGCTGCGCGCGTCCAGCGATACGGTCCATTGCCCCGGACGCAGTTGCACGCGCAGCTGGCCATCGCTTTCCAGCCGCGCCGGCAGGTCGCCGGACAAGGTGGTGGCGACGAAGCCGGCCGGCAACACCGGCCCCAGCAATTGTTCGCGCGCACTGCCGCTGACAGTGAGCTGCAGTTGGGTCTGCAACGTGGCCGGAAGGCCGTCGCCGAGGCGGCGATAGACGCGCAGCGACAACGCGTCGGCGGCACGCTGCGCCGCGGCCGCTTCACCGAGCGTGAGCTGATCGCCGTTGCGTTCGGTACGCGCCACCGCCGCGCCATCGACGCGCAACGTGACCAGCCCGATCGTGGCCGGCACGCGCAGGCGCGCGGGACGCGCCGCCCACGGCAGCGTACCGCTCAGCTGATAGTCGCCCGGCGCCAGCCACAGCATCGGCGCGCCGTCGCGCTGCAGCACCGTGGCTGCCTGCTTGTTGACGCTGACCTGTTGCGGCCAGGTCCTGGCGTCGCCCGGCAACGCCACCCAGGTCGGCGCATCCACGTGCACGTCGAGGCTGAAGCGGCCGCCGTCCTTGTCCGCATCCACGGTCAGCCGGCCCGGCCATGCGCATTGGTAACTGCCATCGTTCGGCATCTCGCTGGCGAGAAACGGGCAGCCGTGCTGCGGCACGTCGTGCAGCACCCAGCCCTGCCAGTCGCGCAGCGGCGGCGGTACCTCCTGCGCCAGCGACGGCACGGCGATCAGCAACCACAGCAAACCCAACAGCCCGAGGCCGGGCAATCCTGGCGATCGACGACGCATGCATTTCTCCCTGTGTGCCTGCTGGCCGGCACAGTGTAGGTGGAACACGGCTTGGACGAGGCCCACGGCCTATACAATCCGCGGCGATCGGCCCGGCGATCACCACCGGCCCCGAAACCCGCCATTTCAAATCCCCCCGGCTCGCACGTCTCAGACAGGAAGACGCCGAAAACCCGAGCCGAGCGCCATGAAACCCTGCTGATGGACAGTCCGTACCGCATGGAACATCCCCGCCCCGAGGCCGCGCGCCCAGGCGGCCCTTCCGCCCATGCCGGGCAGGTGGCTGCGCTGTATCGCGAGCATCACGACGCCCTGGTGGCGTTGCTGCAATGCCGTCTCAGTTCGCGCACCGATGCGCAGGAGATCGCGCAGGAAGTCTATGTGAAGTTGCTGACGATGAATGACCTCACGCACGTGGAATCCCCGCGCGCGTTCCTGTTCCGCATGGCGATCAACCAGTCGATGGACTACCTGCGCAAACGCGTGGTGCGCGCCAACGTGCCGCCCGACCCGATAGACGACAACGTGCACGCCACGCCGTGGCCCGAGCAGCATCTGTGGGCCAGCCAGCAGTGGAAGAAGGTGCAGGCCGCACTGCGCGAGCTGCCCGCCAAGGCCAGCCGGGCGTTCGTGCTGCACGTGGTGGAAGGCCGCTCGTTTGCCGCGATCGCGGTCGACATGAAACTCAGCGAACGCATGGTCCGCTACCACGTCAGCCACGCCATGGCGCACTGTCGAGAACGCTGTTTTGCA
The DNA here is from genome assembly GCF_000264315.1 of Rhodanobacter fulvus Jip2. Lineage (GTDB taxonomy): Bacteria > Pseudomonadota > Gammaproteobacteria > Xanthomonadales > Rhodanobacteraceae > Rhodanobacter > Rhodanobacter fulvus. The sequence goes on from NZ_AJXU01000023.1 coordinate 5,897, forward strand.
CCGGAGGCGCCGTAATGGCCAACACGACTGGATTCGGGGAAGACCCCATGCACACGGCAGCGATCTGGTGGACCCAGTTGCGCGATCCCGAGCCGTCCGCGGATCTGCTCGAACGCTGGAGCGCGTGGATGGCCGCCGACCCCGGCAACGCGCAGGCCTTCGCCCAGCTGAATGTCTTGGGTGAGGCGATCGCGCACGCGCCAAGTCAGCAGCGCCAGCAGTTGATCGACGAATTCGCGCCGCCGCGCGCCGCACGCCATCGCCGCCCGCTGATGGCCACCGCCGCAGCCGCCGTGATCGGCCTGGCGCTGGGTGGCTGGTGGCTGCTGCACGGCGGGCTGGACATGGCCGCGCCAGCGCAGCAATACGCCAGCGCCGTGGGTGAAGACCGCGACATCCAGCTGGCCGACGGCACCGCCGTCCAGCTCGGCGCGGCATCGACATTGACCACCCGCTACGCCGCCGATCGACGCGACATCGACCTGCGTGCGGGCGAGGCGTTTTTCACCGTCACCCACGACAGCAGCCGCCCCTTCGTGGTCACCGCCGGCCCGTTGCACATCGAGGATATGGGTACCGCGTTCAACGTGCGGCGCACCGGGCAACGTGTCAGCGTGGCGGTGACCGAGGGTCGCGTGCGGCTGTCGCCGTCCGATGGCACGTCGCTCGGCGCCGGCGCCGCCTCCGGCCGGCTGGACCTGGTGGCCGGGCAGCGTGCGGAGTACGACCCGACCACCGGCGCGGTCAGCGTTTCCGCAGTGGCGGTCGAACACGCGGCGGCGTGGCGCCAGCATCGGCTGGAGTTCGTCAACGAGCCGCTGGCGGCCGTGCTGGCCAACGTCAACCGCTACAGCCACCAGCCGATACAACTGGCCGATCCGCGCCTGGGCGAACTGATGTTCACCGGCACCGTCAACACCACTACCATCGACAGCTGGGTGGGCGCCTTGCCGCATGTTTTCCCCGTGCAGGTAAGCACCTTCGCCGACCACGTGGTGCTTTCGAGCACCGGGCAACCCTAACCGGATCACGCGTCGCATGCAGGGCAAGATGGCAGCACGTCAACCGCGCCGCAGCGACCGGCGCACGCCACCCCTGCGCTACCGGGAAACCGTTGCCCGGCGGGATGCGTCGACGTGCGGCGGATGACGTCGCGCCACTCAACAGGATGGCGGCGGCATGCGCTTGTCGCCTGCATGGCGTGGGGCGCGGCGGTGGCCTGGCCGGGGCCGGCCGATGCCGCACCGGCGCCCGCGTTGGTGAGCGGCACGACCCATTTCTCGATCCCGGCACAACCACTGTCCAGCGCGCTGATGGCGCTGGGCCGCCAGGCCGATGTGCAGGTGCTCACCTCCAGCGCCGCGATCGCGGGGCGGCAAAGTACCGGCACCTCCGGCAGCCTGAAGGTGGAAGCGGCGCTGGCCCATCTGCTCAAGGGCACCGGCCTGGATTACGAGGTGATCGGCAAGCGCACGGTGGTGGTGCGCCAGCGCCATTTCACCCCGGCGATTTCCTACCGGAGCCCGCTCAGCGGCACCAAACCCAGCGTGCCGATCGTCTCGGTACTGGATGCCGTGCAGGTTTCCGGGCTGGTGCTGTATGACGTCGGCTTCCTGGGCAAGACCACCCGCGGCGCCACCCGCACGGATGCGCAGCTGAGCGACCTGCCGCAGTCGGTGAGCATCGTCACCCGCGACCTGATGGATTCCCGCCAGGCCTTCGAAGTGGCCGACGTGGTGCGCCATGTGGCGGGCGTGGATTACGTGGACGGCTTCGGCGGCCCGCCGCTGTTCCGCATTCGCGGCTTCAGCACCGGCAACGGCCTCACCGACGGCATGCCCAACGGCGTGGCGCGCATCGAGGATCTGCCGCCGCTGATCGGCATCGAACGGGTTGAGGTGCTGAAGGGGCCGGAGACGATACTCGGCGAAGCATCGGTGGCCAATAATTTCGGCGGCTCGGTCAACATCGTGATGAAGCGACCGCAGGCCGAGCCGGTGCGGCACCTGCTGTTCTCCACCGGGCGATACGACGGCACGCGGCTGGGCATCGACCTGGCGGGGTCGCTGGATCAGCAGGGGCGCCTGACCTACCGCCTGGTCGCCGCCGGCAATCGCGCCGGTCGCACGGTGCAGGGCTACCACGGCCAGCGCAGTGGTTACCTGGCGCCGTCGCTGGCCTGGCAGGGCGATACCACGCAGCTGCTGCTCGGCCTCGAATACATCGACAATCGCGTACCGGTGGCGGATCACACGGTGCTGCTCGGGCCATCGCTGGCGGAGTCGTCGTCGTTCCATACGCTGCTGGGCAGCCCGGACGACCATGCGCGGTTCCGCACCCGGCGCGCGTTCTACATGGCCGAGCAGGCACTGGGCGACACCTGGAGCCTGCGCAGCCGCGGGCAATACGTCAGCCAGCACAGCAACGGCCAGGCCTGGGCGTTCGCCGACACGCAGCGTTTCGGCCTGACCGAGGCGATGGCCAGCACCTACCGCTATGCCGACGCGTTCTACACGCTGCAGAACGAGCTGGCGGCCAGCTTCGACCAGGGCGCGCTGGTGCATGACGTGCTGCTGGGCATCGACTACGCCCGCACCCACACCGGTAACAGCGCCGCCTCCGGTGTCGTTACCGGCGCGGCGATCAACGCCGAGTTGCGACCGGACAACCTGCTGCCATCGGTCAACTCGCAAGACGTCACCCTCATGCGGACACGGCCGCTGGGCGGCTCCTGGTCCAGCAACACCGGGATCTTCGCGCAGGACCAGCTGTCGATCGGCGAGTCATGGAATGTGCTGGCCACCGTGCGCCACGCCACCTACGAACTGACCGGCGGCGACGCCCCCGCTACGCGCCGTTCGAAGTGGGTGTCACGCTTGGGCGTGGTCTACAAACCCGCGCCTGATGTGTCGCTGTACGCCTCCAGCAACACCGGCTTCCAGGTCGACGCGTTGCTGGGCGAGGATGGCCGCCCGCTGCCGCCCTCGGTGTCGCGCCAGATCGAGGTGGGCACCAAGCTCGACCTGTTCGACCAGCGCGCGCGGCTCACCGCCGCGTGGTACCGCATCCGCCTGGATCACAGCATCAACCGGATATCGCCGGAGCCGCCCCACTTCGCGGAGCCCGGCCCCGGCCAGACCAACAGCGGCGTGGAGATCGAATTCGAGGGCCAGATGCTGCCGGGGCTGGACGTGTCCACCAGCTACACCGGCGCGCGCGTCCGCAACCACGACGGCAGCCTTCCCTACGGCGCGCCCCGGCATCAATGGAACGCCTGGGCCAGCTACCGTTTCCAGCCCGGCGCGCTGCAATCCTGGGGCGTGGCCGGCGGCGTCTTCGCGCGCTCGCGCACCCGGGGCCGCGTGGAAAGCGGCGGCTATTTCGCCATCCCCGGCCAGCTCAGCGCCGAGGCCAACCTCACTTATTACGGCGACGCGTGGTCGGCCACGCTGGGCATGAAGAACCTGTTCGCGCGCACCTTGTACGCCGTCAATGCCGAGTCGTCGTTCGTGCCGGTGCGCGAAGGGCGCACGTTCCTGCTCAGCGCCAGCTACGACTTCTAGAGCGCGTCTCACAAGCCGGCCACCAGCATGCCGCCGTGTTCCGATGCCGGCTGCTGCGCGGCCGGCGATCGTGAGTGGACGATGGCGGCGGCATCGCGCGAAACCGAAGCCGTCGCGCCAGCGGGAAAGCGTTCGTCCGTGGAACGGAACGCGGCGGCGAAAGCCGCGCAAGCCTTCTCGCGGAATGCCTCCCGCTGCTGCCGCTTCTCGCGACGGCTGCGCGGCCCATCGGCGCACGGCGCCCGCATCAGCGACAGCGGCAATTCAAGACAACCCGACGACGACGGCACGCCGCCCTGCGCTCGCCAGAAAGCATCGTCGCCGTCCGCGTCCGGCCCGTGCGACACGCCCGCCACACGCGCCGATGAAGCGACCGCACGGATGCGCTTCAAGCCATGCAGTGCCGCCAACTCGCGCACCAGCGACACCAGCAGGTCGGTCGGATGCAGGCCATGGCTGGCCTGGATGAATTCGCGCGACGCTTCGGCCGGTGTGTGGGGACCGGCGCCTTTCACGGCACCGACGATAACGCTGTCGCTACGGTCGAAGGTCAGGATGCACGACGCCAGCACCTGCTTGTCCAGCGTCAGCAACAACAGGCTCAGCTCACCCGCGTCGCCCCGCGACGGCTTGCGCAGGCTCAGATACGCCCCCGTCGCGCCGTCCAGCCGCAACGTGGCCAGCCGCGCACTGCCGCCCGACACGATGCGCTCGCCCAACCGCGCCGGAAAACGCCGCATCACAAACGCATAGTGCGAGCTGACGATACGGCGCCGGGTATCCCCATCGAAATGCGTCGAAATATACGGCCGATGCCAGCGCTCGTAGAGCCCGGGATCCGCCTGCGCCGCCCGCCGCAGGGTATCCCGCGCATCCAGCGCATGCAGCCACCGCGTCTGCCGAATGAACAACCGCACCCAACCAGCCATGTGCACCACGAACTGCCACCGGCTCTCGCCAGCGACCAGCCGCAGCGACCAGCGGCGACGCAAGGCCTCAAGCCACAACATGCCGGTTGTATTCATTTGTGCCATGCGCATCGGTTCACCTCGTAACGCCGAGTTGATCTTTAAGACGCGCGGGCGGGGGAATTTTGAAATGGGTTGGTATGGTGCTTTGAAGGAGCTTGCCAGCCTGCACCTGGCCTCAGCAGACAGTGTTCGACCCAAAAATGACATGCGACCCGAAAAAGTTGGAAGGCGTCAGCGTTGCTGGCGGAATCGGAGCCTTGTAGGCAAGCTTCACGCTAGACGCGACCCGCCATACCAGCCATGCCCAACAATTTGCAGGCACAGGGGAAGAAGATGAACGTGAAAACGTTGGCCATGACTATGGGAATCAGCTGTCTATCGATTTCTGCACTGGCTACGGCGCAACCAGTTCCCCCTGGGCCGATCATCACCGACCCGGTCTATACGAAGGCCGTCCGGCTCGTAGACGTCGGCGGCGGGCGGCACATCAATCTTTACTGTCGTGGCACTGGGTCCCCCGCCATTATTTTCGATTCCGGCCTCAGTGACTCGACAATCGCTTGGGCGCTAGTGCAACCCGCAATCAGCGAGAAGAACGCGACCTGCTCGTATGACCGCGCCGGCCTCGGATTCAGCGACGCCGCGACGCGCCCCAGCACAGCGGGCAACGACGTCGACGACATTCATCGGGCGCTCCAGGTGGTCGGTATAAGACCGCCATATATTGTGGTAGGCCATTCCGCTGGCGGAATGGCGGCGCGCGTTTTCGCTGATCGCTACCGCGATGAAGTGGTGGGCATGGTCCTGGTTGACCCCTCCCACGAAGACCAATCAACGCGATTCAAGACGATTGCGACGCCCGAGGCATTGGCTCACTGGTCCGACGAGAACGACACGTCTTGCATGGATGCGATAAAGGGCGGACAGATTCCGAAGGACTCGCCCGTCTACAAAAAATGTGTGGGTGAACCCTATCCGCGCTTTAGCAATGCGATCAATGACGTGATGTTGGAATACTCAGCCAGAGAAAAATACCAGGCTGCAACGACGTCTGAGGGCCTTAACTTTTCGGGTGTAAGCGCCGACGAGACCCGCGCGACACGCCGGGATTTCGGCAACATGCCCATCATTGTGCTGACACATGCTCCATATCCGCCAGCGAAGGATGCTCTGATCTATTCC
>NZ_AJXU01000024.1 GCF_000264315.1 Rhodanobacter fulvus Jip2
AAAATCGGGGGGACGTCGACTCAGCACCACATCGGTAGCGCAATGGCTTCGCAGCACCAAAAATGCTCTCTCAGGAGAGCTTCCAAAGAAGCGGCTCAGTTTCGCATCAAGCGAAACCGAAGGGCATTCAAGAACCTAAAAGTACTTATCGATCAGGTTAAGGCCGATCCATATGGACGGATCGAACTGCTCCTTCGGCTCCAGAATCAGCTGGCTAGCCACATTCTCAGGACAGAGAAGGGCTTGAGGATCCTCAAAGCGGAGCGCTTGCGCATCCTTGGGCTCCGGAAAAATAGACCGTCGAAAGACATTTCAGACTATCTAAAAAAGGAAGCGAAAAGGCTGGCCCTAGGGATTGACCATGGGAAGCATCTCCTATGGGTTTGGCGCTGTTTCGGCGACGCAATCCCCTTCATTTATCACGATAAGTATGCACTTAAGCACATGTTCTACTCGATCGAGGACTACTCGGCTAAGCAATCTGCGGGCGCTTTATCCGGCAACGAAGGTCGCCGGCTTGAAATTGGTGTTATGCAGACTATCTGTAACCGAGGGATCCCTGCGGTGCTGTGTGATCTTACTAATACACTCAGACATGGCGACGTCTGCGTGATGGTCAACGCGGATCCCTTCCCAAGAGAGGTGAAGACAAGCGAAAACCAGAATAGCCGCACTGTTCGCCAGGCTCTTAATTTGATGTCTCTTAAAACCTTCCTATCAGACGATGAGGCCAGCAATTTCCGGGGATGTGAACGAGTTGAGCGGCGTGCGATGCCGATGGCGACGGCACATCTTGAGGATCTGAATCATTGCATCGATCAGTCGCGAGGGAAGCGCTGGGAACTAGTTCGTCCGGAGGGTGGCGTGACTTATCTGGCTATCAGGCGCGGATGTGACTTAGAACGCCTGAAAATAGTGGAGATGGGCAAGTACCCAAGCTGCGGCATATGGAGCGAGCAAATTGAGTCAGAGGCGTGGGCGCCCTATTATCCATTTACTCTCTCCATCGAGAGAGCTTCAGACTTAATTGCCCTTCTTGAAGGCCGCCTAGATGTCATTGTTGCGGTAGACGCGTACGAAATTATGCAGCGATTCGCGGATCGTGGATTAATTGCAACATTCATGGACGATGAGAAAGTAGCCTTTACGGTACGCCGCCCGAACACTTCGGTCGATAGAGGCGACCCGGCCTGTGGCGTTTCAACCCATCTCATGCAACGCTTACTCATCGAGTGCGAACCCGCCTCTAACCTCATCGACTTCTCAGTTAACTTCATTGAAGAGTTGGAGGCAATGACGCCGAGTCGACCGGGCGACTCCAGTCAACAGGATCATCAAATGATGGTGGCTTGGCGCGAACTTGTACCAAGGATTCCGCCCCTGCTTAGCGACGATCCTCCTGTATAGGGTCCAGTGTAGCGTTCACGGGATCGGCAAAACCCGGGCAAAACCCGGGGGCAAAACCCGGGTCAGAGTGCACTTTCGAGCGGCCGCTTCGGGTCGGTTGCTGCCGTTCACAACACCGCCGCAACTGCGTCTATTCACGTTGCTCTCGCGCGCAATACATCACCCCAACCGCAACAACTTCCGCACCGCCGGCAGATTCCTGCGACTCACTTCAGGGGCGAGCTCGGTGCCGTCGAGGTTTGCCAGCGCACGGCCGTCGGGGAGGATTTTCAGGCCCAGCAACCGCGCCGGAGGCACCAGGCAATTGCGGTGCAGGCGCAGCAGTTGGTCGGGGTAGGCTTCTTCCAGCTGTCGCAACGATTCCTCTATCAGCAGCTCGCCGCCCTGGTGTTGCACCACCACGTATTTTTCTTCGGCCAGCAGGCAGATCACCTCGTCCAGGGCGATGCGGACGGGGGCGCCGCGCAGGCGGCCGTGGAGGAAGGTGGTGCGATCGCGGGGCAGTTCGGCCAGGCGTCGTTGGGCGCGTTGCAGGGCTTCGCGCAGGCGGTCGAGGCGGACGGGTTTGAGCAGGTAGTCGACCGCGCCCAGTTCGAACGCTTGCAGCGCGTGGGCTTCGTAAGCGGTGCAGAAGATGATCAACGGCCGCGACCGCCCGGCCAGTCGGCCGGCCAGGACGGTGCCGCTGAGGGCGGGCATGTTGATGTCCAGCAGCAGCACGTCGGGCTGCAATTCGCCGAGTACGCCCAGCGCGGCTTCGCCGTCGGCCACGCTGCCGACCAGTTCGCAGCCTTCGCATTCGGCCAGCAAGGCGGCCAGGCGGGCGCGTGCCAGCGGTTCGTCGTCGACGATCAATACGCGGGTCATGCCGCTGGCCCCGGCAGGTGCAGGGTCACCACGAACTGATCGCCGCGCGGGCCGGCCTCGAAGCGGGCGCGCGGGCCATAGTGGTAGGCGATGCGTTGGCGCACGCTGTCCAGGCCATGGCCGTTGCCCGGTTCCGGTGGCGTGGTGGGCAGCGGATTGACGATTTCGACCATCACGCCTTCGCCTTCGCGGGCACCGCGCAACACCACCTCGCCACCCGCGCGCAGCGGCTGGATGCCGTGGCGTACGGCGTTCTCCACCAGCGGTTGCAGCAGCAGGCGCGGTAGCGGGAAATCGGCCGGCAGGTCATCCAGCTCGCGCACCACGCGCAGCCGCTCGGCCAACCGCCATTGCTCGATGGCCAGGTAGCGCTCGATCAGCGCCAGCTCCTCGCCCAGCGTGCCGTTGTCGGTGTCGTGCTGGCCCAGCGCGGCGCGGAACAGTTCGCACAGGTCTTCGACGGTGCGCTCGGCCGCGGCCGGGTCGACCCGGATCAGCGCCGCCACGGTGTTCATGCTGTTGAACAGGAAGTGCGGCCGGATGCGCGCCTGCAACGCGCCTACCTGCGCGCGCGTGACCGCGGCCAGCCGCGCCTGCCACTGCGCCAGCACGTAGAAATAGCGCAGCATCGCGGCGCCCAGCAGCGCGGTGATGACGGCGTTGTCGCGCACGAAGGCGCCCATCGACGCGGTGATGAATGGCATCTGCAGGGAAGCGTCGAGCCAGTGCACGGCCGCGCTGGCGGCCACCACGATCAGCATGATCAGCAGCCACGCGCCGAGGTACGGCCAGCGGCCCGGCAGGCGTTGCAGCCACGGTCGCGATTTGCAGAGAACTACGGCGATCACCAGTGCCAGCCAGCTCACGAACAGCACCGCCACGCTGTAGCCGGACCAGCCGCGCGTCTGCCCGGGCGCCAGCCACATCACCGTAACCGTCAACGCGCCCACCACGAACCAGGCGAACACCGCCGGCAGCCGGCAGAAGTCCGGCAAGGGGCTGGCCTCGAGGCGGCGGGCGGGCAGTTCGCGCATCAGGCGAGTATGCCGCACCGCGCGGTTCAGGCCAGCCGCGCGCCCAGCCACTGGCGCAGGTCGGCGATCTCCTGGGCGCAGACCGAATGCGGCATCGGGTAGCTGTGCCAGTCCACCGTGTAACCCAGCGACTGCAGCAGCTCGCGCGAATCCACGCCGCGCTGGTACAGCACCACCGGATCGGCGCTGCCATGGCCCCAGAAGATCGGCGTGGCGGCGTTGGCGGCGTGGCGCTCGGCGGCCAGCAAGCTGGATATCGGCACATAGGTGGACAGCGCCACGATGCCGGCCAGCGCGCGCGGATGGCGCAGACCCGCGCTCAGCGCGATCGCGCCGCCTTGCGAAAAGCCGACCAGGAAGATGTTTTCATCCGGCACGCCGCGTTCGTTCTCGCGGGCGATCAGCGCCTCGACGGCGGCGATGGAGACTCGAATCCCCGCCTCGTCCTGCGGCGCCCGCGCATCGAAACCATGGATGTCGTACCAGGCGCGCATCGGCACCCCGCCGTTGATCGTCACCGGCTGCACCGGCGCATGCGGAAACACGAAGCGCAGCGCCGGCCACTCCTTCGCCACCAGCTCCGGCACGATCGGCGCGAAGTCGTTGCCGTCGGCGCCCAGGCCATGCAGCCAGAGGATGCTGTGGGTGGGGTTGGCGGCGGTTTCGTGTTCGACGGTGGGCAGCAGGGACATGGCATCGATCGGCGGCGGAAGACGGGCAGCATCGTAGCAGTCGCCCGGCACCCGCTCGTTGCCCAAACCACCGCGCAAGGCTAAAGTGGCGCGGTTCAGGTGTCCCGACGGCCCCACGCCGAAGGGATGAAACGGGAAGCCGGTGCGTGGTGTTGATCACCGCAAGGCCGGCGCTGCCCCCGCAACGGTAAGCGAGAATCGTCGATCAGCGAATGCCACTGTGCTTGCACGGGAAGGCGCTGATCGAGGCAGGTTTCCCCTGCCACTCGCGAGCCCGGAGACCGGCCTGCACGATTTCTGGTGGCTCGCGGTGGGCGAGGCCGAACAGTCGTGTCGGCGTTCGCCTGCCCGTTGTTCCGTCCCCTCCTTCTTCGCCACCAGCTCATTGACGCTGGAGCCGTGCGCGGGCGCGCGGCGGAGAAATGCTTGTGGAACACACGTACATGAAACGCACCCTGTTGGCCGCGGCGCTGCTGGCCGCATCGATGGCGGCGCAAGCCGACGCGGGCCGGCCCGATCCCGTCGGCACGGAGGATCTGGATGCGGTGATCGTCACCGCCACGCGTACCGCGATTACCGTGGATGAATCGCTGGCCTCGGTCAGCGTGATCAACCGCGAGGACATTGACCGGCTGCAGCCGCTGACGGTCACCGACCTGCTGACCGGCCTGCCCGGCGTGAGCATGGGCAACCTGGGTGGCCTGGGCCAGCAGACGTCGCTGTTCATGCGCGGCACCAATGCGACCCACGTGCTGCTGCTGGTCGATGGCGTGCGGGTGGGCTCGGTCACCGCGGGCCTGGCCGCGTTCGAGCAGATCCCGGTGGAACAGATCGACCACATCGAAGTGGTGCGCGGCCCGCGCTCCAGCCTCTACGGCGCCGATGCGATCGGCGGCGTGATCCAGATATTCACCCGCCACGGCCAGCCCGGCGGCGGCCTGCAGCCCTCCTTCAGCCTCACCACCGGCAGCAACAATCTGTTGCGCGGGCAGGTGGGTTTGTCCGGCGGCGACGAGCACGCCTGGTACAACATCGGCGTGGGCGCGCAGTACACCCGCGGCATCAACAGCTGCCGCATCGGCGCGGCCGAAGCCTTCACCGCCTGCTACATCGACGAGCCCGACCGCGACGGCAACCGCAACAAGAACCTCACCGCCAGCGGCGGCTATCGCTGGGACAACGGCGCCGAACTGACCGGCACCTGGCTACGCAACCTGGGCGAAGTCGAGTTCGACGGCAGCTACCAGAACCGCAGCCGCACCCTGCAGCAAGTGGCCGGCGGGCGCTTCAGCATCAACCCCACCGACGCCTGGAAAACCACGCTGAGCGCGGGCCAGAACCTGGACCGCTACGACAGCTACAAGAACCAGGATTTTCGCGGCTACATCGGCTCACGCCACGACCAGGTCGGCTGGCAGAACGACATCACCGTGGCGCCCAACCAGCTGCTGACCGTGGGCCTGGACTGGCAGGGCGAGCGGGTCGACAGCGACACCGGCTACCTCGACACCCAGCGCACCAACAGCGCCGGCTACGCGCAATACCAGGGCAGCTTCGGCCGTCAGGAAATCCAGCTCTCGGCACGCCGCGACCACAACGGCCAGTTCGGCAACCACAACACCGGCGCCGCCGCCTGGGGCTACCGCTTCGACCACGGCCTGCGCCTCTCGGCCAGCTACGGCACCGCCTTCCACGCGCCGACCTTCAACGATGTGTACTACCCCTACGGCAGTGGCAACCCCGACCTGAAGCCGGAAGAATCACGTAGCGTCGAACTCGGCCTCAACCAGCGCCTGACCCACTGGAACTGGGGCATCAACGCCTACCAGACCCACATCGACCAGATGATCGCGCTGGACAGCAGCTACTTCCCGCTGAACATCAGCAAGGCGCGCATCCGCGGCGTGGAAGGCAAGCTGGGCGTCGACCTCGCCGGCTGGCAAGTGCAGGGCTACCTGACCTGGCTGCAGCCGCGAAACGAGGATGGCGGCCCGAACGACGGCAAGCTGCTGATGCGCCGCCCGCAACGCACCGCACGACTGGATATCGACCGCGGCTTCGGCGCGTTCGGCCTGGGCGCCACTTTCAACGCCCGCAGCCACAGCTACGCCGACGCCGGCAACCTGCAAGCCGTCCCCGGCTACACCACCACCGACCTGCGCGCCAGCTACCACTTCACCCCCGACTGGCAACTGGAAGCCCGCCTGGCCAACGCGTTCGACCGCGACTACGAAACGGTCTGGTACTACAACCAGCCGGGGCGGAGTTTCTTCTTGACGGTGCGGTACAGCCCGGCGATGCGGTGATACCCCGCCCGCCCTCTCTGTGGGAGCGACTTCAGTCGCGATGCCTTTGCTCTTGAATGTGGCTCCAGAGCAAGAGCTTTCGATCGCCTGTGGCGCTCGAGTCACTTTCTCTTTGCGTGGCCAAAGAGAAAGTAACCAAAGAGAAAGGCCACCCCGCTTACGCGCCTTGCGGACATCCTGTCCGCAAGGTCCGCGTGCGGGCTACGGGGTTTGTCGACAGTCCATCCATGGACTGACGCCAAACTGGCCGGCATCCCTGCCGGCCACCCTGCGGGCTTTTCCTTCGCCCGCCCGCCGCTTCAGAGGGGCCCCGGGTAGAGCAGCGCGCCATCGTGGCGCGCACTCGGTGCGCAGCGGCGTTGCCGCTGCGAGAGCGTCGCGGCGTGGAGTCTTCTGTTTTTTTCCTCACCTCCGGTCGCCCTGAGCGTAGCCGCGCAGCGGCGGAGTCGAAGGGTGACGTCGAGCGGCCCTTCGACTTCGGCCTTTGGCCTACGCTCAGGGAGAACGGTTGAGGTAGCGGCTTTTGCTTTTGCCCTGGCTCCATCCCGAGTACGGGCCAGGATGGCCCGTCGCTCTACCCGGGGCCCCTGTGCGGCGGTGAGTCGGGGTCGACAGGCCGCGCAGCGGGCATCGGCATGGATGCCGATGCCTTTTCGCCAGCACATGGATGTGCTGTCGAAAAGCCCGACCCCGACTCACGGACTTGCCGGGCAGGATGCCCGGCAAGCGCCAAGCGGGGTGGCCTTCTCTTTTGGTTACTTTTCTCTTGGCCACGCAAGAGAAAAGTGACTC
>NZ_AJXU01000025.1 GCF_000264315.1 Rhodanobacter fulvus Jip2
GCAGGCGATCGAAAGCTCTTGATCGGCTCCCCCGCTTGCGGGGGAAGGTGCTGAAGGATGGTGGCGCTCCTGCTCTTGATCGACCAACAAGAGCATCGCGGCTGAAGCCGCTCCCACAGACGTCAGGAGCATCGCGCACAGGGCGAGCTCCTACAGAAACGAGGCGGTGACTCGATGGGAGCCGTGCCATTCGGCAGGGCCGACTTCAGGCACATCGCGGCGGCCCCATGACTGCCACTATCCTTGCGCGCTACGGAGAGCCCATGAATATATTCGCGCCCATGATTCGCCGCCCGATCGGCACCTCGCTGCTGGCGATCGGGTTGATATTGGCGGGGAGCTGGGCCTACCAGCTGCTGGGCGTGGCCGCGCTGCCGTCGATGGACCTGCCGGTGGTGATGGTGTCGGCCAACATGCAGGGCGCCAGCGCGCAGACCATGGCGAGCACCGTGGCGGCGCCGCTGGAGCGGCACCTGGGGCGGATTCCCGGGGTCAAGGAGATGTACTCCAACAGCACCGAGGGGCGCACCTTCGTGCGGTTGCAGTTGTACATGGGGCGCAGCGCGGACAAGGCTGCCAGCGACGTGCAGGCGGCGATCAATGCCGCCGCGGTCGACCTGCCCACGCACATGGACAACCCGCCGCAATACTTCAAGGCGGATACCACCCAGGTGCCGGTGATCCTGGTGTCGCTGACCTCCACCGGGCTGCCGCCGGACAAGCTGTACGACCTCACCAACACCTTGCTCAGCCCGGCGGTGGCGCAGATCCCCGGCGTGGCCCAGGTGGAGGTGTTCGGCGGCACCGCGCATGCGGTGCGGGTGACGCTGGATACCGGGGCGCTGGCGGCCAAGGGGCTCACCACCAACGACGTGGCGAACGCGCTGCGCGCGGCCAACGTCACCTCGCCGCAGGGCCTCATCAGCGATGGCCACACGCAGATGACGGTGTCGGCCAACGACGCGCTGCAGGATCCGGCCGAATTCGGCAATCTGCTGATCGCGATGAAGAACGGCATGCCGGTACGGCTGACCGACGTGGCCACCGTAGCCGCGGGGCCGGAGGATCAATACCAGGCCGCCTGGTTCAACGGCCAGCGCGCGGTGATGATGCAGGTGACCAAGCGGCCGGAGGCGAACGCGGTGGCCACCGCCGCCGCAGTGCGCGACCAGTTGCCCACCTTTCGCGCCATGCTGCCGGCCGATGTCACCATCACGCCGATCCTGGACCTCACCCAGACCACCAAGTCCGCGCTGCATGAAGTGCAGTTCACGCTGATGATCAGCGTCGTGATGGTGGCGCTGGTGATGCTGATCTTCCTGCGTCGCATCGGCCCCACCCTGATCGCCCTGCTCAGCGTGCCGCTGTCGCTGGCCGGTGCGTTCGTGGCGATGTGGGCGTTCGGTTACACCTTGAACCTGCTGTCGCTGGTGGCGCTGGTGCTGTGCATCGGCTTCGTGGTGGACGACGCGATCGTGGTGATCGAGAACATCGTGCGCCACATGGAGAACGGCCAGCCGCCGCTGCCGGCCGCGCTGGTCGGCGTGCGCGAGATCGGCTTCACCGTGCTGTCGATCACCTTGTCGCTGGTGGCGGTGTTCGCGCCGCTGCTGTTCGGCAACAACATGCTGGTGATGCTGCTGCGCGAGTTCTCGGTGACGCTGACCGCGGCGATCGTGATCTCGGCGCTGGTCTCGCTGACGTTGACGCCCGCGCTGTGCGGGCGCTTTCTCACCCTGGAGCACGCCGGCGAAAAGCCGCTCAACCGTATCCAGCGCGCGTTCGAGCGCTTCGACCGCTGGCTGCACCGCGTCTACGAGCGCGCGCTGGACTGGGCCATGCACCACCGCCGGCTGATGCGCTGGCAACCGCTGCTGTTGCTGGTGGCGACCGTGGTGCTGGCCATGGCGGTGGTGAAGACCGCCGGCGGTACTTTCATGCCGGAAGAAGACACCGGCGCGCTCAACGGCAACATCAGCGCCGACGCCAATATCTCGCCGCAGCTGATGGCCGAGCGGGTGAAGCAGGCGGCGGCGATCGTGCAGGCGGACCCGGCCGTGCTGGATGTGTCGTCCATGCTGGGTCGCAACGGCGGCGCGGTGGGCAACAACGGCCGCATGTGGATCGATTTGAAGCCGCTGGGCGACGGCCCCGGCCAGCGCCGCGACAGCTCGAAAGTGGTGCTGGAGCGGCTCAGCAAGCAGTTCGAGGTGTTGCCCGACATGAAGGTGCAATTGCGCACGCTGCAGTTCATGGGCGGCGGTGGCGGCAACAACGAAGGCGCGCAGCACAGCTTCCAGATGATCAGCAAGGACGGCGGCGACCTGCAGCCGTGGGCGCTGAAGATGGTGCAGCAGATGCGCCGCTCGAAGGAGCTGCGCGACGTGGGCAGCGAGTTC
Source organism: Rhodanobacter fulvus Jip2 (assembly GCF_000264315.1). Classification (GTDB taxonomy): domain Bacteria; phylum Pseudomonadota; class Gammaproteobacteria; order Xanthomonadales; family Rhodanobacteraceae; genus Rhodanobacter; species Rhodanobacter fulvus. The sequence continues at coordinate 2,400 of NZ_AJXU01000025.1, forward strand.
GACGAGGTGGGCAAGCAGCAGATGCTGAAGGTGGACCACGACGCGGCCGCGCGCCTGCACGTGAACATGGGCATGGTCGACACCGCGCTGAACAACGCCTTCGGCCAGCGCATGGTGTCCACCATCTATTCCGACATCAACGAATATCACGTGGTGCTGACCAGCGCCAATGCGCAGTCGCTGAGCCCGGCCACGCTGCTGGATACGCGCGTGCGCAACGCGCAGGGCCGGTTGATCCCGCTGTCCGCGATCGCCCGCATCGAGCCCAACATCAGCCCGTCCGGCGTGGTCCACCAGGATCAGCTGGAGGCCACCGACATCAGCTACAACCTGCCCGCGGGCGTGCCCGAAAGCCATGGCATCGACCTGGTGAACCAGGCCGCGCTGGCGATCAACCTGCCCGGCGGCATCCGGCTGAAGTTCGGCGGCACCGACGAGGAGCTGCAGGATCTGCAATCCAACGGCGGCACCTTGCTGCTGGGCGCGATCCTGGCGATGTACATCGTGCTGGGCATTCTCTACGAGAGCCTGGGCCATCCGCTGACCATCCTCTCCACCCTGCCGGCGGCCGGCGCGGGTGCGTTCCTGGCAATGCTGGTGACGCAGACCCAGCTCAGCCTGATGGCGATCATCGCGATCCTGATGCTGATCGGCATCGTGAAGAAAAACGCCATCCTGATGGTGGATTTCGCGCTGGTGGCGCAACGCGAACGCGGCCTGTCCGCGCCCGACGCGATCCGCGAGGCGGCGCTGGTGCGTTTTCGCCCGATCACCATGACCACGCTGGTGGCGATGGGCGCGGCGCTGCCGCTGGCGATCGGTTTCGGCGTGGGTTCGGAAATGCGCCAGCCGCTGGGCGTGGCGATCGTGGGTGGCCTGCTGGTGTCGCAATTGCTGACCTTGCTGAGCACGCCGGCGATCTACCTGTGGGGCCACGACCGCAAGCTGCGCAAGGCCGCACGCAAGGCGCGCAAGGCGGAGAAGAAACGCCTGCGCGCGGGTTTGGCGGCCAGTGCGTCCTAAACTGCGGGCCGGTCCAAGGGACAGTCTGATGGATCAGCTTTTTGCTCGTCATTCCTGCAAAAGCAGGAATCCAGTGCCTTTGCGTTGGATGGCTTGGAGGCACTGGATCCCAGCTTTCGCTGGGATGACGAGCAAAAACAGATCTTTCCTGGGAGCCCAAATGGCAGAAGCTTTCGCGGCGCCAGCATCCACGCGCGGGCCGTCGTCGGTAATATTCCTGCGCATGCCTGCATCCTTTCGCGCCGACGACCGCCGCCCTTTCCTTCCATCGACAACCCCGCGCCGCAGCGCACAGCGGTGCGCATGAGCGTGTTCGCACCGATGGTGCGCCGGCCCGTGGGCACGTCACTGCTGGCGATCGGGCTGATGCTGGGCGGCTTGTGGGCGTACCTGCTATTGGGCGTGGCGGCGTTTCCGTCGATCGAGTTTCCCGGCGTGGCGGTGTTCGCGCAGCTGCCCGGCGCCAACGCGCAGACCATGGCCAGCACGGTGGTGGCGCCGCTGGAGCGGCACCTGGGGCGGATTCCCGGCGTGCGCCAGATGTATTCCAGCGCCAGCGAGGGCGGCGCGCAGATCCAGATCCTGTTCGAGATGGATCGCAGCGCCGACAAGGCCGCGCGCGACGTGCAGGCGGCGATCAACGCGGCCGCCGCCGACCTGCCCTCGGGCATGCCCAGCCCGCCGGGCTACTTCAAGTTCGACACATCGCAGATCCCGGTGCTGCTGGTGTCGCTGACTTCCACCAGCCTGGCGCCCGACCAGCTCTACGACCTCACCGACACCTTGCTGAAACCGGCGGTGGCGCAGATCCCCGGCGTGGCCCAGGTGCAGGTGTCCGGCGGCGCGCCGCATGCGGTGCGGATCGCGCTGAACAGCGCGGCGCTGGCGCAGAAAGGCATCACCAGCAACGACGTGGCCAATGCGCTGCGCGCGGCCAACGTCACCTCGCCGCAGGGCATGCTCAGCAACGGCGCCACCCAGATGACGGTGAGCGCCAACGACGCGCTGCACACGGTGCAGGATTTCGCGCCACTGGTGATCGCCAGCCGCGACGGCGTGCCGGTGCGGCTGTCCGACGTGGCCACCATCAGTAGCGGCCAGCAGGATCAGTACGCGGCGGCGTGGTTCAACGGCCGGCGCGCCGTGACCATGCAGATCAGCAAGCGCTCGGAGGCGAACGCCGTGGCCACGGTGAATGCCATCCGCGCCGCGCTGCCGGGCTTCAGCCACCTGATGCCGGCCGACGTGGAAATCCACCCCATCTTCGACCTCACCCCCACCACCGAATCGGCGCTGGACGAGGTACAGGTGGCGCTGCTGATGAGCATCGTGATGGTGGCGCTGGTGATGCTGGTGTTCCTGCGCCGGCTGCGGCCCACGGTGATCGCGATGTTCAGCGTGCCGCTGTCGCTGGCCGGCGCGTTCATTGTGATGTGGATGCTCGGCTTCACCCTCAACATCTTCTCGCTGGTGGCGCTGGTGCTGTGCGTGGGCTTCGTGGTGGACGACGCCATCGTGGTGATCGAGAACATCGTGCGGCACATGGAGCGCGGCATGGCGCCGCTGCCGGCCGCGCTCACCGGCGTGCGCGAGATCGGCTTCACCGTGGTGTCGATCACCTTGTCGCTGATCGCGGTGTTCGGCCCGATGGTGTTCGGCAACAACATGTTCACCATGCTGATGCGCGAGTTCTCGGTCACCCTGATCGCCACCATCGTGATTTCCGCATTGGTGTCGCTGACGCTCACGCCCGCGCTGTGCGGCGCCTGGCTGGCGCACGAACCGGAAGGCAGCCGCACGCCGGGCCGGCTGGAGCGCATGGCCGAGCGCTTCGACAGCAGCCTGCTGCGCATCTACGAGCGCGGGCTGGACTGGGCCATGCACCACCGGCGGGTGATGCGCTGGCAGCCGATCCTGTTGCTGGTGCTGACCGTGGTGCTGGCGGTGGTGGTGGCCAAGACCGCCGGCGGCAGCCTGATGCCGAAAGAGGACACCGGCCTGCTGCAGGCGCAGATCACCGGCGACGCCAACATCTCGCCCACCCTGCTGGCCGAACGCACGCAGGCGATGGCCGCCGTGCTGCAGGCCGACCCGGCCGTGCTTGATGTTTCCACCATCCTGGGCGGCGGCAACAACAACGGCGCGGTGGGCAACCAGTCCACGCTGTTCGTGGACCTGAAGCCGCGGGGTGACGGTCCGAACGATCGCCATGTGTCGGGGCAGACGGTGGTGGATCGGCTGGACAAGTACTACAAAACCGTCTCCGACCTGGACGTGACGCTGACCACGATGCAGTTCATCAACGGCGGCGGCCCCGGTGGTGGCGCCAAGGGCCAGTACGCGTTCCAGCTCAGCAGCAACGCCGGCCTGCCGTTGCAGGGCCCCACGCTGCACCTGGCGCAGGTGATGCGCGGCATGAAGCAGTTCCGCGACGTCAGCACCAGCTTCGACAGTATTGGCCGGCAGGAGCTGCTGCAGGTGAACCGCGAAACCGCCGCGCGATTGCACGTGAGCATGGGCCAGATCGATTCGGCGCTGTACGACGCGTTCGGCCAGAACCAGATCTCCACCATCTATTCCGACATCAACCAGTACCGCGTGGTGCTCACCGCCGCCGCCGAGCAGTCGCTGAGCCCGGCCAACCTGCTCAACACCTACGTGCGCAACACGGAAGGCAAGATGATTCCGCTGTCCGCGCTGGCCAGCATCCAGCCGCATATCGCGCCGGTCACCATCAACCACTACAACCAGCTCGAATCGGCCTCGATCAACTACAACCTGGTTAAGGGCCTGACCCAGACCGACGGCCTGAAATACGTCGACCAGGCCATCTTCGCCGCCGGCCTGCCCGCGGGCGTGCAGAAAAGCTACACCGGCGACAACCAGAACCTGATGGACGCGCTCAACAACGGCCTGCTGATGCTGCTGGCGGTGATCCTGGTGATGTACGTGGTGCTGGGCGTGCTGTACGAAAGCCTGATCCACCCGCTGACCATCCTCTCCACCCTGCCCGCCGCCGGCATGGGCGCGTTCCTGGCCATGCTGGTCACCCACACCCAACTCACCATGATGTCGGCGATCGCGGTGCTGATGCTGATCGGCATCGTGAAGAAAAACGCGATCCTGATGGTCGACTTCGCCCTGGTCGCCGAACGCGAACACGGCCGCTCGCCACCGGAGGCGATCCGCGAAGCCGCGCTGGTGCGCTTCCGGCCGATCACCATGACCACCCTGGTGGCGATGGGCGCCGCGCTGCCACTGGCGATCGGCTTCGGCTACGGCTCGGAAATGCGCCAGCCGCTGGGCATCGCCATCCTGGGCGGGCTGGCCGTGTCGCAACTGCTGACCCTGCTGAGCACGCCGGCGATTTATCTGTGGAGCCATGACCGCAAGCAGCGCAAGGCGGTGCGCAGAGAGCGCAAGATGGAGAAGAAGCGGCAGAAGTTGTTGCGGCGGGAAGCCAGGGCGGGCGGCTCGGCTTGATTGGGGATTTCGCGGCACTTCGACTTCGCCGTCCGGTGGACGGCTACGCTCAGTGTGATCGGGTGAGGGAATCCGACATCGACCGAAAGAACCTCCACCGTTCTCCCTGAGCGTCGGCCGCGCAGCGGCCAGAGTCGAAGGGCATGCCGCCTCAACGTCACTGTTTTGGACGGCCAATTCGATGCTCAGCTCGACCCATCACGCCCTTCGATAGAACGAAGAGCTCGCGCTTGTGGCAGCATCAACTGTTTTCCACGCGCAGGAAGGGCCCATGGTGTTCGCGATACTCGGTTACGGCCGCTTCGGCCAGGCGTTCGCCGATCTGCTGGCGCGGGCGGGGCATGAGGTGCGTATCCATGATCCGCATGCCGAGGTGCCGGCGGCGCTGGCGGCGGCGTCGATGGTTGCCGCCGTCGATGGCGCGGCCTGGGTGGTGCTGGCGATGCCGGTGCCGCGGATGGCGGAGGCGCTGGCCGCGCTGAAGCCGCATCTGGGCGCCGGGCACACCGTGATCGACGTGGGCAGCGTGAAGCTGCACCCCTGCGCCGTGATGGATGAGCAGTTGGGCGATGCGATACCGCATGTGGGCACGCATCCGCTGTTCGGCCCGCTCAGCCTGGCGCGGGGTGAGCGACCATTGCGCACGGTGGTGTGCGCCAGCGCCCGGCATCCGCAGACGGCCGAACGCGCGCGCGCACTGTTCCGCGAACTGGGTTGCGAGGTGATCGACCAGGATCCGGCCACGCATGACCGGCACATGGCGCATACCCACGCGCTGGCGTTTTTCCTGGCCAAGGGCCTGATCGAGATCGGCGTGGACGACGACTTGTCGGTGACGCCACCGTCGTTCCAGGGCCTGAAGAACATGTTGGCCGCGGTGCGCGGCGACGCCGGCCATCTGTTTGCCGCGATCCAGCAGGAAAACCCGTTCGCTGCCGAGGCGCGTGCGCAGTTGCTGGGGGCGTTGCAGCGCATCGACCGGCAGCTTGCCAGTGCGGATGACGACAGCCTGGCTATTCCTGAGCGGCACGGGGACGCCTAGAGCACTGTGGGAGCGACTTCAGTCGCGATGCTCTTGCTCTGGGGATCCAGAGAAAAAGCATCGCGGCTGAAGCCGCTCCCACACGAACCGGCATCAGACTTTCGAGAACACCAGCGTGCCGTTGGTGCCGCCGAAGCCGAAGCTGTTGGACATCACCGTAGTCAGCTTCGCGTCGCGGCTTTCGCGCACGATCGGGAAGCTCTCGGCCAGCGGGTCAAGCTCGGTGATGTTGGCCGAGGCGGCGACGTAGTTCTCGTTGAGCATCAGCAGGCTGTAGATCGCCTCGTGCACGCTGGCGGCGCCCAGCGAATGGCCGGTGAGGGCCTTGGTCGAGGACAGCGGCGGTACCGCATCGCCGAACACCTCGCGCACCGCCTTCAGCTCCACCACGTCGCCCACCGGCGTCGAGGTGCCGTGGGTGTTGAGGTAGTCGATCGGGCCGCTGACGTTGGCCATGGCCATCTGCATGCAGCGCACCGCGCCTTCGCCCGAGGGCGCCACCATGTCGCCGCCATCGGAGGTGACACCGTAACCCACCAGTTCGGCCAGGATGTTGGCGCCGCGCGCACGGGCGTGCTCGTACTCCTCCAGCACCAGCATGCCGCCGCCGCCGGCGATGACGAAGCCGTCGCGGCTGACGTCATACGGACGCGAGGCCGATTCGGGCGTGGCGTTGTAGCTGGTGGAGAGCGCGCCCATCGCGTCGAACTGCGAGGTCATGCCCCAGTGGACTTCCTCGCCGCCACCGGCGAAGACGATGTCCTGCGCGCCGTGGCGGATCAGGTCCGCCGCCGCGCCGATGCAATGCGCCGAGGTGGCGCAGGCGGCGGAGATGGAATAGCTCAGGCCACGAATGCCGAAGCCGGTGGCCAGCGTGGCCGACACGGTGGAGCACATCGTGCGCGGCACCATGTACGGACCGATCTTGCGCACGCCCTTGTTGCGCAACAGGTCGCCGGTTTCGATCTGCCACTGCGGCGAGCCGCCGCCGGAGCCGGCGATGACGCCGGTACGCGGGTTGCTGACCTGTTCGGCTGACAGCCCGGACTGGGCAATTGCGTCACGCATCGACACATAAGCGTAGGCCGCCGCATCGCCCATGAAGCGCTTCAGCTTGCGGTCGATCTCGGCCACCAGGTCGATCTCGGGCACGCCGGCCACATGGCTGCGCAGGCCCAGCGCCACGTAATCGGGAACGGCGCGGATGCCGCTGCGGCTGTCGCGCAGGGCGGATGAAACCGTCGCCCCGTCGTTGCCCAGACACGACACCACACCCATACCGGTCACTACGACACGACGCATCTCAAAAACCCTCGGTGGACTGGAACAGGCCGACGCGCATGTTGTCGGCGGCATAGATCAGGCGGTCGTCGACGAACGTCTTGCCATCGGCGATCACCAACCGCAGCTTGCCGCGCATCACGCGCCGGATATCGATTTCATAGCGCAGCTTCTTGGCGGTGGGCAGCACCTGGCCGGTGAACTTCACCTCGCCCACGCCCAGCGCACGCCCCAGGCCCGGCTCGCCCAGCCAGGGCAGGTAGAAGCCGCTGAGCTGCCACATGCCGTCGAGGCCAAGGCAGCCAGGCATCACCGGGTCGCTCTCGAAATGGCAGGCGAAAAACCACAGGTCGGGGTGGATATCCATCTCGGCCTGGATCACGCCCTTGCCGTAGGCGCCACCTTCGGTGGAGATGTGGGTGATGCGGTCGAACATCAGCATCGGCGGCAGGGGCAGGCGGGCGTTGCCCGGGCCGAACATTTCGCCACGGGCACAGGCCAGCAGTTGATCGTGATCTAACGAGGAAGGACGCGTCATGAAAAGCTCATCAGTGGAGGAAGCCGGAGTGAGATGCGCGCATGCAGGCCACAGCTACCGGTCAAACCGTATGGTGACAGGGGCACGCCGATTCGCACAATGCGACACACGGTAGCGGAGGGCGCCATAAAGGCGCGTCAAGACGCGTGGTGGCGGGTTTTGGCGGTGCGACGATGCACGTCGATAAACCGAACTGTCCGAAGGCACCGTAACCTCCTCTCCCCTTGGGGAGAGGACACAGGAGAGGGGCCGGTGCTTGCGGGGAAGGCGAGGCGAAGCTGTTCGGCGTCTTGGGTGGCTTCGTTGGGCTTCCCTGCGGCGTGCGCCCCCTCTCCCTGCCCTCTCCCCGCAGGGGAGAGGGAATTACGGCAGGGGTCGGCTTCGAGGCGCGGCGTTGTGCGGGCGCGGTCGCGGCATGGCATGAGCTTGCCGGGTCGATAAACCGAATTGCCCGAAGCCACCGTAACCTCCTCTCCCCCTTGGGGAGAGGACACAGGAGAGGGGCCGGTGCTTGCGGGGAAGGCGAGGCGAAGCTGTTCGGCGTCGTGGGTGGCTTCGTTGAGCTTCCCCGCGGCGTGTGCCCCCTCTCCCTGCCCTCTCCCCGCAGGGGAGAGGGGATTACGGCTTCTTTGTGGTGCTGAGGTTTGGCGTTCAGACGGTCACTCTTTTGCCCATGCGCCGGCGGCCAGCTTCAACAGATGCTCGCGCACGTCGGTTGGCCACTTCGCCGTCAGTTCCGCGAAACGTTGCCGCTCGCCGCGATACAGCGCCCGCGAGGCCTCTTCGTAACCGGCCAGGTCGCCCGCCATCACGCGCATGAAGCGGTCGGTCGCTTCCTGCGCCATGCGTGCCCGGGCTTGCGGCTCCTGTTGGCGGGTGGCGTTTTCCACCAGGCGGCGCAGGGCGCCGGAGATGCCGCCGGGCTGTTGGCCCAGCCAGTCCCAGTGCCGCGGCAGCAGGGTGACTTCGCGCGCCACCACGCCCAGTCGGGGGCGGCCGGGGCCGCGGGGGGTGGCGGGCGCCGGCCCTGGCAGCCGTGCCATCACCTCACCCAGCGAACCGCGGAAATCGACTTCGACGGGCTGGCTGGTGCGGTCGTCGAAGATCAGGATCGGGCCGGCCGCGCCCGCGTCGAGTGCCTGCCTGGTGGCGCGAACCACCTCGGCCAGGGGGCCGCTGGCGATCAGGCGGCGGTGGTCGAAGGCGCTGCAGCTGAGGTCGTTGCTGGGTTTCATGGGTTTGGCCCGGGTAGAAATGTACCGGCATATTACCCGGTAAATATTCACCGTCAATATCACCCGGGCAAATCTCGTCCCGCGGGATGGACGCGCACCCGTGCCGGCTTGCTATCGTTACCTCTTTCAACCGACAGGAATGCCCATGCGCCTGCTGCGTCCGGCCCCGTTGCTGGCCTCGCTCGTCCTGCTTGCCGCCATGGCCCTGCCCGCGCCGGCGGCGGCGGCGGATCTGGATATCCCCCAGCTGCATTACCAGCAACGCACCCTGCCGAACGGCTTGCAGGTGCTGAGCGTGGAGGACCACGGCAGCCCCAATGTGGCGGTGCAGATGTGGTACCACGTGGGTTCGAAGGATGACCCGAAAGGCCGCTCCGGCTTCGCGCACCTGTTCGAGCACTTGATGTTCAAGAGCACGCGGCACATGCAGGCCGAGCAGATGGACCGGCTCACCGAGGACGTCGGTGGCGCCAACAACGCCACCACCGGCGACGACGTCACCAACTATTTCGAGGTGGTGCCGTCCAACCATCTGCAGACGCTGCTGTGGGCTGAGGCCGAGCGGCTGTCCAGCCTCAATGTGGACGAGCCCAATTTCAAATCCGAGCGCGCCGTGGTGGAGGAGGAATACCGCCAGAGCGTGCTGGCCAATCCCTACGGCAAGCTGTTCAACGCGATCGATCCCAACTCCTACGCGGTCCACCCGTACCGCCGCCCCACCATCGGCAGCATCGAGGACCTGGAAGCGGCCTCGCTGCCGGACGTGATCGATTTCCACCGCACCTTCTACCGCCCCGACAACGCCACGCTGATCGTGGCGGGCGACTTCGATCCGAAGCAACTCGATGCCTGGGTCGACCAGTATTTCGGCTGGATACCGAAGCCGGCCACGCCGATCCCGCGCGTCACCGCCACCGAGCCGAAGCGGCGCAAGAACCGCCGCGTCACCATCACCGCCGCCACCGCGCCGCTGCCGGCGGTGGCGCTCAGCTGGCTGATCCCGCCGGCGTCGGACAGCGCCGACACCATCGCGCTGCAGGTGGCCGCCGCGCTGCTGGCGCGCGGCGATGCGTCGCGGCTGTACCAGGCGCTGGTGTATCGCCATCAGGTGGCGCGGGAGGTTGATGCGGAAGCCGATGTGCGGGTGGGGCCGGGCCTGTTCCTGGCCTACGCGATCCTGGCCAGCGGCCACGCGCCGGAAGAGGCGGAAAAACTGCTGCACGAGGAAATCATCTGGCTGGCTACCCAGCCGATTCCCGCCGACGAGCTGGAGCGCGCCAAGACGCTGTTGCTGACCGATGAACTGAAACAGCGCCAGACCGCGCAAGGGCTGGCCTTCGCGCTGGGCCAGGCGGCGCTGATCGGCGGCGACGTGGCCCGCGCCAACACCGACCTGGCGGCCTTGCAGAAAGTCACCGCGAAAGACGTCCATCGGGTACTGCAGAAATACGTCACCGGCGCGTACCACGTCACCATCGATTACCTGCCGGCGGCCAAGGCCGGCCAGCCGTCCAGCGGGGAGAGCTCGAAGTGAACCGTCCAGCCAGCTGTTTCCGCGCCACCCTCTTCACCGCCTTGGGTGTTGCCCTGGGCAGCGCCGTGGCGGCCGAGCCGCCGACCACGTTTCCGACCACGCCACCGGCGCCCGGCGCCGCGCCCACGCTGAGCATTCCCACCCCGACCAGCCAGACCTTGCCGAACGGCTTGCGGGTGATCAGCGTGCGCCGCGACGGCCTGCCCCTGGTCACCGCGCGGCTGGTGATACGCAGCGGCGACGAGATGGACCCGCCTTCGCAGGCCGGCCTGGCCGACCTCACCGCCAACCTGCTGACCAAGGGCGCTGCCGGCCTCACCGCGCCGCAGATCGCCACCGCCGCCGAAACCCTGGGAGGCTCGCTGACCGCGGCCGCCGGTTGGGACGAGAGCGACGTGGGCATCACCGTGACCACGCCGCGCCTGCCGCAGGCGCTGGCCCTGCTGGCCAACGTGGTGCGCCAGCCCGCGTTCAGTGCGCGCGAGTTGGCGCGGGCGCAGGCGCAGGCCATTGACGAGGTCCGCCTCACCCTCAGCAAGCCGACCGCGCTGGCCGGGCTGGTGGCCGCGCGCGGCACCTTCGGCACCGGCGCCTATGGCCACCCGCGCAGCGGCACGCCCGCATCGATCGCCCGCATCGGCCGCGCCGATGTGCAGCAATGGCACGCCGCGCTGTACCGGCCGGACAACGCCATCCTGATCCTGGCCGGCGACATCACGCCGGCGCAGGCGCTGCAACTGGCCCAGGCCAGCTTCGGCGACTGGCCGCGACCCGCCACGCCCTTGCCGGCCAAGCCAGCCGGCAGCGGCGAGCGTTCATTGCCCGCGGTGGTGCTGATCAACCAGCACGGCGCCGGGCAGGCCGGTGTAGTGGCCTCGCACCCGGCACCGCCGCGCAGCGACGCCCACTATTACGACGGCCTTGTCGCCAACGCCGTGCTGGGTGGTTCGTACTCGGCGCGGCTGAACGAGGAAATCCGCATCAAGCGCGGGCTCTCCTACGGCGCGTTCAGTGAGCTGCAACCGCGGCGCAACGCCGGCGCGTGGCTGGCCTCGGCGCAAACCCGCAACCCCGCGGCGCCGCAGGTGGTGGACCTGATGCTGGCCCAGTTCCAGCAGCTGGGCGACGAAAAAGTACCGGATGCCGAACTGGCCGCGCGCAAGGCCACCCTGATCGGCAGCTACGGCCGCAGCCTGGAAACCACCACCGGCCTGGCCACCCAGCTTGCCGAGCTGGCCGCGTACGACGTGAACCTCGACCAGATCAGCCGCTTTCCGGACCAGGTGAACGCGGTGACGCCGCGCCAGTTGCGCAAGTACGCACACAAGCATCTGGACGCTGACGAAGCCACCGTGGTGGTGGTCGGCGACGCCAGCCAGTTCGCGGCCGCGGTGCGCAAGGCCCATCCGAAGGCGCTGCGGCTGGACGCGGCGACGCTCGACCTGGACCGTGCCGACCTGGGCGCCGGGACGGCACCAACACCCTGACCCCGATGGCGGCCGCTGCCCGCTGCCGGAAGCGGCCGTGCGCAGCGGATACGGTCCGATCAAGCGCGGGGGGAAACGGTCGGCCATGGGCGCCTGCCTGCGTTCACCTGTACGCGACACGACATACTGAACTATCGCGTACACCATTTATTTCCGCAGGTTCCCCATGCGTTTCATCCCCACGCTGCGCTCCGCGCTGGTGTTGCTGCCGTTGACCCTCGCCGCCCAGCCCGCCGCCGCCGCGCGATGGGAGTTTCAGGCCGGGCGCAGCTACATGGACAGCTACGGCGCGAACACCGCCTTCATCGAGGCGGTGTTCGCCCCCCACCCTATCGGTGATACCCGTTTCAGCTGGGCGCCGGACGTGTCCGTAGGCTGGATCGACGGCCGCGACGTGGCGCGCTACAACGGCCACCGCTACACCACCGGCGACAGCATCGCCTTGCTGGCCGGGGGCGTACGCCTTTATGCCGGTGACGGTGACGAGTGGAGCCGCCGGTTTTTCCTTGCCCTTCAGCCGGTGCTGCATACCGGGCGCACGCAGGCGTTGAGCAGCGTCTACGAATTCGCCACCACACTGGGCTGGCAGGGCCGGCGCTTCAGCGTGCAGATCCGGCATATCTCCAACGCCAGCCTGCATGAGCCGAACCGGGGCGAGACGATGGCGCTGGTGGGGGTGGCGTTTTAAGAGCGCCCTCATCCGCCTTCGGCACCTTCTCCCGCAAGCGGGAGAAGGGAAAAAGCGCAGCGAAGCGATCCTTCTCCCGCTTGCGGGAGAAGGTGCCCGACAGGGCGGAAGAGGGCGCTCTTCTCAGTGCCCTCCCGCCGCCGGCCCCGCCTTCGCGCTGAACGGCGGCTTGGCCAGCCAGATCACCAGCACCAGCGCGATGAACACCCAGCCCAGCATGTGGAACACCTCGTTGAACGAGATCTGGTAGCCCTGCTGGGTGATCATGTTGTTGATCACGCTGGCGCCCGCTTGCGCATCGCCCTGGCCCAGATGATCCATCGCCGCCTGCGAGGTGGGGTTGAACACGTTGATGTGCTCGGCCAGCTGCTCGTGGTGGGCGACCGCGCGGCGCTCCCACAGCAAGGTGGTGATGGAGGCGGAGAAGCTGCCGCCCAGCGTGCGCAGGAAGGTGGCCAGGCCGGAGCCCGAGGCGATCTCGTTCTGCTGCAGGTCCGACAGCAAAATGGTGAGGATCGGCATGAAGAACAGCGCCACGCCCAGGCCCTGCCACAGCTGCACCATCGCCACGTGGTAGAAGTCGATGCCGATGAAGAAATCGGCGCGCATGAAGCAGGTCACGCCCATCACGATGAACGCCACCGAGGCCAGCAGGCGCAGGTCGATCTTGGTGGCGTACTTGCCCACGAAGAAGGTCAGCAGCACCGGAATGATGCCCAGCGGCGCGGTGGCATAGCCGGCCCAGGTGGAGGTGTAGCCCAGGTTGCGCTGCAGCCACAGCGGCACCAGCAGGCCGATCGAGAAGAACGCGGCATAGGCCAGCACCAGCGCGATGGTGCCGGCGGTGAAGTTGCGGTGGCGGAACAGCTTCAGGTCGACGATCGGGTCCTTGTCGGTCAATTCCCAGATCAGGAAGATCGCGATGTTTATCGCCGAGATGATGCTGGTGACGATGATGAAGGTGGAGTTGAACCAGTCCTCGTCATTGCCCTTGTCCAGCACGATCTGCAGCGCGCCCACGCCGATGATCAGCGTGATCAGGCCCACGTAGTCGACCTTCGGCCGCTCGGTTTTCTCGACTTTCGCGCGCAGCTGGCTGGCCACCACCATGCTGGCGAAAATGCCGATCGGCACGTTGATGAAGAAGATCCACGGCCATGAATAGTTGTCGGTGATCAGGCCGCCCAGAATCGGCCCGGCGATCGGCGCCACCACCGTCACCATCGCCAGCAGCGCCAGCGCCATGCCGCGCTTGGCCGGCGGATAGATGCCGATCAGCAGGCTCTGCGTGATCGGGTACATCGGCCCGGCCACCGCGCCCTGCAGCGCGCGGAACAGGATCAGCATGCCCATGCTCTGCGACACGCCGCACATGAACGAGGTCAGCGCGAACAGCAGCGTGCAGGCGGTGAACAGCTTCACCTCGCCGAAGCGGCGGGTGAGGAAGCCGGTCAGCGGCAGCGAGATCGCCATGCTCACCGCGAACGAGGTGATCACCCAGGTGCTCTGGTTGTTGCTGACGCCCAGGTTGCCGGCGATGGTCGGCAGCGACACGTTGGCGATCGTCGTGTCCAGCACCTGCATGAACGTGGCCAGCGACAGGCCGATCGTGCTGAGTGCCAGATTGGGTGGACGGAAATGGGTGGTCATCGATGTCGGTCAGTGAGGGAGTCTGCTCTTCTCCTCCCCCTGCAAAGCAGGGGGAGGTTGGGAGGGGGTAAAGCTCTTGACTCAAGATCAAGAGCGACCCCTCCCCTGCGAACAGGGGAGGGAGCCTTACTTGCTTCCGCCGGCCATGTTGGCGTGGATGATCTGCGCGATCATCGCGTCGGCCTTGGCCGACTGCTGGGCGTAGACATCGGTGCTGAAGGCCGGCTTGGTCGGCGATTGCTGCGCCAGCGTGGGGCCGCTGCGGTCGTGCAGGCCCACGTCCACGGTGAGCGACATGCCCAGCCGCAGCGGGTGTTTCTGCAACATCGCCGGATCGTCGAACAGGATGCGCACGGGGATGCGCTGCACGATCTTGATCCAGTTGCCGGTGGCGTTCTGCGCCGGCAGCAGCGAGAACGCGCTGCCGGTGCCCACGCCCAGGCTCTGCACCTTGCCCTTGTACTTCACGTCGCTGCCGTAGACGTCCGACTCGATCTCCACCGGCTGGCCGATGCGCATGTCGGTGAGCTGGGTTTCCTTGAAGTTGGCATCCACCCACACCTCGTTCAGCGGCACCACCGCCATCAGCGGCGCACCCGGCTGCACGCGCTGGCCCAGCTGCACCGAGCGTTTGGCCACATAGCCGTCCACCGGCGCCACCAGGGTGGTGCGCAGGTCATCCAGGAACGCGGCGCGCAGCCGCGCGGCGGCGGCCTGCACGTCGGGGTGCGAGGCCACCACGGTGTCGTCCACCAGCACCTTGCTGGTCTGGTACTGCTGCTGGGCGGCGATCAGGCCGCTCTCGGCGGTGGTCAGCGCATCGCTGGCGTGCGACAGCTCCTCGGCCGAGATGGCGCCGGACTTGGCCAGCGCCACGCGGCGCGTGTAGTCCGCGCGGGCCTTGGCCACCGCGGTCTTGCGCGCGGCCACGTCGGCCTGTGCGCCGTTGACGCTGCTGTACAGGCCGCGCACCTTGCGCACGGTGCTGGCCAGGTCGGCCTTGGCGCCGGCCAGGGCCACGTCGGCGTTGCTGCGGTCGAGCTTGATCAGCACGTCGCCGGCATGCACGCGGTCGCCATCATCGGCGCCGATGCTGATCACCGTACCGGCGATCTGCGGCGTCAGCTGCACCACGTTGCCGTTGACGTAGGCATCGTCGGTGCCCTCATACCAGCGGCCGTCGAAGTAGTACCAAAGGCCCCAGGCGATAGCGGCGACCAACAGCACGATGCCGAGCAGGCGCAGCATCAACCCGCGCGACCGGGTCTTGGTTTGCGGTGGGGACGGCGGTGCGGCGACCGGTGGCGCGGTGGGTGTGCTGCCCTGTTCGGGCGGTGTCTGGCTGGACATGGGGGTGCCTCAGGAACGTGATGGGGTGGAAGAGGAAAGCGGCGCGGGCGTGTCGGCTTGCGGACGGAAGCCGCCGCCGAGGGCCTGGATCAGCTGTACCGAGAGATCGACCTGCTGCGCCTGCAACTGCGCCGTGCCGCGCTCGGCCGCCAGCAGCTGCTGGCGCACGCTGAGCGCTTCCAGATAGCTGCCGATGCCGGCCTTGTAGCGCTGCTGCGCCAGCTGCCACGCCTGTTGCGCCGCCTCTTGCGCGCGCTGCTGCGCGTCGAGCTGTTGCTGCAGCGACTGCAGTGCGGACACGTCGTCGGCGACCTGGTTGAGTGCGCCCACCAGGGTGCGGTTGTACTGCGCCACGGCGATGTCGTACTGCGCATCCTTGCCGGACAGGTTGGCGCGCAGCTTGCCACCGTCGAAGATCGGCAGGCTCAGTGACGGCCCGAACTGGTAGAACCGCCCCGGCAGGCTGAACGGGTTGCCGCCGCCCATGCTCACCACGCCGGCCATCGCGCCGATGCTGATGCTCGGCAGGAACTCGGTCTTCGCCGCCTTGATGTCCTTGCCGGCGGCCTCGACGCGCCAGCGCGCGGCGACCAGGTCGGCGCGATGGCCAACCAGATCCAGCGGCAGGTTGGACGGCACCGCCAGTTCGGCCGGGTGCAGCAACTGCGGCCGGGCGATCTGCAAGCCGCGGTCCGGACCCTTGCCCAGCAACACCGACAGCGACGAGCGCGCGGCATCGACGGCGCGGCTGGCCAACGCCACCTGCTGCTCGGCGCTGGCTACCTCCGCGTCGCCCTGGCGCAGCTGGATCTGGTTGTCGATGCCGGCGGCGACGCGCTGGCGGGTCAGTTCGCGCGACTGGCTGGCGCGTTGCAGTTCACTGGCGGCCAGATCCTGCTGGGTGAACGCGTAGCCGAGCTGTGCATAGGCGCGGGCCACGTTGCCGGAGAGTTCGATGCGTGCGGCGCGGGCGTCGACCTCGGCGGCACGCGCCTGGCCCACCGCCGCTTCCCACGCGGCGCGCTTGCCGCCCCACAGGTCCAGATCCCAGTTGAAGCTGGCGTAGCCGTATTTGGCCAGCCCGAAGTGCGCCTTGTCGCCCAGCAGTGCGGCCGGCGGCCGGGCAGCGGCGACCGAGGCGCCGCCGTTCACGCGGGGCTTGCGCGCCGCCTCGGCGACGCCCGCCTCGGCCTGGGCGGCACGGGCGCGTGCGTCGGCGACACCGAGGTCGGGGTTGTTCTGCAGCGCTTCGGCGATCAGCGCGTCGAGCTGCGGATCGCCCAGCCCGCTCCACCAGTCGGTGGAGGGCCATGCGGCGGCGGAGAGATGGGCGAGGCTGTGGTCGGCCTTCAGCGTGGCCGGATCGATCGGCGTGCCGTCCGGGTGCAGGCCACCGCTGCTGGCACAGCCGGCCAACGCGAGGGTCAGGGCGGCGGCAGCCGCAAGAAGATGCAGACGCATGGAAAGGTCCAGGGTGAAAAGTCCGGGGTGGAAGGGTCAGTTCTTGTCGCGAAGCGCGTGCAGCACGCGCTCCAGGTAGTCGTGCAGTTGCGCCTGTTCGGTGTCGTCCAGCGAGCGCTGGGCCGCACTCAGCACGCGTTCGTTGCAGTCGGTCAGCTGCTGCCACAGCGTGCTGCCGGCCTCGGTCAGCTCGATCCGCAGCGCACGGCGGTCCTGCTCATGCCGGCAGCGGCGCAGGTAGCCCTTGCTCTCGAGCTGGTCGAGCTGGCGGGTCATCGCGCCGCCGTCCAACTCCACCGAGCGCGCCAGCTCGGTGGCCGACATCGGGCCAAGCCGGGACAGCCGCTTGATGATCAGGAACTGGGTGAAGCTCAGGTTCAGTCCCCTGGCCGCCAGTTCGCTTTCCATCGCGCGCACGACCTCGCTGCGGACGAGGCCGAGCAGGATGCCCAAGCTCTCCCGGGGCGTGCCAAAAGCGAGCACTTCGGAATTCATGGCCGTGCATTCTATTGCCCCGGTTATATTTGTCAAGGCAAATATATGTGCGTTCATCTTTGCTCTGGCAAGCGTTGCTGCGTTTTAGCCCGCCCGGGTGCGCAGGCTCGCCAGTTCGTCCTGCACCAGGTTGCGCAAGGCGGGATCGCGGATCGCGAAGAGGTCGAACACGCCCAGCGCCAGCAAGGTGGGCAGGCGCGCCAGCAGGCGTGGTTCGGCTTCGCGCCGTACCGATTCCGGCGTGGCCGGGTCGAGCATCAGCTGTGCGTGCACCACGAAATTGGTGAAGGCGTCGGTGTCGGGCTGCACGGGTTGGGGAAAGGGGAGTAGCGACATGTCGGTCTCCTGGCGAAGGTGCAAAAAACAAACAGGCACGGCGGTGGCCGGCGGGTACGGCGAACGGCTGGGGCGCCGTTCGCCGTGGGGATGCCGGTTGGAAAACCGGGCATCCGCGTGGCGCGTGATCGGCGATCACGCGCGTGAAGGGGTGACGGACGGGACAGGCAACCCTATTTCCACCGCCGCTATCATGGGAAGGCACTTCCCACTGCTGGTACTCCCACCACCACCACCTCGCCGGTTGTCGATGACCACGCCCATGCAACGCTCCGAGTTGAAGGCATTCCTGCGCACGCGGCGGGCGATGCTGACGCCCGAGGCGGTGGGTTTGCCACGCGGCACGCGCCGGCTCACGCCCGGTTTGCGGCGCGAGGAAGTAGCCACGCTGGCCGATGTGGGGCTCACCTGGTACACGTGGCTGGAGCAGGGCCGCGACATCAACGTGTCCGCCGCCGCGCTCACCCGCATCGCGCGCGCGCTGTCGCTGTCGGCCACCGACGAAACCTACCTGTTCGCGCTGATGGGCCTGTCACGCACCGAGGTGACCGAGCACCACTTCACCTTGCCGCCGGTGACGCAGCAGGTGCTGGACCTGTACCAGGCGCCGGCGTTCGTGCTGGATACGGTGTTCAACCTGCTGGCCTGGAACCGGCTGGCGGGGAAGCTGTACGACCTGGGCGAATTCGGCGGGCCGTTCGCCGACAACCACATCTGGAACCTCTTCATGAACCCGGCCCGGCGCCGGCTGTATCCGGATTTCGAGGACGGCGCGCTGAACCTGCTGGGCATGTTCCGCATGAATTACGCGGCGCACCCCGAAGACACCCGCTTCGACCGCCTGATCGCCGCGCTGACGGCGGCCAGCCCCGAATTCGTGACCCTATGGCAGCGCTGCCACACGGCGCCGTTGAGCGCGATCATCGTGCCGTTCTTCCACCCGGATTTCGGCGACCTCAGCATCCACTCGATGCGCATGCCGATCCGCGACGAAGACCACCTCGACCGCGCCACCGCCTTCTTCTTCGCTCCCGCCGACGCGCCAACCGCGACCAGCTTCGCGCGGATGGCGCAGCGCCTGGGCGGCGGTTGACAGCCACGCACGTGCCCGCAGGAACCCGTGGGAGCGACTTCAGTCGCGATGCTCTGGGCCGGGCTGGGGAAAAAACATCGCGGCTGCAGCCGCCCCCGCAGAACGCGGGCGCTAACCCTTCGCCGTCAACCGTGCCATGACCGCCTCGGTGACGCGGGCGCAGCGTTCGCCCATGAACGGGAACGCGTCGGTAAGGGAGGCGGCCACCGTGCCGTGCAGTGAATGGCGCAGCAGCCGGCGGGCACGATGCAGGCGGGTCTTCACCGTTTGCGGGTTGATCGCCAGCTGGGTGGCGGTTTCCTCCACCGAGCACTCCTCCACGTCGCGCATCATGTAGACGGTGCGGAACGCCGGCGGCAAGGCGTCGATGGCGTGTTCCAGCAGATGGCGGATCTGCGTGCGCTCGGCGGATACGGCCGGGTCTTCGCTGCCGAAGCGCGAGGGGAACTGGACGATCTGGTGGGTATCCATGGGGGACTCGTCGATTTTCTCCAGCCCGACCATGTTGTGCCGCTTGCGCAGCCGGCCACGGGCCTCGTTCAGCACGATGGAGGTGAGCCAGGTCAGCAGGCTGGACTCGCCACGGAAGGTGTCCAGCTTGCGGTACGCGCGCAGGTAGGACTCCTGCAGCACGTCTTCGGCCTCGGCGTCCTCACCCAGCACGCTGCGGGCGATGCGGAACAGTCGCTGGTTGCAGCGCTGCATGATGTGGCGGAACGCGCCTTGCTGACCACCACGCACCAGGGCCACCAGCGCGGCATCGTCCAGCGCGGTGTAGTCAATGGCAACGGCATGAAGGGAAGCGGACATGATTTCTCCTTTCTACACCGATTGGGATGCGATGACCTCGCCGCAGGTTCCCGCCGAAATTTCCGGAACCTCGCGGGCAGCACCCGCATCCCATGGCCGCAGACGGGCAACTGCCGAACCTGCCCATGTCCATCAGGAGAAATCACGTGAAAAAGTCACTTTTCGCTCTCGCCATCGCGCTTGCCTTCGGCACCGTCGCCAGCGTGCAGGCGCAGCCCGCGCCGGCCGCCGCCACCGCGCCGGCCACGATCGATGACGCGCAGATCGCGCACATCGCCTATACCGCCGGCCAGATCGATGTCACCGCGGCGAAGCAGGCGCTGAAGAAGTCCCACAACAAGGCCGTGCTCGCCTTTGCCGAGGAAATGGCGCGTGATCACGCCGCCGTCAACGAGCAGGCGCTGGCGCTGTGCAAGAAGCTGGGCGTGACGCCGGCCGACAACCCCACCAGCCAGGCGCTGGCCAAGGCCGCGGCGGCCGAGCAGGTGAAGCTGGCCGCGCTGAGCGGCGATGCGTACGACAAGGCCTATGCAGCCAACGAAGTGGCCTTCCATCAGACGGTGAACCAGGCGCTTTCCGGCACGCTGATTCCGTCGGCCAGGAACGAAGAGCTGAAGTCGTTGCTGGAAACCGGCCTGAAGCTGTTCGAGTCGCATCAGATGCACGCCGAACACCTGGCGCAGAGCCTGAAGTAAGGAGCGGATCATGCGCTGCACGATGATGGTATTTGCCAGCCTGCTGGCGATGAGCGGCTGGGCGGTGGCGGCCACCCCACCGACGAAAGCTCCGGCTGCCGTCAAGGCGGCCACGCCGGCGCCGCAGGTGCACGTCATCGTGGTCGACACGATGCAGTACGGCCCGATGCCGACCGGCGTACGCGCCGGCGACATCATCGAGTGGGTCAATCGCGGCATTCTGGAGCACACCGCCACCGCCCGCGACGGCCGTTTCGATCTCGACCTGAAACCGGGCGCCAGCGCGCGCATGAAAGCCACGGCGGGCACGGTGGAGGTCTACTGCAAGTTCCACCCCACGATGGTGGCAACGCTGGTGGTGAAATAGCCGGCTGCGGGGAGCGCCATTTTGTGGGAGCGACTTCAGTCGCGATGCTCTTGCTCTGACGCTCAAAAGCAAAAGCATCGCGGCTGAAGCCGCTCCCACATAATGTGTGCGTTCAGGGGCTCTTCGGCTTTTCCAGATACGTCTCGAACAACTCATCCACGCGCCGGTATTCGTCGTACCACGCGTCGGGATGCACGAAGCCGTGGCGTTCCATCGGGTACAGCGAGATCCAGAAGTTCTTCTTGCGCAGCTCGATCAGGCGCTGGTACAGACGGATGGAATCCTCGGCCAGCACGTTGTCGTCGATCAGGCCGTGTTCGATCAGCAGCGGGTCCTGCAACTGGTCGGCGTATTCGATCGGCGAACTGGCCGTATAGGCGGCCGGATCGATCTGCGGGTCGTTGAGGATGTTGGCGGTGTATTCGTGGTTGTACAGCGTCCAGTCGCTGACCGGGCGCAGCGCGGCGCCGGCGGCGAATTCGCCGGGTGCGCGCAGCAGGGCCATCTCGGTCATGAAACCGCCGTAGCTGCCGCCGTAGAGGCCCACGCGTTGCGGGTCGACGCCATGGTTCTTCACCAGCCAGGCCTTGCCGTCGAGCAGATCCTCCAGTTCCGGATGGCCCATGTTGCGGTAGATCGCGGTGCGCCAGTCGCGGCCGTAGCCTTCGGAGGCGCGGTAATCCATGTCCAGCACCGCGTAGCCGCGCTGCACCAGCAGGTTGTTGAACATCTGCTCGCGGAAGTAATAGGTGGACGACAGCGTCACGTCCTGCAGGTAGCCGGCGCCGTGCACGAACAACACGGCGGGGCGGCTGGTGGTGTCATCGGCCGGGCCGTAGTACTTGGCGTAGATCACGCCGGCGCCGTGGCTGGACGGGATCTGCACGATTTTCGGGGTGATCCACTGATGCGCGGTGAAGGCCGGCTTCATCGTGTCGGTCAGCTCGCGCGGCGTGCCGCCGGCGGCGGGCTGCACCGCCAGTTGCGGGAGGCGGTAGGCGGAGGAATGCAACACCGCCAGCTGGCTGCCGTCGGGCGAGAGCTTGAAGTCGTCCATGCCCTGGTAGTGGGTGACGCGGCTCAACGCGCCGCCGCCGCTGGGCACGCGGTAGACGTCGTAGCTGTACGGCGCCACCTGATTGCTGCGCAGGTAGAACCAGCGGCCGTCGGGGCTCAGCTGCGGGTGGCTGACTTCGAAGCGGCCGGTCGTAAGCGCTTTGGGCTTGCCATCCAATGGCTTGGTGTAGAGCTGCGACCAGCCGCTTTGTTCGCTGAGGTACCACAGCGTGTGGCTGTCCTTCAGCCAGCCGAAATCGTTGAAGTTCCAGTTGATCCAGGCCGGGTCGGTGAGCCGCTGTTGATTGACCAGCGTGTGATCGCCGAAATCGACGCTGGCGATCCAGCGGTCCTTGTTGTCGATGGCGCGCAGCTGCACGGCCAGTTCGGTGCCGTCGTCGCTCCACGCGATGTTGTCGCCACCGTCGCCGGCCACGGTCACCGGGCGCACGTCCGGCGCTTTCAGCGCCTTGGCCTGGTCGGCTTTGCCGGCTTTTTCCAGCGCGGCGATCGCGTCGTGGCGCAGCGCCTTCAGCGGGTCGTCCTTGATGCCGGGCAGGGTGTCGGTGGGCAGTGCGTACGGCTTGTGCTTGACCAGGTCCAGCAGCAGCAGCGACTGGCCGGCCGGATCGTTGCGGCCGACATAAGTGTGCACGTCCTCCGGTTCCGCGTAGCCGCTGTCGGTGACGTAGTGGGTGAGCTGCGGCACTTTGCCCCCGTCGGCGTCCTTGGGCACGGTCACCAGCAGCATCCAGCGGCCGCTGGGCGAGAGCTGGGCATCCACCAGCTTGATCTTGTCGCCCAGCCAGAACGGCATCGGCGCGCGGCTGGGGTCGGCCGCCTGCAGGGCTTCGTTTTCGTCGCGCACGGCCTGCTTGTCGGCCTTGATCCGGCGCAGCGTGCTGAAGGTGGCCAGCTGCCGCTCGCCCAGCGCGTCGGGCCTGGCGTCCTGCGGATCGTCGGCGAATTTCAGCAGCGCCACCGGCGCGACGACAGCCTGCGCCAGGTCGTAGCTGTACCAGTCGTTGCCGTCGCGATACTGCAGCGCGCGGCCGTCGGCGGAGAACTGCGGCGAGGATTCGTCCTGCGGCGTGCGCGTCACCTGGCGCCGCTGGCCGCTGGCCACGTCGACCACGAAAACGTCGCCATGCAGGATGTACGCGGCGTGCTGCCGGCGGCGGTCGAACACCGGATCACCACCGGCCTGCGCCCGCGCCGCGGCATCCAGCTTCACGCTCTGCCCGCTGGCGGCATCGACCCGGTACAGGTCGCGCACCTGGCTGCCGTCGCGCTTCACCGCGTAGTAGATGCTGCGCCCGTCCACGCTCCAGTACGGGCTTTCCACCGCCTGGCCGACCCAGTCGGGGTTGGCCATGATGGTTTCCAGATCCAGCGGTTGCGGGGTGGATGGCGGTGTCGCCGCCAGCGGCAGCACGGTGAAGGCAATGAGGCCGGCGAGCAGCAGTCGACGCATCTTCGGTGTTTCCTGCAAATAGTCAGCATACCGGGCGATCCTCGGCGCTGGCCCCACCCCTGCCACAAGTCAGGCCCCGAAATCACCCGGAATCGAAGTGGCTCGCGTTACCCTCGTTGCCTTCGTTTTGCAGGGAGTTTCCGTCATGCGCCGAGCCCTCGTGGTGGCCATCCTGATGTTCTTGCCCACGACGGGCTGTCTCGCCCAGACGTCGACGGCGCCGACGCCGGATGCGCGTCCGCAGCTGCGCGACGTGTCGCTGATCGGCCAGCGTCTGCTGCCGCCGCCGACGCCCGCGCGAACCGACCGCAGCGTGCTGCACGGCGTGACCGTGGCCGATCCCTACCGCTGGCTGGAAAACCCCGACGATCCGCAGGTGCAGGCGTGGATCACCGCGCAGAACGCCTACACCGAAGCCGAGTTGGCGGCGATGCCCGAGGGTGCGGCGCTCACCGCGCGGGTGCGCCAGCTGGCGATCACTTCCACCACCCGCAGCGGGCCGGTGCTGGCCGGCGGCACGCTGTTCTACATGCAGCAGACGCCACCGCAGCCGCAGCCGGTGGTGATCGCGCAGGCCTGGCCCGACGGCGCCGCCAAAACGCTGGTGGACCCGAACGTCGACCATGGCAGCACCGCCATCACCGGCTACTGGCCGTCGCCAAAAGGACGCTACCTGGCTTACGGCAGTGCCGAGGGCGGCAGCGAACTGACCACGCTCCACGTGCTCGACGTGTCGAGCGGCAAGCTGTTGCCCGACACCCTGCCCTGGGCCGGCGGCGGCACCACGCCACAGGGCGTGGCGTGGGATGCGGACGAGCGCGGCTTCAGCTATGTGCGCTTTGTGCCGCCCACCCCCGGCAAGCCGGTGGAACAGTTCAACGCGGCGCTGGCGCACCACACGCTGGGCCAGCCCGCCACGGCCGACCGCACCGTATTTGGCCGCGATTATTCGAAGGTGGCCGAGTACGTGCTGGTCGATGACGCCGCCTCGGCGCAGGCCGCCGTATTGGCGTACGAAGGCGATGGCGGTCCGGCCGAGGTGTTCCTGCGCCGCGGCGGCGAATTCCGTCCGGTGCTGGGCCATGACGCCAACGTGCGCACCGCGGCATGGGTGTCTGGACGTCTATACGTGGCGACGTTCGCGGACGCGCCGCGCGGCCGCATCGTGGCGGTGGACGCGAACGGCGCCACCACCACGGTGCTGCCCGATAGCAAGGGCGCGATCCAGGAAATCGCGCCGCTGGGCAGCGGTTTCCTGGTGGTGCGCAGCGACGGCCCGGACTGGTGGGTCGAGCAGTACGACGCCAAGGCCGCCTTCGTGCGCCGGCTGCCGCTGCCCGCGCACGGCATCGGCGTGGGTGCGATCGCGTCCGAATCGGGCCAGGACAAGGCGCTGATCAGCTACAGCGGCTGGACCACGCCGTCGCGCTGGGTGGAATACGACGGTCGCAGCGGCAGCCTGAAGACGATTTTCCAGGTCAAGCCCGCCGCCGATTATTCGAAGGTGAAGGTGCAACGCATCGACGGCACCTCGAAGGACGGCACCAGGATTCCGGTCACCGTGCTGTCGATGTCCGGCGTCACCCCCAACGGCGCGCGCCCCACCATCCTGTACAGCTACGGCGGCTTCGACATTCCGATCAAGCCCGGCTTCGTCGGCGCCAACCTGGCCTGGCTGGAGCGTGGCGGCGTGCTGGCCTACGCCAACATCCGCGGCGGCAACGAGAACGGCCAGGCGTGGCACGCGCGAGGGCAGAAGCTGCACAAGCAGAACGTGTTCGACGATTTCCACGCCGCCGCGCTGGCGCTGTTCGACACGCGTTGGACCGACCGCGCCCACCTGGGCATCCTGGGCGGCAGCAACGGCGGCCTGCTGATGGGATCGCAGATCGTGCAGCACCCGGCCGACTACCGCGCCGTGGTGGCGCGCGTGGGCATCTACGACGTGCTTCGCCACGAGACGGATTTCGCCAACGGCCCGTACAACGTCAGCGAGTACGGCAGCGTCACCGATCCGGCGCAGTTCAAGGCCACGCTGGCCTATTCGCCGCTGCAGAATGTAAAGCCGCGCACCGCCTACCCGGCCGTGCTGATGACCACCGGCGCCAACGATCCGCGCGTGGCGCCGTGGCAGTCACGCAAGTTCACCGCCGCGCTGCAGAACGCCACCTCGTCGGATCAACCCATCCTGTTGCTGACCCGCATGAACGCCGGCCACGGCGTCGGCGCGCCCTTCAGCCAGCGCGTGGGCGACACCGCGATCGGGCTGACCTTCTTCGCGCATGAGCTGGGGTTGCCGGCCAAATAAAGCCCGCGCCCTTCGGCGTCGGGGGACTCAGTTCCCCACGCCGCCGATCCAGCTCTGCCGCACGCGGTAGTCGGCATCCAGCGCCACCAGATCGGCCTGGTAGCCGGCAGCGATGCGGCCGTGGCTGGCGCCCAGGCCCAGGAAATCGGCGGGGTAGGTGCTGGCCATGCGGGCGGCTTCGTCCAGCGGCAGGTGCAGCATTTCCACCGCGTTGCGCACGGCGCCGGCCATGTCCAGTGCGGAGCCCGCCAGGGTGCCGCCGGCGGTCTGGCAGACGCCGTCTTTCACGACGATGGTTTCGCCGTTGAGCTTGTATTCGGGGCTGTCGGCACCCACCGGCGGCATCGCGTCGGTGACCAGAACCATCTTGCCGCGCGCCTTGGCGGCGATCGCCACGCGCAGGCTGACCGGATGCACGTGGTGGCCGTCCGCGATGATGCCGCACCAGCTTTCGGCATCGTCCAGCGCCGCCCCGACCACGCCCGGCTCGCGGCTGCCGAACGGGGTCATGGCGTTGAACAGGTGGGTGAAGCCGCGCACGCCCGCGTCCAGCGCGGCGCGCGTGGTGGCGTAGTCGGCGGCGGTGTGGCCGGCGCAGACGATCACGCCGCTGGCCGCCAGCGCACTGATGCTGGCGGTGGGCATCTGGTCCGGCGCCAGGGTGATCAGCCGCACGCCACGGTGCGGCGCGCACAGCAACGCCAGCTCGTCGGCGTCGGGTACGCGGAAGAATTTCGGGTCGTGCACACCCTTGCGCGCGGGCGCCAGGTAGGGGCCTTCCAAGTGGATGCCGAGCACGCCCGGCACGCCTTCGGCCAGCGCCTGCTCCACCGCGGCCAGTGCTGCGCGCATCACCTCGGCGTCGTCGCTGATCAGCGTGGGCAGGAAGCCGGTGGTGCCGTAACGGCGATGGCCGACGCCGATCTGGCGGATCGTCTCCACCGTGGGCGCATCGTTGAACAGCACGCCGCCGCCGCCATTGACCTGCACGTCGATGAAGCCGGGTAGCAGGGTGGCGCCGGCCAGGTCGTGGGTTTGCGCGCCGCGCACGCGCGGATCGGCGGCCGGCAGCACGGCGGCGATGCGCGCGCCGTCGAGCAGGACGGCGACGTCGTCGCGCCAGCCTTCGGGAGTGAGTACGCGGCCGTTGATGAGGGCGAGATTCATGAGAAGTCCTGATGGATGAGAGCAGGTTGGGTGTGGCGTCGAGTGTCGGGCCTGCACTTCGACTTCGCCCGCTGGCGCGGGCTACGCTCAGTGCGAACGGTGTTTCGCACGGTGGTTTTCAGTGCGAACGGCGTCTCCTGGATCATCCATTACCTCCACCGTTCACCCTGAGCGTAGGCCGCAGGCCGAAGTCGAAGGGCCGCAGGCGCCGGCATACGAGCCATCAAACCGTTTCGGTGACCTTGTTCAAATGCGGCGGCACATCCGGGTTGAAGCCGCGCAGCAAGGCCAGTTCGCTGGCGGCGCGGTAGAAGCTCTGGATGATCAGCAGCGGCGTGCACAGCGCGGGCAGGCCGGTGGCGACCGGCAGCGTGCCTTCGCCCTCGAGGCCGGGCGCGGCCACGAATACCTGCGCGCCGCGGTTGCGGAATTCGCGCGCCACTGCCAGCGTGCTGTCCAGCGTGTCGTCGTCCTGGGCGAAGCACAGCACCGGGAAATCCGGGCCCACCAGCGCCATCGGGCCGTGCTTGACCTCGGCCGAACTGAACGCCTCGGCGTGCAGGCCGCAGGTTTCCTTGAACTTCAGCGCCGCTTCCAGCGCGATGCCCAAACCGAAACCGCGCCCCACCACGAACAGGTTGTGGGCGCCGGCCAGGCCACTGCTCAGCGGCGACCAGTCGGCATCCCAGTTGGCGCGCAGTGCGTCGGGCAAGGCCTGCAACGCGGTGGCCAGCGCCGGATCGCTTTTCCAGCGCGCGCACAGGTGCAGCACGGCGGCCAGCGCGGCGATGTAGCTCTTGGTGGCGGCCACGCTGCGCTCCGGGCCCGCATGCAGCGGGATCACCGTGTCGGCGAGTTTCGCCAGCGGCGAATCCTCCACGTTCACCAGCGCCACCACGCGCGCGCCGGCCAGCTTGGCCGCTTCCGCGTTGCGCACCAGGTCGGGGCTCTTGCCCGATTGCGAGATGGCGATGAACAGCGCGCCCTGCCACTGCTGCGGCGCTGCGTACACGGAGGTTACCGACGGCGAAGCCGAGGCGGTGGCGATGCCCAGCTGGGTTTCGAACACGTACTTGGCGTACGCCGCCGCGTGGTCGGAACTGCCACGGGCGCAGGTGACGATGAAGCGCGGCGGCTGTTCGCGCAGCGATTGCGCCAGCGCGGCGATCACGCCTTCGTTGGCGGCGAACTGGCGCGCCACGACATCGGCCGTCTCGTGCGCTTCGGTGTACATCAACGTGTCGCTGGCTGCCATGTCGGTGGTTTTTCCCAAGGTGAAAGATCAGTCGGTTTGCAGTTCCGCCACGAAGTCGTAGATATCGCCGCGGTACCAGGAGCAGGTGAACTCGACCACGCGGCCGTCGTCCAGAAAACTGCGCCGTTCGATGTTGAGCCCGGCGCTGCCCGCGGAAACGTGCAGCAGGCGCGCCTGATGGGCGTTCAGCGACACCGCGCGCAAGCGCTGCAGCGCGCGTCGCGGGCGGGCATTGAAGCGTTCCAGCGCCTCGTACAGCGAGTCGCTGACCAACATCGGGTCGGGCAGCAGGCTGGCCGGCACGGCGCTGCGCTCGATCGCCAGCGGTTCGTCCTGGCCGTAACGCACGCGGTGCAGGCGCGCCACGATCGAACCGGGCGAGAGGTTCAGCGCCATCGATTCTTCCGGCGTCACTTCGCCCAGGCTGCGCTCGAAGAATTCGGAACGCGGCGACAGCCCGCGCTCGCGCAGATCCTCGGTGAAGCTGGTCAGCCGCGACATCGGTTTCACGATGCGCTCGGCCACGAAGGTGCCGGCGCCGTGGCGTTGATGCAGCAGGCCATCCTCGACCAGCCCGGCGATCGCCTTGCGCACCGTGACGCGTGACAGTTTCAGCGTCTGCGCCAGGTCGCGTTCGCTGGGCAGGGTCTGCCCCGGCTCGATGCCGCGGCGCTCCACGATGTTGCGGATCGCGCGGCGCAGGCGCAGATACGCCAGCGGTTGATAGACGGCCGGATCGTTGCAGATCCGCTGATATTCGAGTGCCAGGGCGCTTTCCATAGTTACGAAAGATACCAATAGCGGACCAGTTAGACAACTGCGACACTTCCTGCAGGTAATGAGCGCCTGCATGGCGTGGGTGGGCATGATTTCCGAAGTCGATGGGTTTTGTCCACCCTGCGCCACCGTTTGGTGGGGGAACTGGTGCGCTGTGGTATTCCACTGGTATGATCGACGCCGAACCGCGTGGGCGACCCCGTTCGCCCATCCCCTAACTGCTGCTGTCGTTGAGGTGAAGGCGTGACTGTGATTTCCCTGCCGGTCGAACCGTTCGACCTGGTCATTTTCGGTGGTACCGGCGACCTTGCCCTGCGCAAACTGCTGCCGGCCCTTTTCCATCGCTTCGTGGACGGCCAGATCCCGGCCGAGAGCCGCATCATCGGCGTGGCCCGCGAAGTGCTCGACGACGACGGTTACCGCGCCTCGCTGCGCAAGACGCTGAACGCGCTGGTCGGCAGCGAGCCGGCCAAGGTCGACCAGTTCCTGCAGCAGGTCGGCTACCGCCCGCTGGATGCGCGCAAGGATGCCGGCTGGGACGACTTCGCCGCGCTGATCGGCGAGCAGCCCGACCACGTGCGGGTGTTCTACCTCTCCACCTCGCCGGACCTGTTCGTTGACCTGTGCGCCCGCCTGGGCCAGTACGGGCTCAACGAGGGCAAGTCGCGCGTGGTGCTGGAAAAGCCCATCGGCCGCAGCCTGGAGAGCGCCAACCGCATCAACGACGACGTGGGCCGCGTGTTCAACGAATCGCAGACCTTCCGCATCGATCATTACCTGGGCAAGGAGACGGTGCAGAACCTGCTGGCGTTGCGCTTCGGCAATGTGCTGTTCGAGCCGCTGTGGAACTCCGCCCACATCGACCACGTGCAGATCACCGTGGCCGAAACGCTGGGCCTGGGCCGTCGCGCCGGTTACTACGACCACGCCGGCGCGCTGCGCGACATGGTGCAGAACCACATCCTGCAGCTGCTGTGCATGGTGGCGATGGAGCCGCCGTCATCGCTGTCGCCCGACGCGGTGCGCAACGAGAAGCTGAAGGTGCTGAACGCGCTGAAGCCGATCGACGCCAGCAACGCCAGCCAGCTCACCGTGCGCGGCCAGTACCGCGCCGGCGTGGCCGAGGGCGCCAGCGTGCCCGGTTACCTCGATGAGCTGGAAAGCCATCAGTCCAACACCGAAACCTTCGTGGCGCTGAAGGCGGAAATCGCCAACTGGCGCTGGGCCGGCGTGCCGTTCTACCTGCGCACCGGCAAGCGGCTGCCCAGCCGGGTGTCGGAAATCGTGGTGGCATTCAAGCCGGTGCCGCACTCCATCTTCGACGCCTCGGCCGGCCCGGTGGTGCAAAACCGACTGGTGCTGCGGCTGCAGCCGGACGAGGGCGTGAAGCTGTGGCTGAGCATCAAGCACCCCGGCCCCGGCGGCCTGCGCCTGCGCCACGTGCCGCTGGACATGAGCTTTGCCGAGGCATTTGGCGTACAACAGCCGGATGCGTACGAGCGCCTGCTGCTCGACGTGGTGCGCGGCAACCCCACCCTGTTCATGCGTCGCGACGAGGTGGAGGCCGCATGGAAGTGGGCCGATCCGATCCTGGCCGCCTGGGCCGGCAGCAACGAGTCGCCGCGTCCGTATGCGGCCGGCAGTTGGGGTCCCAGCGCCGCAGTGGCATTGATCGAGCGCGATGGCCGCACCTGGCACGAAGACAACGATTGATCCGCGGGCGTTCGCGCCCTTGTTCCCATCCATAGCGCCGCCGTTGCGCGGCGCCCTCTTGATGCCATGTCTCCCCTACTGAACGTCACCACCCACAGTTTCACCGATTGCAAGGCGCAGGCCGCGGCGCTGGCCGAGCGCATCGCCGGCCACCTGCGCGAGGGGATCGATCAGCGCGGCAGCGCCGCGCTGGCCGTCTCCGGCGGCAGCACGCCGAAGGATCTTTTCGCCCGTCTCTCGCGCGAGGCGCTCGACTGGTCCCGCGTGCACATCACCCTGGTCGACGAGCGCTGGGTGCCGGACACCGACGAGCGCTCCAACGCCCGGCTGGTGAAGGCGACGCTGTTGCAGAACGCCGCCAGCGCGGCGCAGTTCGTGCCGCTGTACACCGGCGCGGAAAGCCCGGAGGCGGGCCTTGCCGAGGCGAACGCGCGCATCGACGCGCTGCCGCATCCGTTCGATGCGGTGGTGCTGGGGATGGGCGATGACGGCCATACCGCCTCGTTCTTCCCCGGTGGCGATCACCTGGCCGAGGCGCTCGATCTGGACGGCCAAACGCGGGTGTTGCCGATGCGCGCGCCCGGCGCGGGCGAGCCGCGCATCACGCTGAGCCTGCCGGCCGTGCTCGATACCCGGGCGCTGTACCTGCTGGTGACCGGCGCCACCAAACGCGACGTGCTGGCCGATGCCAGGCTGGGCCTGGGGGCTGCGCAACATTATCCGGTGCGCAGCGTGCTGAGTCAGACCCGCGCGCCGCTGGCCGTCTATTGGTGCCCGTAACGGCCGTCACGGCGCGCTTCATCCCGATCGCCACCGAACACAAATGGCCGCCGCAACCGGCCGACATCCACGGAGTTTTGTCATGAGTACGCTGCACCCCGTCATTGCCGAAGTCACCCAGCGCATCATCGAGCGCAGCCGCCCCACGCGCAGTGCCTACCTGGCACGCATCGACGAGGCCTGCGGCAAGGGCGTGTACCGCCATCGCCTGGGCTGCAGCAATCTGGCGCACGCCTTTGCCGCCAGCGGCGACGACAAGGTCGCGTTGCGCGGCACCGTCACGCCGAACGTGGGCATCGTCACGTCCTACAACGACATGCTCTCGGCGCACCAGCCGTATGAACCGTACCCCGA
Source organism: Rhodanobacter fulvus Jip2 (assembly GCF_000264315.1). Taxonomy (GTDB): domain Bacteria; phylum Pseudomonadota; class Gammaproteobacteria; order Xanthomonadales; family Rhodanobacteraceae; genus Rhodanobacter; species Rhodanobacter fulvus. Next base: position 33,852 of record NZ_AJXU01000025.1, read on the forward strand.
GCAGATCCGCCAGGCCGCGCGCCTGGTCGGCGCCGTGGCCCAGGTGGCCGGCGGCGTGCCGGCGATGTGCGACGGCGTGACCCAGGGCCGCGCGGGCATGGAGCTGTCGCTGTTCTCGCGCGAGGTGATTGCGATGGCTACCGCAGTGGCCTTGTCGCATGACACCTACGACGCGGTGCTGATGCTCGGCATCTGCGACAAGATCGTGCCCGGCCTGCTCACCGCGGCGCTCACCTTCGGCCACCTGCCGACCATCTTCGTCCCCGCCGGCCCGATGACCAGCGGCCTGTCGAACGACAAGAAATCCAAGGTGCGCCAGGCCTACGCCGAGGGCAAGGCGACGCGCGAAGAACTGCTGGAGGCCGAATCGGCCGCCTACCACGGGGCCGGTACCTGCACCTTCTACGGCACCGCCAACTCCAACCAGATGCTGATGGAGATCATGGGCCTGCACCTGCCCGGCTCCAGCTTCGTGACCCCCAACACGCTGCTGCGCGACGCGCTGACCCGCGCCGCCGTGTACCGCGCGGTGGCGATCACCGCACTGGGCGAGGAATACACGCCGATCGGCCACCTCGTCGACGAGCGCACCATCGTCAACGGCGTGATCGGCCTCAACGCCACCGGCGGCTCCACCAACCACCTGCTGCACCTGGTGGCGGTGGCGCGCGCCGCCGGCATCATCCTCACGCTGGAGGATTTCGACGCGATCTCGGCGGTGGTGCCGCTGCTGGCGCGGGTCTACCCCAACGGCAGCGCCGACGTGAACCACTTCCATCAGAGCGGCGGCATGCCGTTCCTGATCGGCTCCCTGCTCGACGCCGGCCTGTTGCACGGCGACGTGCGCACGGTGTGGGGCGAAGGCATGGCGCCGTACCGCCGCATGCCCGCGCTGGATGCCGACGGCAAGCTGGTCTGGAACGAGGTCGTGGCCAGCAGCAACCTGGACGTGCTGCGCCCCGCCGCCGAGCCGTTCCGCGCCGACGGCGGCCTGCGCGTGCTCAAGGGCAACCTCGGCCTGTCGGTGATCAAGGTCTCCTCGGTGCCCGACGACCACATGGTGGTCGAGGCGCCCGCGGTGATCTTCAACGACCAGGAAGAAATGCTGGCCGCCTTCAATCGTGGCGAGCTGGAGCGTGATCTGGTGGCCGTGGTGCGCTTCCAGGGTCCCAAGGCGATCGGCATGCCCGAGCTGCACAAGCTCACCCCGCCGCTGGGCCTGCTGCAGTCGCGCGGCTTCCACGTGGCGCTGGTCACCGACGGGCGCATGTCCGGCGCCTCCGGCAAGATTCCGGCGGCGATCCACGTGACGCCCGAGGCGATCGACGCCGGCCCGCTGGGCAAGCTGCGCGATGGCGACGTGATCCGGCTCGACGCCATCGCTGGTACGCTGGAAGCGAAGGTGGACGCCGCCGAATGGGCCGCCCGGCCGCAGGCCGTGGCCGATCTCAGCGCCCATCACAGCGGCATGGGCCGTGAGCTGTTCGCGATGATGCGCAACGCCGTCGGCGGCGCCGATACCGGCGTGACCGTGTTCGGCACCACCGATCGCCATCACGCCGCCGACTTCTGAACCCCGCGCCGGCGCGCCGCGCCGGCCTCTTCGATACAGACGGATGCCATTGACCATGACATTGCAGGAAACGCGACAACAGAAACTGGCCACCATTCTCAAGCTTGCCCCGGTGGTGCCGGTGGTGATCATCGACGACGTCAGCCACGCGGTGCCGATGGCTCGCGCGCTGGTGGCCGGCGGCATTCGCACGATCGAAGTCACCTTGCGCACGCCGGCCGCGATGGATGCGGTTCGCGCCATCGTCGCCGAGGTCAAGGAAGCCGTGGTCGGCGTGGGCACCGTGCTGCGCGGTGGCCAGCTGGAAACCGCCCGCCTCGCCGGCGCGCATTTCGCCGTCTCCCCCGGCACCTCGCCGCGCCTGCTCGACGCGGCGGACGACAACGAACTGCCGCTGTTGCCCGGCGTGGCCACCGCCAGCGAGGCGATGGCCCTGCTCGAGCGCGGCTATGAACACCTGAAGCTGTTTCCCGCCGTGCCGGTAGGCGGCGCCAAGCTGCTCGCCGCCTGGGCCAGCCCGCTGCCGCAGATCCATTTCTGCCCCACCGGCGGCATCAACCTGGCGAATGCGATCGACTTCCTGAAGCTGACCAACGTGGTCTGCGTGGGCGGCTCCTGGCTGACGCCGGCGGACAAGATGGCGCGTGGTGACTGGGCCGGCATCGAGCAACTCGCGCGCGAGGCCGCCGCGCTGAAGTAAGCGGCATCTACAGCATGTGGGAGCGACTTCAGTCGCGATGCTCTTGTTTGTAGCTTGAGGCTTCCAAGGCCTTGCAAGCAAAAGCATCGCGACTGAAGTCGCTCCCACATGTGTTTTGTGCAGTCGGGACATTCCGTTGATCGACGTCTTTCTCGCCATCGCATGCAGCGTGCTGGTCTCGGCGCTGCTCAAGCTTGCCCGCCGTTTCGGTGTGGATGTGGGCCAGGCGATCGCGTGGAACTACGCCGTCGCCAGCGTCCTCGTGGCGCTGATGCTGCAGCCGGACGTCGCCGCCCTGCGCAACGTGGCGGTGCCGTGGCTGGCGCTGATCGGCCTGGGCCTGCTGTTGCCGACCATCTTCCTGGCGCTGGGCGCCTCGGTGCGCCACGCCGGCATCGTGCGCAGCGATGCGGCACAGCGCCTGTCCCTGCTGTTGTCGTTGCCGGCGGCGTTCGTGTTCTTCGGCGAATCGCTGCGCCCGGCCGCCGCCATCGGCATCGTGCTGGGTTTGCTGGCGCTGGCGGCGATGCTGTGGCGACCCGCACCATCGCCCGCCGCGCCCGCAACGGCCAGCGCCGCACGCTGGCTCTACCCGCTGCTGGTGCTGGCCGGTTTCGGTGTCATCGACATCCTGTTCAAGCGCGTGGCGCAAGCCGGCGTGCCGCTGGCCACCTCGTTGCAGGCGATGTTCGCGCTGGCGCTGCCGGTGGCCTTCGCCCTGGCGCTGTGGCGTCGCTGCCGCGGCGGCGCCCGTTTCACCGCGCGCAACCTGCTTGGTGGCGTGCTGCTGGGGCTGTTCAACTTCGGCAACATCCTGTTCTACCTGCGCGGCCATCGCGCGCTGCCGCAACATCCCGCGCTGGTCTTCGCCAGCATGAACATCGGCGTGGTGGCGCTGGGCGCACTGGTCGGCGTACTGCTGTTCCACGAACGGTTGAGCCGGCTCAACCTCGCCGGCGTGCTGCTGGCGGCCCTGGCGATCGGCGGTATCGCCTGGCCGTAACATCCAGGCTTCGATCTCCATGTGGGAGCGACTTCAGTCGCGATGCCTTTGCTTGGCTCCGGAACAGGAGCATCGCGACTGAAATCGCTCCTGCATTCATACTGGGCGCTGCCGATTCGTGGGGCTTTCATGAGCAAATCCATCCGCAACAACGTCCTGATCGTGGGTTCGGCCAATCTGGATTTCGTGATACGCGTGGCCCACGTGCCGGCGCCGGGTGAAACCGTACTTGGCCGCGACGCGCGCGCGTTCCCGGGCGGCAAGGGCGCCAATCAGGCGGTGGCCAGCGCCCGTGCCGGCGGCGCGCCGACACGCATGCTGCTGGCGCTGGGCGACGACGCCAATGCGGGGCCGGTCGAGGCGTCGCTGCGCGCGGCAGGCGTGCGGCCGCAGGTCGTGCGCATGGCCGGTGAGCCCACCGGCATGGCGTTCATCTGCGTCGCCGACGATGCCGAAAACGCCATCACCGTCGCCGCCGGCGCCAACGGTTTGCTGGACGCCAGCGCAATGCCCGCGCTGGACGACGTCGGCCAGCTGCTGATGCAACTGGAGATTCCACTCGACACCGTGCTCGATTGCGCCCGCGCGGCGCGCCGTGCCGGCAGTCGCGTGATCCTAAATGCGGCGCCCGCGCGCGCGCTGCCCGACGAACTGCTGTCGCTGGTGGATGTGCTGGTGGTCAACGAAGGCGAGCTGATCGCGCTGGGCGGCCACCCCGGCGACTTGCGTCGGTCGCTGGACGCCATCACGGTGCCATGCGTGGTGGTGACCCTGGGCGCGCGCGGTTGCGTGGCGCGCATCGACGGCGAGTTCCTGCTGCAAGCTGCGTTCGCCGTCGAGCCATTGGACACCACGGCCGCAGGCGATACGTTCTGCGGTGTGCTGGCCGCTGCCCTGGCGCAGGGTGAGCCGTGGCCGCAGGTGCTGCGCCGCGCCAGCGCCGCTGCGGCCCTCGCCTGCACCCGCTTGGGCGCGCAGGCGAGCATTCCGGATGTGGCGGAAGTGGATGCGCTGCTGCAGCAGGCGGATGGGCGCGAGGCGCCGGCATCGCGCGCCGCGCTGGCGCGCTGCTTCGGGCTCGGTCAGTAATTCAGCGCGTGCGTTTTTTCGGCGCGCTGCGCAGCGGCCCGGTTGAGCCGCGCACCACCAGTTCCGGGCTGAAGCCGTGGTTGACGGGGTCGACGGGCTCGCCGTGGGCGTCGTGTTCCAGGCCGCTGATCAGCCGACGTGCGGCGTGCCGGCCGATTTCCTCGGTGGCCTGGCGGGCGGTGGTGAGCGCGGGCCACGACTGCTTGGAGAACGGGCTGTCCTCGAAGCCGGTGATCGACAACTCCCACGGCACGCTGATACCGCCCGAATGCGCCGCCGCCAGCACGCCGGCGGCGATCTCGTCGTTGGAGCCGAAGATGGCGGTGGGCCGATCCTTCAGCGCCAGCAGCTTGCGCGCGCCGCGGAAGCCGTCGTCGAACGAATAATCGCCGGCCACGATCAGCTTGCGATCCAGCGTGATGCCGTAATCCTTCAGCGCATCCTCGTAGCCCTGGTAGCGCTCGCCGCTGGAGCGGTGCTCGCGGCCGCCCCACAGGAAACCGATGCGCTGGTGACCCAGCTGGATCAGGTGCTCGGTGATCGCGTACGCCGCATCGCGGTCGTCCACGTAGACGCAGGGGTAGCCATCCTGCGGATCGCTGCGCGCGGAAATGATGCGCATGAACGCGATGCCGGCGTCGGCCAGGGTCTTGATCAACTCCGGTTGCTCGGACATCGGCGGTGCCAGCACCAGCCCGGCCAGGCGCGAGTGCTGCACCAGCGCACACAGCTCCTCGGCCAGTTTCGGCGAGGAGGCGTCGCAGGGATGGATCTGCAGGCCGTAGCCGCTTTCGCGGCAAACCGACAGCACGCCGCGCTGCATGCTGATGATGTAGTGCGCGTTGGGGTTGTCGTAGACCAGGCCCAGCAGGCGCGCCCGTGTACTGCGCAGGCTGCGGGCGGAAGGGTCGGGGCGATAGCCCAGGGTGTCGATCGCCCGCTGCACTTTCTCGCGCGTGCGTTCGTGTACCGAGGCCTCGTGGTTGATCACCCGCGATACGGTTTTCAGCGACACGCCAGCCAGTTCGGCAACATGCTTGATGGTGGCGTTACGCAATGACGGATCCTTCAGGCGATCGGGCCGCACGGCGGCGGCACCAACACGGTGGCACGCGCGAAAGCCGCGTGCCGGATCAGCCATTCTAGCGGCGCGGGCGCCCGGACGGCCAAATGCGTCACGCCGTCGTGTCCTGGCCCACGCGGTGTCCGGCCAGCCCGTAATACAGGATGTACAGGTAGCACGGCACCATCAGCAGCAGGAACGCCAGCTGGAAATCGATGTGCTGCTTCAGGTGCACGAACAGCTGCGGCACGATCGCGCCGCCGGCGATGCCCATGATCAGCAGCGCCGAGGCGAACTCGGTGAAGCGCCCCAGCCCCTTGATCGCCAGCGGGAAAATCGCCGGCCACATCATCGCGTTGGCAAAGCCCAGCGCCGCCACGAAACCCACCGACACATAGCCGTGGGTGAGAAACGCGCCGATGGTGAACAACACGCCCAGCACCGCCGACATCGCCAGGTAGCGCTGCTGCGACATCACCCGCGGAATCATCAGCAGCCCGGCGATGTAGCCCAGCAGCATCGCGCCCAGGGTGAACGCGGTGAAGAATTTCGTCTCGTCCAGCGGCAGGCCGAAGCCCGCGCCGTAGGTGCCGATGGCGTCCCCCGCCATCACCTCCACACCCACGTACAGAAACAGGCACAGCACGCCCAGCCACAGGTGCGGATAGGCGAGGATGCCGCGACGCGAGGTGGCGCCGGCGCTGTTGGCGGTGGACGCTTCCACCTCCGGCAGTGACGAGCGCACCACCCAGATCGCCAGCAGCACCAGCACGCCGGCCATCACCATGTACGGCGTGTGGATTTTCGCGGCGAAGGTATTGAGCAGCACTTCGCGCGTGGCCGGGTCGGCGGCCTTCACCTGCTGGTCGATATCACCGATGCCGTGCAGCACCAGCGCACCGATCAACAGCGGCGCAAGAATGCCTGCGAACTTGTTGCAGATACCCATCACCGCGATGCGCTGCGCCGCGCTCTCGATCGGCCCCAGGATGCTGATGTATGGATTGGACGCGGTCTGCAGCAATGAAAGGCCGGCGCCGATCACGAACAGCCCGAACAGCGCACCGGGGAAAATCCGCATCGTGGCGAACTGCCCGAACAGCACCGCGCCGATCGCCATCACGAACAGGCCCAGCGCCATGCCGCGCTTCATGCCGGTGACTTTCAGGATCGCCGAGGCCGGCAACGACAGGAAGAAGTACGACAGATAGAAGGCCATCGGCACCAGGAAGGCATTCACGTCGTTGAGGTCGAAAGCCAGCTTGACGAAGGTGATCAGTGGCCCGTTGAGCCAGGTCACGAAGCCGAAGATGAAGAACAGGACGCCGATGATGATGATCGGCCCAAGATTCGAGCGGTCTGCCTGCGCCGTGTCCAGCGTGGTTGCCATGCGTATTCCCCCGATGCCCGCCACCGACGATGGCGCTGATGATCGCCCCCGATGGCGGCGTCGAAACGGAGGCGAAGCGCCCCCGCTGACGGAATGTCTCGCAATTGGACAGAAAGTGCAACGTTGTCAATAAATGCCCGCGAGAGACGCCGGGTATGGCCATCCATATCGCTGGTTACGAGACGTGTTTGTGCCGTTCTTGCGGCGATGCCGCATCCGCAGGATGATCCGATGAAATGGAAATATGCCTTAAAACAAGGCATATTTTGCGACCGATTCGATTCAGTCGATGACGCCGAGCCAAATGTATTGCGACGCATCATGCCGTGCTCGGAAATTTGTCGCCGAAGGTTTGACAACGTTGTCATTTTCAGTCCATGCTCCGTCCCCATCAGCACCCGTGCGATCTGCTGCGGCGGCAATGCCCGCATCGCACGGCAAACCTGGCAAGGGAGAATCGGGGTGGGGGAAGTGGTCAACCAGCGTCATGTCATGTCGCCGTCGACGGCGGCGGATCATCGGGTCGCGCCGTTCCTGGCTGCCGATGTCGGTGGCACGCATGCGCGCATCGCGCTGGTCGCCCCGGCGGCGAACCGCCGGCAGCCGATCGACGTGTTGCACTACCGCCGCTACCAGTGCGCCGCCTGGCCCAGTCTTACCGCCGTGTTGCGCGACTTTGTCGAGCAGTTGCCGGGCGTGGCGCTGGAGCAGGCGCCGGCGGAATGCGCGGTGGCCTGCGCCGGCTACGTGCTGGGCGACGCCATCGTCAATGAAAACCTGCCCTGGCCGGTATCCATCGGCGACATCCGCCAGAGCCTGGGCATCAAGCGGATCGCGGTGATCAACGATTTCGAAGCGCTTGCCTACGCCACGCAGTTTGTCGATCAGGCCGATACGCGCGCCGTCATCGACGCGATCCGGCCGACCGCGCCCGGCCCGGTGCTGGTGATGGGGCCGGGCACCGGGCTGGGTTCGGCGGTGCTGATGCCGGGTGAGCCGCACGCCCACGTGCTGGCCACCGAGGCGGGGCAGATTTCACTGGCGCCGGGTACCGAGCGCGAGCGGCAGGTGTTGCCCTTGCTGGCGCACGGGCGCGACTACGTCTCGTACGAGAACGCGCTCTCCGGCCCCGGCCTGCTGAATCTCTACCGCGCGCTGTGCAGCCTGCATCGCACGTCGCCCGCGGCGACCACACCCGCCGACGTCACCGCCGCGGCACTGGCGGGCGAGGACCCGGCCGCGGTCGAGGCGCTGGACATGTTCTGCGGGCTGCTCGGCAGCTTCGTCGGCGACCTGGTGATGCTGTACGGCGCGCGCGGCGGCGTGTACCTGGCCGGCGGCATCCTGCCGCAGATCCACGGCTTCCTGGCGTCCAGCACCTTCGCCGAACGCTATTTCAACAAGGGCGTGATGCGCGCCTATCTGCAACAGGTTCCGGTTCGATTGATTGAGCACGGCCAGCTTGGCGTCATGGGTGCTGCAGGCTGGTTTCTCGAAGAGCGGAGGAACACGTGACACGTCGGCGGCACCGGGCATCCAGCCACACAACCTGCGATCCATGAAGAGCTCGACCGTCGGCATTCCGTTCGCCGGTCACCAAACCAGCCACCTCTGAGGGGAGGAAACACCATGAACTACCGCAAGACCATGCTCGCCGCGAGCATCATCACCGGTTTGTGCCTGTCGGGTGCGGCATTTGCCCAGGACAGTGCGCAGAGCCCTGCCTCGACGACCCAGACGGCCAGCCAACGCGCCAAGGCCGCCCAGGAAAAGGACGCGACGCAACTGGTCGGCGTGACCGTCGTCGGCATCCGCGCCAGCTTGCAGAAGTCGTTGGACACCAAGCGCAACCTCGACACCATTTCCGATTCGATCACCGCCGAGGACATCGGCAAGTTCCCCAACACCAACGTCGCCGAGGCGATGTCGCTGATGCCGGGCGTCACCATCGACCGTCGTTTTGGCCAGGGTGAGCGCGTCAGCATCGACGGCACCGATCCCAGCCTCAACCTCAGCTTCCTCGACGGCCACCCGGTGGCGCAGGCGATCTGGCTGTATGGCGAATCGCCGAATCGCGGTTTCGACTACACCATGATGGCGCCGGAAATCCTCGGTCGCCTGGAAGTGATCAAGTCGTCCGAAGCACGCCTGCCCGAAGGCAGCCTGGGCGGCACGGTGCTGATGCATTCGCGCAAGCCGCTCGACCTGGACGCCAATACCATCAGCGGTTCGGTGGGCTATACCTACAACGACCAGGCCGAAGGCGGCAAGCCGAACATCTCGGCGCTGTACAGCTGGAAGAACACCGAAAGCACCTTCGGTTTCGACATCGCCGCACAGCACTTCGAGGAGCGGATCGATCGCCAGGGCCTGGAAATCTTCGGCTACACGCCGGTGTCGGCCTTCGCCGCGGTGAACCCGAACATCGCCGCCCAGGTGGCTGCCGGCGAACTGCGCCCGAACGACATGGTGCCGCAGGAAGTCAACGCGGCGTACTTCCAGCAGACCCGCAAACGCGACAGCGCGTTGTTCAACTTGCAGATCAAGCCGAACGACCAGTTCTCGGCCAACCTGAGCGGCCTGTACATCAAGGAGAACTTCGACAGCTACAACCAGTCGATGTACAACTTCATGACGCAGAACACCTCGTCGATGCAGGCGGTCGATTCGTTCACGCCGACGACCAACGGCGTGGTCTCCGGCGGTCACACCAGCTCCAACCCGGGCAGTGGCACCGGCCTGATCTACGACAACCAGCTGCGCCAGTCCGAAGTGACGACCAAGGGCGCCGACCTGAAAGCCGACTACACCGCCGACAGCTGGTCGCTCGGTGGCCAGATCGGCATGAGCAAGTCCGACAACCCGAACATCAACCAGTACCTGCTCGAGCCGACCTACCAGGGCGGTTACAGCTGGGGCATCAACCAGGGCTTCCAGGCCGATGACCAGGCCGCCGTGCACAATCCGGCCAACTGGGGCGGCGGCTGGCTGGGCAACAACGGCAAGTTCGCGTCGCACGCCAAGGATCGGTACGCGCAACTCGACTTCAGCAAGAACTTCGATGGCGTGATCAACCAGTTGCTGGTCGGCGTGCGCTACAACAAGCACAACGAAGACTATGCGCTGCATGTCTATGGCGGCGTCACCCCCGGCACGCTGGCCGACGTCGGCACCATCGGCGACACCGACATCCTTAACGCCCTGCCGGGGATCAACGGCAACACCGGGCAGCACATCCAGGTCGGCGCCGGCAATATCCAGGACTGGATCAACAGCAGCTCGCTCGATTTCGACAACCCGGATCCGGGCTCCACCATCAACAACACGTGGCAGCTGGAGCAGAAGAACACCGCGGCCTATGCGCAGTTGAACTACTCCACCGATGTGCTGCGCGGCAACGTGGGCGTGCGTTGGGTCCGCACGGAGACGGCGAGCACGGCCTACACCAAGCCGAACGACGCGGCGCCCGTATTGCCGGCACCGGCGGGATGGTGGGGTACCACGAAGAACACGAAGAACAACTTCCTGCCGTCGGTCAACGTGACCTACGACAACGGCGGTGACGTGGTGCTGCGCGCGGCGGCCTCCAAGGTCATGGCCTGGGCGCCGTACAACCTGATGGTCAACCAGACCTTCCTCAACGACACCGTGCTCACCGGCAGCGGCGGCAGCCCGTCGATCGACCCGTACAAGTCGTACAACTTCAACGTGTCGGCCGAGTGGTACTTCGCGCCGCAGTCGGTGCTGGCCGGGTCGGTCTTCTTCAAGCACGTGCTCAACTACATCCTGATCACGCCCGGAAACGAGGTGCAGTACAACTCGATCCGCGATACCGATCCCACCACCTGGGCCAGCCTGGTCGGCTCGCACGGCTGCACCGCGGACGGCTTCTGCGATTACAGCGTGTCGCGCCCGCACAACGGCGGCGGCGCACGGGTGAAGGGCTTCACCCTGAACTACCAGCAGGCGTTTGGCGAGACCGGCTTCGGCCTGATCACCAACTACACCTTCGCCACCGGCAAGACCAATGCCGGCACCGCGATGCCGTACCTGTCGCGCAACTCGGTCAGCGTCAGCCCGTACTTCGAGAAGGGCGCGTTCACCGGCCGCGTCAACTACAACTGGCGCAGCAAGTACCAGGGCGTGGGCTACGTGGCCGGCGCGCCGGCGGCGACCACGGACGACTACACCGACCTCAGCGCCAGCGTGGGCTGGACCTTCAACCCGAACTTCTCGTTGTCGCTGGATGCGCTGAACCTGACCAACCAGAAGTACTTCCAGTACACCGACACGCCGAACCTGCCGAACGCGAAGTACACCACCGGCCGTCGTTACATGGCCAGCCTGCACTTCAAGTTCTGACCCACCCCCGTACCTCCCGGGCCATGGATGGCCCACCACCAACCCCCTTTCCGGGCCCGTCAGGCACACTGTACGGGCCCTTTTTTTAAAGCGTGTCGCGCGGTTCCGGCGACCCACGATGGAGATGGACCATGACGCGTCGTCTGCCCACCTTTCTGCATGCCTGCGCATGGCTCTTTGCCGCCGTGATGGCGGTCTTGCCCGCGGCCACCCGCGCCGGCGACGCGGTGGTTCCGCTGATCCCGCAGCCGGCGCAGGTCACCGTCACCGAGGGCCGATTCACGGTAGGCGTCGATACGCCCATCGTGATCGCCGATGACGGGAAGGGCACGGCCGGCACCGCCGCTTACCTGTCCGACCTGGTCGAGCGCACGCGCGGTTTGCACCTGCGTGTGCAGCGCGGTCCGGCGCCCGCGCATGCCATCGTCCTGCAGCGTGACCCGCAGGCCGTCGTGACGCAGGCCGAGGGCTATGCGCTGGATGTCACGCCCGCGGGCATCCGCATCAGCGCGCGCGATGACGCCGGCCTGTTTCATGGCGCCATCACCCTGTGGCAGTTGCTGACGCCCGATGCGCAGCACGGCCCGGTGACGCTGGCGGCCATGCGGATCCGCGACCAGCCGCGTTTCGCCTGGCGTGGCCTGATGCTGGATTCCGTGCGCCATTTCCAGAGCGTGGCCGAGGTGGAAACGCTGATCGACCAGATGGCGCAGCACAAGATGAACACGCTGCACTGGCACCTTACCGACGACCAGGGCTGGCGCATCCAGATCAAGCGCTACCCCGAGCTCACCCGCATCGGTGCGTGGCGCACGCCGCCGGATGCCGGGAAAAACGGCGAGCCGAAACGCTACGGTGGCTTCTACACCCAGGACCAGATCCGCCAGGTGGTCGCCTACGCCGCCGCGCGCCACATCACCATCGTGCCGGAGCTGGACATGCCCGGCCACGCGCAGGCCGCGGTGGCCGCGTACCCGCAGCTGGGCGTCACCGGCCAGCGGCCGCAGGTATCCATCGACTGGGGCGTGAACCCCTGGCTCTACAACGTCGACGACGACACCTTCACCTTCATCGACAACGTGCTGGACGAGGTGCTGGCGTTGTTCCCGTCCACGTATATCCACGTCGGCGGCGACGAGGCGATCAAGGACCAGTGGCAAGCCTCACCCGCGGTGCAGGCGAAGATGCGCGAGCTGGGCATCACCAGCGAGAACGCAATGCAAGGCTGGTTCATCGACCGCATCGGCCAGTACCTGGATAAGCACGGACGCAAGCTGATCGGCTGGGACGAAATCCTCGAAGGCGACAACCTGCCGGCCGATGCCACGGTGATGTCCTGGCGCGGTACCGACGGCGCGATCAAGGCCGCGATGCTGGGCCACGACGTGGTGATGGCGCCCGCGCCGAATCTCTACTTCGACCACGTGCAAAGCGAGCTGGAGGATGACTACGCCGGCCGGCTGGGCGTGGAATCCCTGCGCAGCATCTATGGTTTCCAGGTGGTGCCGGCCATTCTGGGCGCCGCACAGGCGAAGCACGTGCTGGGCGTGCAGGCCAATGTATGGACCGAGCACATGCCCACCTTCGCCCATGTGGAGCATGCGGTATTCCCGCGCCTGGATGCGCTCAGCGAGGTGGCCTGGTCGCCGGCCGCGAGCAACCACTGGCCCGCCTTCCTGGCCCGCCTGCCGGCGCAACTGGAGCGCTACAAGGCGCAGCGGATTCCGTACGCCGACGGCGCGTTCGCGGTGGATATCGCGATCGATCGCACCGTCGCGCTGGTCACCGGCCGGGCCACGGTCACGCTGGCCAACCAGACCGACTTCGGCAACATTCACTACACGACCGACGGCAGCACGCCCACCCTCGACTCGCCGCGCTACGACGCACCGTTCAACGTGACGCTGCCGATCACCGTGCGCGCCGCCAGCTTCGCGACGGATGGCAGCGAACTGGCTGCCGCGCGCCAGCGCGTGCTCGATCGCGCCAGTCTGCTCACGGTGGCCGGCAACAGCATGCCGAACTGCCCCGGCAGCGATTTCCGCCTGCGTGTGCAGCCGCTGCCGGACGCCGCGTCGACGGCGCCGGTGTACACCATCAACGTCTTCGACAGCTGCCATCTTTATCCGGCCACGCCACTGGACGGGCTGAGGTCGATCCGCGTCGATACCGCGCGGCTGGTACGCAACTTCGCGATGGCCCACGACCAGAAGCTGGTGGTGTCGCGCCCGCGGCGCACGCCGTTCGGCGAGCTGGTGGTGCACCGCGATACCTGCAATGGCCCGGTGCTGGCCAGCATGCCGCTGCCCGATCCCACCCACAGTGCGCGCAACTTCACCCTCAACGCGGCGCTGCCCGCGCAGCAGGGCGAGCACGCGCTGTGCCTGATCTACACGGCGCCGATCGAAGGCGCGCTGTATGCGATCGGCCAGGTGTCGCTGACGCCGTGACGTGCTTCCCACCATGCAGGACCGCCGTACTCCCTCCCCTGCAGCGCAGGGGAGGGTTGGGGAGGGGTTGCTTTTGATCTGCTCCGCCACCCGGCGCAACCCCCTCCCAACCTCCCCCTGCGCGCAGGGGGAGGAGCGGAAACGCCGTGCTCCCTCTCTGCTTGCAGGGAGGGTTGGCGAGGGTCGCTGCTGATCTGCGCGCACTGACGTCATGAAGCCCCCATGAGCAAACGCCTCCCCTCCCTCGACGCCTTGCGCGGCTGCACGGTCGCGGCGATGTTGCTGGTCAACGACCCCGGCGACTGGGGGCATATCTACGCGCCGCTGGAACACGCGCCGTGGCACGGCTGCACGCCAACCGATCTGGTGTTTCCGTTCTTCCTGTTCGTGGTCGGCGTGTCGAGCGCGCTGGCCCTGCTGCCGCGGCTGGAGCAGGGTGTGGCGCCCGGCGCCCTGGTGAAGGCCGCGCTATGGCGCGCGCTGCGCATTCTTGCGCTGGGCGTGGCGATCAACCTGCTGGCGGCGTGGTTGCTGCCGCATGCGCACCTGCGTTTTCCGGGCGTGTTGCAACGGATCGGCATCTGCTTCGCCGCGGTCGCGCTGTTTGCGGTCCATACCCGACCGCGCACGCAATGGATCGCGATCGGCGGCATCCTGCTTGGTTACTGGGGCTTGCTGCTGGCGGGCGGTTCTGTGGCGCCGTGGGTGAATATCGTCAGTCGCACCGACAGCGTCGTGTTCGGCCACTTCGTCTACCTGATCGACCCGGCCACCGGCCGCGGCCACGATCCCGAAGGACTGCTCGCCACCCTGCCTTCGCTCGCCACCACCTTGCTGGGCCTGCGCGTCGGCTGCTGGTTGCGCCGTAGGGAGATCCGCCGATTGCTGATCGCCGGTGTGCTGTTGCTGCTGCTCGGCGCGCTGTGGTCGCTGTGGCTGCCGCTCAACAAGAACCTGTGGACGTCGTCGTTCGTGCTGTGGACAGCCGGCTGGGCCACGCTGGCGCTGCTGGCCTTCCACTGGCTGATCGATCGGCATGGCTGGCCGGCCTGGGGTCGCCGTTTCGGCGTCAACGCCATCGCCGCCTATGCCGGCTCCGAACTGATGCAGATCCTGCTGTCCGCGCTGGGCTGGAACCAGCCGATCTACCAGCACCTGTTCGCCGGCTGGATGACGCCGCACTTCGGCCCGTACGTGCCTTCGCTGGCGTTTGCCATCGCGTTTGTCACGGTGTGGTGGCTGATCGTGTGGGCGATGGATCGGCGGCGGGTCTATCTGAAACTGTAGGCATGCGTGTGGGGCCGGCCTCGAGGTTCAGCGCCGGCCGCGCAAGGCCTTGATGAAGGCGATCATCAGCAGCACTCCAAGCAGCAGGCCGACACCGGCGCCCCACAAGGCGCCCAGGTCACCGGCGATCAGATAGCCGATGCCGAATCCCGTCGGAAACAACAGCAGTACCGGCAGACAACCCACCTCAGGGCGCCACCGCCGGTGCTTCCGGCTGCGACGGCGGATAGCGCAGCAGCGCGTGCTTCGCGTGTTGCTGATCGGCCTCGGCCAATTCCACCAACGCGTTGACCTTGCCGCCGACCAGCGCCGCGATCGGCGCGCCATCGCGGTACAGCACGCGCGAGCCGGTCACCGCCGCGACCTTGTCACCCACCAGCACCGTGCCGACCAGGTTCAGCGGATCGCTGCCGCTGACCGAAACCAGTTCGCCATCGTTGGCACGCCTGCGCACTGCACGCAACGGCGCGATGGCTTCGGGCAACGCGAACTGCTCGCCGACCAGTCCCTCCACGAAACGCCCGCCGCGAATCTCGCCACGCGCCTCCAGCCGGTGATAGACGCGCAGCAAGTCGCGCCACGGCGGCAGCCACGGCGCTTCGCGCTCCAGCAGCTTCCAGAACACCACGCCGTAGCGGCGAAGCAGAGCACGTGCAACGTGTTCGGCTTCATCTGAATCAAACCGGCGCGTAGCGCCACCATCGCCTCCTCTCCCCTGCGGGGAGAGGATTGAGGTGACGGGTCGCTCTTGCCGCAAGCCTCCATCTGCCTTTCGCGCGAGCACCCGCCCCTCATCTGCCCTGTCGGGCATCTTCTCCCCGGAGGGGAGAAGAGAACGGCTGCGCACCAACGACCAGCGCCCCGCATCCTCGATGCTGCTCAGCTGATGCCGCCGCACCCGCCGATGCCTGCCGCCATCGCGCTTGGCCGCCGGCAGCAACAGCGCGCGCAAACCCGCAAAACTGTCGGCACGAACCTGACCCGCGGCCACCAGTTCACCCAGCGCATTCTCCAGCTCGGTGCGCAGCAAACGCGTGGCATCCATCAACTCGTCGAAAAACAGCGCCCCGCGTTCGCCCAGTGCGTCGGCCACGGCCTGGGCGCGCGACGACAACGCGGCATCGGCCGACTCCCGTTCCGCGACGGACGTCCAGACGGCCATTTCGCGTCGCGGCAGCAACACGATCGGCGTGCTGCGCACCGGCCCGCCGCTGCCGCCACCGCTGCGCAGCCGGGTCCAGCCGATGCGCCCGGCGCGGCACAGATCGTCCAGCCAGCCGATCGAATAATCGGCGACGCGCGCGGGCAGGATCTCCGCCTCCCACGCGCCGGCCGCCGCTTCGTAGCCCTCCAGTTGCGCCAGCGTGGCCGCCAGCGCATCCGGCCCATTGAGTCGCGCGGCGGCCGATACGTGCTGCCAATCGAACAGGAAACGCATCAGGTCGCGCCGGCTGACCGGTTCGATTTCCCGCCGCAGGCGGCCGATCGTATAGCGGTGGATGCGCGCCAGCAGGTGGCGCTCGCACCATTCCGTGGCGCTGGCATCCGCGGTGAAGCGGCCCTGCATCACGAAGCCCTCGGTTTGCAGGCGCAGCAGCGCGTGTTCGACCTCGCCCGCTTCCACCGCCATCGACCCGGCCAGCGCGGCCACGGTGACCGGGCCGAGCCCGCCCAGGCGGCGGCGCACCAATTCCAGCAGCGCGTCCTCGCGTGTCCAGGTTTGTGCGGCGTATTCGGCCGGGGCGGCAATCGATGGCTGCGTCACCGCGTCGGGATGAAGTGCCAGCCAGACAGGCAGCTGCTCGGCGGACGTCCAGATGACGGCAGCCTGTGTAGGAGCGCACCCTGTGCGCGAGCTCTCGGTTTCAGAGCCAGAAGCATCGCGCACAGGGTGCGCTCCTACAGTGAGCCGTGTCGCGCGGGCGGACTGGGCCAACGCCTGCAATCGTTCGTCCCAGCCCGCGTTGGTGCCGGCCTCGATAACGGTGACAAAACCCAGCAAGGTCAGCGCTTCATGCATCTCGTCGGCGTCGCGCACCTGCGGCCAGGCTTCCTCGCGTACGGCGGCGATCGCGTCGGGATCGAGCCGGCCCAGGTCGCCGGCATCGTCGGCGCCCCAGCGCCGCGTCTGCACGGCCTGCGTGCGGCGTTCTTCCAGCGGTGCGTCATCGAGAAACGCATACGGCGCCGCATTCAGCACTTCGGCCGCCAGCGGGCTGGGGCCGGTGAGGTCGCGAGCCACGATGGTGATTTCGCCCGCCTCCAGCGAACGCAGGATGGCCAGCAACCCATCCACGTCCATCGCCTCGCGCAGGCAGTCGTGCATGGTCTGGTTGACCAGCGGATGATCGGGCACCTCGCGCTCGCCCACGATGTTTTCCAGGCAGGCGACCTGGTCGGGGAACACCGCGGCCAGCAGGTCCTCGCTTTTCATGCGCTGCAACGGCGGCGGCGTGCGCTTGCCGCCGGTGAAGCGCGGCAGCGCCAATGCGGTGACGGCATTCCAGCGCCAGCGCGCGGGGAACAGCGGCGCGTCCAGCAGCGCCTGCACCAGTACGTGCTCGGCGGTGTTGGAGTGCAGGTAGTGCGCCACTTCCTCCAGCGGAAAGCTGTGGCTGGTGGACAGCGACAGCACGATCGCATCCTCGGTCGCCGCCGCCTGCAGCTCGAAGTTGAACTGGCGGCAGAAGCGCTTGCGCAGCGCCAGCCCCCACGCGCGATTGATGCGGCTGCCCCATGGCGTGTGGATCACCAGCTGGGTGCCGCCGGATTCGTCGAAGAAGCGCTCCAGCACCAGGGTGCGCTGGCTGGGGAGGACGCCCAGCGCGGCCTTGGCGCGGGCGAGGTAGTCGACGAGTTGCTGGGCGGCGGCGTCGTCGAGGCCCAGCTCGTTGCGCAGCCACGCAAGCGCCCGCGCCTTACCCCCCTCTCCCGCTTGCGGGAGAGGGGCCGGGGGAGAGGGCTCGGGCGTGCGGGAATGTTCGGCAAGCACCGTG
>NZ_AJXU01000026.1 GCF_000264315.1 Rhodanobacter fulvus Jip2
GTCGATTGTTCAAAAGCGTCTTTTGGACGTTTTCCGACTTGGTGAATCGGTCACGAAAATAGGCGCTCTGATTCCACGTGATTCCCTTGTGCCGAGTCAGATTTATTAACGCAGGTGCGAGGGCGGCAACACCTATCAGCGTGACGACTATGGCTTCCTTCTTGACAAATATTATCTGGATGAAAAGCAAGGAGAAGATGGTCTGCCATACCCACCACTTGATGGCGTAGTACGGGAACATATGATTTGGCATTATCAGGTATGGCGCCATGAGGCCCCCTATAATGAGGGCGATAAGCAGTGTCTCCTTCCATTTTTTCAAAAATACCAAAGAGGCCAGTGTGGTGGTCACGTAGAACACGCTGAGAACTCTGATGTGTCTGCCTTCATCGAGAAAATAGAGTAGTGCCACCTTAGCCATGCTGAAGGGGTTCAGCGTCATGAAATACGGGCTTTTTGCATGCTCTATCGGATCGATGAAGGATCGCCCCGGGATAATTAGTTTATTGAAGGCAACAAAAAATATAAGCAACAGCGCCGTTGATGATAGAAGCCACCTGTGGGCGTAAAGCTTCTTTTTCCATTCGACGTCTCTGTATATATACCATCCGAGAAGAAATATTGGAGGAAGAATAAAATCTTCTTTTGCGAATATGGAGAGCGCGTATAGCAATACAAAAATTGCTGCCGTCGAAGATTTTCGATTGCGATCCCATAGCGACAAGGCAATCAGCGCGAGACCCCCAAAAAACATGGAGATCGTTCCGACAATCGTTTCCAGCTTGTATACGCCGCCAATGAGTCCTGGGTTTGTAATAAGTAGCACCCAGGCAGCTAGAAACGTGATGACGTGAATTCTGACCTTGAATATAGATTCAACAACTTTTGATATCGATATAAAATAGACGATAATCGAAATATGCTGTAACGGATAGATAATATATTTGGCTTGACCATCAAAGAAAATCTTTGCCAATATGGTTTGTAAATATACATACAATTCAGATATCGGACGGGAGTGGATTATATATTGCATGAGGCCACCGTCAGTTCTCGTTACGGTGGTCACAAAGTAATCAATGCGAAACGTCGGGGTGCCGATTATTGGAAGGCCGCAAAAGACAAAATAATATAAGCAGTAAACCGCGACGGCGATGCCTGTGACGACGATTAATTGCTTATTCCACAAACGGTCCGCGGCGGATGAAGTTGTATTCATGTGGAGGCTCACCTCAATCTTTTTAATATGAGAGCAGCAGGGAGTCTTCAATCGCCATGCTTGATCGTTACTCGATTAGAGAATGTCGTGTGCGGCTGATGCGACGTCGGAGGCGCCGACCCGTGGTTTTTAAATTTAATCGAATGAATTATCGGACTTTTTCCGCAAGCGATAGTGGATCTTTTCGAGCAATTTTCGATTGGTCGCGATCAGGTCGCCGATAAGTCCCATCATATACAGCAACATGCCGAGCGTGACGCATAGAGAGGCCAAAATTACCGATTGTATATGGCCTTCTCCGCCATTACCCAGATAGTAGAAAATAAAGCGCGCGCCAGCGACGAGTCCAATCAGCATGAAGATTGAGCCGATATAGAAAAATAGAGTTAATGGTCGATAGATCAAGAACACCCTGAATATGGTCAGCAGCGACCTTTTGACGTAACTAGGAATACTCTTGACCAGGCGCGACGGGCGAAGATCACCGTTGGTGCGTATCGGAACAGAGACTATGCGCAGATTACTCTGTCCCGCCTGGATGATAGTTTCCAAGGTATAGGTATAGGCATTGAACACGTTGAGACGCATGGCCGCCTCGCGCGATATGGCCCGAAAGCCGCTGGG
Source organism: Rhodanobacter fulvus Jip2 (assembly GCF_000264315.1). GTDB lineage: Bacteria > Pseudomonadota > Gammaproteobacteria > Xanthomonadales > Rhodanobacteraceae > Rhodanobacter > Rhodanobacter fulvus. The sequence goes on from NZ_AJXU01000026.1 coordinate 1,844, forward strand.
TGCATCGACCACATCGGTCTTACTGGCCATACGTACCGCCCAGCTGCCCAGTCGTTGCAACTTTTTCTTGATCCAGGAGAAGTGCTCGGTCTCGTCTATTGGGCGAGTGCCGATGACGATGTCGGCTTCGTGCGCCAATACGGGTTCAGTGAGCTTGGGAATGTCGGCGCCGCAGTACTGGTTGTCTGCGTCAGTGTTGACAATTACGTCGGCGCCCAGCTGCAGGCACGCATCGAGCCCGGACATGAAGCCAACCGCCAGGCCCCGGTTTACCGGATGGCGCACGACATGGTGGACACCGTTCTGGCGCGCGACCTCTGCCGTATTGTCGGTTGAGCCGTCGTCGATGATCAGCCATTCCACCGTGTCGAAGCCGACGACTTCACGGGGCAGGTCAGCCAACGCGATAGCCAGTGTCTCGGACTCATTGAGGCAGGGGATCTGGATGATGAGTTTCATGGGTTCACCTTGATGCTTGAGTGTCGTTCGGTTCGAAACAGGTTCTGCATCGTTCTGTTGTTGGATGGCGTGATCTTCACGCCTCTCGTGTTTCTCCGCTTGCCGCTGATCGGCTTGTGACATTGCGGCGGTTGCTGGGCAAAAGGTGAGTCTGGTCCTGGTGATTTATCTTCGCCTCAAATGGACTTGGGCGAATGGATTTTCCGGTTATGCATGCAGCTCAGTGATCGACTAGTTGCCGGGTCGGCGCAGCATGAACATGCTGCCCAACGCAAAGTTCAACAGATCACCCAGTGTGGTGGCGATGCGCAACGTCACCACGACTAGTACTACGTCGACAGGTGCCATGACGCCGCTTAGCCAGGCACTGAGCAGGGCTTCACGGATGCCAAGTCCCGCCGGTGCTCCCGGTGCGACAAAACCAAGTATCCAACTGCTCGCAAATGCACCTACGAAGAACAGTACGCCAGGAACCTGCGAAGCCGGGTCGGCCAGCGCGTGCGCGACCAGCCACAGGCCGGCACCGATCATCACAAAGCTGCTGGCATAAAGCGCGTAGCAGGCGACGACCGTAGCGGGGTCGAGGTGAAGACGCGTGAGTCCGGATTCTTCCTCCGCGCGTTGACCTCCCCTCAGGCGGCCCAACAAGACAGCGAAACGTGGCGCCAGCCACAGGGCTGCGACCGCAAAGGCAGTGACGGCCGCCAGCAGTGGCAGCCGATATTCAGTGATTTTCCACGTCAGCAGGGCGGCGGGTGGCGACCACAGGAGCGTAAGAGCACCGATGTGTGCGCTTGCGACGAGCGCCAGCAGCAGTTCGTAAGCTACGGAAAAGACGGCCGCGGGCAGCTGCACGTTGGCTCCACGTGCGAGCGCGATACGGCCAATATGCTGAGCCACGTTACCTGGAAGGTATTTGCCGAATTGCGTCGTGGCGAGAATGGGGAGCAGGCGGCCGAACCTGGCGGGCTGATTCATGGATCGAAGGAGCAGTGTCCAGGCAATCGCCGTTGTAATGATGGACGAAGCGTAAAGCAGTGTCAGGGAGGCTCCCGCAAGCATCACCTTGCCGTCGAGCAGGGCGGATAAATCCTTGCCGGCAAGCGCCTGGTGGGCGTACAGCACGAAATACGCGCCGGCTGCGAGCGCCAGCAGAATACCGAGGGCCTTGAAAATGTGTTTCATCATCGGGCGCGTTGCTGCCGGTTGGCATGAGATGGAGCCGCAACATGAGCGCCTGCGAGTGGACAGTCGGTAACACGATGCTCAGTGGGTCGCACGGCGGAAGCGCTCCCATGTTTGCCTGAGCCCGGCTTCCAGCGATGTTCGGTGGTGCCACCCATGTGCCTGTGCCGCCAAGGTGGGATCCATGGCGATGCAGGAGGCATCAACCGCCCGTCCGGGTTCGTAACTGCGTTGCAGCGGCTGGCCGGCAACGGATTCCATGATGCCAAAGAGCTCGTTGAGGCTGACGCTTGTTCCACTGCAGGCGTTGAAGGTACGCGCCCCTGCCGGCATCGGGTTGGTCAGCACAAGTGCGCACAGCTCGACCAGGTCATCAATGTAGACGTAGTCGCGTTGCGCGGATCCGTCGCCCCACACGTGCAGTGTCTCGCCGCGCAACATCGTGCCGAACGCCGCGGGAATCACACCGAATCCCTTACGCTCCGGCTGACCGGGGCCATAGACATTGGATGGGCGCAGGATGGTCGCCTTGCCGCCGGACTGGCTGCACCAGGCCGCGATGAACGTCTCGGAGGCCAGCTTGGTTGCGCCATGGTACGAGCGCGGCTGAAGCCGCGCCGATTCGCTGGACGGCTGCGTGGTCGTATCGGCGTATAGCGACCCTCCTGAAGACATGTACAGCAAGTCGACCTGCGGATGCTCGTGGAGAGCCTGTAACAAAGCGGCAGTGAGATGGAGGTTGGTTTCGACCTCATGCAGCGGTCGTGCGGCAGAGGTACCGGGCGTGGATGTCGTCGCCAGATGCACGACGGCCCGGCTGCGTTGCAGCAGCGAGTCGAGTTGTTGGGGCTCGCGGAAGTCGCCGATCACCGGCTCGATCAGCGCATGGTGGGGGACGTCGCCGCTTCGGCTTACCGCGATCACCGGTATCCCTTGCTCTGCCAAGGATCGGGTGAGGTTGCGGCCAATGAACCCGCTGGCACCGAGAACCAGAATGGAATCAGCCACCGTGCGTATCTCCGCGCAGGCGGTTGTAGACCCGGATATAGCGTTGCGCGCAGTCGTCCCATGTGCCCAATTCGTCATTCACTCGACGGCGTGCAGCTTCTCCGAATTGCTGATTGGTCGCCGCATCCTCCAGGCGTGCAAGCGCATCGCCATAGCTTTGCGGTGAGTCGCACAACAAGCCGGTTTCCCCATCGGTGACTACCGTAGCGTGCGCAGGCATCCGCGACGCGATGATCGGCATGCCCGCAGCCATCGCTTCCAGCATGACTTGGGGGCGCCCTTCCGCATGGCGGCTCAACGTGATGAGTCCGCAGGCTTGCGGAAACCATTCCCTGGCGAGCTGTTCCGGCGCGGCCGGGCCGTGATAGTGCACCCACGACGGCACGTCGATGGTCTGTTCCATTGGACCAAAGAGGTGTAGTTCCCGCGACCCGTCTTCAAAGAGCGAGCGGGACCATTCGAACAGAGGCCCCATCTTTTCCGCAGTGAGGCGGGCGACAACCAGCCACCTTTTCGGACTCTGGTCCAGAGGTTTGCGTTGTATCGCGTACCAGACCGGATCAATGCCGAACGAGATTGGCTGGATCTCGGCAATATCGCCAAAGGCCCGCTGCAACGGTTCGCACATCCATTCGGCATTGGGACAGATGGCTACCCGCCGGTGGCGCATTACACGTCGCAACAGCGGCCGCATGAATGGAAGCCCGAGCAAACGCAGATCATTACCTAGAACAGTGATCAGTGCGGGCTTGCCATCGCGCGGCAACGGCAGAGCCGATTGCAACCAGTTGATGTGGTAGACATCGACATCGCGCTGCCGCCTGTATGCCGCGGCCAGTATCCGCAGCAGGCGAACGGGCGAAAGCAGGGCGCGCACGCCGCCGCTGCGCATCATGTGCGAGATGCCGCCGAGATCGACGAGCTTGCCCAGCCAATCACTGTCCGATCGTGTGGTTGCTTTTGCGGCGCCTTCAGGCAATTCGCCGGGCGGCGCCCATACGTTCAGCTCGATCGAAGGGGCGCGAGCAAGACCGAACACCATGTTCCTGATGAACACGCCGCGGTATCCGGCTGCATCGCGCGGATACATGGTGCTGACGAAAAAGACCTTCATGTTGCGGACCCATCGCCAGTCGCCGATTCCGCGCCCTTGCGGAGTTCCAGGGAATGCCCGGTGGCAATGTTTTTCCAGTCCGGCCATAGCTGCGACATCAACCAGGTCACCGCATTGGTAAGAACGATCGCCAGCAATGCGATGGGTAACAGGAGGATTTTCAGAACGCCCTTCTTGGCATCCACGCCACCTGCGATAGCGAGACACATGACCAAGCCGGCGGCACGGATCGCATGCCCGGATCGGTGCAGCGAAACGACTTCCAAAGACGCACGTGCCGCATCGCGGCGCAGACCGAATTCCGTAAATCGCTGGAAGTCGAAAGGCTCGTTGTGAAGAGGGTAAAGAAACGGCATGGAGATCCAGGCCCGGCCACCGGGCCTGAGCACGCGCGCGATTTCCTTCAACGCAAGCGCCGGATCGGGGACGTGTTCAATGACTTCAAGGCAGACCACACCATCGACGCATTGGTCGGCGATGGGAAGAGTACAGGCGTCGGCAAAAATGTCCGGGCGGGCATCGTAGAACTCGTTACCGGTTGCCGGATAATCCAGGGCAATGTAATTGACCGCCTTCGGAAGATGGGCCGCAATCCATCGGTCGGCGGCGCCTATATCGAGAATGACACCCTTGGCCGTGCTCAGGCCCTGCGGTACCTGGCGTTTGCCCAATAGCCATTGGGGGTGAATGGGTGTGCGCCTGAGTATCCGCGCGCATTCGTGTAGCAGGCCCATCAGAGGATCTCCTTTGGGAGGTTCGCTGCTGCGCCTGCCCGAACTGGCACGGCGAAGACACGCAAAGAAGTCGATCCTCGCGGTACGAGACCGTGTTGCTCCATTTATATTTCCCGAACCTGGATGGAATGAGCGCTAATGCTAAACCATCGCTCAGCCCGAGGCGTGATCGGCCGCCTGGAGTGCTGAAGCGGCCTCGACCGCTCAGCCCAGCGCCGCTTCCAGCTCCGGAATGATCTTGAACAGATCCCCCACCAGTCCGAAGTCCGCCACCTCGAAGATCGGCGCCTCGCCATCCTTGTTGATGGCCACGATGGTGCCGGCGTCCTTGATGCCGGTGAGGTGCTGGATGGCGCCGGAGATGCCGATGGCCATGTACAGCTCGGGGGCGATGATCTTGCCGGTCTGGCCGACCTGCATTTCGTTGGGGCAGTAGCCGGCGTCGACGGCGGCGCGCGAGGCGCCGACGGCGGCGCCGATCTTGTCGGCGAATTTGTAGATGATGTCGAAGTTCTCCTTCGAGCCGACGCCACGGCCGCCGGAAACGACCTTGCTGGCGCTTTGCAGGTCGGGGCGGTCGCTGCTGCCCTGGTTCAGTTCCACGAAGCGGGTGTGGGTGGGCAGCGGAACGTCGATGGCCAGTGCTTCGACCGGCGCGGTGTTGGTGCCCGAGGCGGCCGCCGACCACGAGGCGGTGCGGATGGTGGCGACCACGGTGTGGTTGGCGTCGGCTTCGACGGTGATGATGGCGTTGCCGGCGTAGATGGGGCGCTTGAACGTGTGGGCCGCCTCCACGCTCATCACGTCGCTGACCTGGGCCACGCCCAGCAGCGCGGCCACGCGCGGGGCGACGTCCTTGCCGAACGTGGTGGAGGGCGCGAACACGTGGCTGTAGCCATCGGCGGCCTTGGCGATCTGCGGTGCCAGCATGGCGGCCAGCGGATGGGCGTTTTCCGGCCTGGTGACGGTCAGCACGCGGTTCACGCCTTCGATCTTCGCGGCTTCCGCGGCGACGGCGTCGGGCGCGTCGGACAGGACCAGCACGTCGATGGCCTCGCCCTTTACGGCAGCGGCGGCGCTGACGGCGCGCGCGGTGGAGGCGTTGAGTTTGCCGCCCAGATGTTCGGCGATAACCAGAATCTTGCTCATGTCGGTGCGTTCCTTTTGCTTCTTCACTGTGGGAGCGACTTCAGTCGCGACGCTTTAGTCGTATGAGATGAATAAGAGCATCGCGGCTGAAGCCGCTCCCACAGGAGCGGTGCGGAATGAGGGTTACAGCAGGCCTTTCTGCTTCAATGCCGCAACCAGCTCGGCGGCGTCTTTCACCATCACGCCCTTGCTGCGCTTGGCCGGCGCGGCGTAGTGGGTGGTCTTCAGATGGTCGTGTGCCTCTACGCCGAGTGAGCCGAATTCGATCAGGTCGATCGGCTTGGACTTGGCTTTCATGATGTCGGGCAGCTTGATGAAGCGCGGCTCGTTGAGGCGCAGGTCGGTGGTGATCACGGCGGGCAGTTCGGCCTCGATCACTTCCAGGCCGGCATCGACTTCGCGCGTTACCGTGGCCTTGCCGTCGGCGATCTCCACTTTGCCGGCAAACGTAGCCTGCGGACGATCCCACAATGCCGCCAGCATCTGGCCGGTCTGGTTGGCGTCGTCGTCGATGGCCTGCTTGCCCAGGATTACCAGGCCGGGCTGCTCCTTTTCGATCAGCTTCAGGAAAACACGGGCGGCGGTCAGCGGTTGCACCGCGTCCTCGGTGGTCACATGGATGGCGCGGTTGGCGCCCATGGCGAGGCCATTGCGCAGGTGGGCGGTGAGGTTGGCCGGGCCGATGCCGACCACGATCACTTCCTCGGCAACGCCTTTCTCGCGCAGGCGCAGGGCTTCTTCCAGCGCAATGTCGTCGAACGGATTGGCGGACAGCTTGACGCCATCGGTAACCACACCACTGCCGTCGGGTTTGACCTGGATGCGCACGTTGTAATCCACGACGCGCTTGTAGCCGACCAGAATTTTCATTTGCGATTTCCTATTAAGCGCCTGCGAGCGCTTGGATTGCCTAGCAATCGGATATTCTACCCGATGCGAATCAGTTGCCGTTGGGGCGCTGGTGTACCGGTTCAGCTGCTGCGGCGGGCATACGGGTAAGAGGCCGAAGATGGCTCCAACGGCAGACCGCACACGCTGGCAGCGTCTGCGGTTTTGAAACCGGCGGCGCTCGTAGCAAGGGTGAGAATGCGTTCAATCGCGTGAGCGAAAGTGCCGTCGACCTGGCCGGCTTCGGCTTCGAATTCCACTTCGTCCAGATGGGCGTCCAGCAGGGGACGCAGCGCGTCCAGGCGAACCCAGAACATGCTGCCAGCGATAAAGCGGTCGTGCTCTACGTCCGCGCGGGCGATGCCGAGGCGGGTGCATAGGTAGGCGACGTTGTCGCGGTTGGCGCCCCAGTAGTAGCCGAGCGGTTGCAGGTGTCCTTCGGCTCCGACCAGGCCCAGCGCGGCATCGGCGCGGAAGGCCTGAAGAATTTCACCGACCCTCTCCGGAGCGAGCAATTTGTCGAGCAGTTCGTGACGCCACACTTCGCCGTCCTGGCGATGGGTCGAGCGCTTGCTGTGCAGTTTCAGCACGACATCCACGCCTTCATCGAGCAGGCGGTTGGCGACGTGAAGGAACGGCAGGATGTCGCGCCCGCGATTCTCGAAGACCTCGATCTCCGCATCGAGGCCGAGCTGGGCGACGCGTTCGCGCACTTGCTGCTCGCGTTCGTGGGCGGTGGTGATGACGATGCGCCAGTCGACGTGGCTGGTGCGCAGGGCGGCGACCAGTTCATCCAGCAGGTCCGGATACCAGATGTGGAGCACGGCGCAGGGCCGTGTGTCCGTGGCCGGCACCGGACACAGCGCCGTGCGGGTGGCGTCGAGCCAGGCGTGCCCGAGCCGGGTATCCGGCTCCAACACGGCGCCTTCCGCCCACTCATTCCACGCGTTGACGAAGACCACCGGCTGCGTGGGAAACCGTCGCTGCGCGGTGCCGATGGCGTGGCGCAGCCAGTCGCGGTAGCCGCGCGGTGAGGCATGCGCGAACACGCGGCCGCGGCCGCTGCGGCGCGGTTCGTTGTCCCAGCCCGGGTTGACGCCGGGATAGCGCGGATAGGCCGGATCGGCTTGCGCGACGGATTGTCGGGCCAGTTCGCGCCAGTCGTGTACGTCGCCGCTGTAGTCGGGATTGAGCAGATGCTGGCGTGCGGTGATGGGCGAGGGCGTGATGTTGTTCGGTGGAAACTCGATGGCGGCATCGAAGCCGATGTCGCGCGGATCAACGCGGTCGAAACTCTGCACGTAGGCGAGCCGGATCTCGCCGATGCCGTGGCTGCGGCACCACTCGCGCCAGCGCGTCGCTGTCTCCCGCGGCTCCGGCAGCAGGCCGGGACGGTAGATCAGCAGCAGCGGTCGGCCGTCCACGCGCAGGTAGCGGGGGTCGGCCAGATAGGGGGCGATGTACTCGATAAAGGCGAGGTCGTCGTCGGCGCTGTGCTGCTGGCCGATCAGGATGTCGTCGGCGCGGCCATCCCAGCGCCGCGACCAGTTTTCGTTGGCCCAGCACAGGCACAACGGCAGGTCGAGCGATGGATCGGCCAGCCACTGCCGCAGTGGTTGTTCAAGCAGGGTCTTGCCCGCAAACCAGTAGAAATAGCTGCAGAACGCGCCGATGCCGTACTCGCGAGCCAACTGCATCTGCCGGCGCATGGCGTCGGGCAGGCGCAGGTCGTAGAAACCCAGTTCGCCGGGCAGGCGGGGCTGCGAATGACCTTCGAACTGCGGCAGCGCCCGTGTCACGTTGTGCCATTCGGTGAAGCCCGCGCCCCACCACGCGTCGTTCTCCGGGATCGGATGGAACTGCGGCAGGTAGAACGCCACCACGGTGGCGGGTAGCGGCGTGGGCAGGGGCGCCGCGCGATGGGGCATGTAACCGATCGCGCGCCCCGCGGCGTGGCGGCGGGGGCGACGCGCGGCCAGCGACGCATCGGCGACCCGTCCACGCGGCCCCTGAGGCACCAGTTCGGCATGCCGTTCCAGGAACCGTTGGCGCAGCCGGTCACGCGTGGCGACAGGCATCGGGGTCAGCCGAAAACCCGTGCGCAGCACGGTGAACAGACAACGTTTGGCGAGGTCGCGAGGTGACATGACGGCCTATCGGGAGTGATGCCGGAGCATCGCGGTTGAGGTGGCCGAGGTCAATCCAGCACGCGATGCAGAGCCGCGCCGGCGGCAGCGGCGGAGAAGTGCTGGCGCACGTTGTCCAGACCTTGTTCGGACAGTTGCCGCCACAGCGCTTCGTCATGTGCCAGCCGCAGCACGGCATCGGCGAAAGCGGCGGCATCGTCGGCTATCAGCACGTTGATGCCGTCGCTCAGTTGCATGCCTTCCACCGCGATGGTGGTGGCGATCACCGGCAGGCCGTGGCTCATCGACAGGTTGATCTTGCCCTTGACGCCGGCGCCGAAACGCAGCGGCGCCAGCGAGGCAAGGCAGCTGTCCATCCACGGCGTCAGGTCGGCAACGCGCCCGTGCAGTTCGAGGCCAGGCGTGCCGAGTTCGCGTCGCGCGGTATCCGGCATGTCGCCGAAAACGTGCAGGCGGATATCGGGCATGACCTGACGCAGCCGCGGCAGGATCTCGCTGGCGATCCAGCGGATCGCGTCGCTGTTGGGTGGGTGGCCGTAGCCGCCAATGAAAAGCAGGTCGGCGCGACCGGCGAAGGTTTGCCCGCAACCGTGGACCGGATGGATGTTGGACAGCAGTTCGACCCGCGCCTGCGGCAGCAACTTTGCGAGCAGCGCCTGCTCGTGCGGACTGACCACGAAGCTGACGTCACTTTGGGCGATCAGGGCAAGCTCGCTGCGCTGCGAGGCGGCGGCCTGGTGCGCCAGCGTGGCGCTGCCGCCGTATTCGGCAGCGCGCTGCTCGCGTAAGAAATGCAGATCTACCGTGTCGAACAGCAGCTTCGCCCGGGGCGCATGTTGACGGACCAACCCGATGTACTGGCCGGCCACCGTGTGTCGGCACAGGATGACGGCATGCAGTTCGCGGCCATGCTTGCGCAGCCAACCGGGGACGTTGCCCAGCGACGTTTCACAGCCGAGTTCGCCGAGTGCAGCGATTTCGCTATTGCTGGCGCGCCCGTCATCGGGAATGAAACACGTGCTCCAACCTTGCTCGTCGAGTAGTTGCAGGATGGCATGCAGGCGCAGCGAGCCGGAGTCGCGGGTGGGCTCCGGCGTCATCGCATCCACCACCAGCACGCGCCCGCGCGAACGCCAGCGGACGGCGCGTTCCAGCGGCGTACCGGCAGGCGGCTGCGCGGTCAGTTCGGCTGCCCATTTGTCCACGAAGGTTGCCTGGTTGAGCAATTGGTGGCGTTTCATGCCGCGGCTCGGGTCGGTGCCCGCGCTGATGCCTTCGCAGTGGATTACCACGCTGGCCGGCTCGTAATAAACGCGCAGGCCATGCTTGCGCACGGCGAAAGCAAGATCGGCGTCTTCGTAATAGGCTGGTGCGTAACGCGCATCGAAGCCGCCGATGTGCTGGAACAGTTCGCGACGGATCAGCAGCGATGCGCCGGAGACGTAATCGGTCTCGCGGCGGCAACGCCAGGCGAACGCGTCACGTGGTTCGAAGCGGCCGGCGTTCCAGCAGGCACCATCGCCGAACACCAACCCACCGGCTTCCTGCAGGCGGCCGTCGGGATAGACCAGCCGGCTACCGGCGATGCCGCAATCGATGCGTTCGTCGAAACAGCGCAACAACGCGTCGAGCCAGCCGGATGTGACCTGCGTATCGTTGTTGAGGAACAGCAGAAATTCGCCGCGGGCCGCAGCGGCGCCGGCGTTGCAACTGCCGATGAAGCCGAGGTTGTGCGGGTTGATGATCAATCGCAGACCGGCGATATGGGCCAGCACCTGAGCGCTGTCGTCTGGCGAGGCGTCGTCGACTACGATTACCTCGAATGCGGCCGCGGCGCCGTGCCGCACAATCGAGCGCAGGCAGGTGACCGTGTGGGGCAGTTCGCCATAAGCCGGAATGATCACCGATACCCAGGGCGCGATCGGTGACGACAGCACCAGCCCGTCGGGGTTGTCGTTCAGGGGCAGCAGTTGCAGCGCGGGATCGTTCGCCTGGTGCGGCCTGAACTCCTGCGCGATGCGTGCCAGCGTGCCGCGCACGCCGCGCAGCGCCAGGCTGGCGATGATGCGGCGACCGACATAGGCCAGGCGTTTCAGACGCCATCGCAGGTGGGAAATCAGGGCTGCTTCCTCTGTGAGTGGCTCCAGTCATTGCTTGATGTTGCCCGCAGGTGGGCGAGCGTCGCCGCCACGCCGGTCACAGCCATGGCCAGCGCAGCCGTCTAACCGGCAACTTGTGGGTATGGCCGAAATCGATCTCGCGGAAGCGGGCAATCCGACGCTGGCCATGCCGGTAATAGCGCCACGCGGCCTTCGCCGCGACCGGTTTGTCAGGGTTGAGGAACACATCGATTTGATGCACCGGTACGCCCTGCGGCGTCACATGCATGACGAGGCTGCGCCGCGAACGCTGCTTGACCCGATGCGGCGAACCGCCATGGAACATCGACGGATGCCAGATGATCACGTCGCCACGCTGCACGTGCACTTCTTGCGCCTGCATGCCGCGTTCGTCGCACTGGTGTTGCACGGCGGCCTGGTAGGCGTTCCAGCCGGCATCGGAAATCGCGGGGATGACGCTTGGGTCGGGAAACAGTTTTCGTGCCAGCGCATCCACGTCGATGGCCGGCAACAGGTGGCTGCGCGGTACCACCCGTAGCGGGCCGTTGCCGGAATCGACGTCATCCAGCGCCAACCACACGCCCAAGTAACGGTCTGCCGGGTGTGTGCAAAAGTACGGCGTGTCGCGGTGCAACGCCTGTTCGGAGCCGCGCTCGTAGTACAGGCTGGTGTAGAGCGTGGCCGGTTCCCCGAAGAATTCGTCGCAAGTGGCCAGTGCGGAGTTTTCCGCGAACACGTTGGCCAGCGCATCGATCGCCAAGTGCATGTTCACCACCCGGTAGAGTTGGCCGTGTTCGTTGGCGTTGTCGCGGATCGCCGCAGGGTGCGCGCGCTTGAACGCGTCGATGCCGACCAGCGCGAGTTCGCAGGCAGGGAGTGTTACGGCGTTGCGGATCACCGCATAGCCTTGCCCCATGAGTTGGGAGAGGGTGTCAGTCATGCCGGTTCACCGGGAGGGAGCGTAGCCGCGTGCTGGAGATCATTGGCAATCGACTTCTCAGAGGTTCTGGTAATTCGGACCCGAACCACCCTCGGGGGTCACCCAGGTGATGATCTCGTACGGGTCCTTGATGTCGCAGGTCTTGCAGTGCACGCAGTTGGCCGAGTTGATCTGCAGGCGCTTGCCGTGTGGCTGGGTTTCGTCGGCCACCATCTCGTAGACGTTGGCCGGGCAGAAGCGGGTGCAGGGGTTGTCGTATTCCTCCACGCACTTTGTGGCGCAGATGTCGGTGTCGGCCACGTGCAGGTGGATGGGCTGGTCCTCGTCGTGCTCGGTGGCGGCGAAGTAGACGCCGGCCAGGCGGTCGCGCGGGGGCAGGGTGCGTTGCACGTAGTCGCGTTCGGGCTCTTGGTACTCGCCCAGCTTGTGCAGCGATGACCAGTCCGCCTTGTTTTTCAGCGTCCACGGCGAGGCGCCGCCGGTGACGGTTTCCCATGCGGCGTTGGCCATGCCGAACCACAGGCCTTTCTTGAAGCCGGGCTTCACGTTGCGCACTTTCTTCAGTTCGGCCATCACGTCCGAGGCGCGCAGGCGCGCGTCGAAACCGCTGGCATCGAGCGTTTCGGCCACGTGCTCGGCGGCCAGCATGCCGCTCTTGATGGCCTGGTGCGTGCCCTTGATCTTGGGCACGTTGAGCAGACCGGCGGTGTCGCCGATCAGCAGCGCGCCGGGCATCTCCACCTTGGGCAGGGACTGGAACCCGCCGGTGGCCATCGCACGCGCGCCGGCGGAAAGGATGCTGCCGCCTTCCAGCAGCGGCTTGATCAGCGGGTGGTGTTTCCATTGCTGGAACGCTTCCCACGGCTTGTAGTTGGGGTCGCTGTAGTCGAGACCGCTGACGTAGCCCAGCGCGATGCGGTCGCCATCGAGGTGGTAGATGAAGCCGCCGCCATAGGTGCGCGTGTCGGCCGGCCAGCCGAAGCTGTGCACGATCTTGCCGGGCGTGGCGCGGCCGGCGGGTACCTGCCACAACTCCTTGATGCCGATCGAATAGCCCTGCGGATCGCTGTCCGCATCCAGCTTGAAGCGCTTGACGAGCTGCTTGGTGAGGCTGCCACGTGCGCCTTCGGCCAGCACGGTGACCTTGGCCTTGATGTCGATGCCTTCGGTGTAGCCGGGCTTGTGCGTGCCGTCTTTGGCCACGCCCATGTCACCAATGCGCACGCCGGCGACCGAGCCATCCTCGTTGTAGATGGTGTCGGCGGCGGCGAAGCCGGGGAACACGTCGACGCCCAGCGCCTCGGCCTGCGGCGCCAGCCAGGCGCACAGCGCGCCCAGCGACACGATGAAGTTGCCGTGGTTGTGCATGCCCGGCGGCAGCGGCAGCTTGCGCGCGCCGGTCTTGCTGAGCAGGAAAAACTGGTCCTCGCCGGCCGGGATGCAGATCGGCGGCGGGTTGTCGCGCCAACCTGGCAGCAGCGCGTCCAGCGGTTGCGGCTCGATCACGGCGCCGGAAAGGATGTGCGCGCCGATGGTCGAGGACTTTTCGATCACGCAGACGCTGACGTCGGGCTTGAGCTGCTTCAGCCGGATGGCAAACGACAGCCCGGCCGGCCCCGCGCCGACCACGACAACGTCGTATTCCATGGTTTCGCGTTCGCTCATCGCGGACTCCGGCAGCAAGTGGGAAGGGCGGCATGGCGACGAGGATGCGCGATACCTCTGCGTATTGTCCGGTTTCGCGTGCTGCGCGGCAACGCAGGCGGAAACACGTGACCATTGGCGGGGCCGTGATATGCGCGTGAAGACGCATCGACGCTTGCAATCGACTTGCGTTCAATGGCGATAATCAGGGCACGATCCGAAGGGAATGCTCATGAATCAAACGCCACCGATCGCCGATTTCGAACTGCGCCGCGCCAGTTTGTGTCAATTGCTGCACTGGCTGGCCGTCGGCAGGGCCCAGCCGCAGGCGCTGGCCGATGCCTATCTGAGCGCGATCGAGCGGATCGACCCGCAACTCAACAGTTATGTGGATGTGCGCGCCGGTTTGCTGCACGACCAGGCGCAGATGGCGGACCGTCGCCGCCGCGACGGCGTGATCGGCCGGCTCGACGGGATTCCGCTGGCAGTGAAAGACAACTTCGACGTCGCTGGCTGGCCGACGCGGGCGGGCCTGCCGGATCGCGACACGCCGGTGCAGGACGACGCTCACGTCACCGCCCGGCTGCGGGCGGCCGGCGCCTTGCTGATCGGCAAGACCAACATGGATGAAGGCGCCCTGGGCGCCGCCACCGACAACCCGCATTTTGGCGCCACCCACAATCCGCATCGGCACGGCTATACCGCGGGCGGTTCGTCCGGCGGCGCGGCGGCGGCGGTGGCGGCGGGGCTGGCGGTGGCCGCGGTGGCGTCGGACAGCCTGGGATCGGTGCGTATCCCGGCCAGTTATTGCGGCGTCTACGGGCTCAAGCCCACCCATGGCGAGATTTCCGCCCGCGGCATGGTGACGGCGGCGCGACGGCTCGACGCGGTCGGCCTGCTGGCGCGCAGCGCGGACGACCTCACGGTGCTGCTGCAGGTGCTGGCCGGCTACGACGCCGACGATGCACGCTCTCGCCGCCGCCGGGTGGCGTTCGCCTTGCCGGATTGGGAGCCGGGCCACCTGCGCGTGGGCCTGCTGCCGAACCTGGCTGCCGTGGGCGTGGAGCCCGAGGTGATCGAGGTGTTCGAGACGGCGATGGCGAAACTGCCGCACGCCCTCAGCGACCGTCGCACCGTCGATTTCGCCGACTGGAATTTCAGCCGCACCCGCCGCGCCGGCCTGTTGTTGATGGAGGCCGAGATGCTGGGCACGTTCGCCAGCGACCTGGCTCGTGCCGACAAGCCGGTGTCCGCACGTTTCCGCGGCATGCTCGACTTTGCCGCGAAGAAGAGTGCCGCCGACTACGCCATCGCCGACCGCGTGCTCGATGCCGCCACATTGAAGATGCGCCGCCTGTTCGCCCAGGTCGACGTGCTGGTGCTTCCCACCACGCCACAGGGTGCTTTCCCGCTGGATGGCCCGGCGCCCGACTCCCAGGCGGACCTCACCAGCTTCGCCAGCCTGGCCGGCTGCCCGGCGGTGAGCCTGCCCATGGGGCATCTGCCCAACGGCCTGCCGGTCGGGCTGCAGTTGGTCGGTGCGCGCGGTTCGGACCTGCGCCTGCTGGAACTGGCCTCGGTATGCGCGGCTACGCTGGATACCGCGCCGACGTATCCGGTGATTGCGTAGCGTTGGCGGCCGGTGGCCCTTCGATTCCGCTGCGCGACACTCAGGGGGATCGGTTCCGGAGGGTCGTGTTCAGCGGAGTTTGCCCGGGTTCCCTCAGCCGATCACCCTGGGCGTAGGCCGCAGGCCGGAGTCGACGGGCGACGCCGCAAGGCATTTATCCATATGGCCGCGTGTTATTAACATATGAAAAGACGTCTGGACGTCCATTCGTCGAATTGGCCTAAGATGAGCCCCCCGGGACGCGTATCAGTTGGGTCTGTTGGCGTGTTTCCCGATGCCACCCGATGTCGAGCTTCCCACTGATGACCATCCCCGCTGCACCACGTACGCATCTCGACGATCTCGAGGCGGAAAGCATCTACATTTTCCGCGAGGTGATGGCCAGCTTCCAGAACCCGGTGATGCTTTATTCGATCGGCAAGGATTCGTCAGTACTGCTGCATCTGCTGCGCAAGGCCTTTTACCCGGGCAAGTCGCCGATCCCGCTGCTGCACGTGGATACCACCTGGAAATTCCGCGAGATGATCGCCTTTCGCAACGGGGTGGCGGCGGCGGGCGATGTGGACGTGCTGGTGCATATCAATGAGGACGGCGTGCGCCAGGGTATTTCGCCGCTGACGCACGGCGCCACGGTGCACACCGACATCATGAAAACCCAGGCGCTGAAGCAGGCGCTGGACAAGTACGGTTTCGACGCGGCCATCGGTGGCGCGCGGCGCGACGAGGAAAAGTCGCGCGCGAAGGAGCGCGTCTTCTCGTTCCGCAATGCCCAGCATCGCTGGGATCCGAAAAACCAGCGGCCCGAGCTGTGGCATACCTACAACACGCATATCCGCAAGGGCGAAAGCGTGCGGGTGTTCCCAATGTCCAACTGGACCGAGATGGATGTGTGGCTGTACATCCAGCGCGAGAACATCCCGGTGGTGCCGCTGTACTTCGCCAAGCCGCGGCCGATTGTCGAGCGCGATGGCGCGCTGATCATGGTCGACGACGAGCGCTTCACCCTGCGCGACGGTGAAACCGTGCAGATGCGGGAGGTACGCTTCCGCACGCTGGGCTGTTATCCGCTGACCGGGGCGGTGGAATCCTCCGCCACCACGCTGGAAAGCATCATCGAGGAAATGGCCACCTCGCGCAGTTCCGAGCGACAGGGACGCGTGATCGACCAGGATCCCACCGCCTCGATGGAACGCAAGAAGCAGGAGGGCTATTTCTGATGAACGCACAACCTGACATCGTCATCGACACGGCCGCCGTGGCCGCGGCCACGGCTTCCAAGAGCCTGCTGCGCTTCATCACCTGCGGCAGCGTGGACGACGGCAAGAGCACCTTGCTGGGTCGCCTGCTGTACGACGCAGGCATGCTGTCGGACGACCAGCTCGATACCCTGGCGCGCGAAAGCAAGCGCCAGCGCGGTGACGGCAGCGACGTGCTGGATTTCTCCCTGCTCACCGATGGCCTGGACGCCGAGCGCCAGCAGGGCATCACCATCGACGTGGCGTACCGCTACTTCCACACCGCGCGGCGCAGCCTGATCGTGGCCGATTGCCCCGGGCACGAGCAGTACACCCGCAACATGGCCACCGGCGCCTCCAATGCGGAGTTGGCGGTGGTGCTGGTCGATGCGCGCAAGGGCCTGCTGCCGCAGACGCGCCGCCACACTTATATATGTGGGCTGCTCGGCATCCGTCACGTGGTGCTGGCGGTGAACAAGATGGATCTGGTCGATTACGACCAGGCCACCTACGAAGCCATCGCCACTCAGTACCGGCAGCTGGCGCAGGATCTGGGCATCACCGACGTGCACTGCCTGCCGGTGGCGGCGCTTACCGGTGACAACGTAGGCAGCCGCTCGCCGCGGATGCCGTGGTACCAGGGAAACAGCCTGCTGGAAGTGCTGGAAACGGTCGACGTGGCGACGGTTCGCGCCGACGATTTCCGCATGCCGGTGCAGTGGGTCAATCGTCCGGACCAGTCGTTCCGCGGCTATGCCGGCACCATCAGTGGCGGCCGTGTTTCGCGCGGCGACGAGATCGTGGTGCAGCCTGGCGTGCAGCGCGCACGCATCGATCGCATCGTCACCGCCGATGGCGACCTGGACAGTGCGGTCGAGGGGCAGGCGGTCACGCTTTGCCTCGACCGCGAGATCGATGCCAGCCGTGGCGACGTGATCGCCGATGCGTTGCGCCCCGCGCCGGTGGCCGACCAGTTCACCTGTCACCTGTTGTGGATGGGCGACAGCACCCTGCTGCCCAACCGCACCTATTGGCTGAAGATCGGCACGCGCACGGTCAACGCGCGGGTGATGTCGATCAAGCACAAGGTGGACGTGAACAGCCAGGCCAGGCTGGCCGCGCGCCATCTGGATCTCAACGAGGTGGGCTATTGCACGGTGGGCCTGGACGATGCCATCGCGTTCGAGGCCTATACCGCCAACCGCACGCTGGGTGGTTTCATCCTGATCGACCGGCAGACCAACGCCACGGTCGCCTGCGGTATGCTGGATTTCGCGCTGGACCGTTCGTCCAACGTGCATTGGCAGCACATGGACATCGACAAGTCCGTGCGCGGCGCCAGCAAGGGCCAGCAGCCGACGTGCCTGTGGTTCACCGGCCTGTCCGGCGCCGGCAAGTCCACCATCGCCAACCTGGTGGAGCGGCGCTTGCACGTGCTGGGCTATCACACCTATCTGCTGGATGGCGACAACGTGCGCCACGGTATCAACAAGGACCTGGGCTTCACCCCGGAGGCCCGCGTGGAGAACATCCGCCGCGTGGCCGAGGTGGCGCACCTGATGGTGGACGCCGGGCTGATCGTGCTGGTCAGCGTGATCTCGCCGTACCAGAGCGAGCGCCGCTCGGCGCGCGAACTGTTCGATACCGGCGAGTTCCTGGAAGTGTTCGTGGACACCACGCTGGCCGAATGCGAAGCGCGCGATCCCAAGGGCCTCTACCAGAAGGCGCGTGCGGGCGAGATCCGCAACTTCACCGGTATCGACTCGCCGTACGAGAAGCCCGAGGCCCCCGACATCCACCTGATCACCGCTGGCCAACGCGCCGAGGAACTGGCCGAGCAGGTCACCCGGCAACTGCTGGCCCGCCTGAACGCGCCCAGCGTCGACTGATTGTGGGAGCGACTTCAGTCGCGATGCTTCTGCTCTGGAGCCCCAAAGCAAGAGCATCGCGGCTGAAGCCGCTCCCACAGTGGATCACCGCCATCGGATAATCGCCCCATGACGATGACCGGATGGCAGCGGGTGGATCTGGACGCGGACGCCGACGTGGCACTGTGGCCGCAGTGGTTGCCAGGGGATGAGGCCGAATCGACCTTCACCGCGCTGCACGCGGCCATCCCGTGGGAAACCCATCGCCTGCGCCTGTTCGGTCGTGAGGTGGATGCGCCGCGGTTGAGCTGCTGGATCGGCGATCCGCACACAAGCTATGTCTATTCCGGCACCCGCTTCGAGCCTCGCCCCTGGCCGCCTTTGCTGGCCAGCCTGCGCGAACGCCTGCAGCAGACCTGCGATGCCCGGTTCAACAGCGTGCTCGCCAATCTCTATCGTGATGGCCGCGATTCCATGGGTTGGCACAGCGATGACGAGCCCGAACTTGGTGACCAACCGGTGATCGCGTCGCTGAGCCTGGGCGCCGAAAGGCGCTTTCAATTGCGTCGGCGCTTGCCGCGCACGGCCAAACTCGCGCCCGCCGATACGGTGAACCTGCTGTTGCCGCCGGGCAGCGTGCTGCGCATGGCCGGCGCCACCCAGAGGCTGTACCGGCACGATCTGCCGAAGATGCGTGCCACCGTGGGCCCGCGCATCAACCTCACCTTCCGCTGGATCGAGCCGCGCTGAACCCGTGCGTGGCGCGCGTTGTGGCGGAAGTCCAGTGCCAGAGGCGCGCTTGGATTGCATGCCTGCGCTGGGGATAATGCAGCCACTTCCTTTCAAGCCGTTTCCCCATGACCGAAAAGACCGTACTCAACGCCACGCATCGCGCACTTGGCGCGCGCATGGTCGACTTCGGCGGCTGGGACATGCCGATCAACTATGGCTCGCAGATCGAGGAGCACCACGCGGTGCGTCGTGACGCGGGCATGTTCGACGTGTCGCACATGACCGTGGTCGATCTGCACGGCCCGCGCACACGCGAGTTCCTGCGCCACCTGCTGGCCAACAACGTCGACAAGCTGAAGAAGCAGGGCAAGGCGCTGTACTCGTGCATGCTCAACGAGCGCGGCGGCGTGATCGATGACCTGATCGTGTACTTCTTCGATGAAGCGCATTTCCGCCTGGTGGTGAACGCCGGCACCCGCGCCAAGGACCTGGCGTGGATCACGCGGCAGGCCCAGGCTTTTGCGGTGGAAGTGAAGGAGCGCCCCGACTTCGCCATGATCGCGGTGCAAGGCCCCAACGCGCGCGGCAAGGTGCTCGACCTGCTCAATGCCATGGATCGCCCGCGCATCGAAGCGCTGGGCAAGTTCACCGCGGCCGCGGCGCAGGGCCCGCACGGCATGCCGCTGTTCATCGCGCGCACCGGCTACACCGGCGAGGACGGCTTCGAGATCATGTTGCCGAATGAAGATGCCGTCGCGTTGTGGCAGTCATTGAGCGAGGCGGGCGTTGCCCCGGCCGGTCTCGGCGCGCGCGACACCTTGCGCCTGGAGGCCGGCATGAACCTCTACGGTCAGGACATGGACGACGACGTGTCGCCGTGGGAGGCCAACCTCGGCTGGACGATCGCCCTGGACGAGGGCCGAGACTTCATCGGCCGTGGCCCGCTGGAGACGATGAAGGCCGCCGGCGTACCCCGCGTGATGATCGGCCTGGTGCTGGACGAAAAAGGTGTGCTGCGCCACGGCCAGCGCGTAACGACCGCCAACGGCAGCGGGGAAATCCTCTCCGGCAGCTTCGCCCCGACCTTGAACAAGGCGGTGGCCTTCGCGCGCATCCCGGCCGGCGATCCGGGCGAGATCAGCGTGGACATTCGCGGTCGCGAGCTGCCGGTGCGGCAGGTGAAGTATCCGTTTGTCCGCGATGGTCAGCCGTGCCCTGGCATCTGAGCGTTTTCGCCGCGCCCATGGCACGGTTTGTACACAACGGTTGCGTCTAGAATTGCCGCCGTTACTCTGCCCAACCCCTACTGACTGGATCCGACCATGAGCGAAATACCCGGTGATCTGAAGTTCCTGAAGTCCCACGAATGGGCCCGCGCCGAAGACGATGGCTTGGTCCGCGTGGGCATCTCCGAGCATGCGCAGGAGCAGCTCGGCGATCTGGTCTATGTGGAATTGCCGGAGGTTGGCGCCAGCGTCGTGGCCGGTGCCGGCACAGCCGTCGTCGAATCGGTCAAGGCCGCATCGGACATCTATTCGCCGATTTCCGGCGAGGTGGTCGAGATCAATGAGCTGCTGGGCGACAAGCCCGAGACGATCAACGAGGACGCCTACGGTGATGGTTGGATGTTCCTGGTGCGTCCCAGCGACCGCGCCGAACTCGACGAACTGCTCGACGCCCACGACTACGAAGCCCTGATCGAAAACGAAGATCATTGAGCGCGACGTGTCCGGAACGAATGACGGCCGCCTATGCGGCCGTCGTTTTTTTGACTCGTCGACGTCGTCGGTCGACGATCGGTGTGTGCGAAAACGCGGTCGACAATGACGTGTTGCGCTTCGTCTCCTGCGTGCCGAACGACCCGCTTCGTCGCGTTTTCGTCACGCCAGGGTCGACCCGGCGGAATTATTTTTTCAGCTTGTGACCGACGACGCGACGAACTTTCAGTGGCGTTCTGTTCATATGCGCAGCACCAAAAAAAGCGGTTGCATACCATGCTTGTCACAACGGCAAGCATGGCATTCGAATTTGCTTTCTTGCGCCTTATTGCGTGTATCCAGCGCAATACAGTGCTTTTTTGCTGTTTCAGTGAAATTTCGAATGGACGTATAGACGTCCACGACAAGTAAGGGTGCCTGGTGGGGCGACCCTTGCCGCGACGGGTTTTCAGTCCTTCCCGGTGCCTTTCAACCGAATGGATTTCATGCCTAAAATCCATTGACAGGTGAAATCTTCGGGGCTAGCTTTCGCATCAGATAACGGGGAACGTTGCCATGGCGACATCAAAATTTATCAAGCCTTATGTAGAGCACGGTGAGAAGGCGGCAGCCGTACGCAAGATCACCGTCTCGATTCCGCTTCATGTACTGCACAAGCTGTCCGATCTGCGCACGTATCGCCAGGTCAACAATCTTCGGCACGCTACCAACAGCGACTTGTTGGTTGAAGCGTTCCTTCACGCTTTTACTGGGCAACCACTGCCAACTGATGAGGAGCTGAGACGAACCATGGCCACTGCCAAAAAACCCGCTGCAAAGAAACCGGCCGCCAAGAAGGCCGCCAAGAAATCCACCGCGAAGAAGGTTGCTACCAAGAAGCCGGTAGCGAAGAAGCCGGTCGCGAAGAAAGCCGCTGCCAAGAAGGTTGCGGTGAAGAAGGTTGCCGCGAAGAAAGCGGCGCCGAAGAAAGCTGCCGCCAAGAAACCGGCAGCCGCCAAGAAAGCCGCCGTGAAGAAGGTGGCGGTCAAGAAGGTTGCCGCGAAGAAAGCGGCGCCGAAGAAAGCCGCCGTCAAGAAAGCTGCACCGGCCCGGGTGGTCAAGGCCACCAAGACCGCCAAGGCAAAAGCGAAGAAATAAGCGTCCAAGAAACAAGCTGTACGTTGTTCGATCATCGTTGTTTTCTCTCCCCGCGGTGCCCAGCGCGGGGAGAGCACTTCGAAAGTCTTCGTCCCGGCCTGGCCGGGACGCTTCGTTTCCGGCTCCCGGTTTTGTGCGTTGGACGCAAATCCGTCGGGACGCCACTCTCTCCGGTTTGCCCGCGCCGCGCGGCCCGCTCGCAGGACGTTGCCGTCCGTGCCGGCCCTGCCGTTGCTTGCTCAACGATACGTTGAACGCTGATTTGCCGTGTCGCTTCGTTTGGGGTTACCTTGTCGCACATCCGCGCTGCGGCCTGTCAGGGGACCGGCCGCTCCTGGATCTACAGGGGGAAAAAAGCGCGGGTATCTATCGACACTCAGCGAGAGACTATGGATACCCGAAATACACTTCATTCGCGCCGGCGTTCGCGCGGTGCGTTCAGGCCTGTGGCCATTGCCATTCTGGTCGTCATCGGTTTGCTGGCCATCGCCGCATGGTTCCTGATCGTGCGCCCGTACCAGGCGCAAGTGCTGGCTGATGCGGGTGGTCATCCGTCCACCCCGGTGGCAGCCGCCACGGCCAACGCCGCGCCACCACCGGCCAACGTGCAGGCGATGGGTACCAGCGAGCTCCTTTCCGAAGCGGGCAAGGCGGTAAGAGAGCAACGGCTGCTGGCGCCGGCCGGCAACAATGCGTTCGAGTTCTACCTGCGCGTGCTGGAGAAGCAGCCGGGCAACCAGGTGGCGACCGATGCGTTGCGTGAAACGTTTCCGTTCGCGGCCACGTCGGCGGAGCAGGTCATCAACCGAAGTGACTTCGGTGAAGCACAGCGGCAGATCGACTTGCTCGCCAAGGCGGACCCGACGAATTTCACCTTGACCATCCTGCGCTCGAAACTCGATGCGCAGCGCAAGGTGCTGGACAAGCAACAGCAACTGGTGCTCGACCAGCAGAAGGCGCAGGAGCTTGCGCAGCAGAAGGAGGCGGCGGACAAGCTGGCGGCCGAACAGCAGGCGGCCCAGGCCGCGCAGGTGGCCGCGCAGCAGAAAGCGCAACCGACACGTACGCCGCAAAGGGCGGCGACTGATGCCACTCCGACTCCGAGTGCGCAAGACAATGTCGCAACCACCGAGGCCGTGCTGGTCAAGGGTGCAACGGCGCGTTACCCGCCATCGGCGATGCGGGCGCAGCAGGAAGGCTGGGTCATCGTGTCCTTCATGATCGATCCCGATGGCAGGACCAGCCACATCGACGTGGTGAGTTCGGAACCTCGTCGTGTCTTCGACCGTGCCGCAATAGAAGCCGTGGCCCGTTACGAGTTCACCCCGGCGACGCGAGGTGGCGTGCCGACGGCCAGCAAGCAGCAGCAGCGGATCGAGTTCAAGTTGCGCTGAGTGAAACCCGGGGCATGCAGGTTCGTGGAGCTTGCATGCCCTTCAGCCCTGCATCACCGACGCGCGGTGCGGCATGTCCGCGCTTCCGGCTCAATGATGGGCGGGCTTCCGGTGCCGGACGGCTTTCTTGTGCTTCGGCGTCGCCTTGCGCACCGGGCGGGAACGCGGTGGCGCGTGTTCGAGACCGGCCCAGTCGACGTGCGGCAATCCCAGCAGGCCGTCCAGCACCATCGGCATCAGGCCGCTGGGCGTGGGTCCGGTGGAATTCCACAAGGTGACCACACCGACCTGGTACTTCGGGAAGAAGCCGATCATGGTGCGGTAACCGGCCACCGCGCCGGCGTGGTAGATCAGCGTTTCGCCGCCGTAGTCGTACACGCGCCAGCCCAGTGCGTAATGCGCCGCGGTGAGTCGGCCGCGACGCCACGGTGTGGCATGGAGTTCACTCGGGGTGGCCACGCCGGGGGCGTGCAGTACCTTGAGCAAGGTGGGCGACAGCACATCCGGACGGCCGCCCATTTGTGCGACCAGCCATTTTTCCATGTCGCGCAGGCTGGCGTTGACGCCGGCTGCCGGCGCCACGCGGTAATAGGTTTCGTTGGGCGTGAACGGGATCCAGCCACGGCTGCTGGCGTGATGTGGGCGCGCCCAGCTCTTGCTGGTTTCCAGCGCGGCCAACCCGTAGCTGGCCGTGGTCATGCCCAGCGGGTAGAACAGGCGCTTGTCGACCAGGTGATAGAAGAAGTCGCCGGTGCGCGCGAACAGCACGTCGCCGATCATGCCGAATGCGACGTTCTGGTAGCCGTAGCACTGGCCCATGCCGCAGGTCATGTCGACTTCGTCCAGCTTGCGCACCAGCTCCTGGTACGGCACGTCTCCTTCGAGCAGGTTGTCGTAGGTGTTGCGTGGCAAGCCCAGCCGCTGACCGAGGATGTCGCCGACCGTGGCCTGGTCGGAAGCGTGCGCATCCTTCAGCTTGAAATACGGCAGCACGTCGATGAGCCGGGTGTCCCAGCCGAGCTTGCCGTCGTCGACCAGCAAGCCGGTGATCGCAGTGGCGAAGGCCTTGGACAGTGACGCCAGCCGGAAGACCGTCTTCGGCGTGACCGGCTCCTTCGTCGCCGCGTCGGCGTAACCGACCGTCCCCTCGAACACCACCTTGTCGCCGATCACGACGGCCGTGGCCAGACCGGCTACGGCATCACGCTTGCCCAGCGTATTCAGCCATTGGCGATAGTCGTCGAGCGTGGCTTTGACGCGCGCCGGCGGCAGCTTCTGCACGCCTGTGGCGGGGGTGGTCGAAGCCGGGGCGACGGGGGCGGCGTTACTTGTGTCAAGCGGTGCGCAAGCCAGGGAGAGTGCACCGGCGGCGACCAAAAATATCTTTCGAAACGGCATGTTATTCTGATTTCGTTGCGGCGCGAACACGTGCTGGAAGAGGAGGCGATACCGATGAGCCTGATTATTTTTCTGGTAGTAGTCGTTTTGATTGTCTTGTACTTCGTGGCGATCTACAACGGACTGGTTACCTCACGCAACAGCTACAAGAACGCTTTCGCGCAGATAGACGTGCAGCTTACGCGCCGACACGATCTGATTCCCAACCTTGTGGAAACGGCCAAGGGCTACCTTGCCCACGAACGCGGCACGCTGGAGGCCGTGGTGCAGGCACGCAATGCGGCCGTAAACGGTTTGGCCGGCGCCAAGGCCAACCCCGGCGACCCCGCCGCGATGCAACAGCTGGCCGGCAGCGAGAACGCGTTGACGCAAACCCTGGGGCATCTGTTCGCGTTGCAGGAAGCGTACCCCGACCTGAAGGCCAACCAGACCATGATGCAATTGTCCGAGGAGCTGACCTCCACGGAAAACCGCGTGGCCTTTGCGCGGCAGGCGTTCAACGATTCGGTGCTGACCTACAACAACAAGCGCGAGGTCTTTCCGGCGTCGGTGGTGGCCAACAGCTTCGGCTTCGTGGCTGCCGAGCCGTTGAAGATCGAAGACCCGGCCGTGCGCGACGTGCCGAAGGTTTCCTTCAGCTGATCGTCATCGCGTCGCGGCATCCGCCGTGACGCGCCTGGTTCGGAGTGCCCATGGATTTCTTTGCGCAACAGGCGCGCGTGCGCGGCAGCAGCCGTCGACTGGTCGTGCTGTTCGCGCTGGCGGTGGTCGCCATCGTGGTGGCGATCGACGCGGTGGTGTGGGTCGCCATGGGGCAGCGCCCGGTCGATGGCGGCCCTGCACCGTCGAACCTGTCCTTGCTGGCGACGACCACGGTCGTGGTGCTGATGGGCATCGGCCTCAGCTCGCTGTTCCGCATCATGAGCCTGACCGGTGGCGGCAAGAAGGTGGCCGAAAGCCTCGGTGCCGTGGCGGTGCCGCCGGATACGCGCGACCCGGTGCTGCGCCAGCTGCGCAACGTGATCGAAGAGGTAGCGATCGCCGCGGGTGTGCCCGTGCCGGACATCTACCTGATGGCCGAGGAGCCGGGCATCAACGCGTTCGCCGCCGGTTACTCGGCCTCCGACGCGGCGATATGCGTGACCCGTGGCTGCCTGGAGCAATTGAGCCGCGACGAATTGCAGGGCGTGATCGCGCACGAGTTCAGTCATGTGCTGAATGGCGACATGCGGCTCAACATCCGCCTCATGGGGCTGCTGTTCGGCATCATGGTGCTGGCCATCGTGGGGCAACGCGTGATCTGGTTCGGCGGCGGACGCAGCAGCCGTCGCGATGGTGGCGGCAACCAGGTCTGGATGATCGGGCTGGCGTTGATCGTGGTGGGCTACATCGGCTATTTCTTCGCGCGGCTGATCCAGGCGGCGGTGGCGCGCTCGCGTGAGTCGCTGGCGGATGCGTCGGCCGTGCAGTTCACCCGGCAAACGGATGGCATCGCCGGTGCGCTGAAAAAGATCGCCGTGCTCAGTGAGGGCTCCACTCTGCAGGCGGCGAACAAACAGGAAGTGGCGCATATGCTGTTCGGCGAGGCGGGTCGCTTCAATGCCTTGTTCGCCACCCACCCACCGCTGCTCGATCGCATCCGGGCGCTGCAGCCCGGCTTTCGTGAAGATGAGCTGGCCCGATTGGCCAGTGCGATGGAAGCGGCCACCGCGCCGCCGCTGGCCACACCGCCACCAGCGCCTGCCACGGCGGCGCCGGGTGCAGGCATGCCACCTCTGCCGGTGGTGATGGGGGCGGCGCTGGCCGCGGGCCAGCCGGGTTTCCAGCGCGCAGGCGCGGTACGGCGAAGTCTCCCGCGGGTGCTGGTCGATGCCGCGCAGCAGCCGGAATCTGCGTTGGCTGTGGTGCTCGCGCTGGCGATGTCCGCGCAGGACCAGATCCGGCGTTTGCAGCAGCGGCAATTGGCCGACGCCTTCGGTGACGATGTGCTCGCCACGGTCACCGCGTTGACGCATGAGGCGGCGTCGCTGGCATCGGAGTCGCGCCTGCCGTTGGCCGCGCTGGCATTCCCGGCCCTGAAGCAGCTTTCCGAAGGGCGGCAGAAAACCTTGCTGGACACGTTGGGCGCCATGGTGCGCGCGGACGGCCAGGTCGATCTGAACGAGTACTGCCTGACCCGGCTTTTGCGGATGCAATTGCAGGAGGCGCAACGTCCGCGCCAGGCGCCGCTGGACGGCTCGGGGAAACTGACGGCACGCCGCGACAGTGTGGCGCTGGTGTGCGCGGTGGTGGCGCGTCATGGCAATGCCGACGAAACCGCGGCGCGTCGTGCCTGGTTGCTGGCGATGCAGTCGTGTTTTCCCAACCAGCCCATGGCGTGGCAGGCACCGCCCGCGGCATGGCAGGCACCATTCGACAGCGCGCTGGATCAGCTGGACGAACTGTCACCCCCGGCCAAGGAGTTGTTGATACAAGGCCTGGTCCATGCGATCCGTGCCGACGACGTGATCACCACCGCGGAAGCGGAGTTGCTGCGCGTGATCTGCGCCAGCCTGCATTGCCCGCTGCCGCTGTAGGGACGCTGCGCGCGCAGCCGTTCGACACGCACCGCAGCGGTGCTGATTGCTGACGCTGATGGGGCAGGTTCTGCGCTGCACTGACCCGGCCGGGCGCCATGCTAGGCTTGCCGCGCCCCACGCTGGATGTATCCGTGAGTTTGTCCCGTCAACCCGTCGTCGACTCGACCACCGCGCCGTTATGGTCCGCGCTGGCGTTCTTCTTCGTGATGGCGTCGTACTACATCATCCGGCCGGTCAGGGACCAGTTGATCGGCGCGCTGGGCTCGGCCTCGCTGCCACTCATTTACAGCGTCGTGTTCCTGGTGATGCTGCTGCTGACGCCGGTGTTCGGCGTGCTGGTGGCGCGTTTCCAGCGGCGCCACCTGCTTGGCTGGAGCTACAGCTTTTTCATCCTGTGCCTGCTGGCCTTCGTGCCTGCCTTTCTGGCGCAGCAGCAGATCGGTGCCCGCTCGCTCGGGCTGGTGTTCTACGTCTGGGCCAGCGTGTTCAACCTGTTCGTGGTGTCGCTGTTCTGGAGCTTCATGGCCGACATCTTCGACAGCGGCCAGGCGCGGCGGGTGTTTTCGCTGATCGCGCTGGGTGGCATGGCGGGCGCGGTTTTCGGACCGCTGGTGACCAAGCTGCTGGTGCAGTTGATCGGCGTGGCGCCCTTGCTGCTGGTGTCGGCGCTGGCGCTGGGCATCGCCCTGGCGCTGCTGTTGCGCCTGTCGGCCCGGCACGATCAGCTGCCCGGAGATCCTGGCAACGTCGCCATCGGCGGCTCGCTGTGGGCCGGCATCAAGGAGCTGTGGTCGCGACCGTTCCTGCGCTACATGGCGTTGCTGATGTTGTTTGGCGACGGCATCGGTACGCTGGCCTATGCCATGGTGGCCGATTACGCGAAGGCGCATTTCTCCAGTGCCGTGGCGCGCACCGCGTTCTACAACGACCTGGACCTGGCTACCAACCTGCTGGGCGCGGTGATGCAGCTGACACTTACGCGTTGGTTGTTGATACGCCGCGGTGCAGGCTGGGGGCTGGTGCTGCCGACGGTGGTGAACACGGTGTTGCTGGCGGGCGTGGCGTGGATGGGTGGCGGTTCACTGGTGCTGTTCGGTGCGGCGGTGCCGATGCTGTCGGTGATGCTGGTGGTCACCCGCGGCTTCGCCTACGGCATGACAAAGCCGGCGGTGGATGCGTTGTATACGCGCGTCCCGCGGGAGACGCGCTACAAGGGCAAGAACTTCGTCGAGACCGCGGTGTGGCGTTTCGGCGATGTGCTGGTGACCAGTGCCGTGAGTGGCCTGCGCGCGCTCGGCTGGGGTATCGGTGGCCTCGCCTTGCTGGGCACCGGCGTTGCCGCCCTGGCGACCGTGGTGGCGCGTCGTGCCGGCTGGTCGCCCGACCTTGCCCCGGAAGACTCGGCCGGGCGCGACAGACGCGACGCACCGCCAGCCTGACGCGGGTGGCGTTTACCGATTCCCCATTCCCCACTCCCGGCTAACTGGTGATATAGCGCTGCAGGTGCTCGATCTCTTCGGCCTGCGCGTCGATCACCGCCTTCACCAGGTCGCCGATCGAGATCACGCCCACGACCTGCTCACCGTCCACCACGGGCAGGTGGCGGATGCGGCTGTCGGTGCAAAGGCGCATGCAGTCGAACACGTCGGTATCCGGGCTCACCGTGATCGGGGTGCCACTCATGATGTCCGATACCGCCGTCTGCGAGGACGAGCGGCCCTGCAGCAGTACCTTGCGCGCGTAATCACGCTCGGACATCACGCCGACCAGCGCGCTGCCACGCATCACCATCAGGGCACCGATGCGGTATTCGGCCATGCGTTTGATCGCTTCGAGCACGGGTACATCCGGCTCGATGGAGAAGATCTTGTTGCCTTTGCCTTCCAGCAGATGTTTGACCTGGCGCATGCGTGGAATCTCCTGCCGGTCCCGGCGGGCCGGTTGGGTTGAGTCTAGCGTCCGCGGGTGCGCCGCGTGTAGCGGTTGTGTGAACCTCAGTGGGGCGGCCGTTCCGGTGCATCGCCATCGATGTAGCCGGGCCCGCCCAGTTGCCGCATTTGTTGCTGGATCCATTGCGCGCGGTGCAGCACGTAAGCGCTGGGGCGGTCGGCGTGCAACCGCCGCGGGCTGGGCAATACCGCTGCCAGCCGGGCCGATTGCGTGGCCGAGAGCTGGGCTGGCGTCACGTGGAAAAAGGCCGTGCTGGCAGCACCCACGCCGTAGATGCCGTTGCCGAGCTCGGCGATGTTCATGTACACCTCGAGGATGCGTTGCTTGGGCCAGGTCAGCTCGATCAGCACGGTGAAATACGCCTCAAGGCCCTTGCGCACGAAGCTGCGGCCGTTCCACAGGAACAGGTTTTTGGCGGTCTGCTGGCTGATCGTGCTGGCGCCGCGTAGCCGCTTGCCGTCATCGTGGGCATCGAGTGCGGTCTGGATGGCGTCGAAATCGAAACCGTGGTGGTACGGAAAGCGCTGATCCTCACCGGCCACCATGGCCAGCGGTACCTGTCGCGATGTCTTCTCCCACGACACCCAGTGGTAGTGCAGGGTGAAGTTCTTTTCGCCATGCAGCCAGGTGCCCAGCTGGCGCTCGAGCATCATTGCCGACGTCAGCGGCGGGACGAAGCGCAAAAGCAGGACCGCCAGCCAGCTGAGGGCGATCCATCCCGCGACGAACAGGGCCAGCCAGCGCAGCATTGTCTTCAGTGACGGGCGATGAAACATCTTGCGCATGCGGTTTGCGAAACCCCAAATCAGAGCGGTCAGCGGCCGCGATGCCAGGCGGCGGCGTTGGCGGTTCCCCGAACCACCGGGTGAAAACCGGGTTCTTTCAGTATACGGGCGTTGCTCCCGCGAGCTTGCGTCCCCATCTGAAGCGCTTGACCACCAAGAGATGCGCCATCCATGGAAACCCCTTTCACTGACGACGTGCTTCACCGTTTCCTGCTGGAGCGTGCCGGCGTGCGCGGTGTGCTGGTGCGGCTGGGGCCGGCATGGCGTGAGGTGGCCGCGCGTGCCGACTACCCGGCGCCACTGCGCGAGTTGCTGGGCCACACGCTGGCGGCGAGCGCACTGCTGACCGGCAACATCAAGCTCGATGGCGCCTTGTCGATCGAACTGAAAAGCCAGGACGCCCTGCGCCTGCTGTTTGCCGAATGCACCGATCAGGGGCGTTTGCGCGGCCTGGCCCGCTGGAGCAATCCGCTGCCGCCCACGCTGGCGCTGGACGCGCTGCGCGACGCGGTGCTGGCCATCACCATCGGCAGCGTCGAGCGCGGCCAGCGCTACCAGGGTCTGGTGGCGTTGCAGCATGCCGACTTGGCGGGCGCGCTGGAAAATTACTTCGTCCAGTCGGAACAGTTGCCCGCGCGGATCGTGCTGGCCGCCGATGGCGAACACGCCGTGGGCCTGATGCTGCAGAAGCTGCCGGACGAAGGTGGCCGCGATGCCGCGCATGACGACGACGCATGGAATCGGGTGGCCCACCTCACCGCCACGCTCGGCAGCGCGGAAATGCTGGCCACGTCGCCGGAGCAGTTGTTGTACCGGCTATTCCACGAGGAGTCGGTGCGGATGTTCGAGCCGCGCCCGTTGGCGTTCGGCTGCACCTGCAGCCGCGAGCGGGTCGGCGCGATGCTGCGCTCGCTCGGTCGTGACGAAGTGGAGGCGGCATTGGCGGCGCGCGATGGCGAAATCGAGGTGATCTGCGAGTTCTGCGCCCAGCAGTACCACTTTGACCGCATCGATGCCGAACATCTGCTCAGCGAAAGCGCGGCGCCCGGCCAGTCGCAAACGCCGCAATGACAGCCGTGCTCAGCTGACGGGCGGCGCCTGCAGCGATTTCCAGGCTTCGGCCGGCTGGGGGCGGGCGAACAGGAAGCCCTGGGCGAAACGGCAGCCGATCTTCAGCAATGCCTGGCGCTGCGATTCTTCCTCGATACCCTCGGCGATCACCTGCATGTGCAGCGAATCGGCCAGCGCCTGGATCGCACGCACCACGGCCAGGCCCTGGGTTTCCTCGCCGTCGGTGGGCAGCGCGGTGATGAACGAGCGGTCGATCTTCAGTGTGGCGAACGGGTACTGGTGCAGGTAGCTGAGCGAGGAATAGCCCGTGCCGAAGTCATCCAGTGCGATGCCGGCACCGTGGTCGCGCAGGTTCTGCAGCATCCGTTTGACCTGTGCGGGATTCTCCAGCAGCGTGTGTTCGGTTACCTCGATGCGGATGTGCGAGGTGGGAACGTTGTATCGCTCGAACAGCTCCAGCAGGCGCTGATCCGTATCGACGGTGCGGAAGTGCCGGCCGGACACGTTGATGCTGATGAAGCCGTGTTCGCCCACCAGACGGTTGGCCTGCGCGCAGGCCTGTTCGAAGATCTGCCAGTCGATGAGTTCGACGCAGCCGGTCTCCTCGGCGATCAGCAGGAAATCGGCCGGCAGCAGCAGCCCGCGCTCGGGATGGTTCCAGCGCAGCAGCGCCTCGTAGCCGATGGTGCGGCCATCGGCCAGCGACACGATGGGCTGGTAGTACGGCACGAACTCGTTGCGGATCAGCGCATGGCGCAGGTCGCCCTCCATGTCCAGCAGCGACAGCGCCTCGCGTCGCAGGCGGTCGTCGAACACGGCGGAGCGATGGCGGCCACCGTCCTTGGCGTTGTACATCGCCGCGTCGGCGTCGCGCAGCAACTCCTCCGGCTGGCGGTAATGCGCGCCGGGCAGGGCGATGCCGATGGAGGCGGAGGTGAAGATCTCCTTGACACCCAGCCGGAACGGCGTCTGCAGCGCACTGATGATGCGGTCGGCGACCTGAGTAGCGGTGGCCGCGTCGTCCATGTCTTCCAGCAGCACCGCAAACTCATCGCCGCCCAGTCGGGCGACCACGTCGCGGGTCTTGAGGCAGGCGCGCACGCGGCCACCGACCTGGAACAGCAGGTCGTCACCGACCAGATGGCCGACCGAATCGTTGATGACCTTGAAACGGTCCAGGTCGATGAACAGCACCGCGAACAGATCCAGCGGATTGGCCAGGTTGCGCTGCAGGGCCTGCTCCAGTCGCTGCAGGAACAAGGTGCGATTGGGCAGCCCGGTGAGCGAATCGTGCAATGTCTCGTATTTCAGCCGGCGCTCGACGCGCTCGCGTTCGGCGATCTGCTCGCGCAGGTCGCGGTTGGCCAGGGCCAGCGCATGGGTACGCTCGGTGACGCGGCGCTCCAGCGTGGCGTACGCCTGTTTCAGCGTGGCGCTGGCGTGCTTGCGCTGCAGCGCGGTGGCGATGTGATAGCTGACGAAGGTGAGCAGCTCCTGGTCGCGCTCGGTATAGGTGTGTTGCGGCGAATAGCTCTGCACCGCCAGCACGCCCATCACTTTTTCGTTCCACACCAGCGGCACGCCCAGCCAGCATACGGCACGGGTGCCGAAGCTTTCGATCTCACCTTCGGCGATCAGCCGGTCGATGGCGGCGCCATCCACCAGCAGCGGTTTGCCGTGGCGCAGTACGTATTCGGTGGCGCCACGTCCGTGCGTGCGCGGCGGTCGCGTGCTGTCGATCTCGTCGACCGAGTAGGGGAACACCAACTGCTTCTTGTCGCCGTCGACCAGCGCGATGTAGAAGTTTCGCGCGTACAGCAGGCCGCCCACGGCCCGGTGCACGGCGGCGTAGAAGTTTTCCAGGCTTTCGGATGCGTTGGCCAGTTCGGCGATGCGGAACAGCGCCGCCTGCAGGCGCTCGCCGCGCTGGCGCTGCAATACCTGTTGACGCAGCACGCGGTTGGCTTCGCGCAGGGCGGTGGTGCGGTCGGTAACGCGCTTTTCCAGGTCGAGATGGGCGCCGTGTCTTTCCAGCGCGGTCTGTACGTGCTGGGCCACGTAGCTCAGCAGCTCCAGGTCACGCCGCGAATAATGGATGTCGGCGCGGTAGCTCTGCATCACGATGCCGCCGACCACCCGGTCGTCGCGCACCAGCGGCACGCCGAGCCAGTGCTCGCAATAAGGGCCGACCGGCACGAAATGGCCGGTGAGCTGCTGCGACAATTCCTCGATCGATCCCATCAGCGGGCGGCCACCCTGCAGCAGGTTCCAGGTGAGGCTGTTGGGCATGTCGCTCAGCGGAATCTGCTCGTCGGGCGCTGGTGGTTCGGCGTCCACCGTGTCGACGTAATAAGGAAAACGGATGCTGTCGGTAGTGACGTCGTACAGCACGATGTAGAAGTTTTCCGCGTACATCAGGCTGCCCAGGATGCCGTGCAGCGAGCGCATCAGTTCGGGCATGTCGTGTTCGGCGCCGGCCTGCTCGGCGATGGCGTAAAGCGCCCGCTGCAGCCGCTCCGCCTGCGCCAGCCGCGAAATCGCGTCGTAAAGGCGGCTGGTTTCAGCCAGTTGGCGCAGCCGGGTATCGGCGATGCGCCCGAGCCAGGCGAGCTGCGCGTTGGCCGCGTCGGACAGCGACGTCCCGTGGGACAGCAGTGTCAGTGTCCGTGCGGTCTGACTGTCTTCGGCCAGGTCGACACCGCCGGATGTGGCGCTGTTGGCCGGTTCGTTCGTCGGGTGCCAGCACAGTTGACCGTCGATGCCGAGGTCCGACAGCATCAGCTCGCAGATGCCCATGACGCTGGCGGCGTCGGGAGCTTCGAGCAGTTGCTCGAACGCGCGGCGCGACAGGTTGTGCTCCCCGAGGAGGGGAATTGGCGCGGGCAGACGGGAGGTCAACGAGGCACTCATCAGGTTTGCTGTGAATCCGGCCAATCCCGGAGCAACGACGAAAGGGGTTTTATATCCGTTCAGCAGTATGGCCGCCAGTTCCGGCGGCGGGAACCCCCGGGTCAGGGTCTGGTCTACCCATGGATATCAAGGGATGTCGCTGTGCGCTGGTTTGCGTTTTTTGTGTTTCACGGTTGTTAGTAAAACGTAAATCGCGCTATGATCATCCGCACCCATAACTAGAGTCGCCGACGCTACGCCATGTATCGCTTGTTCGCCCTGCTGCTGGTTTCCCTGCTGCCGTTTACGGCGGCGGGCGAGTCCGCGCCTGGCGCCGATGCACAAGCGCAGTACCTGCTGCAGCAGCAGGATGCCGTCGGCCCCGCAAACACCTCGGCCGTACCGCTGTGGCGGAACAACCACGGTCAGTGGTTGAGCCTGCGGGCGAGTCATTCGGATGCGACCATGCCGGCCTCGCTGGCGTTTCATGGCCTGGCGCCGGGCAACGTGTTCAGCAGCGGCCTTCAGTACCAGCTGGCGCCCGGCGTGCAGGCGCATGCCGATGTCAGCCAGCGCTCGTGGGTCAACCATCCGGCACGTTTGATCGACAGTGAAGTGGGCGCCACGTACAACAACGGACGTTACAGCGTGGGTCTCAGCCTGGGCGCCAGCGAGGCACCGCAGCGCACGGTGTTGCCGCGCGTGTTGCCGGGAGTGGCGCCGGGCGTGGACGGCCTGTCCGCGTTTGATCGCAGCGAACAATTGAACGCACGCGGCCGCGTGGCGCTGGGCAGCACCACCGGTATCGACCTGGGTGCCAGCGTGGGGCGTATCCGGCTGCTGCCGGGCAACCTGCTGGGCATCGATACGCTGGACCAGAAGGCGCTGAGCTTCGGTGTGGACAGCGGCCCGCTTTCCGGCACCCTGGTCGGCCGCACCATGCAGCCGCTGGCTGGCAATGCGGGCGCACTGAGCGCGGATCAACGCTGGAGCAGCATCGACCTGGGCGTGACCTTGCGCCTGCCCTGGCAGGGTGCGTTGAGCATCGGTGCGCAGAATTTGTGGTCATCCGGCAACCCGGTGAACACGCCGGTGGGCCCGGAGCCCGACCAGTCGCGCACGCCGTACGTGCAATACCATCAGGATCTGTAGGGCGTCATTCGGCTTGTGGCACCACGCATCATGCCGTCCTCGTGACGGCATTTTTGTGGGTGGCGCATCCGGTCTCAATCCTGCTGGCGGATACGCAGGTCGCCGCTGAATGTTTCGACGGTGATGCTGCCGCGGCCACCGCCGATGCGTGTTTCCAGGCTGCTGCCCGGCCCGTGGCTGGCTTCATCCGGCTTGCCGAAGTCGCTGCGCAGATCGCCGCTGAACGTGCTGGCGTGCAGTTTTGCGGAGGTGGCCGTGGGCAGCTGCAGCTGCACGTCGCCGCTCATGCTGTCGATACCCAGCTCGCCACCTTCGGCCAGAGCCCCTTTCAGGCGGACATCGCCCGACACCGTGCTGAGCGAAAAGCTTTGCCACGGACCGCCCGCGGCCTCGATCCCGCCGGACACGGTCTGCAGCGTCACCTTGCCGCCCAGCACCGGCGCCAGGATGTCACCGCTGACAGTCTGCAGCTCAGCATCCTGCGCGTGGCCGGACAGCTCGATGTTGCCGCTGACGCTTTCCACCTTGAGTGACGGGGTCCTGGCATCGATGCGGGTTTTGCCGCTGACCGTGTTCACGCTGATGGCCCCGCCGTCGATGCCTTCGATGCTCGATGTCGCGCTGACCACGCGTACATCCACGGATGCGGAGCGCGGCAGATGCACGATCAATGAAGTCGGTTCCATCGTCTTGTCACGACCCCAGTCGAACCAGCCGCCACCGCCTTCGGGTTCGACCTTGAGCGAGAGCGTCGGCCCCTGGCCTGTGATGGCAAGCGGCTGGGCGCCATCGCCCAACTCCCCGCTGACCTGCAGCTCGGGCCGATCCCAGCCGATGACGCTGACCGCGCCTTTGACATTGCTGATCTCGAGATGGGTGCGGTCGCTGGCGGCGCGGCGCAGGTCGATGGGTGTGCCGGCGAGCGCCTGGCCCACGCACAGGCATAGCAGCAGCGGAACAAGACGAGTGGTTTGCATGGTCATTCCTGGATGATTAACCGGCATCGCGCATCCGCCCCTGCCATTGCGCCTGTTGCAGGCGGGTGCGCTCCAGCAGCCGCCGCAGGGCGGGAGAGTCTGGCGCCTGTTGCAGGGCCTGCCGCAGTTCCATGCGTGCCGCGGCGAGTTCGACGGCGGCGCCGGTGAGGCGTGGATCGGAGGGTTTCCAGACGGGGGCGGCGACGTCGGTACGAACGACATCGGGTGCGTGCCGCATGGGCCAGAGCTGCCAACCGATGCCGGCGACCAGCAAGGCCGAGGCTGCCAGGCCGGCCAGGGCGAGTCGCTGGCGTGGCCGGCGCGGCGGCGCCTTCGTCGTCGCTTCAGCAGCGGCGGCAGGTTGATCGAGCGCCGCATCAATGGACGGCCAAAGGTCGTGCTGCGGCAGTACGGGTTGGCGCAAGTCGCGCAGCTGGCGGCGCCATTCGAATTCGTTCATCGCGGCTCTCCCAGAGCGTTGCGCAGTAGCAGGCGGGCGCGGTGCAGTTGTGCCTTCGAGGTGCCAACGGCCACGCCAAGCTCGTGGCCGATGTCCTCGTGTCGCCAGCCCTCGATATCGTGCAGGACGAGAACCGCGCGTGCGCGGGGCGGCAACTTGCCGATCGCCCGTTGCAACTCGTCGCGCTCGGCGGCGCAAAACGGAGCTTCGCCCGGATCGGGCAGGTGCTCGTCATCGACCATGCGTACCGGGTCGGCGCCGCGCGCCCGGATATCCATCAATGCGACGTTGACGGCGAGCCGATACAGCCAGGTGCCGAACGCGCTTTCGTGGCGAAAGCCGGGAAGCTTCTGCCAGGCGCGCACGAAGGCTTCCTGGGTCAGGTCCTCGGCACGTGCGTGGTCGTAGCCGGCCAGCCGATGCACGGCGCCGTAGATGCGGCCGATGTGCAAGCGGTACAGACGCTCGAAGGCATGGCGGTCACCAGCGGCGGCCGCGTGTACGTCGTCCGTGTCGATGGCGTCGATCGGCGCGGGCGACATGGGTTTTCCAAGGGTGGGGCAGGCAGCGATCATATCGCCAGCATGGATGCGCCGCGTTGCGAAAACGTTTGAATGCGTCCGGTTTGAACGCGTCCGCCGGTTATGCGCTCAGGCGGGGATCAGCGTGGCGATCATGTGTTCGACATAGGCATCGAACTCATCGTGACTGAGCCGGGGCAGGCCCAGGGTGAAGTTCAACTGCAGGAAGCCGACGTAGGCGGCGTAGGTCAGCCGCGCCCGGTTGAGCGCATCGGCCGGTGCCAGGCCAGCCTGGCGGTAGGCGGTTTCCAGAAATTCGGTGCGACGGCTGGAGACGCGCGCCATCACCGGCACCACCAGCGGATGATCCAGCGCCTTCAGCAAGGCGGCGTAAACCCGGTGCGGCTGCAACTCGTGCGCCACCCGGCGGAACAGCTCGGGCAGGCGCTCGCGCGGGTCGGCGATCAGCTCGATCTGGCTGATGATCTCGCGCTCGCCGTATTGCTCCCAGCGTTCCAGCGTGGCCTGCAGCAGCGCCTCGCGGGTGCGAAAGTGCCAGTAGAAACTGCCCTTGGTCACGCCCAGGCGTCGTGCCAGCGCTTCCACCGCCAAGGCGCCGACGCCCTGTTCGGCGATCAATTGCAGTGCGGCCAACTCCCAGTCTTCGGCGGAGAGGCGGTTTCGTTCCGGTTTGCTGGTCGCATTCATCCGCGTATGGTAGCCCCGGCGCGGGGTTTTGTAATGGCCAACAACGCAGCCGCGGCTTGCGGACGGAGGCTCTGGACGTTCACCCGCGCCGCAGTCCATACTCAGTCGTATGGTAAGTCCTGTCGAAAACCCCGATCGCCTGTCATCCGTGCTTGCCGCCGACGGCCTGAAGCTGGCCGTGGAAACCGTTCATCCGGCCGGCACTCCC
The DNA here is from genome assembly GCF_000264315.1 of Rhodanobacter fulvus Jip2. Lineage (GTDB taxonomy): Bacteria > Pseudomonadota > Gammaproteobacteria > Xanthomonadales > Rhodanobacteraceae > Rhodanobacter > Rhodanobacter fulvus. The sequence goes on from NZ_AJXU01000026.1 coordinate 39,644, forward strand.
ACCTTGCTGTTCGCGCACGGCTTCGGCCAGACGCGCGGCGCCTGGACGGCCACGGTAGCGGCCTTGGCGGCGCAGGGTTGTCGCTGCGTGAGTTTCGATCAGCGTGGCCATGGCGACAGCGGGCGCAACCGCGATGGCGGCTACCACATCGAACAGTTCGCCGATGACCTGGTCCGCGTCGCTCGCGCACAACCCCAGCCACCGGTTCTGGTGGGCGCGTCGATGGGTGGACTGCTGGGCCTGGCCACCGCCGCCGAGGCTTCCCCGCCGCCGTATCGCGCGCTGGTGCTGGTGGATATCACGCCACGCTGGGAGGCCGAGGGCGTTGCCCGCATCGTGACCTTCATGAAGGCGTATCCCGATGGTTTCAGCGACCTTGCCGAGGCCGCCGAGCGGATAGCCGAATACCTGCCGCAGCGGCGCGAGCGCAAGAGCGGCGAGCAACTGCGTCCATTGTTGCGTGAGGGCGCCGATGGCCGGTTGCGCTGGCACTGGGACCCGATGCTGCTGGACATGGTGCGCGAGAGTGAGCGCCATCAGCCGCGGCTGCTGGCGGCGGCCGCGAACATCGACGTGCCGGTGCTGTTGCTGTCCGGTGGCCGCAGCGATGTCGTGTCCCGCGCCACGGTGGAGGAATTCCTGCAGGTGGCGCCGGCTGTGCAACACGTGGAATTGCCGCACGCCACCCATATGGTTGCAGGTGACGCCAACGATGCGTTCACCGGCGAAATCGCCCGCTTCGTGCAAAGTCTTGATCAACCCGTTGCCCGCCGGGCCGCAGGCAACCCCTAGTCGTGATGAGGTAGTGAGATGACCGTGATACTGACCGTGCTGGCAGCGTTGATCGCGTCGGGCGCCTGTGCCTACCACCGCAGCAGCCTGCGCACGTGGGCCATCGCCACGGTCGCGACCACCGTGATCGTGGGGCTGGTGCTGCAAACGCCCTGGACGATGGTGATCCTGCTGGTGATCGAGGGCTTGATCGCGGTGCCGTTGCTGATGGTGGGTTTCCGCCGCCAGCAAATCAGCGCGCCGCTGCTGAAAATGTTTGCCAGGGTCACGCCGAAACTTTCGGAAACCGAACAGACCGCGCTGGAGGCGGGCACCGTGGGTTTCGAGGGCGAGCTGTTCTCCGGCAAGCCGGACTGGTCACAGCTGCTGCGTGAGCCGAAGCCGGTACTGAGCGCGGAGGAGCAGGCGTTCCTCGACGGGCCGGTCGAGGAACTCTGCGCGATGATCGACGATTGGCAGATCACCCACGAATTGGCCGATCTGCCGCCGGAGGTGTGGGATTTCATCAAGAAGAACCGCTTCTTCGGCATGATCATTCCGAAGCAGTACGGTGGCCTGCAGTTCTCCGCGCTGGCGCATTCGGCCGTGCTGCAGAAGCTGGCCAGCATCTCGGCCACCGTGTCCTCCACCGTCGCCGTGCCGAACTCGCTGGGTCCGGCCGAGCTGCTGCTGCATTACGGCAGCGACGAGCAGAAGAACCATTACCTGCCGCGACTGGCGGTGGGCGAGGAGATCCCCTGTTTCGCCCTGACCGGCCCGTACGCCGGCTCCGACGCCACCTCGATCACCGACTACGGTGTGGTCTGCAAGCAGGTGGTCGATGGCGTGGAGACGCTCGGCATGCGTCTTACCTTCGACAAGCGCTACATCACGCTGGCGCCGATCGCCACTGTGGTCGGCCTGGCGTTCCGGCTGTACGACCCGGAAAAGCTGCTGGGCGAAGAAGAGGACCTGGGCATCACCCTGGCGCTGCTGCCGCGCGCCACGCCGGGCCTGGAAATCGGGCGGCGTCATTTCCCGTTGAACATCCCGTTCCAGAATGGTCCGCTGCACGGCAAGGATGTTTTCGTGCCGCTGTCGGTGCTGATCGGCGGGCCGAAAATGGCCGGCCATGGCTGGCGCATGCTGGTTGAGGTGTTGTCGGTGGGCCGCGCCATTTCATTGCCGTCCAACGCCACCGGCGCCATGCGCACTTCCACGGCGGCCACCGGCGCGTACGCGCGCATGCGCAAGCAGTTCGGGTTGGCCATTGCGCGTTTCGAGGGCGTGGAGGAAGCGCTGGCACGCATCGGTGGCCTGACCTATGCCACCACGGCGTTGTCACGTGCCACGGCGGCGGCGGTCGATCGCGGCGAGAAGCCGGCGGTGACGTCAGCCATCGCCAAGTACCACGCCACCGAATGGGCGCGCCAGGTGGCTAGCGACACCATGGACGTGCACGGCGGCAAGGCCGTGCAGCTGGGGCCGAAGAACTACGCCGGGCGCGGCTGGGCCAGCGTGCCGATCGCGATCACGGTGGAAGGCGCCAACATCATGACGCGCAGCCTGATGATCTTCGGCCAGGGTGCGATCCGCTGCCATCCCTACGTGTTGAAGGAAATGCAGGCGCTGTCGATCGCCGACCGTGGCGAGCAACTGCGCATGTTCGACCGGGCCCTGTTCGGCCATATCGGTTTCGGCATCTCCAACGCCGTGCGCAGCCTGGTGCTCGGGTTGACCGGATCGGCCATCGGCGAGGCCGCCGGCGACGCCTACACGCGCCGCTATTACCGCAAGCTCAACCGCTATTCCGCCGCGCTGGCGTTGTGCGCCGACGTGGCCATGGGCGTGCTGGGCGGCAAGCTCAAGTTCAAGGAAAAGCTGTCGGCGCGGCTGGGTGACGTGCTGAGCTATCTCTACATCGCCAGCGCCATGCTGAAACGCTACGAGGACAACGGCCGGCCCGAGGCCGATCGGCCGCTGCTGGCGTGGGCGTTTCATGAATGCGTGTGGCGGATGCAGATGGCGCTGGATGGCGTGATCCGCAACTTCCCGGTGCGGCCGGTGGCGTGGGTGATGCGCGCGCTGGTGTTTCCGTTCGGCCGGCGCGAAGTGCCACCGTCCGACCGGCTGGGGCGTCGTGTCGCGGCGATCATCACGGCGCCGGGCGAGGCGCGCGACCGCTTGCTGGAATGGGTCTACCTGACGCCCACGCCGAACAACACCGTCGGCCGCATGGAAGCATTGCTGCCCCAGGTGATTGCTGCCGAGCCAGTCGAGCGGAAGTTCGGCAAGGCGCAGAAGGCGGGTCAGTTCAAGTCGCACGACTATGTCGGCCAACTGCACGAGGCGCTGGATCAGGGCGTGATTTCGACGGCCGAACTGGAGCTGCTGAAGCGGGTGCGCGAAGGCGTGTTCGAGTTCATTTCGGTGGACGATTTCGATGCGTCCGAATTGCGCGCCAAGGTGACCCGGGCCGATCGCCGTCAGCAGGCCGCGACCGGTAGCGAGGCTGGAAACGGCACGGCCTGATCTTCGCCGTGAGGCATGGCGCGGCCGTTGCGGCAAGGCCGCGCCATCTTTGTACCGCGTTCAGTCCGCCGCCATCGCGCAGCGGTTGCGGCCGCCGTCCTTGGCCCGGTAAAGCGCGCGATCGGCGGCCTGGATCAGCTCCTCGTCGTCCGACGTTTCCTTCCACAACGCGATGCCGATGCTGGCGCTGATGTTCGCCTCGAAAGGGCCGTGGCGGCCTTCCAGCGGATACGGTCGCGCCAGCAGGTTGCACACATGCTGGCAGCGGTCCAGGATCGGTGCCACGTCGGTGACGTCCTCCAGGATCAGCGCAAACTCGTCGCCGCCCAGGCGCGCCACCGTGTCGTTGGCGCGCAGGTGCCCGCGCAGACGCATGGCGATCGCCTGCAGCAGCGCATCGCCGGCGGGGTGCCCGTAGCTATCGTTGACCGCCTTGAACCCGTCGATATCCATCAACGCCAGCGCGAACGGATGGTGCTGGCGCGAGCCTCGCTGCATGGCGGTCTGCAGCCGATCCTGGAACAGCACGCGGTTGGGCAGGCCGGTGAGCATGTCGTGGGTGGCCTGGTGCCGCACCTGCGCCTCGACCCGCTTGCGCTCGGTGATTTCCACCTGCAGTTGCTGGTTGCGCTCGGTCAGCTCATCCATCGCCTGCTGCAACTGCACGCGGGCGGAATAGAGGTCGAGAAAGACCCGTACCTTCGACTGCAGGATCGCGTCGTTGATCGGCTTGGCGATGTAGTCGACCGCGCCGGAGCGGTAACCCTTGAGGCGATTGAGATCGTCCGCGTAGGCGGCGGTGACGAAGATGATCGGCGTGTCGCGCATCTGCTCGGTCTCGCCGAGCAGCGCGGCCACTTCGAAGCCGTCCATGTCCGGCATGTTCACGTCCAGCAGGATCAGCGCGAACTCGTGGTCGAGGCACAAGGCCAGCGCCTCGTTGCCGCTGCCGGCCTCCAGCAGTTGGGCACCGCAGCGGGCCAGCAGGCGGCGCATGGCGACCAGGTTGGCCGGGATGTCGTCCACCACCAGGACTTTCGGGGAAATCGCCGCGTTCACGTCATGCACAACCGGTTGATCAAGGAAGCCATTTCATCCAGCGCCACGCAATGGTCGGCGCCCGCCAGTTCCAGCGCCGCCCGCGGCATGGCCGGTGCCGCGGCGTCGTCGGGTTGCTGCACGATGGCAGCGCCGCCGGCGCGCCGTACGCACGCCAGGCCTGCGGCGCCATCGGCGTTGGCACCGGTCAGTATTACAGCGATCAGGCCTTCGCCGCAGGCTTCGGCGGCGCTGCCGAACAACACGTCGATCGAGGGGCGCGAGAAGCCGACGGGCTCATCGACCGACAATGCGAACCGGCGGCCACGCTCGATCAGCAAGTGGTAATCCGGCGGCGCCACCTGGACCATGCCACCTCGCAACGGCTCGCGCTCGCAGGCCTCGATCACCGGCAGGGTGCTGTGTTGCGCCAGCAGGTGGCACATGGTGTGTGGGCTGCTGGTGGCGTGGCTGCACACGACCACGGATGCCGGCAGCCGATGGTCGAGCGCGCCGAGCAGCCGTGCGAGCGCGCCCGGCCCGCCGGTGGAGCAACCGATGACGATGGTTTCAACCGCCTTCATCGTGAACCGGCTCGGGGCAACGACGGAACAGGCGCAGCGAGCTGTCCAGGGCCTCGAAATCGCGTGCGGCGGGCGCCAGTGCCAGATTCTCGCGCAGGCCGAGGCACAGGAAGCCACCCGGCAGCAGGCTGTCGCGGAACATCGCCAGCACGCGATTCTGCAGCGGGTTCGAAAAGTAGATCAGCACGTTGCGGCAAAGCACCAGCTGCGCCTCGCAGAACACGGCGTCGGTGACCAGGTTGTGATCGGCGAAAACCACATTGCGGCGCAGGCGCTGGTCGAGCTTGATGAAGTCGTAGCGCGCGCTGTAGTAATCGGCCAGCGAGCAGGTGCCGCCGGCCGCCTGGTAGTTGCGCGACCACGCCTGCGCCTCCCGCGCCGGGTAGATGCCTTCGCGTGCCTGGCGCAGCGCGGCGTCGTTGAAATCGGTGGCGTAGATCTGGCAGCGGTCGTACAGCCCGGCTTCCTCCAGCAGGATCGCCAGCGAATAGATTTCCTGCCCGCGGGCGCAGCCCGCCTGCCAGATCGTGATGCGCGGATATACCGACAGCGCAGGCAGCACCTGTTCGCGCAACGCGCGAAACACGGGTGGATCGCGGAACATGTCCGACACCGGTACCGACAACCCCTCCAGCACCTGCGGCAGGAAGGTGGGGTCGTGCAGCAGGCGGCCGGTCAGCGTGCTGATGTTGCTGGTGCGATGCTGCTCGACCAGCTGATAGACGCGCCGCTTCAACGAGGCGGGCGCGTACTGCGCGAAATCGTAGCCGTGGCGCTGGCGCATCGCGCTGACGAACAGGTTCAGCTCGATGTCGTCGAGTTCGGGATCGATGCCGGACAGATTCAGCGCGACCGGATTCATTGCGTCAGCCACACGCGGATCATCGAGCCAAGCTTGTCGATGTCGATCGGCTTGGAAAGATAGTCGCTGGCGCCGGCATCGATGCATTTCTCGCGATCGCCGCGCATCGCCTTGGCGGTGAGCGCGATGATCGGCAGTTGCGCGAATGCGGGCTGGGCGCGGATCGCCCGTATTGTCTCGTAGCCGTCCATGCCCGGCATCATGATGTCCATCAGCACGATGTCGGGCGGCGGATTCTCCTCCAGCGTCTTCAAGGCCTTCTCGCCATCCTGCGCCATGGTGGCCAGCAGGCCCCAGCCGCGCAGCACCTTGGACAAGGCGAAGAGGTTGCGCATGTCGTCGTCCACCAGCAAGACGCTGTGGCCTTTCAGTTCGTCGCCGACCGGTTTTTTGGCGCTGGCGCGGCGGCCAGTGTGCTGGATGCTGTGCAGGAACAGGCTGACTTCGTCCAGCAGGCGCTCGGGCGAGCGCGCGCCCTTGACCACGATGGAGTCGGTGTACTGGCGCAGCTTGCGGCTCTCCTCGCGGTCGAGTTCGCGCCCGGAATAGATGACCACCGGCGGCACGCCGCTGTCGCTGTCGGCCATGTGCTGCAGCATTTCCACGCCCGACATGCCGGGCAGGCCCAGGTCGAGCACGATGCAGTCGTAGCGGGTCTGGCTTGCCTTCTGCAGCGCGTCCTCGGCGGATTCGGCCTCGTCGATGTCCAGGTCGTCGCGATGCAGCATGGTGCGCACCGCGGTGCGGGAATCGCGGTCGTCGTCCACGATCAGCAGATGCCGCGTACGACCCTCGGCGAAGTGCAGCAGGCGTTCGAACGCCGCGCTGATCGCTTCGCGGCTCACCGGTTTGGTAAGGAAACCCACGGCACCCATCTCGCGGCCACGGTTGGCGTCGCCGGAGGCGGAGATGAAATGCACCGGCAGATGTCGGGTGGCCTCGTCGGACTTCAGGCGCTCGATCACGGTCCAGCCGTCCATGCCCGGCAGCATCACGTCGAGCAGGATGCCGGTCGGCGCGTGTTCGTGCGCCAGCGCCAGGCCGGTTTCACCATCGGCGGCCGCCAATACCTGGTAGCCCTTGCGATGGATCATGTCGGTGAGGATGCGTGCGAAGGCGGGGTCGTCCTCGATCACCAGGATCGTGGTCCGGCCCGGTATCAGGTGATGGCGGTCGTCCTCGATCGCTTCAGGCCGCAAGGTCGGCAGTTGCGGTTGCGGTGCCGGCGTCCGGGACGTTGGCGGCGTCGAATCACCCGGCATGGCCGCCGGCTCCGGTGGTCGCTCCGGCAACACCACGGTGAACACGCTGCCCTTGCCAGTTTCGCTTTGCAGCACGATGTCGCCACCCAGCAGCTCGGCAATGCGCAAACAGATGGCCAGGCCCAGGCCGGTGCCCCCGTACTGGCGGCTGGTGCTGGCGTCGACCTGTTCGAAGGCGTGGAAGATGTGTTCGAATTTTTCGGCGGGAATGCCGATGCCGGTGTCGACGACGCGGATGGCCAGCAGTGGCTGGCCGGCGAATTTTTCCGACAGCGCAAGGCCGGGATCGGGCCGCCCGATGTGGATGCTGACGCCACCGTTCACCGTGAACTTGAACGCGTTGCCGATCAGGTTGTTGGCGACCTGCTCCAGCCGGGCGCCGTCGGTGCGCAGCACGGCCGGAATGTCGGCGTCGATGGTGACGTCGAAATCGAGTTTCTTTTCCTGCGCCACGTGACTGAAGGTGCGCCGCAGGGAGCGCTCGAAGTCGGCCAGCGGCAGGTCGTCGATGACCAGTTCCATCTTGCCCGCTTCGATCTTGGACAGGTCCAGGATGTCGTTGATCAGCCGCAGCAGGTTGCTGCCGGCGTCGTGGATGATGCGCGCCGATTCGATCTGCTCGTCGTCCAGGTTGCCGGTGTCGTTGTCGGCCAGGCTGCGCGACAGGATCAGCAGGCTGTTGAGCGGCGTGCGCAGCTCGTGCGACATGTTGGCCAGGAAATCGGATTTGTACTGGCTGGCGCGGGCCAGTTCCTCGGCCTTGTGCTCGGTATCCAGTTGCAGGTCTTCCAGCACCTCGCGCTGGCGATTCAGGCTGTCGGTCTTGTCGCGCAGTTCCTCGTTCGAGGCCTGCAGCTCCTCCGCCTGCACGCGCAGCTCTTCTTCGGACACGGTCAGCCGCTGCGATTGCTCTTCCAGCTCCAGCGTCTTGATATGCAGCGCCTCGTTGCTTTGGCGCAGTACTTCCTTTTGCTGGCGCATCAGCAATTCGGAGGCGCGCAAATCGTCGGCCTGCTGCTGGCTGCGTTCCAGCAACTCCTGCGTGTTGATGGCGCGGCTGAGGTTTTCCTGGGTCAGCGCGATCAGCGGCAGCAGTTCGGTCAGCAACTCCATCGGCGAACCGGTGATCGGCTCGAAACCGGCCAGCTCCAGTACGCCGGTGACCTGGCCGCGGTACAGGATGGGCTGGATCATCACGTGCGAAGGCAGGGCTTCACCACTGGCCGAATGCACCCGCACATAAGTCGCGGGCACCTGATCGAGCACGATCAGCGCGCGTTCCTGCAGGCACTGGCCCACCAGGCCGTCACCGGATGCATAAGTCTGGATGGGACCGGACGAGGCGTGCAGGCCATAGGCGCCGCGCAATTCCAGTCGCTCGTGGCGCGCATCGTGGGTGTAGTACATCGCCACGCCGGTCTTCAGCAGCGGTGCCAGGTGGCTGGTCAGCGACTGGCCGAACTCACGGTAGGTGGTGGCTTTCTGCAGGTCCTGGGCGATCGTGGCGAGATGTGATTTCACCCAGTCCTGGTCGGTGGTGGCGATCACCATCTGCTTGAACACCTGCAGCGCCCGCGACAGCTCGCCGATTTCGTCGGCGCGGCTCAGTCGGGTCACCGTCATCGAGGTGTCGCCCGAGGCCACGCGATTCATCTGCCGCGTGATCTGCAATACCGGCAGGATGATCAACCGGTTGGTCAGGCGTATGACGTAGAAGCCGAACAGCACGCCGGCCAGCGCCGCCAGCAGGGTAAAGATGCGCAGCTTGTCCAGCGCGCCGACAAGGCCATGATGCCGCTGCTCCAGCAGGTTTTGCTCGGTGTCGGACATCCGCCCGAGCAGGCTGGCGACAGTGCTTGCCTGCGCGGCATGCGACGCGAGCAACTCGGCCGCAAGCCGGTGCCGGTTTGCGTCGGCGTCGGCCGGCGCGGTGGCGGCCATGGCGTCCATGGTCCGGTTCAGGCCATCCGCCCATGACGTCCCGAGTGTCTGCAACTGATCGACACGACCTTGTTGCAGCGGGTTGTCGGCCACCAGGCCACGCAACCGCGCGAGGTTTTCACCGAACTGGCTGCGGCCGGTCTTGAAGGTGGTCATGTCGGCCGGCGTGGCCGACAGGGCGTAGCCGCGGGCACCGATCGCCATGGCCTGGCTGGCCTGTTGCGTATCGGCAATGGCCAGCCGGACCTCGTAAGTGTGCTTCGCCCAGCTGCGGGTGACTTCCTGGCGTTGCAGGGCACCCAGCGTCACCACGCTGGTCAGCAGGAACAGGCCCAGCAGCGGAACGACCGCCAGCAGGATTTTTTTCTGACCCGGAAGCCGGGTCAGCCATCGATTTTGTGATCTTGTCCGCATGCCCCCACCCGCCGTCTGGAAGGACGTCCCCTGCGCCCCACCCCCTGTTTCGCAGGTCGATCCGACATCGCGAAGATTAGCGTAGGCCCTGCCGGGAAAACAGCGTGGTTGCGGCTTGCACGCCTCTCAGCGGCGGCGCCAGGCTGGTGGTACGAGCGTGCCGCGACGGTATGCCACGGCAAGCAGGCCCAGCGAGCACAGCAAGCACAGCGTCAGCGTGACCACCGACGCCTCCGCGCCAAACACGCCGCCGCTCAGCCAGTCCGGCCCGGTCCGTTGCGACACCAGCCAGCCGTCCGCGCTGAGTCCCGATACCGGGATTCCGTAGATCGTGCCCTGCGCGAAATTCCATGCCGCATGCACGCCCATGCATAGCGGCAGCGAGCGGGTCACGTGGTAGAGCAGGCCGAACAGCAGACCCGCTTCAATGGCGATGGCAGACGAACTCCACGCGGTGGCACCGGGGTTGTGGGCGTGGGCGAAGCCGAAGAACAATGCCGAAATCAGCAGCGCGGCCCAGGTGCCCAGGCCCTCTTCGGTGACGCGGAAGAGTACGCCGCGGAACATGATTTCCTCGCCGATGCCGGCACCCAGGCCCGTCATCAAAAGCGCCGGCAGCCACGCGGCATGCGGATTGAATCCGGTGACGTGGTAGCTGCCCAGCAGCCACAGCAAGCCCACCGCCGTGCTGAACAGCAAGCTGCCGGCGAGAATGCCCAGCAAGCCCTGCGGCAGCAGCTTGCGCGGCGCCAGTTCGCGCAGTGGCCGGTGCTCGATCAGCCTGACCAGCACGACATAGGCCAGTACCGTCGGCACCACGCGGATCAGGAACTGGGCCAGGCCGAGCATCGGTGTCGTCGCGCCCTTGCCGGCCAGCATGGCCTTGTCTATCCCGAGCAGCAGGTGCAGCGCGATGCCGGTCAGTGCCGAAAAAACCACGAACAGCGCCACGAAAATCACGATGCGCGCCAGCGGTGAATACAGCATCCAGCGTTTCCACTTCGTTGCCGAATCCGGGGTAACGAAGGCAACGTGAGCGGTTGGCATGCCGGGTGTCTCCATGAAGTGGGTGCCGCGACAGCCTGACGATTGGCGGTGGCCCACGGTAGTGACAGCTGTCACGCCGAATGGCTCACACGACGACGGCCGCCGCGTGCTCGCGGGTGTTCGCGAAGCGCACCTGCGGCCAGCGCTCCTGCGCCAGTTGCAGGTTGACCCGAGTGGGTGCGATGTAGACCAGCTCGCCGGCGCCGTCGATGGCCAGGTTCATCGCGTTTTTCTCGCGGAACTCCTCCAGCTTCTTCTCGTCGTCGCAGTGCACCCAGCGCGCGGTGCTGACGGTGACGGGCACGAAGGTGGCGTCCACGTTGTATTCGTCCTTCAACCGGTAGGCGACCACCTCGAACTGCAGCACGCCGACCGCGCCCAGGATCAGGTCGTTCGACATCAGCGGGCGGAAGAACTGGGTGGCGCCTTCCTCGCTCAACTGCGCCAGGCCCTTCTGCAGGGCTTTCATCTTCAGCGGATCGCGCAACTGCGCACGGCGGAACAACTCCGGCGCGAAGTTGGGGATGCCGGTGAACGACACTGCCTCGCCCTCGGTGAAGGTGTCACCGATGGTGATGGTGCCGTGGTTGTGCAGGCCGATCACGTCGCCCGGGTAGGCCGTCTCCACGATCTCGCGATCCGAGGCCATGAAGGTCAGCGCATTGGCGATGCGCACCTCCTTGCCGGTGCGCGTCTGCACCATCTTCATGCCCGCGTTGTAGGTACCCGAGCAGACCCGCATGAAGGCCACGCGGTCGCGGTGTGCCGGATCCATGTTGGCCTGGATCTTGAACACGAAGCCGGAGAGTTTTTCCTCCTCCGGCTCGATCGCCCGCGTGGTGGTGTCGCGCGGCTGCGGCGACGGTGCGTTCTGGACGAAGAAATCCAGCAGCAGCTGCACGCCGAAGTTGTTCACCGCCGAGCCGAAGAACACCGGCGTCTGCTTGCCGGCCAGGTACTCGTCGATATCGAACGAGGGCGCCGCCCCCTGCACCAGTTCCAGTTCCTCGCGCAGTTCGCGCATCGCCTCGTCGCCGATGCGCTCCAGCAGGCCGGGCGCATCCAGGCCCTTGAAGATGGTCGAATCCTGCCGCGTGAAATTCTTGCCCGCCTCGAAGATGTGCACCTCGTCCAGCGCCAGGTGGTACACGCCCTTCAGCCGCTTGCCCATGCCGATCGGCCAGGTCAGCGGCGCGCAGGCGATGCCCAGCACCGACTCCACCTCGTCCAGCAATTCGATCGGCGAACGGCCCTCGCGGTCGAGCTTGTTGATGAAGGTCATGATCGGCGTATCGCGCAGCCGGCAGACTTCCATCAGCTTGATCGTGCGCTCCTCCACGCCCTTGGCGCAGTCGATCACCATCAGCGCCGAATCCACCGCGGTCAGCACGCGGTAAGTGTCCTCGGAAAAGTCTGCGTGTCCCGGCGTGTCGAGCAGGTTGATGATCTTGCCCTCGTACGGGAACTGCATCACCGAGGACGTCACCGAAATCCCGCGCTCCTTTTCCAGCGCCATCCAGTCCGAGGTGGCGCTGCGCGACGTCTTGCGGCTCTTCACCGAACCGGCCATCTGGATCGCGCCGCCGAACAGCAGCAGCTTCTCGGTCAGCGTGGTCTTGCCCGCGTCAGGATGGCTGACGATGGCGAAGGTGCGGCGGCGGCGGGTTTCTTGCAGGTGGGTGGGCATGGGTGGGCAATCGCGGGAGCGTGAGCCCGCCATTGTAACGTGGATGGACTACGCGCCTGGCGCCGCCCTTCGTCCCCGCGCGCATAAATCGGCTCGCACTACGGCGTCTTGGCAACTGCCTGCTGCGGGCCACGTTCCTTGCTGGCGATCAAATGCGTCATGACCACGATGTTGACATCCTATCGATGCCTGCTCGCACTGGTGGAAAACGTGTGCCATGGCGCACGTTGAGAAGCGCCGCCGTCGAACGCCGACATCATGCTGGAAAAAACCTACATGACGGACCCGGCAAGGACGTCAAAAAATATCAGGTTCCATCGCCAGACCTTCATCCGGTATCACGCAAAGATGGCTCGCCGTTCACGACTCTCGTGTACCGGCACGATGCATGCGGTTAATCCATGCATCTGACTATTCCCTGGGGACAATGGAGTTGTTATGCGAGTTGAATCGGTGAAACGGACTTTGTTGATGATCAGCCTGAGTTCCGCGCTGGCGTTGGGCGGTTGCGCCAGCATGGCTACAGGTGGCGGTAAAAACCCGGTCAGCGGATCGGCCGGTGGTGCCCATAGTGCCAACGCAAATGCGAGCCTGGAGCATTGCGATCATTCCCTGGGAACGCTGGCTGTCGAAGAGGACACGAGCGAGCCGTGGTACGCCATTCTGACCAACCAGTACCATCTGCCGGCAACCACGCCGCTTATCCGCCTGATGATCCAGCAGAGCAATTGCTTCATCGTGGTGGATCGCGGCCGCGCGATGGGATCGATGATGCAGGAGCGTGATCTGGCCGCGTCCGGTGAAATGCGCAGCAACAGTCATCTCGGCAAGGGCCAGATGGTGGCGGCCGATTACGTGGTGACGCCGAACATCCAGTTTTCCCAGAACACAGGAGGTGGCGGCGCGGCGTTGCTCGGTGGCCTGGGCGGCTACGGCGCTCTCATTGGAGCGGTAGCGGGCTCGATGAAAAGCAGTGAAGCCTCCACGACCTTGATGCTCACCGATACCCGCTCGGGTGTGCAGGTGGCCATTTCGCAGGGCAGCGCGAAAAACACCGATTTCGGCTTTGGCGGAATCCTGGGCGGACACGGTGCCGCCGGTGCTGCCGGCGCTTACAGCAAGACGCCACAAGGCAAGGTCATTGCCGCGGCGTTTCTGGACTCCTACAACCAGATGGTGAAGTCCGTGCGCGAGTACGCGCCGCAGCGCGCGGCCGGTGGCCTGGGGACCGGCGGGGCACTGGCGGTGGATGGCGCCTCCACGCCCTCCTCGGGCAATTTCTCCGTGGCCGACGCGCAACGCAAGCTTGCCGAGTTGGGCTTGTACACGAGCAAGGTCGATGGCGTGTCCGGGCCAGGGACCTTGGCGGCGATCCGGAGATTCCAGAAGATCCGCGGCCTCGCAACGACCGGTCAATTGGACGGTGCGACTGTCGGGGCCTTGCAGCAGTAAACCGTCACCGCCGAAAACGGTGGCCGGATAACGGCAACAAAGGAGAACGGCGACGTAGCGATACCTCGCCGTTCTTCGTGCGCGGGCCGCCGAGACCCGAAGACAAAAAAACGAAGCTATTTCGCTTCCTTCTCCATCAGCTTGTCGACCATGCTGGCGGGCACCTCCTGATAGTGATCGAAGATCATCGAGAAGTTACCGCGGCCGCTGGTGGCCGAGCGCAGGAAGTTGATATAGCCGAACATCTCGGACAACGGGACGAAGCCCTGTACGAAGGCCGACGTGCCTTTCTGGCCTTGCTCGGTGATGGTGCCGCGGCGGCGGTTGATGTCGCCGATGACGTCGCCGAGATAAGTCGCTTCGGTGACCACTTCCAGGCTCATGATCGGCTCCAGCAGTTTCGGCTTGCTCAGCTTCTGCGCCTCACGGAAGCACTGGCGGGTGGCGATTTCAAATGCCAATGCCGATGAGTCGACGTCGTGGTATTTGCCGTCGATCAGACGCGCCTTGAAGTCGACCACTTCGTAGCCGGCGACCTGGCCTTCCTTGGATTCGGCCTTGACCGAGTGCTCGACCGCCGGAATGTATTCGCGCGGCACGCGGCCGCCGACCACTTCGTCGGAGAACACCACGCCCGAGCCCGGTTCGCCCGGCTCGAAGATCATCGTCACTTCGGCGAACTGGCCGGAGCCGCCGGTCTGCTTCTTGTGCGTGTAGGTGTGCTCGACCCGCTTGCCGAAGGCCTCGCGGAAACTGACCCGCGGCTTGCCCATGCTCGCTTCCACGCCCAGTTCCGTGCGCATGCGGTCGATGGTGATTTCCAGGTGCAGCTCGCCCATGCCCTTGAGCACGGTCTGGCCGGTTTCCTGGTCCACTTCCATGCGCAGCGACGGATCGGCCTTGACCATCTTGTAGAGCGCGGTGGAGAGCTTGTCGACGTCGTTGCGGTTCTTCGGCTCCACCGACACGCTGATCACCGGGTCGGGGAAACGCATGCGTTCCAGCAGCGCCGGGTGTGCCGGGTCGCTCAGCGAATCGCCGGTCTCGGTGTCCTTCATCGAGACGAAGGCGCAGATGTCGCCCGCGCGCACCTCGTCGATTTCCTTGGTGTCGTCGGCCTGCACCTCGACGATGCGGCCCACACGCTCTTTCTTGCCGCGGGTGACGTTGAGCAAGGTGTCGCCCTTCTTGATCACGCCGGAATAGATGCGGCAGAAGGTCAGCGTGCCGAACTGGTCGTTGATCACCTTGAACGCCAGCGCGCGCGCCGGCGCGTCGTCGGTGACTTCCTGTTCGCCCACGACGTTGCCGTCCTCGTCGACCGTCGCGATGCCGCCGTTTTCGCCGGGGTAGGGCAGGTAGTCGACTACCGCGTCCAGCAGTTGCTGCACACCCTTGTTCTTGTACGACGAACCGCACAGCACCGGCACCAGTTCACCGGTGACGGTGCCCTTGCGGATGCAGTGCTTCAGCACGGTCGGGTCGAACTCGCCGGTGTTCAGCAGCCGCTCGAAAGCGTCGTCGTCCAGCGCCAGCGCGGTTTCCAGCAGATCCTGGCGCAGCTTCGGCAGGTCGGCGATCCACGCGTTGTCGGCGGTGGAGGCGAAGCTGAGGCGGTCCTTCAACGCTTCCAGTGGCACGCTTTCCCACGTGCTGTCCTTGTCGTCGGAAGCCCAGATGTAGCCCACGCCCGCAACCATGTCGACCATGCCCACGAACTCGTCGCTGCTGCCCAGCGGCACCTGGCACAGCAGCGCGTTGGCGCCGAGGCGTTCGCGGATGCCTTCCACGCAATGCGCGAAATTGGCGCCGATGCGATCCATCTTGTTGACGTAGCAAAGCCGCGGCACCTTGTACTGATCGGCTAGCCGCCAGTTGGTTTCCGTTTGCGGCTCGACGCCGGCGACGCCGTCGAACACCACCACCGCGCCGTCGAGCACGCGCAGCGAACGGTTCACCTCGATGGTGAAGTCCACATGTCCCGGCGTGTCGATCACGTTGATCTGGTGGCCCTTCCACTCCGCAGTGACAGCGGCTGACTGGATCGTGATGCCGCGCTTGCGCTCCTGCTCCATGTAGTCGGTGGTGGTGGAGCCCTTGCCGTCCTTGGTCTCGTGCGTGTTGACGATCTGGTGCTTGCGCCCGGTGTAATACAGCACGCGCTCGGTGGTTGTGGTCTTGCCCGCGTCGATGTGCGCGATGATGCCGATGTTGCGATAGAGCGCGAGGGGTTTCTTGCGGGCCATGGCAGGCTCCAGGTGGATGAACACGGATAGACGAGTCAGATGCCGCCGCGGCGTAGGTAATTCAAGAAGGGTGCGGAGCAGGCGGCAAGTTGAAGGCTGGTTCCTCCCCTGCTGGCAGGGGAGGTCAGGAAGGGTTCGCTTTTGCGGGTTCAGATCAAGAGCGGACCCCTCTCCAACCCTCCCCTACGAGCAGGGGAGGGAGTAAAGCCTTAGGGATGCTCTGATCAA
>NZ_AJXU01000027.1 GCF_000264315.1 Rhodanobacter fulvus Jip2
GTCAAACCCGGGCCATCTCAAAGTGACCCCGGACTCTAAACCGCCCCGCTACTCAATGCGGGGGGACGTCGGTAGTGCAACGGTTTCGTGTCTGGCGCCCTCAGCTGCTTGAAAAATGTGTCACCAACATTTTCTTGCGCCTGAGGCCTTTTCCACGACTGCCGCTACAATCGTGCCCCGTCTCTCACGCCAGCTGTGTATCCAATCCCCCATGAAACATCCATTGACTCCCGACAAGCGCTATCTGGTGGTTCGAGGACGGCTGTGGCGTGCGGCCAATCCGGCACTGTCGCCCGAGGTGCGCAAGGCTTGCGTTGATCGACTCATGACGGCGCGCAGGGCGGTGCGCGATGCGCTCCGATCCGCCGACGACGAAGCGCTGGCGCACGCGCGGACCGAGGTCGACCAGGCCAAGGTGGCGCTGGGCGAGCGCGGCCCCGTGTGGTGGACCGACGGGGCGCCCGATCTCAATCGCCAGCATGTGAAAAAAAGCCCGTACGCAGACTGGCTTGAGCGCCACAAGAACGAGCAGGGATAGCTGGCGGACTATTGTGGGGCAGCCTCAAAAAAGTCGACTCTGAACTTAATAGTGGGCCCAGGCTTCGCTCATTTCGCCGGTCTCTGCGAAAGCGTGACCCAGATGGACGAAATCGTTCACGGCGTGCGTGAGCCGTCGCGTGAGTTCCCTATCGATGCCATCGGCGTCACCAATATCCGCAAAGCCACGGGCTTGTCCCAGGCCAAGTGCGCCATGCTCATTGACGTCCAGGTCGCCACGTTGCGGAGCTGGGAGCAGAGGCGACATGAACCTACCGGGCCGGCCAAGGCGTTGTTGCGGGCTATCGGCAAAGATCCCGAGAATATGCTTCAGGCGTTGGCTGGGGGATGATGGGGCGATGAGCTGGATAGGCGAAAGTGCGCTCTGCCCCCGGCTTCGTTCTACCGTGAGTGAAGCTGGATCTCCGCCGCGAAATCCCGGAACGCCTGCGTCACGGCTTCTGGATTTTCGATCCACGGAAAATGGCCGGCACCGGCGATCTCGCAAGCGATGTGGTTGGGCGTGTGGTATGCGGGGTCGCGCCAGCCGTGCTGGCTGACGATGCGGTCACTGCCGCCGTATAGCCGAAGTACGGGGATGTCGGACGGCCACCACCGTGCTTGGTAGGCATGGTCGAAATGCGTGTCCGACCACGTAACCGCGGCGATGTTGTAGGGCAGGCGCGCCAGCAACTTGCGGCCGGCCGTGAGGGCGGACGGAGTGAAGTTCCACGCGGTTGCGGCAACAACCATGGCGGTGAATTTTTCGAGGGTGGGCTGCTGGCTGTAGGCGGCGACCGCAAGGTCGAATTCGGGCAGCGGATGTCGACGCGTCATTGCCACATAGTCCGCATGCCATGCACTGTTCGGTGCGCTGTCGAGCAACGCCAGTCCACGCAGTCTTCCTTGCAGCGCGGGCGTGGCAAGCAGGTACATGCCACCGGTCGAATGACCAACGAAGATGGCTTCCGGTAACGTGTCGACGGCCTCGATCAGCACGTCGGGCCAGTTCGCAAACGGGTCTGGCGAATGTGCGACGGTGTTGGATCCGTCGCCCGGGAGATCGACGAGCCAGATGGAGCCGGGCACATCCAGTGCGTCGGCCAATTCGAGCAGGCTTTCGGAGCCAAGCCCCGGTCCGCCAGGCAACAGCAGCCAGTTGAGCGGGCCTTCGCGCGTTGAGTGCAGTTGAAGTCTGACGCCTGAGGGTGTGTATCGGGTTTGCATGGGGAAGAAGATTACGCCAATGCGTTTTTCCGGATCGGCAAACAAAAAGCGTACGGACGGAATCAAATGGAAATAGTTGCCTCCGTTCCCTTTGTCGGTCGGGATCGCGTGGCTGAGCTTGCGTTGTGTTGTGGTCGCCTTCCTCAAGTCCGAGCACAAGCTGGGTCACGGACACGCCAATGCGCTCGTGGCCTATTTCAGGGCTCGTGGCGGGGCATGAGGAATAAAGGGGACGTGGCAAATTAAATTGTGTCTGGATAAAGGGTGTCGATGCCGACCCTGGCTGACGAATGACTACGTTCGCGCATGTCGATTCACTGCTGCCTCGTTCGTCTGGTAGTCAGGGTCAGGTCAAGTCCGCCGTGGTGGCGGGCGACCTGATCCGACTCAACCGGAGCAGATCGATGGCTATCGTCATTACCGCCTTTGAGAAGTCGCCTGATGGTGGCCTGGGCCTTGCGCGCGATACGCGCGTTCGCTGGGCGCTGGAAGAAGTGAACCAGCCCTACGAGGTCCGTCTTGTTTCGTTCCGGGCGTTGAAGCAACGCGCGCATCTCGCCATCCAGCCGTTTGGCCAGATTCCCACGTATGAGGATGGCGACCTTGTGCTGTTCGAGACCGGTGCGATTGTCTTGCATATCGCCGAGCGTCACCCGGGCCTGTTGCCGGTGGATGCCGGTGCGCGGGCGCGTGCCATCACCTGGATGTTTGCTGCGCTCAATACCGTGGAGCCGCCGATCCTTGAGCTCGTTGTAGTCAAGTTTCTGGAGGGCGACAGGCCATGGAAGGCGGGCCGCTTGCCTTTGGTTGAGGCGCGGATCCGCCATCGGCTGGGCCAGTTATCTGACTGGTTGGGCGATGCCGACTGGCTTGATGGTGCATTTGGCGTGGGCGATCTCATGATGGTGTCGGTGCTGCTCAGGGTGAGGCCATCGGGCCTTCTAGGCGAATATCCGAATCTGGCTGCGTATGTCGCCCGCGGCGAGGCGCGACCTGCGTACAAGCGTGCGTTCGCCGCCCAATGGGCGGTCAACAATCCAGCCTTGCCACCGGCCTGACGGCAGCAACGAAGGTACCACTGCGCGTGCGGGGCGCCGTGTCTGTCGGCGCGGTGTCCGATGTCCGCGAGCAAGTGTCCGCGGACGGCTATTCATTTTTCGGCGATGGGCGAAAACAGCGCGGGAGCGCGGTTTTCAAGGTGTATTGGCGTTGGCACGACGTTTGCCATATCGAGCCTGAAAGCTTCATTCCCTCATTCGATGGAGAGCCGCCATGAACCTCAATCGCGAAACCATGCTGTTGCAGAGCCTGTTCGGCGCCTGCGTCCTGATTTGCACGATGACCCTCGGCAGCATGCTGCTGATGTAGGCGGTCGATCGCGCGAAATGCCGGCTACACGCCGGCGTGGGTCGGCCTCGTCCGTCCCCCGTTTCACAGCCGTGGCCAAACCCCTGGTATGCCCGTGCTTTTTCTCCTCCACAAACCATAGGACATGACCCATGAACAAGATTCTCTCGTTCCGTTCTTCCTTGCATCGCGCCGCCCGTGGTCTGGCGTTGGCCGGTGTGATTGGCGCGTGCGCCGTCGCCGGTATCTCGACGGCCAGCGCACAGGCCACGGCAGGCCGGGTGTTCGGCAAGGCGCCGGCGGGCTACAGCATCACCGTGCACAGCGATGCGACGGGCATTGGCCGAACGGTGAAGTCGGATGCTGACGGCCGCTACTCCGCAGCCCAGCTGCAACCGGGTACGTACACGGTCACGCTGAAGCAGGACGATCAGCCCGTGGCCAAGCATCTCAACGTACCGGTGACGGTAGGCCGCGGCATCGAAGTGGATTTCAAGTGTGGCGAAATCAGGTGCGACCAGCCTGTCGCCACGAAGTGAGTCCTGGCGCACCAAGGCGCGCCTGGTGAAGAAGAGAGGCGCGGGAACCGCCGGGCCTCTTTCCGTTGTCATGCTCAGTACATCTGCACTTCCACCATCGCCTGCGGCGCCTGATAGACATCGGGGAACAGGTCTTTCAGGTGTCGGACCATCGGCGCGTCGTTGTACATGATGTACAGATTGTCCGGATGCCGCTCGGCGTAATGCTGGTGGTAGGCCTCGGCGCGATAGAAGCGTTTCAGCGGCACCACCTGGGTGACGATGGGCGCGGCATACGACCTGGCCGCAGTCAGCTGCGCAATGTAATCGGTGGCGATTTTCTTCTGTTCGGGGCTGTTGTAGAAAATGACCGAACGATACTGCGTGCCGCTGTCCGGGCCCTGCCGATTCAGCTCGGTGGGGTCGAAGGCCACCGAGAAGAACACCTGCAGCAACTGGCCGTAGGTGACCTGGCTGGGGTCGTATTTCACCTGCACCGATTCGGCGTGGCCGGTGCCGCCTCCACTGACGATGTTGTAGCGGGCGGTGTCGGCGCTGCCGCCGGCATAGCCTGCGGTGACCTGGCGCACGCCCTTGACGTGCTCGAACACCGAGGACACGCCCCAGAAGCAGCCACCGGCGATCACGGCGGTGGCCTCGCCGGGAACGGCAGCCTTGCTGGCGTCGACGGTGGGAGCCGGTTGACGGGTGGCGGTGATGGTGGCGGAAGCGCTCTGGCACGCGCTGAGGGCGAGCATCACGGTGGCGGCAAAAGGGGCCAGTCGAAAAGCAGTGCGACGAATCATGGTGAACCTCGCTGGCGGGGAGTCAGGTGGACTTGCTCCGGGCGGAGCACCTCCGTTACCTGTCATTCGTCGCGGCGGTGGTGGTGGTTACGCGTGATCGTGGGAACCCATCCGGAACGTTGCGCCTTGGCTATTGGCTGCGCGGCGGGATAGGCTCGGGATTCCTCCGTTTCCTGTTTGCACATGACTACGACACCACTGCAGTGGGGCATCCTGTCCGCCGGGCACATCGCCCGGAAATTCGCCGTCGATCTTCAATCCTCCCGCAGCAATCGCCTCGTGGCCGTGGCTTCGCGGCATGAGGCCGATGCCGCGGCCTTTGCCGGCGAGTTCGGCGGTGTCCGCGCCCACGGCAGCTATGCGGCGTTGCTGGCCGATCCCGAGGTGCAGGCCGTCTACATCGGCACGCTGCATCCCTGGCATGCCGAGTGGGCGATCGAGGCGGCGCGCGCGGGCAAGCATGTCCTCTGTGAGAAACCGCTGGCGCTGAACCTGGCTGATGCCCAGCGCATGATCGAGGCCGCGCGCGACCACGGCGTGTTGCTGATGGAAGCCTTCATGTACCGGTTCCATCCGCAGACGCTGAAAATCGCGGAGCTGGTGCGGACAGGCCAGGTGGGCGAAGTGCGGGTGATCCGCGCGTCGTTCAATTTTGCCGCCGACTTCGATCCGGGCCATCGCCTGTTCAACAAGGGCCTCGGTGGTGGCGCGATTCTCGATGTCGGCTGTTATCCGATGTCGTTCGCGCGACTCATCGCCGGCCAGGCCAGCGGGCGGACTTTCGCCAACCCGACGACCCTCCACGGGGTGGGCCGGATTCACCCCGTCGCGCAAACGGATGAGTTTGCCTCCGCCGTGGCGCGCTTTCCCGGCGGCGTGCTGGCCGAGCTTTCCTGCGGCACGACGATCCTCGACGACCAGTCCGCGCAGATCTACGGCACCGACGGCTGGATCGATGTACCCACGCCGTTCCTGCCCGGGCAGGGTGGCCGCGACGAGGTGATCTGGCTGCATAAACGGGGCAACGCCGTGCCGGAAAAAATCGCCATCGACCATCTCGCACACGGCCTCTACACCTACGAGGCCGATGCGGTCGCCGAGGCCGTCGCGCGCGGCGCCACTGAAGTCCCGGCGATGACGTGGGCCGACACGCTCGGCAATATCGCCGCCCTGGATACGTGGCGCCAGGCGGTCGGTGTGCGTTACGAGGGGGAATGAAAGCCCGGCCCGGGCTAGATGAAGTTGGCCACGGCCAGCAGCGCCAGGCTGCGTGCCACCTTGTAGCGCTGGCGCACGGAATGCATCAGGAGGCGTTTGGCGAAGCGGCGATGGTGGGTGCGCAGCAGGCACCGGGCCATCCAGTACTGCGCGTCGTTGAGGGCATCCTTGTGCAGGGTCGCATAGGCGGCCAAACGCGCGGGAAAACGTCGCGCCAGCGTCCGCAGGATGTACACGTGGCGTCGCGGCATGGCGGTGGCGGGGCGTGCCCTCGATATCTGATCCACTCGTCCGGCATCGCGCCGGAAGCCGTCGTAGTCGATATAGCCGCCGATGCCCTGCAGGCACATGCGGGCGAAGAATTCCCAGTCGTTGTAAAACCTGAAGTGCTCGGTGAACGGCCCGGCGCGCACGATGGCATCGCGGCGAATGATCAGGCCGCTCAGCAAAAACAGGTCGCCGCGGATGATCGCCGGGAAGTAATCGCCGTAGAGCAGGGTGGCGTTGCGTTGCGGGCCATCCAGGGTCAGCGACTGGTGGACGAGCGCGGTGCTGCGAAAGCCGGCATGCGACCAGCCGGGCGCGTCTTCCGCCACCACGCGTGAGATCAACGGATGCGCCGGTGATGGCAGGGTGCTGCCCTCGATGCTGAGAAAGGCCAGCTCCGGGTGTTCCGCGAAAATCTGTTCGACCACCGTCAGCGTGTGCGCCATCCACAGGTCGTCGGAGTCCAGAAAACAGACCAGTTCACCGCACGACGCCCTGAAGCCGGTGTTGCGCGCGGCGTTGGTGTACTCGCGCGCGGTGGTGATCACGCGGACGCTGTCGTTGCCGGCATGGTGCTGATGGATGGCTTCGGCCAGGCCATCCGTGGAGCCATCGTCGACGACGATGATCTCGATGCGGCGCGGGTGATGCTGTTCAAGGACCGAGTTGATGGCCCGCAGCGCAAGTTCGCGGCGGTTGTGGGCCGGAATGACGACGCTCAGCCAGCACGGCGGCGCCTCTGCGGCATCGGCAGTGGTGGGGGCGGACGTCGTGTGCGTCGTCATGGCTGGTACCTGGCTGGAACTCAACGCGTCATCGTCGATCGGCGTCGCCGACGCCGTGAAAAATGCGAAGCTCGTGCGGTGCCTGTTTCCGCTGGCTGCACTCAGGGGGCCGACACCTGGCGATTCTCTGTTCGCCATGTGGGGTTTCGGGGGTGCACCATCGTACGGATCGTACACCGCAAAAAGTGTTTGTTCGCGCAGACTTAAGCTCTAGAACCGGCATGGCCGAACGACATAGGGCGCCGTTGCGGGGCGACCTGCGGAACGTCCGCGAGCGCGGCAAGCACGAGACGCAACGAATCGGCGAGAATGCCGTTCGCGACTTTTTTTCAGGAAAGGAGAGTGACGTAAATGAAAACCCGGATACTGGGAAACACCGGCTTTGCCGTCAGCGAAGTCGGCCTTGGTTGCTGGCAGTTTGGTGGCGACTTCGGCCCCATCAACGAAGCCACCGTCGACGGGATCATCGACGCCGCGCAGGAAACAGGCATCAATTTCTTCGATACCGCCGACGTCTACGGTGACGGGGCGAGCGAGCGTTTTCTGGGTGAACGATTGGCCTCGAGCAAGCCGCGCCCGTTCATCGCCACCAAGTACGGCCGCGCCGCGGACACCTATCCGAACGGCTATTCGCTCTCCAGCCTGCGCGACCGGATCAGGACCGCGCAGGATCGGTTGCGCTGCGACAGCATCGACCTGCTGCAGTTGCATTGCGTGCCGCTGGCGCTGCTGCAGCGTGGCGAGATCTTCGACTGGCTGCGTACCGTGCAGCAGGAAAAGTTGATCAAGTTCTTTGGTGCCAGCGTCGAGACGGTGGAAGAAGGGCTGGTCTGCGCGCAGCACGACGACGTCAGCTCGCTGCAGGTCATCTTCAATGTGTTCCGGCAGAAGTTGCTGGACGAGTTGCTGCCCAAGGCGCAGGAAAAAAACATCGGCATCATCGTGCGGCTGCCGCTGGCCAGCGGCATGCTGAGCGGCAAGTACAACAGCAAGACCCGCTTCGCGAGCACGGATCACCGCAACTACAACAAGGACGGCCAGGCGTTCAGCGTGGGCGAAACCTTTGCGGGCATCCCGTTCGAGAAAGGCATCCAGCTTGCCGACGCCGTCACGGCGAAAACGCCCGCGGGCTACACCACGGCGCAAATGGCCATGCGCTGGATCCTCGACCATCCCGCCGTCACCACGATCATCCCTGGCGCCAGCCGCGCCGAGCAGGTGCGCGAAAACGCCAAGGTCAGCGCGTTGCCGTCATTGCCGCAGACCTTGCATGACGACCTGGCCGCGTTCTATCGGAACGAGGTGGCGCAGCATATTCGCGGCGCCTATTGATCGGAAAACCCGTGCCGGCGGCTTGAATGCGCATCTTCAAGCCGCCGCCGCTCTGGCCTCGATGTAGGCACGCAAGCGCTGCGCAT
Organism: Rhodanobacter fulvus Jip2; assembly: GCF_000264315.1. Classification (GTDB taxonomy): domain Bacteria; phylum Pseudomonadota; class Gammaproteobacteria; order Xanthomonadales; family Rhodanobacteraceae; genus Rhodanobacter; species Rhodanobacter fulvus. Next base: position 8,124 of record NZ_AJXU01000027.1, read on the forward strand.
CTCTCGCCTTCACCGGGTTGAACACGATCATGCCCAGGTCCGGTCGCCCGTCGACGCCAAAGGCGGAAAACTCGAGCTCCAGCAGACCCAGCTCCGCATGGCGCAGGCGCTTTACGCCTTCGCCATAGGCGTGGACATCGTTGGCCAGCCACAGCTTTTCGAATTCGGGGCTGAGCCGGGACATCTCCTCCACGAAACGGGTGATCTCCGCGCCCGCACCGGCGCGGGTCGCATCCGCACGAAAGGCGCCCACGACGAAACGGGCCACGCGTTGCCAGTCCGGCTGCGCGGCGCGTACGCGTGAATCGGAAAAAAGCAGGCGCAGGATATTGCGCTCCGATGGCGGCAGCTTGCTGTAGTCGGTAAGCACAACGGCGGCGGCGCGGTTCCAGGCCACCACATCCCACAGCGCGGTCTTGACGATGGCCGGGCTCACCTCCAGCGCGTCCAGCACGCGTTGCAGGCGCGGCGTCACGCCCGCAGTGGCCTTGTAGCGAACTCCGGGCGGATGGCCGAGGCCGAGCATGAACAGGTGCTCGCGCTCGGACTCGGTCAGCATCAACCCGTCCGCGATGCGGCCCAGCACCTCGGCCGACGGTGCGCCGCCGCGGCCTTGTTCCAGCCAGGTGTACCAGGTGGCGCTGATGTTGGCGCGCTGGGCGACTTCCTCCCGGCGCAGGCCCGGCGTGCGCCGGCGGCCGCCAACAAAGCCGAAGGTGGCCGGGTCGAGGCGGGTGCGCCGATCCTTCAGATAGGTGCCGAGCTGGCTGACGGTGGTGGCGGGCATGGCCGTTCCTGTTGGTTTTTATACCAGGATAATGCAACTACTTTACCCGTATATTTTACGGCATAGGATCGTTCCCACAACTCGACGGGAGACGATTCCATGCGTATTTTCCTCACCGGCGCGACCGGTTTCATCGGCTCCAGGATCGTGCCGGAATTGCTGGCGGCCGGTCACCAGGTGCTGGGCATGACCCGATCGGACGCGGGTGCCAAGGCGCTCGTTGCCGCCGGCGCGGAGGCTCACTTCGGTCTGCTGGAGGACCTGGACAGCGTGCGGCGTGGGGCGGCGGATGCCGACGCGGTGATCCATACCGCGTTCGATCACGATTTCGCCCATTTCGTGGCCAACTGCGAAAAGGACGCGCGGGTGATCAAGGCCCTGGGTTCGGTGCTGGCGGGATCCGCGCGGCCGCTATTGCTGACGTCGGGGACGGGCGCGGGAATCGCGGCCGATGGGCAGCCGGCGATGGAAGATGTCTTCAACCCGGAACATCGCAACCCGCGCATAGCATCGGAACTGGCCGGTGCGGACATGCTGGCCGCTGGCGTGGCCGTGTCCGTGATGCGGTTGCCGCAGGTGCACGACACCAACCGCCAAGGCCTCATCAGCCCGCTGATCGACATTGCCCGCGAGAAGGGTGTCTCGGCGTATGTCGGCGAGGGGTTGAACCGCTGGCCCGCCGCGCATGTGCTCGACGTGGCCAGGCTTTACCGGCTGGCGATCGAGAAATGCCAGCCCGGCGAGCGCTATCACGCCGTTGACGAAGAGGGCGTGTGCGTTCGCGACATTGCGCAGGTGATTGGTGCGGGCCTGAATGTGCCGGTCAAATCGATCGACGCCAGTGAGGCGCCGGATCATTTCGGCTGGTTGGGTGGCTTCATGGACCTCGATCTGACCGCGTCGAGTGCGTGGACGCGTCGCGTGCTGGACTGGCATCCGACCGGGCCGAGCCTGATGGACGACCTCGAGCACATGGACTATTCGCGTCGGGACTGAGCGGCTTCAACGGGTGCAGTCCTCATCCGTGCGCCAGCCGCTTCGCTTGAGAAAGCTGGCCGCATTGTCGTTGTCGACGTTGAGGATGTCCTGGATCGCGCGCGGCTTGTCGCTGGCGTGCGCGTAGTAGGCACGGGCGATGCGGTAACCCACCCAGTAACCGAGGTCGCCCGGCGCTTCGGGCGTACCGGGGCCGTTGTACAGCCAGCGGGACATGTCGGTGTCCATGGCATGCGCCTGGAAATCGCGCTCGATGCGGCAAGCCTTGTCCCGCGTCCAGCGTTGCAGGTGGACGTTCAGGACTTCGCCGGAGGTCAGTTCGCCGACGAACTCGGCGCCGCCTTCCACCAGCGAGGCAAACAGCACGGTGGCGTTCGCCGGCGGGGCCACCTGCGCCGCCGGCTGCTGCACGTGCACGTATTCGTGGGCGATCAGGTGCACCAGCCGCTGGGTGATGTCGGGGGCCAACCAGTTCGATCGGCAGATCACTTCGAGGCCGATCGTGACACCGCTCGCGGTGGTGGTGCCGCCGGTGTTGTTGCGTCCGATGACGATCGTCACCGGCGGAAACGTCGCCTGCGGATCGAGTGTGGTCAACGCGGAAAACACCTGCCGCAGTTGATCGCGTGCCGCCGGGAGCATCGGTACGCAGCGGCGTGCGTTACGGAAATCCTGCGGTGACCTGGCGATGGCATCGGCCAGTTTTTCGGCGGAGGAAATCCGCGCCGTCACAAATTGCTGCAGGCCCGGCGAGCCGCTGTCGAGATAACCCGCCTGGAGCGCGGCAGCCGAGGGTTTGCCGTCGGCCTGGTCGTAGACGGCGTAAAAGCGCGCAACATCGTCGATGCGTACGACGGGTTGCCGCGAGCTGTTGGAGGGTGGTTCGGGCGGGGTCGCGGCCTGTGCAAAGGCGCTGAACAGCGCAAGCAAGAGCATGAGAATCGATCGGCGCACGTGGGGTCCTGGTGGCGGGGATTTATTCGCCGCCATGGTATCCGCAACAAATCCCCACGCTGATTCCTTCCCCCGCGCAGCGGGGGAAGGTGCCGAAGGCGGAAGGGGCTACGCGGCATAGCCGCGCTGCTGCTTTTTGCACCGGCGGAAAAGCGCCCCCATCCGCCCTCCGGGCACCTTCCCCCGCAGGCAGGAATGGCCCTGTTTCAATACGGATGTTGTCGATAGAACAGCTCAAGCTGGCGGTACACCTTGGGCAGATGCTGGCGCAGCGCGGCGGGCGTTTCGAAGAACTGCTCGCTCGCCACCGCGAAGAATTCGGCCGGGTTTTCCAGGGCGTAAGGATCGATCGGCAACTCGGCGCCGTTGCGGTGCTCATCCTTCAGGCGATCCCAGGCGCTGGAGAAGACCTTCCACCACACGCGGTGATCCATCCGCCGATGCATCGGCGGGAAGCCGTTGGCGTCGCCATTGAGCATGTCGAGCTTGTGTGCCATTTCGTGGATGACCACGTTGTGGCCAGGCGTTTCCCCGATGTGCAACACGTCCTCCCACGACAGGATCACCGGGCCGCGGCCCCACGCCTCGCCCAACAGCACGGCATCGGATTGGTGGACCACGCCCGCGTCGTCGGTATGCGAGCGGCGTGGGATGAAGGCGGCCGGGTAAACGATGACGCTGTGCCAGCCGTCGTACCAGTCCAGGCCCAGCTTCAGGATGGGCAGGCATGCGTGCGTCGCCAGCAGCACGCGATCGGCGTCGTCCAGTTCAACCCCTTCGACCGGCTCGATGGATTTGCGGTGCAGAAACAGCGTGGCCAGCACCCGCAGCGTCGCCTGGTCGGAAGCGCCCAGCCGACGCGCCGGCGCACAACGCCGCAGCGCCTTGTGCCAGAGGTCTTCGGCAATCGGACGCTGCGCGACGACGCGCCGCTCGCGCCAGTTTCGGATGAGCTTGAACATGGATACCGCCAACGTGTTCGATCAGACACTCATGGCTTCGGCGCAATGCTTTTGCAAGCCCGCGCACGGATCGCCGCACCCTGACGCCCTGCGTCGAGGATGGAGCCGTGTGTCGTGGTGGAAACGCGATGCGGAGAGTCCGCCTCGGGATGCGTGGCTGGTGCCTCTGCAGCCGATGGTCAGCCGCGCGTGGCGCCGCCTCGCATCCCCCGCATGAAACATGGGGTGAACCGGCTCAGGTCGAGTGGTTCACCGCGTGACGCTAGATCACGCGAAATGCCTGCTGTCGCGCAAGACCATTGCGGTAGACGGGACGGCTGGCGTAGGTGCCCGTGGTGTAGCTGCTGTCGCGCATGCGTGAGCGACGGTGCGGGCGGTGGATGAAAAAGCCCTCGGGCAGGTGGACTGCGCGATTGACGGGTGAATCAGAGGTCGTGCCAGACCGCTTGGCCCGTGGGCTACGGTAGAACAATGACATGATTGAAGTTTTGATGGTGTGCCTCCTTTTTTTCCTTTATTTACAGTTGTTTGCGGCGAGATTGTAACATGTTTGGCCGGCCGGGGCCCGGTTGTCGGGGTGAAACCGCGCGGGTGCGACAAAAGGCCCGAAGCACGGACATGTCAGGTCGGCACCGTGGGGTGGCGAAAAGCGCGCAGCACGCCCGCGACGGCGAAGAACAGCCACACCGCCAGGCTCACATACACGCCCACGTCCGGGATGACCTGCAGGAAATCCAGCTGCAGCGCCTGCGCCAATTCGTAGGTCGCCACGGTGTACATCCCCACCGGGAAAACGATGTCCCAGTCGTCGGCCTCATAGCGCAGCGGCACATGCCGCCAGGCGTAGCGCCAGCCTTCCAGAAGCAGCAGCAACGGTATCCACCACGTGGCGGTCGCCCAGAAGAACAGCGTGAAACCTTTCACGAACGGCAGCAGCTGCGCCAGCGAACCCGATGCCGGGATGTGCTGCACCAACAGGCTGCCGGCCAGCGCAGTGATTGCCAGCGCACCCATGTTGATCCAGTACGGCGGGGTGAAATCGCGGGCGCGCAGGGGGAAGAACACCAGGCGATACACCACCAGCGTGATGATCAACAGGTACAGCGCCGCACCCAGCAGATACAGGCACAGCGCCGTGAACAGCCACGCGGCATTGGGCGGCGACACGCTCGCCGTGCGCAGCACCAGCAACACGGCCAGCGCCTGCGTCGCCACCACGGCCACCAGCCAGCCACCGTTGATGCTGCGGGTGAAGCCGGGCTTGATGCGCGCGGTGATGGTGGCGGCGAGGAACAGGTAGACAAGACCGACCCAGCTCACTGCACCCGCCAGCAGCAAGCCATCGGCAAGCCGGCGCAGCGGCACCACCAGCAGGCATTGGCTGCCGAGTACGCAGGTGCCCGCCGCCAGGGTGAGAAAACCCGCGCCCCGGCCGGGGCTGACGAAATCGGCCAGCAGCTCGCGCGGAAAGTGCAGCAGGCGCAGCGTCGTCATCACCAGCAACACGGCATACGCCAGCAGATTCAGGCCGAACAACGCCTGCGCCAGCAACGTCATGCCGTGCTGGCTGACGTCGATCGACACGATGCCGGTCGCCATCACCAGCGCGAAGCAGCCGGGATTCAGATGGCGGATTCGCGAGCGCACGATCATCGACAACGCATTCTGATGCATGGGCTTCTGTGCCATGGGGCCGGGCAGGTCGATCGGGAAAGCCGTTCCACGATGCCACGGTCTTCTTCAACGTGGCGCGATGGAGACCCCACGGCTCGACGGTGCCCATGATCCGTCTTGACATGGTAACGTTATCTACCGTGATCGCGGCGGAAGGTGGTTGGGGTTGGGCCGTCGGGCGATCGCACAAGCGCTGCTACCTTTTGCAGGCTCTTGATCGGGCCGGCGCCGACTTTCTGGGGAATGTTCCATGTCTTTCTTCCTGCGATTCCTGTGGCTGGTCGTCCTTGGCGGCTGCATCGTGCCGGCCGCGCTGGCCGCTGACGGAACGGTGGTTTTCCAGCAGCCCGGTTTTCCCGCGGCCGATACGTCGCCGGTTTCGTCCGCGGCGCTGGCGGCGGGATTTCCCGACGCACGCATGGTGAATGCGGCGCAGCTCGATGCGGCGCTCGGCTCGGCGCAGACGAAGTTGCTGGTGCTGCCTTATGGCTCGACCTATCCCGAGGCGGCTTGGCCGTCCATCCTGCGTTACCTCGACCGTGGCGGAAACCTGATCGTGCTGGGCGGCAAGCCGTTCACGCGGGCGGCGTATCGCGACGGCAACACGTGGCGGTTGCGCGAGTCCAGCGTGGCCGCATCGCTGGAGCTTTTCATCCAGGGTTGGCAGGCCACGCCCGGCTCGAAGACGCTGCAGTTCGAGCCGAATGCGGATGTGGCGCCGACGCTGCCTGCGTTCGGCTGGACGCAGGCGTGGAGCCCGGTGATCCGGCTTTCGGTGGTGATGGACCCCAAGGACACGGCGGCCAACAATGGCAGTGAGGATGCTTTCCTGACCACGCTGGCCTGGGGCACGCGCGATGGCCACAAGCTGGCCGCGCCGGCGGTGCTGGTCGATCACGTGCAGCATCGTTTCGTGGGCGGGCGCTGGATCTTCCTGGCCTGCGATCCGGACGGCAACGCCTTTGCCAATCCCCCCTTGCTGCAGCGGCTGCAGGCGCTGGCGTTGCGCCAGCACGACCGCTTCACCTTCCGCCCGCGGATGCCGCTGTTCGTGCAGGGCGAGGCACTGCAGTTCCGGTTCGAGCCCGCGCGCGGGACCACGGTCGAGGCTGGCGATACGCTCAAGGTCAGCGTGCACGCGGACACCGGCGCCGCGCAGCACTACAGCTTCAAGGCCGATCCCACGCAGCCGGTGACCCTGCCGAAACAGGCGGCCGAAGGTTCCGGCCTGCATGTGGTCGAGGCCACGCTGGAGCGCAACGGCGCGCCGGCGTGGACGTATCGCTCAGGCTTCTGGATGCGCGACCTGGCGTATCTGCGCAGCGGCCCGAAGCTCACCGTCAACGGCGACTATTTCCAGCTCGACGGCAAGCCGCTGCCGGTGGTCGGCACCACCTACATGGCCGGTGATGTCGATCGCGACTACCTGCGCAAGCCCAACGTGTGGGTGTGGGACCGGGACCTGAAGCAGATCCGCGCCGGCGGGTTGAACATGATCCGCACCGGCATCTGGTCGGCCTGGAACCGGCTGGTCGACCCCGACAAGTCGGCCAGCGAGGCGACCTTGCGCGCGGTCGAGGCGATGCTGATGACGGCGCGGCGTAATGACCTCCCCGTGCAGTTCAACCTGTTCGCGTTTCTTCCCGAGACATTCGGCGCCGGTAACGCCTATCTCGATCCAGCCGCCTTGGCGATGCAGGATCGCTTCGTGCATTCGCTGGTGCAGCGCTTCCACGACGTGCCGTTCCTGCTGTGGGATCTGATCAACGAACCCAGCGCCAATACGAATCTGTGGAAGACGCTGCCGCAGGGCGACGCGCTGGAGCAGCAGGCGTGGCGGCGCTGGCTGAAGCAACGTTATCCCGACCAGGCTGCGCTGCTGGCGGCGTGGTCGGAGCCATCGTTCGGCAAGGGGCGGGCGCTGCAGTCGAAGCCGGATGTGGCGCCGCCCGAGGCCGGTGCGGCCGATCCGTTTGCCTTGCCCGTCGCCGGCGCATTCGATCCGGATGGCGTGCGTGCCGGCGCCAATCCGCTGAAGGTCTACGACTATTACCTGTTCACCCAATCCGTCTTCAACGACTGGGTGAAACACATGCGCGCCACGCTCCGCGACGCCGGCTCCGACCAGTTGGTGGTTGTGGGTCAGGAGGAGGGCGGCGTGGCGACGCGGCTGTCGCCGGCGTTCTTCTCGCCGCTGGTGGACTTCACCACCACGCATCTGTGGTGGGATTTCGACAGCGCGCTGTGGGCGGGCTTGTCGGCAAAGATGCCGGGCCAGCCGATGCTGATCCAGGAACTGGGCGAGCAACGGCGGCTGGACCAGCGCGACCGCCTGCGCTTTTCGCCGCAAATAGAGGGCTGGCAACTCGAGCGCAAGATGGCGATCTCGTTCGCCCAGGGCGCGGGCGGCATCGAGTGGGTGTGGAACGTCAACGCCCGCATGGCCAACGACAACGAGACGCCGATCGGCGCCATCCGCGTGGATGGCACCGAGAAGCCCGAGGCACGGGTGCTGGCAGGATTCGCGCATTTTGTGGCGACCAGCCCGGCCAGCTTCACCCGCATCGAAGCGCCTGCCGTCACCATGGTGACGTCGCAGTCGCTGATCTACAGCGGCATGCGCGACCTGGCCATGGCCACCCAGAAAAAGTCGCTGCGTGCCTTGGCCTATGACACCCACACGCCCGCGCGATTGCTGCCGGAGAATCGGCTGACCGAACTCGGCCAGCCGAAGCTGGTGATCCTGCCGGCGGCGCAGGCGCTGACCGACGACGCGTGGCAACACCTGCTCGACTACGTGGCCAACGGTGGCTGCCTGCTGGTGTCCGGGCCGGTGCAGCGCAACGAGCATTGGCAGGCGGTCGACCGGCTCACGCCACTGAAGCTGAAGGCGGACGTGTTTCCCATCGCGGTACGGCAATCCACGCTGAGCTTGCCGGGCCACGAGCATCCGCTGCAGGTCAGCTACCCCGCCGGCGTGCAGCAGGCGCCGATCGAGAGCATGCGATTCGATGACGGCGCGTCACTGAAGGTTGTTCGCCACGGCAAGGGCAAGCTGATCTGGGTGGCCGATCCGGTGGCGTTTGCCGAGGGCTACGACACGCAGGCGGCGTTGTATGCGTGGGCGCTGGCGCAGGCCGGCGTCGCCCCCGCCTTCACCCAACTGCAGCCGCTGTCGCCGGGCGTGCTGGCGTTTCCCACCGTGCTCGACGACGCCGTGCTGTACAGCTTTGCTTCCGATTCGCTGCAGGACCAGACCGTCGACATCAAGGACACCGTCACCGGTGCCACCATCCATTTCACCCTCGGTGCGCAGCGTGGCGCCATGGTGTTGCTCGATCGGGCGAGTGGTGCGGTGCTGGCTTCCTATAACGCGGGAACGCAAAAGCCCGCTGCCGCAGCAGCGAGGTAGGACGCGGCGGATTCTGGTGTCGCCCGTACTCATCGCTACGTCTGGCACGTGAAGCTTGCGGGCGGCACCATGTAACCTTGTCGACGGCGGCCGATCCCTGCCGCCGTCACCTTGTGCCCGAACCGTCCCCATGCCTCCGCTCCATCGTCTGCCTGTCTTGCGGGCACGCCATGCTCACGGGTCTGATGCTTTCGTTCGTCGGCGGCGTTCGCCGTGCGTTCGCGGCGCGGGTTTCATCGGGTTGAACGGTGGGCACGCGCCAATGGAGTTGTCAGGCACGCAATGAACCGCATGTTCCACTCGTTGAGGAATTACAACTACCGGCTGTGGGCCGCTGGCGCGCTGGTGTCCAACGTGGGCACCTGGATGCAGCGCATCGGGCAGGACTGGCTGGTGCTTACCGTGCTCACCCAGCACAACGCCACGGCGGTGGGTACGGTGATGGCGTTGCAGTTCGGGCCGCCCTTGCTGCTGTTGCCGTTGTCCGGTTTTGCGGCCGACCACATGGACCGGCGCAAGCTGCTGATGCTCACCCAGGGCGCGGCCGGCCTGCTGGCGCTGGGCCTGGGGCTGGTCACCCTCACTGGTGTGGTGCAGCTGTGGCATGTGTACGGCTTTGCGCTGTTGCTCGGTTGCGTGACGGCGTTCGATGCGCCGGCGCGGCAGGCATTCGTATCGGATCTGGTCGACGACGACGACCTCGCCAATGCGGTGGCGCTGAACTCGGCCTCGTTCAACGCGGCGCGCATGCTCGGCCCCGCCGTGGCGGGCGTGTTGATCGCCGCGGTGGGCGAGGGCTGGCTGTTCGTGGTCAACGCCGTTTCGTACGGCGCGGTGCTGGTCTCGCTGGGGTTTCTTCGCTTGCACGAATTGCTGATCGAGCCGCGGCCACCACGCACGCGCGGCAGCCTGCTGGCCGGCTTTCGCTACGTGGGGCAGCGTCCGGACCTGATCGCGGTGCTGGTGATGCTGTTGCTGCTGGGCACGTTCGGTTTCAACTTCGCCATCTTCATTTCCACCATGTCGGTCACCGTGTTCCATGGCGATGCCGGGCAGTACGGCTTGCTGACCTCGGCGATGGCCGCGGGCACCATGTGCGGCGCCTTGTTCTCCGCCAGCCGCCCGTTTCCCGGCATGGTGCTGATGGCCGTGTCCGCGGGCGCGTTCGGCATCGCCGTGGCGGTGGCGGCCGTGATGCCCAGCCCGTTGTTGTTCGCGATCGTGCTGTTCTTCGTGGGCCTGGCCGCGCTCACTTTCATGACCGCCAGCAACTCGATGATGCAGCTCACCACCGAGCGCACCATGCGCGGCCGGGTGCTGGCGCTGCGCATTGCCGTAGTGATGGGCGGCACGCCGATCGGGGCGCCGCTGGTTGGCTGGGTGGTCGACCGTTTCGGTGCGCGCTGGGCGTTGGGAGTCGGCGCGCTGGCGGGGCTGGCGGCGGCTGCGGTGGCCATCACCTATCTGGTCCGGCATCGGCGCTTGCGCTTGTCGGTGGCGGGCGGGCGCCTGCGTTTGACCATCCATCCGACACCGGCGGATGTGTATGCCGTTCGCGTGGCGGCGGGCGAACGCGTGACCTGAGCGCCGTGTCGTCGCGTTGGCCTTCCCGGTCCATGCCCTTACAGTAGGGGGCGGTTTTTAGTGTGACGGAAGGGCTTGATGGATGATTTGAGGATCTTGTTGGCGCCAGCGTGGGTGCATACGGTGTTGGGCGGCGTGGCGCTGCTGGCGGTGGCCTGGTTGGTGGCGTGGCTGGTGCGTCATGTGCTTGTGCGGGTGATGACGACTGTCAGTCGACGCACGGCCTGGCACTGGGATGATGCACTGATAAAACGCGGCGTTTTCCGCCGGCTGGCGCAGGTGGCGCCGATGCTGGTCCTGCATCGCGGCATCGGCTGGGTACCGGGCGTCCCCGTGCTGGTGGATACCCTGGTGTCGACGCTGACGATGGCGCTGGTCGTGCTGTATGTGGTGCTGGCGCTCAACGCCGCGCTGTCGGCACTGGAGGATCTGTACCAGGCCAGCCCGCGCGGGCGCGAGCGCTCGATCAAGGGCTATGTGCAACTGGTCAAGATTTTCGTGTGGTTGATCGGCATCATCGTGATCATCGCGGTGCTGGTCGATCGCTCGGCGCTGTCGCTGCTGGCCGGGCTGGGCGCGGTGTCGGCGGTGCTGCTGCTGATTTTCAAGGACACGATCATGTCGGTGGTGGCCAGCATCCAGCTGAGCTCCAACGACATGCTGAAAGTGGGCGACTGGATTTCGCTGCCCGACGACAACGTGGACGGCGACGTGGTGGAGATCGCCTTGCATACGATCAAGGTGGTCAACTGGGACAAGACCATCAGCACCGTGCCCACCTGGCACCTGATCTCCAAGTCGTATCGCAATTACCGCCACATGTACGCCACCGGGCGACGGATCCGGCGGGCGCTCAACATCGATCTGACCAGCGTGCGGTTCTTGAAGCCCGAGGAGATCGAGCACCTGCGCCGGTTCAAATTGCTGGACGGCTATTTCGAGCGCAAGCAGGAGGAAATCGCGCAGTGGAATGCCGCTGAAGGCGAGCCCGGCAAGCTGCCCATCAACCAGCGCCGGCTCAGCAACATGGGCAGTTTCCGCGCTTACATGCAGGCCTATGTGCTGGCCCATCCCGGGGTGAACACCGATCTGTTCTGGGCGGTACGGCAACTGGACCCCGGCCCCACCGGTATCCCGCTGCAGATCTACGGCTATACGGTGGACACCGGTTTTGTGGCGCACCACAACGTGCAGGGCGACATCTTCGATCACCTGATCGCGATCCTGCCCGAGTTCGGCCTGTCGCTGTTCCAGCAGCCGACCGGCGCGGACATGCGCGCCGGCCTGCGTCGCGCGGACGCGGAAGATACGGCCGTCACCGCGTAGCAACAACGGATGCCGACGCGCTACGCGAGGCCGGCGATTTTCGCGTCCGCCTATGCGTCGGAACCGTCGTGCAGCCCGGCGAGCAGGCGCTCGCGCAACCAGCGATGAGCGGGATCGTCCTGCATGCGCGGATGCCAGGCCATCGCGTAGTCGAAGGCGTCGAGCGCAAACGGCAGGGGATCGATGCGCAGCGGAAAGCCCAGGCTGCGCAGGAACGCGCTGGGCAGCGTCGCCACGGCGTCGGAACTGGCCACCATGCTGGCCGCTTGCGTATACGTGGCCACCGTCATGGCCACGCGGCGCTTCTGCTGCAGCTTGGCCAGCGCGTCGTCGATGATGCTGGAGAACTGGCCGGCGGGTGAGATCAGCACGTGCGGGCGCGACGTATAGACGGCCATGTCCATGGGGGCCGGATCGTCATGGCGGCGTGCCACGCGGAAGTCGTCGCGAAGCAGCAGCCGTTGCTTCAACGAGGGCGCCACCATGCGCGCCGCACCGAGGTAGAGATCCACGTCGCCGCGCTCCATGCGCGGCGCCATGTCGGCGTAATCCGGCGCGATGCAGCGCAGGCGGATGCCCGGCGCCTCGCGCAACACCGCTTGCGCCAGCGGTCGTACCAGTGCCGAAAAGGCATTGTCGTTGGCGGCGATGGTGAAGGTGCGGGCGTCGTGCCGCGGGTCGAACGCGTTCGCTGCGATGGCGTCGTTCAAGGTCTGGAGGGCAGCGCGAAGCGGCCCCTGCAAGGCCTCGGCGCGCGGCGTCAGGACCATGCCACGACCATTGCCCGACGGCATCAGCAACGGGTCGCCGAACCATTCCCGCAATCGCGCAAGCTGGCTGCTCATCGCCGACTGGCTGAGGTTCAATCGGTTGGCGGCGCGGCTGACGTGCCGCTCGTCGAGCAGCACGTCCAGCGACAACAGCAGGCCGATATCGGCGCGTTTCATATCCATGGGGTGGATACCGGGTATGCAAGCGGGGCGCTAACGCTCATCGCGCGCGGGACCCCATCGTAGTGCACTCCCTCGCGCGGATGCCGCCATGACGACCGAAAGCACGATCTATCGCGTGGGCAACGCCCACATCACCCGCATCACCGATCGCCTGCTGACCACGCTGCCCGGCTCGACGGTATTCCCCGACTGGAGCGAAGCCGCCGTCGCCCCGTGGCGCGACGCCATGCACCCGGAAATGCTCGCCGATGACGACCAGACCCTGATCATGAGCGTGCACAGCTGGCTGATCCGCATCGACGGGTTGATCGTGCTGGTCGATACCGGCATTGGCAACGGCAAGTCGCGGCCATTCAACCGTGTCTTCGACCGGCTCAACACCGGCTATCTGCAGCGGCTGGCCAATGCCGGCGTGCGCCCGCAGGATGTCGACCTCGTGCTGCTCACGCATCTGCACGTCGATCACGTCGGCTGGAACACGCGCCTCGTCGACGGTCGCTGGCAACCGACGTTCCCGAACGCGCGCTACGTGTATGCGCAGGCGGAAGAGGATTTCTACGCCACGCCGGCCGCCGCGTCCCGTCGCATGATCTTCGACGACAGCGTGCAACCGCTCATCGAGGCGGGGCTGGTGCAGCGCATGGGCGATCGTGGTGGCGAGATCGAAGCGGGCTTCCGCTTTCATCCCACGCCTGGCCACAGCGTGGGCCACATGTCGATCGGCCTGACCTCCGGTGGCGAGAGCGCCTTGTTCGGTGGCGACGTGATGCACCACCCGCTGCAACTCCACCATCCCCACTGGAACTCCGTGTTCTGCGCCGATGGCGAGCAGGCGCGCCAGTCACGCGCCTGGGCGCTTGATGCCATCCGCGATGGCAGCCTGTATTTCAGCTCGCATTTCCCCGGCACCTCGGTGGTGCGGGCCGATGCGCATGTCGAAGGTGGTTGGGCGTTCGTCTGATCGCGATGTTTCATCGCGGTTTTTCGCGCTAGTCTCGACGCTTCGATCCCACATCATGCCCGGAGCCTTGCGATGAATCTGCGCCACTGGTTTGCGCTGCTGGCCTGCGTGGCAATGCTTGGCATGGCCGATACGAGCGCCGCCGCCGAGGCGCCGCTGAAGGTCATGACGTTCAACGTGCGCGTGCCGGTTGATACCGGCATGAATGCCTGGGCGAACCGGCGCGAACTGATGGTGAAGGTGATCCTGGCGGAGCATCCGGATGTGCTGGGCACGCAGGAGCTGACTGAGGAGCAGGGCGAATACCTGGCTGCGCATCTGCCGGGCTACGCCTGGTTCGGGCAGGGGCGTGATGGTGGCAGCAAGGGCGAGCACATGGGCGTGTTCTATCGCACGGACCGCTTGCAGGTGGAGCGCTCCGGCGATTTCTGGCTTTCCGACACGCCCGGCGTGCCCGGCAGCAAGACCTGGGGCCAGCCTTATCCGCGCATGGTCACCTGGGCACGGTTCCGCTTTCGCGATGGCGGCGGCAGCTTCGCGTATTTCAATACGCATTTCCCGTATCGGCTGGAGGATGTGCATGCGCGGATGCTGAGCGCCGACATGATCCTGCAGCGCGTCGCCGGGCTTCCCGCCGGCGAACGCGTGATCCTCACCGGCGATTTCAATTGCGGGCCGGAGACGCCGGTGCATCGGGAGCTGACCCGCACGCTGCAGGATGCCTGGCTGGCGTCGCCACGCCGCGCCGGCCCGGACAAGACCTTCCACGACTTCACCGGCACGCCGGACCGGCGCATCGACTGGATATTGAGCCGTGGCTTCAGGGTTTTGGACGTCCAGACGGTGGACGCGCATGAAGGCCCGCGCTATCCCTCCGACCATTTTCCGGTGATGGCGCAGTTCGGCCGCTGACCGGCGGCGTGGCGCCGGTCTTTTCATAATCTCCACATCGCTCGTGGTGTCTTGTCGCCGTTGCCCATGGGCCGCGCGTGTATGCGCTCCCCGGTGGCCGGCGACGGAACGGCAGCTCCGCCACGTTCGCCGGCATGCCGGATGCGGGACGCGAAGCCGTGCGCAACAGGTGCCGCGCGCCAGGTCTGCTTGACGCCGCTGACAAGGTCCACCACCAAGAAGGGCGCCATCATGAAGTCGCGTTGTGCATTGCAGGGATCCCTGGCGCATGCCCGTTTCCGTCCATTGGCCGTTGCCTGTGCAGCGGCCCTGCTCGCCATCACCGGCATGGAAAGCGCATCGGCGCAGACGACGTCGAGTACACCGCCGACGGCGAGCACAGGCACCAGCACACCGGCGCCGCAGAAAGCCGGCGATGCGAAGACCGGCGACACCGGCACCGCGTCCGGAAAGCCTGTGAAGAAGCCCGCGAAAGCGGTGACCGATCTGAGCCAGGTGGTGGTCACCGGCATCAGCGGCAGCATCGCCAGTTCGATGAAGACCAAGGAGGATTCGAACAACATCGTGGAGGCCATCTCGGCCGAGGACATCGGCAAGCTGCCCGACGTCAGCATTGCCGACAGCCTCGCGCGCGTTCCCGGCCTGGCCACGCAGCGCGCCGATGGCCAGGCCAATGCCATTTCCATCCGCGGCCTGTCGCCGGATTTCGCCGGCACCACGCTGGATGGACGCGAGCAGGCCACAGTGGGCGAGAACCGCGGCGTGGAGTACGACCAGTACCCGGCCGAGCTGATCAACGGCGTGACCATCTACAAGACGCCGGATGCCAGCCTGGTCGGGCAGGGGTTGTCGGGCACGGTGGATCTGCACACCATCAATCCGCTGGATTTGTCGAAGCGGACTTTCGTGTTCAACCTGCGCGGTGCGCACAACAGCAACGGCTCGATGAATCCCGGCACGGGAACGGGGACCAGTGGCCACCGCGCCAGCTTTTCGTACGTCGACCAGTTTTTCAACCACACCCTGGGTATTGCGCTGGGCGTGTCCGTGGTCGACCAGCCGATCCAGGAGCGGCAGTACCAGGCGTGGTGGTGGAGCGCCAACAACGGCAGCGCCGGCATCGACCAGAATTGGGGCGGCCCGCATACGCCGGGCATGCCGGACAACGTGGTCTCGCAGGAAGGCATGCAACTGCGCGCGCAGTCACAGAAGCAGAAGCGCAACGGCGTGATGGCCGTTTTGGAGTGGGCACCGAACGACGTGTACTACTCCAAGCTGGACATGTACTACTCCACCTTCAGCAAGCGCCGCTACACCAACGGCGCGCAATGGTCGAGCAGCCCGTATGACCACGTTTCCTACGACAACGTGCAGACCTCGCCGGGTGAGCCGCTGCCGATCGTCACTTCCGGCACGATCCTCGGCGTGGCGCCGATCCTGCAGAACGAATACACGCGGGAGCACGACAAGCTCTATTCCATCGGCTGGAACAACAAGCTGTTCCTGGGCGACTGGACCTTGATGGCCGACCTGTCCTCATCCAGCGCGCGGGTGAAACTGCACGACGCCTACCTGTTCAGCGGATTGGCTGATGGCGGCTTCACCACCGTGGGTTTCAACACGCCGGCCGCGTTCGGCTATCCGCATTTCACCCCGGGCGTCGACCTGGCCGATCCGGCCACGATGGTGTTTACCGACCCCGGCAGCCCCTGGAGCGATCCGCCAGGCTACGGCTACAACGGCCGCGACGAGTTCGACCATCAGGACGACACCATCCACGCGTTCCGGCTGCAAGCCAGCCATCCATTGGGCTGGATCTTCAGCGACATGGACGTGGGCCTGGCCTGGTCGGACCGCACCAAGACCAAGCATGCGGACGTCTATTTCGCCTACCTCAACGGCAACGGCTCCACCAAGGATACGTACCAGCCACATCTCAGCGCGCCGGTGGATCCGTCGATGCTGTATCGCCCCACGTCGCTGGGCTATGGCGGCATCGACGGCATTCTCAATTACGACGTGCTGGGCGCGTT
The DNA here is from genome assembly GCF_000264315.1 of Rhodanobacter fulvus Jip2. Classification (GTDB taxonomy): domain Bacteria; phylum Pseudomonadota; class Gammaproteobacteria; order Xanthomonadales; family Rhodanobacteraceae; genus Rhodanobacter; species Rhodanobacter fulvus. Next base: position 24,678 of record NZ_AJXU01000027.1, read on the forward strand.
GTACGGCGGCCAGTTCTATCGGGTGCGGAAGAACGGGCAGGGCGACTGGAGCCGCAACTACACCGTCGAGGAAAAAGTGCCGCTGGCTTATGTGAAGTTCAATCTCGACACGCATCTGGGCAGTGTGCCGCTGCGCGGCAACGTGGGCGTGCAGTTCGTGCGCACCAAGCAGTCGTCGCGTGCATTGCAGACCAATGGCGATGCACTGGTCGGGAACATCAGCGATGGCGCCTCGTACAACAACGTGCTGCCCAGCCTGAACCTGGTGGCCGAGATCGGCGAGCGCCAGTACCTGCGCCTGGGACTGGCCAAGAGCATGGCGCGCGGCCGCATCGACGACGAGAAGGTGGCCACCTCGGCCAGCGTGTCGCAGATCACCAACGGCCCCGGCGCGGGCCAGGTGTTGTGGTCGGGCCGCGGCGGCAACCCGCAGCTGCGCCCGTACGTGGCGGTGGGCACCGACCTGTCGTGGGAGAAGTATTTCGGCAAGGCCAGCTACGTGGCGGCGGCGGTGTTCCACAAGAACCTGCTGAACTACATCTACAACCAGACCGTGCTCGATTACGATTTTTCCCACTACACCAACGACACCCCGACCCTGGTGCCAACCAGCAATACCGGCTCGTTCACCACGCCGCAGAACGGCACGGGTGGCAAGATGGATGGGCTGGAATTGTCAGGCGCGCTGGAGGGCGGCCTGCTCACGAGCGCGCTGGAAGGGTTCGGCGCGCAGGCCAATTTCTCGCTGACCAACAGCTCGATCCCGCTGTCGTCCATCTCGTCCGTTCCCGGTGGCCCGAAGACCTTGCCCGGGTTGTCGCGCAAGGTGGCCAACCTTGCGTTGTTCTATGAACGCTACGGCTTCTCGATACGCGTGGCCGAGCGCTACCGCTCGTCCTTCACCGGCGAAGCGGTGGCGCTGTTCGACCAGTTGGGCTACACCAAGATCCAGGCCAACCGGCAGACCGACCTGCAGTTGGGCTACGCGTTCACCGACGGCAGTCTCAACGGCTTGTCGCTGCTGCTGCAGGTCACCAACCTCACCAATTCGGCGGATTCGACGGTGCAGGTCGCCACCCTGGCCAACAACGCGCCGCTCACCCGCCCGCTGGAATATGACACCTGGGGGCGCACCATCCTGTTCGGCATCAACTACAAGCTGTAGGCTGGCGGGCTTGCACGCGAGTTCTTGACGGGTCGAAATGAGAGTCCCCAATGATCGGTGCCTGGTACGGGGGGTCGACCGTCGCGGGCATCGGAAACATGATGGATGCGGTGTACGGCGAAATCAGGGGCCGCTGACTGCCGACGGCGCCGAGTGGCGCCAGGCAGCCATCGGCCGTGGTGAGTGCGCCGTCCATGGATGAAAACCAGGGGGTGGGGCGCTGGACGCCGTTCCTGTCGATGATCCTGTTGACGCTGCTGGCCATGTCGGCCCTGCACTGGCCGCGCCCGCCGCTGTTCGTGAACATCACCGCCGGTGTGTTGCAACCGACTGGCGTCATGGTGCATGTGTGGGTGAGCACCGCTGATCGCCGCCTGCGCCTGGCGCGGCAGTTCGATGTAATGGCCGGTGACAACGATGCCAAGGCGGCGCCGGCCGACGTGATCATCGACCCCACCCGCAAGTACCAGACCATGGTCGGTTTCGGCGCGGCGCTGACGGATTCGTCGGCCTGGCTGATCCGGAATGCGATGAGTGCCTCGCAGCGGAGCGCATTGTTGCAGGAGCTTTTCGGCCCGCCGCCGGAGCTCAACTTCCGGATGCTGCGCATCACCATCGGCGCGTCGGATTTCTCGCTGCAGCACTACACCCTGGACGACATGCCCGCCGGTGAGGTCGACCTCGACTTGCAGCATTTCAACGTGGTGCCGAACCAGGCCTATCTCATCCCGGCGTTGCAGGAGATCGTGGCGCTGCGGCCCGATGTGCAGATCATCGCTTCGCCGTGGAGCGCGCCGGCGTGGATGAAGAGCAGCAGCAACCTGATCGGCGGCGCCTTGCTGGAGCAGTACGAATCGGTCTTTGCCGATTACCTGGTGCGTTTCGTCGATGCCTTCCAGGGCTACGGCATCCCCATTTTCGCGCTGACCGTGCAGAACGAGCCGGCGTTCCTGCCATTGACCTACCCGGGGATGGAACTGACCGCCGCCGCGCGCGCGCGCCTCATCGGCCAGTACCTCGGCCCCGCGTTGGCGCAGCGGAAGAACGCGCCGGTGATTCTGGGCTGGGATCACAACTGGGATACGCCCGGCGAATCACTGAGCGTGCTGGCCGACCCCGATGCCCGGCGCCATATGGCCGGCATTGCCTGGCATTGCTATCGCGGCAACCCCAGCGCGCAATCCACCGTGCATGACGCCTACCCGCAAATGGACGCCTATCTCACCGAGTGCTCGGGCGGCGACTGGCCGTCGGCGCGCAAGGGTGAACTGATGTTGTTTGCGCGCAATATCGTGATGGAGAGCGTGCGCAACTGGGCACGCGGCGTCGTCTACTGGAACCTGGCGCTGGACGAGAACCACGGTCCCCATGCCGGTGGCTGCGATGAATGCAAGGGCGTGGTCACCATCGACTCGGCCACCGGCGAAGTCAGCCGCAATGACGAGTACTACGCGTTCGGCCACTTCAGCCGGTTCGTGTTGCCGGGCGCCGCGCGGGTGAAGTCGGGCAACACCAATGCCGGCATCCACCAGCTGGCGTTCCAGAATCCGGACGATGGCTCGGTGGTGCTGGTGGCGGTGAACGACAAGGCCGAGATCAACCACCTGACCGTAAGCCAGGGCTCGCTCCGCTTCGCTTACGACATGCCGCCGAGCAGCGTCGCCACGTTTGTGTGGCCGGCGGCGGCCATGAGTGTCCCGCCGGCGCAACCTGCCGCCCGATAGCTTTGCGTGTGCTGGCTGCAGCGACTCAGCCGACTGGATACATCGGTACCGGCAGACGTTCTTCCGCGGCGGCGGGTTGCGGCTTCTGCGGATGGGTACGGCCAAGCGTGATGTTCTTGCTGGCCCGCACCTCACGGTTGGCGAACGTCCAGATTTCCCCGGTGGCCGTGATGAACACGGTCCAGTAGAGATCCGACTCGGGCCCGTAATCGATCAGGATGTGGGCGAAGCCCTCGCCTTTGGGGGTGTTCAGTGGAAGCGGTGGATTGAGTTGCAACATGAGGATGCGCCCGCTGCAGTGTCGGAGTTTGCAGCGCGATGATGGCATTCCCCCGCGTGAGCGCTCCGCAAAGGTCGTCGGATTCCCAGACGGCGCATGCCGGTCCATCCTGCGCGATCTGTCGGCGGGATGGACCGGACTTTCAGGCTTTCAGACGTACGTATCGATCAGGCGATCGCCGCCGTAATCACGATCTCGACTTTCCAGCCGGGGCTGGCGAGCTTCGCCTGTACGGTGGCGCGCGCAGGCGTGGCGCCTTGCGGCACCCAGCGACCCCAGGCTTCGTTCATGCCGGCGAAATCGGCCATGTCGGCCAGGAAGATTTCCGCCCGCAGGATGTTGCGCTTGTCGGTCCCGGCCTGCGCCAGCAGGGCGTCGATGGCCGCAAGCACCTGTTCGGTCTGACCGACGATGTCGGCGCCGGCGTCCTCGGCCACCTGGCCGGCGAGGTACGCCACGCCGTTGTGGACGGTCATTTCGGACATGCGCGGACCGGTATCGAAACGCTGGATCATGGGGCGGTTTCCTGTGGAGTGATCGCGCATTGTCGCTGGATTGCGCCGCCGGTAGAAGCTCGATGGGAGCCATCGCCGGATGACCGGTTTGGCCATCCGGCGCGTTGCCGCGCATCACGGCATCTGCGGCAGCTCCTGCGGGCGCAGATCGAACACCAGTACCTCGGCGTTCTCGCCCTTGCCCAGTTGCAGCGTGCGCGGGTTGCGCAAACGCACGCCGTCGCCCGCTTCCAGCTTCACGCCGTTGAGCTCGATGCTGCCGCGGGCCACGTGCACGTAGGCATGGCGGTTGTCGTCCAGTGTCAGCGTGGCGCTTTCATCGCCGTGGAACAGGCCGGCGTAGACCGACGCGTCCTGCTGGATGCGCAGCGACTCGTCGCCGCCGTCCGGCGAGATGATCAGGCGCAGTTGGCCGCGCTTGTCGGCCTCGGCGAAGTGGCGTTGCTGGTAGACCGGTTCGCCGCCGGCCTCTGCCGGTGCGATCCAGATCTGCAGGAAGTGCACCGGCGCCTCGTCGGAGCCGTTGAACTCGCTGTGGGTCACGCCGCTGCCGGCGCTCATCAATTGCACGTCGCCGGGCTTGATCGCCGAGCCGGTGCCCATGCTGTCGCTGTGCGCCAGCGCGCCTTCCAGCACGTAGGAGAAGATCTCCATGTCGCGGTGCGGGTGTTTGCCGAAGCCCTGGCCCGGCGCCACGCGATCCTCGTTGATCACGCGCAGGTCGGAAAACCCCATCTGCGCGCGGTCCATGTAGCTGGCGAACGAGAAAGTGTGGCGCGAGCTGAGCCAGCCGTGTTCCGCCACGCCGCGCTCGGAAGCCTTGCGTACTTGCATCATGGTGCTCTCCTCGTTGATGAGTGGCAGCGTGGGTCGCCCGCTCCGGCGCGCCGCGGAATCCGGCGCGGAAGCGGGCGGTTGCTGCGTCTGAAGTGGAATATTAGAGTCGCCATTCGATTCAATAAAGATGATGAATTGCTTAATACTGTCAACTTGAGGACGACAATGTGAACCAGCTTGAGGACATGCGGATCTTTGTCGAAACCGTCGATGCGCAAAGCTTCACGGCGGCGGCGGATCGGCTGGGGCTGTCCAAGCAGTTCGTCAGCAAGCGGATTGCCGCGCTGGAGAAGCGGTTAGGTGCGCGCTTACTGGTGCGCTCCACCCGGCAGCTGCGCGTCACCGATCTGGGCCTGGCGTACCACGAGCGCGCCCAGCGCATCCTGGAAGAGGTGGATGCCGCCGAGCAGTTGATCACCAGCCAGACTGCGGCGCCGCGCGGGCTGTTGCGGCTGAGCGCGCCGATGACGTTTGCCACGCTGCACCTGGGGGCGGTCATCGCCGCGTTCATGCAGCGCCATCCCGAGGTGGTGGTCGAGCTGGAGCTCAACGACCGCATGGTCGACCTGATCGGCGAGGGCTACGACATGGCCGTGCGCATCGGCGCGCTGGCCGACTCCAGCCTGGTTGCGCGCCGCATCGCCGCGGTGCCATTGATCACCAGCGCCAGCCCCGACTACCTGCGCCGTCGCGGCACGCCATCGGCGCCCGGCGAACTGGCGTCGCATGCCTGCCTGACCTACGGGCGTGCGCGTCGCGGCGAATGGACGTTTCGCGTGGAGGGGCGCGTGCGCAAGGTTTCCGTGAGCGGGCCGATGCGCGCCAACAACGGCGAGATGTTGCGCGACGCGGCGATGGCCGGCCTGGGCATCGTCAGCCTGCCGGACTTCATCGTCGCCGCTGCGCTGGCCGATCGCCGGCTGGTGCCCGTGCTGGACAAGTTTCGACCCGAGGACATCAACGTATATGTGGTTTACCCGCAGCATCGCCAGTCCTCGCTGCTGGTACGTGCCTTCAGCGATTTCCTGGCGGAGCGTTTCAGCGCCACGGGTGCGTGACATGGCAGGCTGCGATGAATGCGTTCGCCGGGCGGTTGATCCTGGTCAGGGGAAAGCGCGGGGGTTTTGAGCATCATGGCGAGCCATTGAACGCGACCCCTTACGGAGCAGACCATGCAATACCAACTGTCCACCTGTCATCACGACGCCGACGCCTTCACCACCGCGCTGCGCCCGCTCGACCCCCACGTGCAGATTGCCCTGGATGCCCCGCGCGGCCGCCTGGAAGTCCTGGCCAACGCCACCGGCAACCAGGTGCTGGACGTGCTGCGCACCCTGGATTGCGACGCCGTGCCGCTGGAAACCGAAGTGCATATCAGCGGCGGCAGCACCTGCTGCGGCAGTTGCGGCTGATTCCGGCCGATCGACCTCCAGTGGGAGCGGTTTCAGCCGCGATGCTCTTGCCGTGAGGCTCCAAAGCAAGGGCGTCGCGGCTGAAGTCGCTCCCAGGGGCGTGGTCCGCGCAACGCCTTTCGAGCGTTACTCTACCGTTGCCAGTTCGCATCACTCGAGCTCTGCGACGCTCACCGGCGTGGCGCCGCTCCGCAACGTCGAGCCCGGCACGGGTATGCCTTCCTTGTCGAGCAGGTCGCCCGTGCCCGCATGCGCAACGACGCGGTTGCGGCCAGCACCCTTGGCGCGATAAAGCGCCGCGTCCGCCTCCTTGCACAGCCGCTGCAAGTCATGGCCGGATACTTCGGTGGACGCCAGGCCGACGCTGGCGGAAATCGTTATCACGCAATCGTCGTGTCCCATCGGTGTGGCGTCGATCGCGATCCGGATGCGGTTGGCAATCTCCAATCCTTGATGGCGGGAACATCCGGCCAGCAGGATGCCGAACTCCTCGCCGCCCAGACGGCCAAACAGATCGGCGGGTCGCAGCTCCTGCTGGCAGATCGCCACCGTCTGCTTCAGCACGGCGTCGCCCATGGCGTGGCCGTGGGTATCGTTGACCTGCTTGAAGTAATCGAGGTCGATGGAAATCAGACAGGCCTGCTCTTTCTTTTTCTTCGATGCCTGCAATACACGGGCCGCTTCGCCGATGAAATGCTGGTGGTTGAAGATGCCGGTGAGGCCATCGTGGTGCGACAGCCGTTTGAAGCGCAGCTGCGAACGCTTGAGGCGATAGAGCCAGGAAGCGATGAATGCGACGATCAGCAGCAGCATCAGGATGTAGAGCCGGCCGGTTTCCACCGCCTTGGCGTCCAGCGCCCGTTGCAGGCGCAGCATCGCGTTCTGCCTGCTGAGCTTCTCGGTTTCCAGTTTCCCGGTCAGCAGGTGCTGCTGCACGGTCTGGTAGGCCAGCGCGCGGGCGCTGACGTCGTTGAGATAGCCCTTGTCCTGCACTGTGTAACGCTCGAAATACGACAAGGCGACGGCCGTGTCGCCGCGTTCCTTCTCCACCTTGTAGAGCACCTCGTAAACGGCCTTGAGCGCCTCGCTGATCTCATTGGGATCACTCAGCGAAAGTGCCGCCAGAGCGGCCGTTCGGGCGTCGGCAAGACGGCCCAGCGCCAGCAGGGCCCTTGCCCGGAATACGGCGGTCGACTCGATGTGCGCGTAAAGCCCGTTGCGCTTGATGCCCGGTTCGATCCGGTCGAGCAGCGCGAGTGCCTTCGCCGGCTGGTTTTCCCGCAGATACGTATCCACCATGACAAGCCGCAACGTGTTGACGTAAACCGGCTGTCCTGCCGCCTTGCATGTCTCGATGGCCTGATGAAACTCCGGGCTGGAGGAGGTGAGCGTGGGGCTGTCGTACCGGATGGTGATCTGCAGCGAGCGGGGAGGGCAGAGGGTCGCGCCGGGAGGGAGATTGCTTTCGATCATCCGTGCATAGTTGAGCGCCAGGTCACGCTTGTCGGCCAACAACATCGATTGCGCCAGATTGAACAGCACTTGAAAGCGTGCGAGCGGATCCTTGATGTTGGGAAGGTCGGTCGCCAGGCGGTCGGCCAGGGCAAAGGCTTCCTCGTACCGGCGGGTGAAACCCAGTCCGGTCAGGCGCATGGCTGAAGCCCTGGCGGCCAGCGTGGCATCGCCGGCGTGCTCGGCGACGGCGCGCAGCTGCGCGTCGGCCTTGGTGTAGTCACCCTGGTAAGCGGTTTGCCACGCATCGAGATAGCGCAGGTGCCATTGCTCGGCAGGGTTAAGGCGAGGCGCCTCGCGGTGGATCTGCGCCAGCATGCGCACGAATCGCGGGTGATCGCTGGTGCGTACGCTGTCGATCTGGGCAAGGAATGCCGCCGGGTCGGGTATCGCCGCGCTGGCCCGGGTCATTCCCGCGATCGCGCAGAGGGCCAGACCCACGCAGGCGGGCCATGAGCGGTAGCGGACCGGCAGACGAAGCATGCGCATGTCTCGCCTGGTGTCAGGGATTGGTCTGGCCGGGGACTGGCATCGGCGCTGGTTCGAGCTCGCCTTGCTCGACTTCATCGTCCTCGTGGCCGGGCGTGTGCGTAACCTGCGGCTGCTGCATCGGCATGTGTCCCAGCTCCGCGTAGAGCGCGGCGCTGTCGCCAGTCGAGACGGCGGCCGTGAGCGCGTCGGAGGCACCCAGCTGTTGCAGCCACTCCGCCAGTTCGTGCCTCGATGCATGCCGCAGCGACGCATCGGTGCCGATGGCCTCCAGAAGTTCGATCGTATTCGACATGTCGTCCCCTGCTTTCGATGGTGTTGAGCATCTGTTTCGAACGCATCGCGCAGCGCTATTCCGCATCAGGCCATGGTCGTTTCCCGGTCCAATGCTGCCAGTCGCTCGCGCATGGCCAGGTTCAGTTTGAGCGGCGCGGCGGGTGGCAGCACCACGGTGTGTTCTGTCGTCAGTTCGGCGGCGGGCAGCTCACGCAATGCGATACGGCGTATTTCCGGCCTCTGTATCGGGAGCGTCGCGGCGCGATAGATGATGACCTCGTGGTCCAGCGGATAGTCCTGACTCAGCAGATCCACCAGTACCTGCCGGTACGCTGCGCCGGTGGAAAAGCGCTTTAGTGACAGATCGCCCACCAAGCCGACCTGCCACAACACCAGATAGCCGGTGGGATCGATCTTGCGTTCATAGAAAAGCAGTTGGCTGGCCTCGAAATGCTGGCACCCGAAACGGCCCGGGTCGATGCCCAGGTCGGCATAGAGACAATCCTCGGCGGAAATGCCCGGTTCCATATGCGCGTCGAAACCTTCGGCACGCGCCACCTCGATGGCCTTGTGCGGCGACCAGGCGAAGATGCCGGGATGGCCATAAAACACCCCGCAAACCCGCTTGCCTGCACGCACCTCGGTCATCATCAACTCGACCCATTGCCGGTAGGTCTGCATGCGCGACTTGCCTTCCGCGTAATACGGCTGGAGGCTGCGTACGTCTGGATGCATCCGCTGCAGCCACATCTCCACGGCCCCATCGGAAAGGCCCGCGAACACCACGTCGGCCTGCTCGATGTGGCTGCGTGCCAGCGGCGTGAGGTGGGAGCCCAGCGTCATACCCATGCCAACGCACGCCAGCTTGCCGCGGCGGGACTCGGTCAATGGGGGATGGGCGGCGGTCATCGCCAGAGGATAGGGCAGTCGAGCCCGGAACGAGGGCCGGATGCGCTTGTGACGGCGGCTTGCGATCGGTGCATGGCTCGAACTCCGAACGGCGTCATTCCAGCATGGCGGCGGTTGATCCGGCACATGTGCACCGGCGATCAGAAGCCATCCCAATATGGCGGCTCGCCGAACGAATTCTTGAGGTGGTCGATAAAAAGCTTCGCCTTCGCCGCGTGCGAGCGGCCGGGCATGCGCACGGCGTGAATGGCTGATCGGGCCATCTTCGATGGGACGCGCCGATCAGGGAACAGCACGACCAGCTTCCCGGCACGAACCAGATCCCCCACCAGCCAGCTGGCCAGGTGGACGATGCCGATGCCGGCGGCGGCGGCGCCCAGCAAGGCCTCGGCGTCGTCGGTGCGCAATGATCCGCGGACGGCAAGCGCGGCTTCCCGGTTGATGCCGGAGAAGCACCACCACTCAGGGGGCGGCGTGGACGCGAAGGTAAGGCAGTTGTGCTCCAGCAGTTGCTCGGGCGTTGCGGGATAACCGCGGCGGGCAAGGTAGTCGGGGCTCGCGCAGACCATGCGCCGGGACGGTGCCAGCCGCGTGGCGACCAGGTCGCTGTCGGGCAGCGTGCCCATGCGGATCGCCACGTCGACCCGCTGGGTCAGCAGGTCGACGCGCTGGTCGCTGAGGTGCAGGTCGATCTCGATCGCCGGGTAGCGCTTCAGGAAATCGGTCATCGCGGGAATGACGTGCAGCCGGCCGAATGCGGCCGGCGCCGTTACCGTCAACAGGCCACGGGGGTCGGCCTGCAGATCCGCCAGGCCGTGTTTGGCGTCATCCATCTCCGCAACGATGTGGCGGGCGCGCGGCAGAAACTGCTCGCCGGCGTCCGTCAACATCAGCGCGCGCGAATGCCGGGCCAGCAGCTTCGCGCCCAGCTCGGCTTCCAGCGCGTCGACCTTGCGCGTGATCGACGACACGGCCACGTCGCGACGCTTCGCCACGGCGGTGAAGCTGCGTTCGGTGGCCACATCGATAAAGGTTCTGATGGCGTCGAGCATGGTGTCCCGTGTTGCTGAAAATGCAAGCCTGCCTTGCACATTTACTGATTGTAGTGAAATACGCAAATGCTCAACATGGCGCCACCTTCAACCACCAAGGCGAAAACATGCGTACCCACCTCCGCGGCAACATCCTCCGTGCCACCACCGCAGCCATCCTTCTGGGGCTCACGGCGTCCAGCGCCTTCGCCGCGGCGCCGATGGCCCAGACATCGGCGCCGGGCTATTACCGCTTCATGCTGGGCAATTTCGAGGTCACCGCGCTCAGCGATGGCACGGTGGATCTGCCGGTGGACCAGTTGCTGCACGAGCCGGCCGCGAAAACGGTGGCTGCGCTGAACCACGCCTTCCTGAAGACGCCGCAGGAAACCTCCGACAACGCCTACCTGGTCAACACCGGCAAGCGCCTGATCCTGATCGATACCGGCGCCGGCGACCTGTTCGGACCGACGCTCGGCAAGTTGATGAGCAACCTGAAGGCTTCCGGCTATAGCGCCGCCGACGTCGACGACATTCTGCTGACCCACATGCATCCGGACCACGTCGGCGGCCTGGTGAAGAACAAGGTGATCCAGTTTCCCAACGCCATCGTCCATGCGGAGCGTGACGAGGGCGATTACTGGCTGAGCGAAACGAACCTGGCCAAGGCGCCGGATGCCTCGAAGGCCTTCTTCAATGACGCCATGGCCGAGCTCGACCCGTACGTGAAGGCCGGGAAATTCCGTCCGTTCAAGGGCGACGTGGCGCTGCTGCCGGGCGTGAGTTCGTATACCAGCTTCGGGCATACGGCGGGACATACTTCGTACATGATCGAAAGCCAGGGGCATAAGCTGCTGCTGATGGGCGACCTCATTCACGTCCCCGCCGTCCAGCTCGATCATCCGAACGTGACCATCTCCTTCGACAGCGATCCGAAGGAAGCGGCGGCGTCGCGCATCCGCGTATTCAATGCGATGGCGAAGGACAGGACGCTGGTTGCCGGCGCGCATATCCCGTTCCCCGGCGTTGGCCATCTGCGCACGGCCGGCGCGTCCTATCAGTGGGTGCCGGTCAACTTCAGCCGGATGCGTCAGAACGGGGATTGAGCATCTTCGGGAGTCGAAGTCGAAAAGCAGCGGTTCATCGCTGCTTTTCGCTTTCAGCGCCGCACCGCCACCACGCCGTCCAGCGCCAATTGCGCCTTGAAGCCGGCTTTCTCCAGTCGCTTTTCCACTTCGCGCGGTACGTCGCGGCCGCTGGTGAGCTTGTTCGGGCTGCCGGTGTAATGGAACAGCCGCCCGCCGCGGCGCAGCACGCGGGCGAGCTGGTCGTAGAACGCCTGCGAGTAGAGTTCGCCCGCGATGCCGAAGCGCGGTGGATCGTGCAGCGCCGCGTCGACCGAGGCGTCGGCGAATGAGGTGATCGCCTGCGATACGTCGGCATGGGTGAGCAACAGACGACCGCCGCTGGTGTCGGCATCCGGGTCGGGCGACCACGGGTTCAGCGTGCGCAGCCACAGCACGTCGGCGTTTTTCTCGAACGAATGGATACGCGCCACGCCGGCTTCCAGGCAGCAGGCCGCGAAGTAGCCCAGGCCACCGCAGGTGTCGAGCACCACCTTGCCGGCCGGTTCGACCAGCGCCACCTTGCGCCGCGCATCCTCGAACGGCGACTCCTTCGCCGTGGGCAGCATCTTGATGCCGTCGATCTCGAACGTGGGTGCGCCCCATTCGGTGGGCACCAGCTTGATCAGCGAGCCGGAGAAACGCGCCACCGGCGCGTAGTCGTCGCCATCACGGTAGTAGATGGTGCGGTCCTTCAGCTTGCCGGGGTAGGGATGGCGCTGGCCGCGCCACTCCCAGTCTTGCGTCGACAACCGCGCGTGATCGCGGGTGAAACCCAGCGTCAGCGAGCCGTGCCATGCGTCGGCGCCGGCGTCGCGCGCCGTGGCCAGCGATTCGGCCACGGGGCGCGTGAGCAGGGGGCCGGAATAATGCGGCACGTGGGTGGACTCCTTGGGTTAGCGGGGGCGGCCGCTGCTGGCGCAGGGCGCCGGCAGGATAACGTGGAGTGGGTCGAACCGCTCCGTCGGTGCGCAAGGGGAAAGATCAAAAGCGAACCCCTCCCGCTCCCTCCCCTGCAAGCAGGGGAGGGAGCGGGAGGGTTTTCTCCCAATTCAGGGAAGGTGTCGATGATCGTTTCCACGCCCACCGCGGGCAGCGAAAAGTGCGGGGCTGTACGATGGCGCGCTGTCGATTCTGCCGGCAAGGCCACAGCCATCAACGTTTTCACCCGTCAACCGATGGATCGCGAGATCCTGCGTCTGGCCTTGCCGGCGTTCGGTGCGCTGGTGGCCGAGCCGATGTTTCTGCTGGCGGATTCGGCCATGGTCGGCCACCTGGGCGAGGAGCCGCTGGCGGGTCTGGGGCTGGCCGGCGCGATTCTCCAGACGATCATCGGCTTGATGGTTTTCCTGGCCTACAACACCACGCCGGCGGTGGCTCGCTGGCTGGGCGCGGGGGAGGGTCGTCGTGCCGTGGCGGTGGGTATCGACGGGCTCTGGTTTGCGCTCGGCCTCGGTATCGTTCTGGCCGGTGCGGGTTGGGTGGCGACGCCCGCACTGGTGGCCGCGTTCGGTGCGAATGCCGCGGTATCCACAGCGGCCGTCACTTATCTGGGCATATCGATGGCGGGCATTCCGGCCATGCTGCTGGTGTTCGCGGCCAGTGGCTTGCTTCGCGGTCTGCAGGACACCCGCACGCCGCTGGTCGTGGCGGGCGCGGGCTTTGCCGTCAATATCGTGCTCAATTTCTGGTTCATCTACGGATGGGGGCAGGGCATCGCCGGTTCCGCGGCCGGTTCGGTCGTGGCGCAATGGCTGATGGTGGCGGCTTACCTTGTAGTGGTGAGCGGCCACGCGCGGAGCGAGGGTGCCAGTCTTTGGCCGCGCCGCGCCGGCATGCTGTTGGGCGCGACCGCGGGTGGCTGGCTTTTCCTGCGCACGCTGACGATGCGCATCGCCATGGTGCTTGCGGTCTACGTGGCGACCGGGTTGGGTTCGTCGCAATTGGCGGCTTTCCAGATCGTGATGACGCTGTTCGCCACGCTGGCGTTTGCGCTGGATGCGCTGGCGATCGCCGCCCAGGCGCTGGTCGGCCGTCATCTTGGGGCGGGCGACCGCGCCAGCGTCAAGGCCGTGTTGCGCCGGTGTCTGGAATGGGGCGTGCTGGCGGGCTTGTTGTCCGGCGCGTTGGTGGTGTTCGGCAGTGGCGTGCTGGGTCGTCTGTTCACCAACGCAACCAGCGTGCTGGCGTTGTTGCCGCCCAGCCTGGTCATGCTCGGCCTTTCGGTTCCCGTCGGCGCCGTGGTGTGGGTGCTCGATGGTGTGCTGATCGGCGCGGGCGATCTTCGCTATCTTGCCGTCGCCGGGGTGATCAACCTGGTCGTCTTCGTGCCGCTGGCCGTCGCCATTCTCATCATCGCACCCGCAGGGACGGCGGGGCTTGGCTGGCTCACCGCCGCCTTTGTCTTCGGCTTTCTGGGAGCGCGCTTCGCCACGCTCGGCTGGCGCGTTCGCCATGATCGGTGGATGGTTGTCGGTCCCGATCGATCACGCCACTAGGGCGGCGAAGTCTGTCTGCCAGCGGTGCCATCGGCCGACAACTGCGGGGACCGCAACGCATCAGTTTTCGTCGGGCGAGGTTTTGCTCTCGGTATCGGCGGCGGCTTTTTCCGCTTCGCGCGCCTGACGTTTGCGCTCGTCCTTTTCTTCCTGCTGTTTCTTCTTGGCGAGTTCGCGCTGTCGTTTTTCGAATGAATAATTGGGCTTGGCCAAGAGCATCTCTCCGTAAGGACGGCCATTGTAATACCGCGCGGCCGACGTGGGGGCGCGGCGACGGGGGACGCGCAGGCGTATCGCCATCGCGGTCATGGATTATCCTCGACGACCCATCGACAAAGCACCGCTGAGCCGCGTGCTGCGCGTGGCAAGAGGCGAAGGACGACCATGTCGCAACAAGCATCATTCCCCGGGTTTGCGCAGCCCGTGGCCACCGACCGCCTGTTTCTGGCGATATTCCCGGCTCGCGATACCGCCGAAAGGCTCGCCGCCTTCGCGGCCGCGCAGTGTGCCCACTACGGTTTGCGCGGCAAACCGCTGGCGACTGACCGGTTCCACGTCACGCTGTTTCATCTGGGCGATTCGGTGGGCTTGCGCCCGGATGTGGTCGAGGCGGCCCGTGCCGCGGCGGCGCAGGTCAGGGCGGCCCCGTTCGATGTGGTTTTCGACCAGGTCACCAGTTTCGACGCGCATCGGGAAAAGTCGCCCTTCGTGTTGACGGCCGATCACGGCAACGAGCCGTTGCACGCTTTTCAGACCGAGCTTGGCGCGCGATTGCGCGAGGCCGGGTTGGGCCGCTGCGTAGCCGCGGGTTTCAGGCCGCACCTTACGCTGGCGTACGACCGCCGGGTGATCGCTCCCGAATCGTTGGCCCCGATTGCGTGGCGGGCGGAGGAGTTCGTGCTGGTGCACAGCCTGCTGGGCCAGACGCGTCACATCCCGCTGGCGCGTTGGCCGCTCGGGTAGTTCAACCGTCGACGCGACATGCCGCGCATCGGTGCGTTCGCGTGCGGTAGTCGGCGTGAGTCCGGTGATCGACGCCGGTCTGGCGTTGCGCTGGTCGTGCCAACGGTTCTTCACGCAGGCTGCGGCAAGCTTTGATCTTCCCACAGGAGGTTGCTTGCCGATGATCGAAAAACGCAGCTTGATTCTCGCGGCGTTGCTTGCGGCCGTGGCTGCGCCGACGCTTGCTGCCGAGCAGGGTGCAGCGCCGGTCCTGCTCGATGCCGCGGCAGTCAACAATGCCGCATTGGCTGCGCCGGTGCGGGCTGGCGACAAGGGCGCCGCCGTGTTGCGCGCGCAGATCCTGCTGGATCGCGCCCATTTCTCGCCGGGGGAGATCGACGGCGCGTACGGCGCCAACCTGCGCCAGGCGATTGCCGGGTTCCAGGCCAGTCGCGGGGTGGGTGTCACCGGTGAAATGGACGCGCCCACCTGGGCGGCGCTGGATCAGGATCGTGCGCCAGCGCTGATCGAGGTCACCCTTGGCTCCGACGACGTTGCCGGCCCGTTCCGCCCGGTACCCGAAGACACGGCGGCGAAGGCCAGGATGGATGCGCTGGGCTACACCTCGCCGCTGGAGGCGCTGGGCGAGAAGTTCCACGCCAGTCCCGCGCTGCTTCAGCAATTGAACCCCGGCAAGGATTTCAGCCGGGCCGGCGAATCGCTGGTGGTACCGAACGTGCAAAGCGCGACGCCGCTGCCGGTCGTGGCGAAGGTGGTGGTGGACAAATCCGACGCCACCGTTTCGCTGGTGGATGCGGCGGGCAAGACCGTGGCGCAGTACCCCGCGTCCACCGGCAGCAGGCACGACCCACTGCCCATCGGCGACTGGAAGATCGAGGGCGTGGCGAAAGACCCTGTCTTCCACTACAACCCCAAGCTGTTCTGGGATGCCGACGCGGGCGATTCCAGGGCCATCCTGCCTGCGGGCCCCAACAATCCGGTCGGCGTGGTGTGGATCGACCTGTCCAAGCCCCACTACGGTATCCACGGCACGCCGGAGCCGTCGAAAGTGGGCAAGACCGAATCGCACGGTTGCATCCGGCTCACCAACTGGAGCGCGCGGGAAGTGGCCCAGGCGGTGAAGCCCGGCATGACCGCCACCTTGAAGAACTGACATGAAAGTGCTGATCGGTTTTGTGCTGGGTGCGGTGTGCGCCGTAGTAGCCATGCTGAACCTCGGGGCGCGGGGGCCGGTTCCCGCCGTCGTGCAGGACGATCCTCCGCGGGCCATAAGCACCGCCGCCGCCATGGACGCGCCACCACCGCCGGTGGCGGCAGCCACCGTCCCGCCGGTCGCCGCGACCACGGCGATCGTGCGCGACGAGACCGCGCCTGCCGCGCCGGCGTCCGCCATCGAAGCTGCGCCGGATATTTCGGGCCTGCCCGCCAGCGCCATATCGGGCTTGCTGATGCCGGTGGTGGGCGTCAAGACCGCCGACCTGGTGGATACCTACACCCAGGCGCGCCAGGGGCGGGGCGTGCATGACGCGATCGACATCATGGCCGCCCGCGGCACGCCGGTGGTGGCGGTGAACGACGGTGAAGTGGTGAAGCTGTTCGACAGCGTGCGCGGTGGGCTCACCGTCTATCAGTTCGGACCGCAGCAAAGAGTCGTCTACTACTACGCCCATCTGGACCGCTACGCGCCGGGGCTGGCCGAGGGGCAAATGCTGCACAGGGGCGACCCGATCGGCTTCGTGGGGAGCACCGGCAACGCCAGCGCCGACGCGCCGCACCTGCATTTCGAGATTGGCGTGCTCGGGCCGGAAAAACACTGGTGGCAGAGCAGGCCGATCAATCCCTACGGCCGGATAATCGGGCCATAGTGCCGGGATTCGGTGTCGCCCTCATGCGTCCATATTTGGCTTGAACGGTGGGACAGGCAGTCTGCTGTTCTGTCGACTACGGCCCAACATATGGTTAACCCGCATCCGCTAGACTGCGCCCCATGTCGTTGAAAACCTTCATGTCGGCGCTGATGCTGGCGTTCGCTGTGTGTGCGTGCGGCGTCGCGTTGGCAGCTGCGCGGCCTGGTGCCGTCGATCAGATCATGCCGCCCGCCGCGATGCCGCTGACCGCGGCGCAACGTCTGGCGCGCGAGGCGCCCGCGATCGATCCGCAGGTGCTGTCGCTGGCCCTGGCGGCCGTGCAATGCGCGCGGGCCGGTGGCGTGGGGATGACGGCAGAGCGCCTGGCGGTGATCGATTACAGCATGCCGTCGCTGCAGCGTCGGTTGTGGGTGTTCGACCTGCGCAGCCATGAGCTCCTGTACCGCGAATGGGTAGCGCACGGCAGCGGCTCGGGCGGCAACCTGCCCACGCACTTTTCAAATGAGGACGGCAGCCACGCCTCCAGTGTGGGCCTGTTCGTCACCGGCGCCACCTACACCGGCCGCAACGGTTACTCGTTGCGCATGGATGGGCTGGAGCCTGGCTTCAACGATGCCGCCATGGATCGCGCCATCGTGATGCACGGGGCCGATTACGTGAACGTGGCGGCCGACAAGGGAATCGGTCGGTTGGGGCGCAGCTGGGGTTGCCCTGCGCTGCGCAGCGCGGTGGCGCGTCCCATCATCGACGTGATGAAGGATGGCCAGTTCGTGTTTGCCTATTACCCCGAACAGGCCTGGTTGGCGCGCTCCGCGTTGCTGCATTGCCCGGCCGCACAACTGGCGTCGCAAACGGCGGCGGCGCCTTCACGCTGATGCACGACCCGACGGTGGGCCAACCTCGCTTGGCATGGCGCGCCGCGGAGCAGGGTGCAGGCTCCGCCCCGACACGGACCAGCCGATAGCGCTGCCACGGATCATCGGCGCCGCCGCTGATGCAGACTGGCGCGCTTCGCCCATTTCCCTTGTCGCCGGGTTTCTTCTATGTTTGCGCATCCTGAACGCCAGAGACGCGCTGCATGACCGCATTGACGGAGCATCCCGATCACCTGAGGCGCAGCCTGTCGAACCGGCACCTGCAATTGATCGCCATCGGCGGCGCCATCGGCACCGGGTTGTTCATGGGGTCGGGCAAGACGATCAGCCTGGCCGGGCCGTCGATCGTGCTGGTCTACCTGATCATCGGCGTGATGCTGTTCTTCGTGATGCGGGCGATGGGCGAGCTGCTGCTCTCGGACCTGTGCTACAAATCCTTCATCGACTTTTCCACCGACCTGCTGGGGCCGTGGGCGGGATTCTTCTGCGGCTGGACGTACTGGTTCTGCTGGATCATCACCGCGATCGCGGACGTGATCGCCATTGCCGCCTATGCCCAATACTGGTTTCCGGGGTTGGCGCCGTGGATTCCGGCCGTACTGTGTGTGCTGTTGCTGCTGACATTGAACCTCACCACGGTGCGCCTGTTCGGCGAGATGGAATTCTGGTTCGCGCTGATCAAGATCGTGGCCATCTGCGCATTGATCGTCACGGGTTTTGCGCTGGTGGCGTGGGGCTTCGAGTCGCCGAGCGGCAACAA
This sequence comes from Rhodanobacter fulvus Jip2, assembly GCF_000264315.1. Classification (GTDB taxonomy): domain Bacteria; phylum Pseudomonadota; class Gammaproteobacteria; order Xanthomonadales; family Rhodanobacteraceae; genus Rhodanobacter; species Rhodanobacter fulvus. The sequence goes on from NZ_AJXU01000027.1 coordinate 42,916, forward strand.
GGCAACGCTGGCCAATCTGTGGAATGACGGCGGCGTTTTCCCGAAAGGGTTGGGCGGGTTTTTCGCGGGGTTCCAGATCGCGGTGTTCGCTTTCGTGGGCATTGAGCTGGTGGGCACCACCGCCGCCGAAACGGCCGATCCCGAGCGCAACCTGCCCAAGGCGATCAACTCGATCCCCGTGCGCATCATCATCTTCTACGTGATGGCGCTGCTGGCGATCATGGTGGTGACGCCGTGGCACCTGGTGGAGCCGGGCAAGAGCCCGTTCGTGGAGTTGTTCGTGCTGGCCGGCATCCCCGCCGCTGCCAGCCTGATCAATTTCGTGGTGCTGACCTCGGCCACGTCATCGGCCAACAGCGGCATTTTCTCAACCAGCCGCATGCTCTATGGCCTGGCGCAGGAAGACCATGCACCCGGCATTTTCGCGCGGCTTTCGCGCGCCGCGGTGCCGTCGCTGGGCCTGCTGTTTTCCTGCTTCTGCCTGTTGCTGGGCGCCACGCTGGTCTACGTGATCCCCGACGTGATCACCGCCTTTACGCTGGTGACCACGCTGGCGGCGGTGCTTTTCATGTTCGTGTGGTCGCTGATCCTGTGCGCCTACATCGCGTACCGGCGCAAGCGACCGCAGCTGCATCAGGCGTCGAAATACAAGATGCCCGGCGGCGTGCTGATGTGCTGGGTATGCCTGGCGTTCTTCGGCTTCGTCATCGTGTTGCTGACCTTGCAGACCGACACCCGCGAAGCGCTGTTCGCGAGCCCGGTGTGGTTTCTGCTGCTGGGCGCAAGCTACGCATGGAAGCGCCGCAGCGCGGCCCGCGTCCGCTAGCGATGCCCGGCACCAGGCTGGCCACGGTGGTCGGCCCGGTCGGTTCGCGGGGACGGGTGCGCCTCAGCTATCCGGGTTCACCAGCTTGAAGAAGGTGCTGTCGTCGCCGTTGGCCTTTTCCTTCTGGTACAGGAACGCCACGCCGGTGGCATCGAATTTCTCGAACCACTGTTCCCAGCTGACATGCTTCAGCTCGTCTTCGCCGGCTCCGCCGGGAAAATCGATGCGCAGGATACCGATGTCGTGCTCGGAGCCGGTGCCGCGTACGCAGGCAGGCTGACCGTCGTGCTGCTCAACCCATTGGCGGATCTCGTCGTGGTCGGTGGTGGTGGTTGACTGCATGTTTGTGTCTCCTGCGTAAGGGGCGATTCGGACGCGCCGTGGTAGGGCGCCAAGCGGGCACCGTCGCATTCGTGGCGTGTTCCAGGTGTCGAAGGCCTCGGCGCCGTTAGCGGTTCTTGTCCTGCTTGCCTGCATCAGGCAGCGGCTGCTTGTTCAAGGCCTGCGCCATGGCCAGGTGGGTCTGCAACGCAGGCAGCTCCTTGCGCGCAAAGGCGCGCAGGTCGTCGTTCTCGCCCTGGTCGGCTTCTTTGGAGAACAGCTCGATGGCGTCGTGGTGGTCGTTCACCATGGCGCCGGCAAACGCGCGATCGAAGGCGTCGCCGTCGAGCCGGCCCAGGTCGTTCTGCAATTGCTCGGAGCGTTTTACGGGTACCGGCGTGGACTCGTGGGTCGTGCTGTGGCGCGTGGCGATGCGGGCCAGTTCGTTGTTCATCCGCGTGTGATCGGTGGTGATCCGCTGCGCCAGTTCGCGCACCGCGGAGGTTTGCGATTTCTGCAGCGCAAGCCGCGCCATGGCGATCTGGAAGCCATTGTCACCGGTCGCCTTGGCGACGAAATCCTGGTCGGCGCGCGTCAATGCGGGGTGGCTGGAATCCGCCTGCAACGACGTGGTGCCGGTGGCGGGCGCGGTCACGGCGGAGGCGGGCGTGCTGCCGGATGTCGCAGCTGGCTGGTCGCGCCCGCAGCCGGCCATGGCGAGCGAGAGGCAGGCGGTGCCGGCGGCGTACAAGGCGAAACGTTTCATGCGGGTCTCCATGCGGTCGGGGAACGGACGGCTGCTCGCGGAGGGTCGGGCGCCGCAGGACGTTACCCTGGACCGTCACGATGCAAGGTGGCGTGCACCGATCGTGAAAACGCTATCGCTGCGGCAGGGCGCCAACATCCATTTGTTCACACCCCGTTCGTTCGTACCCGATTTGTTCACGCCCGATCGCCGCGGCATTCATCCGCGCGCGGTTATGCTCGGTACCCCTGATCAGGAGAGGTACTCATGGCGACTGGCTGGGCGGGCGATGGCGCAGTGCAGGATCAGATCGATGCCACGGTCGACGATGCCGTGTCGCGTGCGCGCCGCCAGCTGCGCACAGGCCCGGGCTTGATCCGCTGCGAGGAATGCGACGTGGAGATCCCCGAGGCCCGGCGCAAGGCCGTGCCGGGAGTTCGCCTGTGCGTGGCCTGCCAGGAAATCCAGGATCGGGAACACGCCAGCGCGGCCATCTTCAATCGCCGCGGCAGCAAGGACAGTCAATTGCGCTGAATGGGGTGCCGGTGTTCGCGCGAACGATGGGCGGCCCCTGCGGCCGCTGGCGCAGCGGACCTACTTCGCCACCGCCTGTCCCCGCTCCAGCATCTGCTTCGCATGAGCGCGCGTTTCGCGGGTAATCTCCACGCCGCCCAGCATGCGGGCCAGTTCATCGCGACGGCCGGCGGCATCCAGCGTCTCGATGTGGGTATAGGTCGCGTCGCCCTCGCTGCGCTTGCTGACGCGCAAATGCGCATGACCCTGAGCGGCCACCTGCGGCAGGTGGGTAACGCACAACACCTGTCGCTGCACGCCCAGTGCACGCAGCTTCTGGCCGACCACCTCGGCAACCGCGCCGCCGATGCCGCTGTCGACCTCGTCGAACACCATGGTGCCGACGGCGTCGTTGCCCAGGGTGGCTACTTCGATGGCGAGGCTGATGCGTGCCAGTTCGCCGCCCGAGGCCACCTTGCGCAGCGGTCGCGGCGGCTGGCCGGGATTGGCGCTGACCAGCAGCTCGCAGCGCTCCTGGCCCAGCGGGTCCGGATCGACGCTGGCGACCGGTTCCAGTTCGATGCGCAGCACGCCACCAGCCATGCCCAGTTCGCCCATCAGTGAGCCCACTTCCTGGCCAAGTCGCACGGCCGCGTCGGCGCGCGAGCGGCTGAGCTGTCCGGCGGCCTCGGTGTATTCGCGCTGCAACTGGTGGCGCTGTGCATCGAGCTTGTCCAGCGCATCGCCTGCGCCTTCGAGCTCGATCAGTTCGGCCTGCATCGCGGCCAGCTTGTCGTGCAACTCGGCCACGGGCAGCCGGTGCTTGCGCGAGAGTTCGTGCAGGCGGGCGATATGGGTATCGACTTCGGCGTAGCGGTCCGGGTCCAGGTCGACGTCCTGCGCGTAGCGACCCAACCCGTCGACGGCCTCGCCCAGCTGGATCTCCGCGTTGTCGAGCAGTTCCAGCAGCGGCGTCAGCCGTTCGTCGAGGGTGGCGAGTTTGCCCAGTTCCGCCTGGGCCCGGCCCAGCGCCCGGCGCAGCGCGAATTCGCCGTCGCCATCGAGCAGGTCCACCACGCCGGATGCGCCTTCGGCCAGTCGGCCGGCATTGGCCAGCCGCTTGTGGCTGGTTTCGAGATCGGCCAGCGCGGCGGCGGGCAGGGCCCACTTTTCCAGTTCGCCGATTTCATGGCGCAGCAGTTCGATGCGGTGATCGCGGTCTTCACCGCCGCTGAGGCGGCGCACGCGCGCACCCAGTTCGCGCCACTGCATGGCCCGGTCGCGCACCTGCGCCAGCAGTGCGTCGTGGCCGGCGTAGGCATCGAGCAAGGCCATCTGGTGGTTGCGCGAAAGCAGCGCCTGATGCTCGTGCTGGCCGTGGATCTCGACCAGCAACTCCGTAATCTCGCCCAGCTGCCGGGCGTTGGCGGGGCGGCCATTGATCCACGCCCGCGAGCTGCCCTCGGCGCGCAATACGCGGCGCAGCTGGCAAACACCGTCCTCGTCCAGTTCTTCGCGCTGCAGCCATTCGCGCGCCAGCGGCAGTGACGACAGATCGAATTCCGCCGCCAGCTCCGCGCGATCACTGCCGGCGCGAACCATGCCGCTGTCGGCGCGGGCACCGGCCAGCAACATCAACGCGTCGACCAGCAGCGACTTGCCGGCGCCAGTCTCGCCACTGACCACCGTCAGGCCGGGGCCGAATGCGATCTCGGCTTTTTCGACGACAGCGAACTGGCGGACATAGAGCGAGGTGAGCATAAGCCAAGCCGTAGGGGGATCAGGCGATTGTAAAGGGAGCCAGCCTGCAAACGACTCCCTTGGGGTCGCTTGCCCGGCCATTCTTGCAATGCGCGGGCGCAGACCTTATTTCTATGCGGTCTCAGGGACTGCAACAGCACATGATCAATCCTTACGGTCACGACCTCGATGCGCGTGCGCGGCGGCTGCTGCGCACGCTGATTGCGCAATACCTCGTCGACGGCGAACCGGTGGGGTCGCGTACGCTGTCGCGGTCGTCCGGGCTGGACGTGAGCCCGGCGACCATCCGCAACATCATGGCTGACCTGGAGGACGCCGGGCTGGTGGCCTCGCCGCATACCTCGGCCGGCCGCGTGCCGACGCCGCGGGGACTGCGCCTGTTCGTCGACAGCCTGATCGAACTGCAGCCGCTGCCGCACGAGGACATGATCCGCCTGCAGCGCGAACTGCCGCCCGGGCCGACCACCACGCGCGACCTGCTCGGCAACGTGTCGACCCTGCTGTCGGCGATGACCCGTTTCGCCGGCGTGGTCAGCGTGCCGCGGCAGGCCGATTTCCCGCTGCGGCACATCGATTTCGTGCCGTTGCCGGATGCGCGGGTGCTGGTGATCCTGGTGTTTACCGACAATCAGGTGCAGAACCGCATCGTGCAGCTGGCCAAACCGCTGGCCAGCCATGAGCTCGAGCAGGCGGCCAATTACCTCAACAGCCAGTTCGCCGGCCTGCGGCTGGACGACATCCGCACCCATCTGCTGATCGAATTGCGCGAGACCAGCAGCGAGCTCAACCGCCTGCTGGCCAGTTCGGTGGAATTGGCCGCCGCATCCTTCGCGCCACAGGCGGGCGGCGACGACGTGCTGGTCAGTGGCCAGACCAACCTGATGGCATACTCCGAACTCGCCGATCTGCAGCGCTTGCGCGAACTGTTCGACGCGTTCCAGCAGAAGAACGAGTTGCTGCAATTGATGGAAGTGTGCGCCCGCGCGCCGGGCGTGCGGCTGTTCATCGGCGAGGAATCCGGTTTTTCCGCACTGGACGGGTGCAGCGTGGTCACCGCCAGTTACGGCGCGCAGGGGCGCGTATTGGGGGCGGTCGGTGTCATCGGCCCGACCCGGATGGCGTATGAACGGGTGATCCCGGTGGTAAAGGCCACGGCCGGATTGCTCAGTGACGCCTTGAATCGCGCTGCCACGACCTTATAACCGCTGCGGGACGGAGTTTTCCGCGAATTCACTGACGGCTGGCCGCCACGCCGGCCACGGCCAAGGCTTTGGAGTTTCCTAAATGCACAACAACGACCCGCACGCACCCAACGACGCGCAGGGCGAAAATCCCGATATCGAGGCCGGCAATCTCGAGATCGAGACGCTGAAACTGCAATTGAGCGAGCAGCGGGCGCTCAATGCCGAATTGCGCGAAGCCAACCTGCGCGATCATGCCGAGCTGGATAACCAGCGCCGTCGCATGCAGCGCGATCTGGACCAGGCGCGCCGTTTCGCCAATGAGAAACTGCTGAATGAGTTGCTGCCGGTTTACGACGGCCTGGAGCGCGGCCTGGCGGTGGAAACCGGCGATGTGGCGTCGGTGCGCGAAGGCATCAGCCTCACGTTGAAATCGTTGTTGAAGATCGCCGAGAACAATGGCCTGGTGCAAGTCGACCCACTGGGCCAGACGCTCGACCCGGAGCGCCACCACGCCGTCAGCATGGTCGACGCCCCGGGCGCGGTGCCGAATACCGTGGTGAGCGTGCTGCAGAAGGGTTATGTGCTCAATGACCGGCTGCTGCGGCCCGCGCTGGTCGCCGTGGCCAAGGGCGAATAACCAGCCAGATCAATCGTCAACACCCCACATCCGGGAATGCAGCCGCCATTGAATCGGCAGGCTGCAACCCCATTCTGAAAACCAGTCGCGGCGGACCGCCGAAAAATTTGGAGCGTAGTTATGGGCAAGATCATCGGTATCGACTTGGGCACCACCAATTCGTGTGTGTCTGTCATGGACGGCGGCACCGCCAAAGTCATCGAAAACTCGGAAGGTGACCGCACCACGCCATCGATCGTCGCTTTCACCAAGGACGGCGAAGTGCTCGTGGGTGCCTCGGCCAAGCGCCAGAGCGTCACCAACCCGAAAAACACCTTCTACGCGGTGAAGCGCCTGATCGGCCGCAAGTTCACCGACGCGGAAGTGCAGAAAGACCTGCACGTCGTGCCGTACGGCATCTTGGCCCACGACAATGGCGACGCCTGGGTGCAGACGTCCGACGGCAAGAAAATGGCGCCGCAGGAAATCGCCGCCAAAGTGCTGATGAAGATGAAGAAGACCGCCGAGGATTATCTCGGCGAGACGATTACCGAGGCGGTGATCACGGTGCCGGCGTACTTCAACGACAGCCAGCGCCAGGCCACCAAGGATGCCGGCAAGATCGCCGGCCTCGAAGTAAAGCGCATCATCAACGAACCCACCGCGGCCGCGCTGGCTTACGGTCTGGACAAGACCGGCGGCGACCGCAAGATCGCCGTGTACGACCTGGGCGGCGGTACCTTCGACGTGTCGATCATCGAGATCGCCGAAGTCGACGGCGAGAAGCAGTTCGAAGTGCTGGCCACCAACGGCGACACCTTCCTGGGTGGCGAAGACTTCGACATGCGCGTCATCGACTACCTCGTCGACGAATTCAACAAGGAGCAGGGCATCGACCTGCGCAAGGATCCGCTGGCGCTGCAGCGCCTGAAGGATGCGGCCGAGCGCGCCAAGATCGAGCTGTCCTCCAACCACCAGACCGACGTCAACCTGCCGTACGTCACCGCCGATGCCTCCGGCCCGAAGCATCTGAACATCAAGCTGACCCGCGCCAAGCTGGAGTCGCTGGTGGAGGAGCTGGTCAAGCGCACCATCGAGCCGTGCCGTACCGCGTTGAACGACGCCGGCCTGCGCGTGTCCGACATCAACGACGTGATCCTGGTCGGTGGCCAGACCCGCATGCCGAAGGTGCAGGAGGCGGTGAAGGATTTCTTCGGCAAGGACCCGCGCAAGGACGTCAACCCGGACGAGGCCGTCGCCGTGGGCGCGGCGATCCAGGGCGGCGTGCTGGGCGGCACCGTCAAGGACGTGCTGCTGCTGGACGTGACCCCGCTGTCGCTCGGCATCGAGACGATGGGCGGCGTGATGACCAAGCTGATCGAGAAGAACACCACGGTGCCGACCAAGGCCTCGCAGACCTTCTCCACCGCCGACGACAACCAGACCGCCGTGACCGTGCATGTGCTGCAGGGCGAGCGCGAGCGCGCCAACGCCAACAAGTCGCTGGGCAAGTTCGACCTGCAGGGCATCGACCCCGCACCGCGCGGCATGCCGCAGATCGAGGTCACGTTCGACATCGATGCCAACGGCATCCTGCATGTGTCGGCCAAGGACAAGAAAACCGGCAAGGAACAGAAGATCGAGATCAAGGCCGGCTCCGGCTTGTCCGATGAAGAGGTCGCGCGGATGGTCGCCGACGCCGAGGCCAACAAGGAAGAGGACCGCAAGTTCCACGAGCTGGTCGCCACCCGCAACAAGGCCGATCAACTGGTGCACGCCACCCGCAGTGCGCTGAAAGAGCATGGCGGCAAGGTGCCGGCGGATCAGCTCAGCAGCATCGAGGGTGCGCTGTCCGATCTGGAGAAGGCCAAGGACGGTGACGACAAGGCCGCGATCGAATCGAAGATCGAGAAGCTGGAGCAGGCGTCGCAGGCGCTGCAGGCCGCCGCGCAGGGTGGCGGTGCGGCCGACGATGGCGCCCAGACGGCTCCGGGCGGTGGTTCCGCCCAGCCCGACGACGTGGTGGATGCCGAGTTCACCGAGGTCAAGGACGACGAGAAGAAGTGATCGTCAGCTAGTCGGCGCCGCCGATTGACGCAGCCCGCGCCGCAGGAATTCCCGCGGTGCGGGCTGTTTGCTGAGAGGGACATGGTCCGCGGTGGGCGGGCCATCGCAAGGTCAACAGGTTGTGGGTAGATGAATGAGCAAGCGTGATTACTACGAGGTCCTGGGTGTCGAGCGCACGGTCGCCGAAGGCGATCTGAAGAAATCCTTTCGTCGCCTGGCGATGAAGTACCACCCGGACCGCTGTCCGGATGATCCGTCGGCACAGGAGAAATTCAAGGAGGCCAAGGAGGCCTACGAAGTGCTGTCGGACGCACAGAAACGGGCGATGTACGACCAGCACGGCCATGCGGCCTTCGAGGGTGGCATGGGCGGTCGCGGCGGTGCCGGCTTCGGCGACGTGGGCGATATTTTCGGGGACATCTTCGGCGACATCTTCGGTGGTGGCGGCCGTGGCCGCCCGCGGCGCGGCTCGGATCTGCGCTACATCATGGAGCTCGACCTGGAGGAAGCCGTCTTCGGCGTGAACCGCAAGATCGAGGTGCCCACCCAGGTCAACTGCCACCACTGCAATGGCACGGGGTCGGAAGACGGCAAGGTCAGCCAGTGCAAGACCTGTCGCGGCCACGGCAGGGTACGCATGCAGAACGGCATCTTCTCGATCCAGCAGGCGTGCCCGCATTGCGGCGGCACCGGCCAGGCGATCGAAAAGCCGTGCAAGCGCTGCCATGGCGAGGGCCGCCTGGAAGAGACCCGCACGTTGTCGGTGCAAATCCCGGCGGGCGTCGACAACGGCGATCGCATCCGCCTCACCGGGCAGGGCGAAGCCGGCCCCGCCGGCGCTGCCGCCGGCGACCTGTACGTGGAAGTACACGTGCGCGAGCACGCCATTTTCCAGCGCGACGGCAACGACCTGTATTGCGAATTGCCGATCCGGTTCTCGCATGCGGCGCTGGGCGCCGAGCTGCCCGTACCCACACTGGAAGGCGAAGTGCCGATCAGCATTCCGCCCGAAACACAGACCGGGCAGGAATTCCGCCTGCGTGGCCGCGGGGTCAAATCCGTGCGCAGCGGCCGCCATGGCGATCTCATCTGCAAGGTCGTCGTCGAGACGCCGATACGTTTGACGCGCCAGCAGCGTGAGCTGCTGGAGCAGTTGGAGGCCAGCTTCGACGACGGCGATGGCGAGAAGCACATGCCCCGCGCCAAGACCTGGGTCGACGGCGTGCGTCAGTTCTGGTCGCGGGTTACCTCGTAGTCGCGTTCACCGCAACGGCGCCGTGTTGCGCCTCATCCCATCCCATTCATGCCAAGGACGTTCGCCATGACGACGCCACCGATCCGCCTCGCCATCAACGGCGCTTCCGGCCGCATGGGCAGTGCGCTGCTCGCGCTGCTTCGCGATGATCCGCGGTTCGAACTGGTGCATGCGGTGGTGGCACCCGGCTCAGTGGATGACGGGCAGCCGATCCATCACGGCGCCGCGCTGCGCTTTGCGCACGACTGGTCCGGCGCACCGGCGCTGGACGTGGTGATCGACTTCAGCGGGCCGGCCGCGCTGGAGGGCGCGCTCACCCATTGCCTGGCTCATGGCATCGCCCTGGTCAGCGGCACCACCGGTCTCGACGCGGCCATGGAGGCGCGGCTGGACCAGGCCGGCCAGCGCATCGCGTTGCTGCGCGCCGCCAATTTCAGCCTGGGGGTGGCGGTACTGACACGCTTGTTGCGCAATGCCGCCGCGGCGTTGCCGGGCTGGGACCTGGAGATTGTGGAAGCCCACCACAACCGCAAGCAGGACGCGCCTTCGGGCACCGCGTTGGCGCTGGGCCACGCTGCCGCCGAAGCGCGCAAGACCACGCTCGACCACGCCGCCGTCTACAGCCGCGAAGGCCAGACCGGTCCGCGCGCCGAAGGCAGCATCGGTTTTGCGGTGGTGCGTGGCGGCGACATCGTGGGTGAACACACGGCCTTGCTGATCGGCCAGGGCGAGCGGGTGGAGCTGGGCCATCGCGCCACGGACCGTTCGATTTTTGCGCGCGGTGCGTTGCAGGCCGCGCATTGGCTGAGCAGCCGTCCGGCGGGCCATTGGCGGATCGACGACGTGATCGCTACGCCGCGCCAGGTATCTGCGCATCACGAGTGAGCGCGCTGTGACATGCGGTGGCTTGTGGCTTCCGGCCGCTACCGCTAGCATGCGCGCGTTGTCATTGGGGAGTAGCCAGCCTCGTTCCCCCTGAGGCGTTCGCATCAACAGACTTGGTCGCCGTGTTCTCCGGCGCCATGGTGCGAACAGCCACCGACGTCGTCAGGCGCCGGTGTTGCCCGGCGAGACCTTTGGCCATCGACATGCTCACCCGGCCGGGCGAGCGGTGTCGTTGCGCCATCGGTATTCCGCTCGCCCGGCTTTTCGTTGGTACCCATGCTGCTTACCTGTGTGCTGTTTTTCGGATCAGCGCTGGCCATCTATCTGGCCTGCGAATACTTCGTCAACGGCGTGGAATGGTTCGGGCGCAAGCTTGACCTGAGTGCGACGGCCACCGGCACGGTGCTGGCGGCCTTCGGTACCGCGTTGCCGGAAAGTGCGGTCACGTTCGTCGCCGTGATATTCGGCAAGACGCCATCGGCGCGTGATATCGGCGTCGGCGCCGCCATGGGCGGGCCGCTGGTGCTGGCCACGATCGCCTATGCCGTCGTTGGCGTGGCGTTGTGGTGCAACCGGCACCGGTTGCGGCGGACTGACCGGATCATCCGGGTCGACCATCAACGCCTGGCGCGCGACCAGTCATGGTTTCTGGCGATCTTCGTGGTCAAGGTTGGCCTGGGTTTGGTGGCGTTCGCCTTCAAGCCGGCGCTCGGCGTGCTGTTTCTGGTGGCCTACGCGTTGTACGTATGGCGGGAAGTGCGCAGCGAAGACAGCGCCCCGGAAGACGAATCCCTCGAACCCCTGAAATTCCGCCCGCACCACGCCGAGCCGGCCCTGCGCTGGGTGGTGGCGCAGACGGTGGCGGCGCTGGTGGTGATTGCGGCGGCGGCGCGCGTGTTTGTCAGCCAGCTGGAATCGATCGGCGCGGCGTTCGGCCTGCCGCCGCATCTCGTGGCGCTGGTGCTGAGTCCGGTGGCGACCGAATTGCCGGAAACCGTTAATGCGCTGATCTGGGTGCGCCAGGGCAAGGAGCGCCTGGCGTTGGCGAATATTTCCGGCGCCATGATGATCCAGGCCACCATCCCCAGCGCGCTGGCGATATTTGCGACGCCCTGGCTTTTCGATACACCGCTGATGGTGTCTGGCGCGCTGACGGCCGTTGCGATCATCTACCTGTGGTGGCTGTTCCGTCGCGGCGGGGTGGATGCCCGCTGGCTATGGCCGGTGGGGCTGCTTTATGGCGTATTCGCTGCGTACGTGGCCTGGCATTTCGCCAGCGCATGAGGCCGGCGGTGCTCAATCCGGATGCGAGGCGTTGCGATCGCGTCCGGCGCCGAGGCGCGTATCGAGTTCCCCGAAAATTTTCTTGAACATGCGGGAGAACTTTCCGCGCCGCGTCTTGCGCTGCTTTTCCTCTTCGCTGGTAAGCCAGGAAACCTGGATCACCCGGCGCTCGCCTTCATAGGGCAGGTGGCCGTGGAATGAATTGTCGCAGCGCTTGAACGCGGCGAATTCGCCGTACAGCGGCGGCAACTCCGGTGCCACCATCGCGTCGATGTCGTCGATCTTGTGCAGGAACCGCAGGCAGCCGTTGCTGGTATCGGGCCAGCTGTGGTTGAGATAAAGCAGCGCCGTGACCACTTTCGAGCGGCTGTCGGTATGGATGGTGCCGTGGCGCTTGTTCAGCAGCCGGCAAACTGTCACCAGGGTCGGGTAGTGCTCCAGCCCGTCGATGCCCAGTCGGCGACCGACGACACTGGCGAAAGAGGGGGCCGTCATGTGCTCCACCAGCGCATTGACGGACGGCCCGCAGTCACCCGGGTCGTAGGGAAAGAAACCCGCGCTGGGGTAGCGTGGAAAATCGCGCTCCAGTTCCCCGCGGGCTTCGTCCGGCAGCTGGCCATGGGCCAGCAGGAAGGGGAATGGCTGCAGATGCACCGTGGTGTCCGGGCGATCAAGACGCGCGGGATCAAGCAGGACAGCGGTGTGCATACGTCATTCAACTCCATGTAATCGCGGCAAGTGTACCTGCGATCACGGCCATGCCGAAGACGTGGATGGCGAGTCATTCATGCGTCGTAAGGTGGACAGAACCCCCTGTCGCCACCTATCATTTCCAGCCGCCCCAATACCTTTCTTTCCACTGTTCACAAGCCAGCACCCCCGCGGCTTGCGGACTTTGCTGCATCTAAAAGGCGGATACCGTATGCCCATTCCCGCTCTGCTTGCCCTCGAAGACGGCAGCCTGTTTCATGGTCATGCCGCCGGCACCAACGGTGAAACCGTTGGCGAAGTGGTGTTCAACACGGCGATGACGGGTTACCAGGAGATCCTCACCGATCCCTCCTATGCGCGGCAAATGGTCACCCTGACCTACCCGCATGTGGGCAACACCGGCGTGAATGCCGAAGACGCCGAATCCCGCAAGGTGCAAGCGGCCGGCTTGATCGTGCGCGACGTGCCGCGTCGCGCCAGTAACTGGCGCTGTACCGAAAGCTTGTCCGATTACCTGAAGCGCCACGACGTCGTGGCCATTGCCGGCATCGACACGCGCCGTCTCACCCGCATCCTGCGCGTCAAGGGCGCACTGTCCGGTTGCATCGTGGCGGGCGAACAGATCGACGCGGAGGCGGCACTGGCCAGCGCGCGCGGGTTTGCCGGCCTGAACGGCATGGACCTGGCCAAGGTGGTGAGCACGCGTGAATCGTATGTGTGGAACGAGGGCATTTACGACCTCGATCGCACCGCCTTCAACCAGCCGGCCAAGCGCTTCAAGGTCGTCGCCTACGACTTCGGCACCAAGCTCAACATCCTGCGCCTGCTGGCCGAGCAAGGCTGTGAGGTGACCGTGGTGCCGGCGCAGACGCCGGCCGCCGATGTGCTGGCGATGAAGCCCGACGGCGTGTTTCTCTCCAACGGCCCCGGCGATCCGGCTGCATGCGATTACGCCATCGAGGCGACGCGCACGTTCCTGGAGGCGAAGATTCCCCTGTTCGGCATCTGCCTCGGCCATCAGTTGATGGGCCTGGCGCTGGGTGCGCGCACCGTGAAGATGAAGTTCGGTCATCACGGCGCCAATCATCCGGTGAAGGATCTGGACGACGGTCGCGTGCTGATCACCTCGCAGAACCACGGCTTCGCCGTTGATCCGGCCACGCTGCCGGCGAACACCCGCGTCACCCATACATCGCTGTTCGACGGTTCGCTGCAGGGCTTTGCGCTGACCGATCGTCCCGCGTTCTGTTTCCAGGGCCATCCGGAGGCGAGCCCCGGCCCGCTGGACGTCGGCTATTTGTTCAAGCGGTTTGCCGCACTGATGGAGGAGGCCCGCTGATGGCCAAGCGTACCGATCTCAAGAGCATCCTCGTCATTGGCGCCGGCCCGATCGTGATCGGCCAGGCCTGCGAGTTCGACTACTCTGGCGCGCAGGCATGCAAGGCGCTGAAGGAGGAAGGTTTCCGGGTCATCCTGGTGAACTCCAACCCCGCCACCATCATGACCGACCCGGAAACCGCCGACGCGGTCTACATCGAGCCGATCAACTGGCAGACGGTGGAGCACATCATCGCCAAGGAGCGCCCCGACGCGGTGCTGCCCACGATGGGTGGCCAGACGGCCCTCAATTGCGCGCTCGATCTGGCCGATCACGGCGTGTTGGAGAAGTACAAGGTCGAGCTGATCGGCGCGCGTCGCGATGCCATCCGCATGGCGGAGGACCGTGAGCTGTTCAAGCAGGCGATGACCGACATCGGGCTGGAAAGCCCGCGCTCCGGCGTGGCCAAGAGTTTCGAGCATGCGCTGGAGATCCAGGCTGACCTGGGCTTTCCGGCCATCATCCGTCCCAGCTTCACGCTGGGCGGTTCCGGCGGCGGCATTGCCTACAACAAGGAAGAGTTCGAGCTCATCGTCAAGCGTGGCCTGGAGCTTTCGCCCACGAACGAAGTGCTGATCGACGAATCCCTGCTGGGCTGGAAGGAATTCGAGATGGAAGTAGTCCGCGACACCGCGGACAACTGCATCATCATCTGCGCCATCGAGAACCTCGACCCGATGGGCGTGCACACCGGCGACTCGATCACCGTGGCACCGGCGCAGACGCTTACCGACAAGGAATACCAGCGGTTGCGCGATGCATCCATCGCCGTGCTGCGCAAGATCGGCGTGGATACCGGCGGCTCCAACGTGCAGTTCGGCATCAACCCCGATACCGGCCGCGTGGTGGTGATCGAGATGAACCCGCGCGTGTCGCGTTCGTCCGCGCTGGCGTCCAAGGCCACCGGTTTCCCGATCGCCAAGATCGCCGCGAAACTGGCCGTGGGCTATACGCTCGATGAGCTGAAGAACGACATCACCGGCGGCCTGACGCCAGCCTCGTTCGAACCGACCATCGACTACGTGGTCACCAAGATTCCGCGTTTTGCGTTCGAGAAATTCCCGTCGGCGGATGCCCGACTCACCACCCAGATGAAGTCGGTGGGCGAGGTGATGGCGATCGGCCGTACCTTCCACGAGTCGCTGCAGAAAGCGTTGCGCGGGCTGGAAATCGGCAAGACCGGACTCAACCCGACCGGGCTGGATATCAGCACCGAAGACGGCCTGGCCACGCTGAAGCGCGAATTGCGCGAACCGCGACCCGACCGCGTGTTCCATCTGGCGGACGCGTTCCGTGCCGGCTTGTCGCTGGAAGAAGTATTCAACCTCAGCCGGGTCGACCCATGGTTCCTGGCCGCGTTCGAGGACATCGTGCTGACCGAGGGCGAGGTCGCGACTCAGGGCGTCACCGCGCTGGACGCGCCGCGGCTGCGCGAACTGAAGCGGCTCGGTTTTTCCGACGCGCGGCTGGCCGAACTGCTCGGCTCCGACGAGGCCGCCTTGCGGCATCTGCGCCACACGCTGGGCGTGCGCCCGGTCTACAAGCGGGTGGATTCCTGCGCGGCCGAGTTCGCCACCAGCACCGCCTACATGTATTCGACCTACGAGGAAGAATGCGAGGCCGAGCCGACCAATCGCGAAAAGATCATCGTGCTCGGCGGCGGCCCGAACCGCATCGGCCAGGGCATCGAGTTCGACTATTGCTGCGTGCATGCCTCGCTGGCGCTGCGCGAGGATGGCTATGAAACCATCATGGTCAACTGCAACCCGGAAACCGTGTCCACCGATTACGACACGTCCGATCGGCTGTACTTCGAGCCGCTGACGCTGGAAGACGTGCTGGAAATCGTGGAGCTGGAAAAGCCCAAGGGCGTGATCGTGCAGTACGGCGGGCAAACCCCGCTGAAGCTGGCGCGCGCACTGGAAGCAGCCGGCGTGCCGATCATCGGCACCAGCCCCGACAGCATCGACCTGGCCGAGGACCGCGAGCGGTTCCAGAAGATGATCGAGAAGATCGGCCTGAAACAGCCGTCCAATCGCACCGCCCGCAACGCGGACGAGGCGCTGGCGCTGGCGCGCGAGATCGGCTACCCGCTGGTGGTGCGCCCGAGCTACGTGCTGGGTGGCCGCGCGATGGAAGTGGTGCACGACGACGCCGACCTGTCGCGCTACATCCGCGACGCGGTGAAGGTATCCAACGATTCGCCCGTGCTGCTGGATCGCTTCCTCGATCACGCGGTGGAGGTGGATGTCGACGTGATCGCCGACGCCACCGGCCAGGTGCTGATCGGCGGCATCATGGAGCACATCGAGGAGGCCGGCGTGCATTCGGGCGATTCCTCCTGCTCGCTGCCGCCGTACTCGCTGTCGGCGTCGTTGCAGGATGAGCTGCGCCGCCAGGCCGCGGCGATGGCGCGCGAGCTGAAGGTCGTCGGCCTGATGAACACCCAGTTCGCGATCCAGGGCGACACGGTCTACATCCTGGAAGTGAACCCCCGCGCTTCGCGCACCGTGCCGTTCGTATCCAAGGCCACCGGCGTGCCGCTGGCCAAGATCGCCGCCCGCGTGATGGCCGGCCGCACATTGGCCGAACTGGGCGCCACGCGCGAGGTCATCCCGTCGTACTACTCGGTGAAGGAGGCCATCTTCCCGTTCCTGAAGTTCCAGAACGTCGATCCGATCCTCGGTCCCGAAATGCGCTCCACCGGTGAAGTGATGGGCGTGGGCCGCAGCTTTGGCGCCGCGTTCGCGCGTGGTCACGAGGCTGCCGGCATCCGCACGCCGCCGCGCGGCAAGGTGTTCGTGTCGGTGCGTGATGCCGACAAGGAGCGCCTGCTGCCGGTCGCCAAGGAAGTGCTGGCGCGCGGGTTTACCCTGGTGGCCACGTCCGGCACCGCCAGCTACCTGGCCGAACACGGCGTGGTTTGCGAGCGCATCAACAAGGTGCTCGAAGGACGCCCGCACATCGTGGACTTGATCAAGAACGGCGAGATCGTCTATATCGTCAATACCACCGAGGGCAAGCAGGCCATCGCCGATTCGTTCTCGATCCGCCGTGAGGCGCTGCAGCGCCGCGTTACGTACTCCACCACCGTGGCAGGCGCACGCGCATTGGTCCACTCGCTGGATTTCCACAGCGATGGCGAAGTGCACAGCCTGCAGGAACTGCATAGGGAGCTGACCAGATGAGTCGCCCACCGATCACCAAAGCGGGCTCGGAACGTTTGCGCACCGAGCTCGAGCAACTGAAGTTCGTCGATCGCCCGCGGATCATCGCGGCGATCGCCGAGGCGCGCGCGCACGGCGACCTGAAGGAAAACGCCGAGTATCACGCCGCCCGCGAGCAGCAGAGCTTTACCGAGGGCCGCATCGGCCAGTTGGAGGGCCTGCTGTCGAACGCGGAGGTCATCGACGTGGCGCAGCTCAAGCCCGGCGAGCGAGTGGTTTTCGGTGCCACCGTCGAGCTGGAAGACGAGGATGCCGGTACGACGGTGACGTATCAGATCGTGGGCGACCTGGAGGCGGACATCAAACGCCAGATGATTGCCGTGTCGTCACCGATCGCGCGCGCGCTGATCGGTCACAGTGCCGGCGACAGCATCGAGTTCACGGCACCCAACGGCGTGAAGCATTACGAGATCATCAGCGTCCGTTATATCTGAGCGCGTATCTAGTCCGAGTGCGTATCTGGCCACATCGGTTCGTCGCCATCGGTACCAGGCCAGAAAAAGAAAAGGCCGCTTTCGCGGCCGCCATGCGGGAATAAGAAAAGGCCGCTTTCGCGGCTGTCACGCTGGAATAAGAAAAG